>JAUXZO010000081.1 GCA_030692685.1 Acidovorax sp. | reverse complement strand
TAAAATCGAGGGTTTTCACCGACCCACACAACTCCTGTCATGACCCACGTCGTCTCCGAAAACTGCATCAAGTGCAAGTACACCGATTGTGTGGACGTGTGCCCCGTGGACTGCTTCCGCGAAGGCCCGAACATGCTCGTCATCGATCCCGATGAGTGCATCGACTGCGCCGTGTGCATTCCCGAATGCCCGGCCAACGCCATCTTTGCCGAAGAAGACCTGCCGGCCGAACAGCTCGCCTTCATCAAGCTCAACGCCGACCTGTCCTTTGCCGACGGCTGGAAGAGCATCACCAAACGCAAGCCCGCCATGCCCGACGCCGACGAGTGGAACGGCAAGCCTGGCAAGGTCAACGAACTGATCAAGTGACTTCCGAGTGAGCTCCCCCCTGAGCCGCTTCGCGTCATCCCCCCTGAGGGGGGGCGCCACCGATGGCCTGGCAAAGCCAGCTCCACGGTGGCACTGGCTTGGGGCGGCGCTAGTTGCGCACGAAAGCACTTCTACGTACCGCCGACCGATCACGCTGAGCCTGTCGAAGCGCGGCGCGGGGCTTCGACAAGTTCAGCCTGAACGGTTCAAGCTGAGTGGACGCCACGTGGTACCCAACGCTGCGGGCAGGATGTCGCAGCCATGACTCAAGAAACCGATGCTGTTGTCATCGGTGCGGGCCCGGTAGGACTGTTTCAGGTCTTCCAGCTCGGCCTGCAAGGCATCACCGCCCATCTGATCGACGCCCTGCCCCATGCGGGCGGCCAGTGTGTGGAGCTGTATGGCGACAAACCCATTTACGACATTCCGGGCATCCCGGTCTGCACGGGCCGCGAGCTGGCTAGTCTGCTGCTCCAGCAGATCGCGCCTTTCAAGCCACATTGGCATCTGAACACCCTGGTTTCATCGCTGGCCGCTCAGCCCGACGGCCGCCTGCTGCTGCATACCAGCGCCGGGGCGCAGCTGCTGACCCGCTCGGTGTTCATTGCGGCCGGTGTGGGCGCCTTTGTGCCACGCACGCTCAAGGTGGAAGGCATTGAGCGTTTTGTGGGCACACAGGTGCATTACCAATCCCTGCCCGCCGGTTTTGATGCGTCCGGCCATAACATCGTCGTGCACGGCGGCGACGAGCCCGCCGTGGCGCGTGCCGTGGAGCTTGCCGAACAAGGCCGCGCCGCCCGCATTTGCCTTCTGCACCGCCGCGACGTCTTCCAGGCACCCGATGCATTGCTGCAGCGCCTGCAGCAACTGCGCGATGCAGGTCGCATTACCGTCGAAGCCGCACAGATCACCGGGATCGACGTATCCGGCGAACGCCTGACCGCGCTGCAGGTTTTGGACGCCGAGGGCGCTACCCGCGCACTGCCGCTCGATGTGCTCGTCGCCGTGCTGGGTATCTCCCCCCGGCTGGGTCCGATTGCCGACTGGGGCATCGCGATGGACCGCAAGCAACTGGTGGTAGACGCCGAGGCTTTTCGCACCAGCGTGCCCGGCATCTACGCTGTGGGCGACATCAACACCTACCCCGGCAAACGCAAGCTCATCCTGTGCGGTTTCCACGAAGCCACGCTGGCGGCCTTTGGCGCGGCGGAAGCATTGAAGGGCGACAAGGTGGCGCTGCAATACACCACCACCAGTCCACGGCTGCACCAGCTGTTGGGGGTGGCACCCGCATCTGCGCCTTCTGCTGGCGCGTAGCCCTGGCACGCCAGGGTGCAGCCGCTCTGTGCCCCAGCAGGGCGGCCACAAAAAAGCACAAAATGTCCAAAAGGCGCGCAAGCGCCCGGCACGATGGCGTCTCCGTTCAACACCATCAGGAGCGCTCCATGAGCCCACAACAACCCCTTCAATCCATCTGGGACACCTACACCGCGTCGTGGAAGACCGACTCGGCCGCCGACAGGCAGGCCCTGTTTTCGCAGTCCCTTGACCCAGCCTGCACTTACAACGACCCGCTGGCGACCGCCCAGGGCTGGACGCAACTGACCGCCTACATGGACGACTTCCACCGCCAGGTTCCCGGTGGCCATTTTGTGACCCACTACTTCGCCAGCCACAATCAGCAAAGCATTGCCAAATGGAACATGGTGGACGGCAACGGGCAGGTGATCGGCGAGGGCGTGAGCTACGGCCGCTACAACGAGCAAAACCGGCTGGTTGCGATGACCGGTTTCTTTCAAACCCCCTGAACGGGCGCCGCTGTGTTTTACCTCAAGCAACTCCAGGAGGGCATCGATTTCATCGAGGCCCATCTCGAATCCGACATCCCGCTCTCTGAGGTGGCGCGGGCGGCAGGAATGAGCCAGTGGCACTTTCAGCGGATCTTCAAGGCGCTGACCAACGAAACCCTGAAGACCTACATCCGGTCACGCCGGTTTGCCAAGGCGCTTGAGCAACTTACCAACACGCGGTTGAGCATGCTCGACATCGCGCTGGCCGCAGGCTACGAGACGCAGGAGAGCTTCACGCGTGCGTTCAGAGACTGCTTCCGTTTGACGCCATCGCAGTACCGCAAGATGGGCAACCGCTCTTTGTTTGTGCGCAAGATCCGGTTTGACCCGAGCTACATCGCGCACCTGCACCAGAACGTCTCTCTGGCACCGGTCATTCACGAGCAGCCCGCCATGCAGATGGTCGGGTTGCCCACGGACTACTACGGCATCGATTCTGAGAAGAACAACCTGGGCCAGAAACTGCCGCCCCTGTGGGCGCAGTTCATTCCCCGATTGGGAGAGATTGCCAACGCGGTTCCCGGCGTTTGTTATGGCGTCGTGGCGCCAGCGGGGCCGCAGAGCGAAGAACTGCGCTACCTCGCTTGCATGGAGGTGCGGGGGGCTGGCACGGTGCCAACGGGCATGGTCTGCATGCAAGTCCCCGCGTCGACCTATGCGCGTTTTACCCACCGCGGCGCTGCGCAGAATGTCGATGCAACGGTGAACTACATCTATTCCAGCTGGATGCTGTCGGCTGGGCAGTCGCACACCCTGGGGCCAGACCTGGAAATCTACGGTGCGCAGTACCACCCCACGTCGGAGGACTCGGTAATGCACTACGCCATTCCGATCAGCTGCACAGGACGCTGAACGCGGCCACTACAATCACCACCGCGCTCCTTTCGGGGGGCGCCATCGCTAGGGGTGTCGAGACCGGGCCACCGGAATCGACTGAGAGAGTCCCTTTGAACCTGATTGAGATCAGCCTCAAGCCACTCTAAGTAAAATCCCGCCGCCACGTGGAGGGGCAGCGCATGAGCAAGGTCTACAGCTACCTGAGGTTTTCAGACGCCAAGCAAGCGGCGGGCTACAGCGTCGAGCGCCAGACGGCCTACGCGCTGGCATGGGCAAAGCAGCATGGGCTGGTGCTGGATGGAGAACTGAGCATGCGCGATGAGGGCCTGTCGGCCTATCACCAGCGGCATGTGAAGCAAGGCGCGTTGGGGGTGTTCCTGGCAGCGGTGGAGGCTGGCCAGGTGGTGCCAGGGTCGGTGCTGGTGGTCGAAGGGCTGGACCGCTTGTCTCGCGCGGAACCCATCCTGGCGCAGGCCCAGTTGGCATCCATCATCAATGCCGGCATCAGCGTGGTGACGGCAAGCGACGGCAAGGTGTACAGCCGCGAACGCCTGAAGGCCAACCCCATGGACCTGGTGTATTCGCTTCTGGTGATGATCCGGGCGCATGAGGAGAGCGACACCAAGAGCAAACGGGTGCGCGATGCCATACGGCGCCAGTGCTTGGGCTGGCAGAACGGCACATTCCGCGGCCTGGTGCGCTATGGCCAGAAGCCTAGCTGGCTGCAGGCGGTGGACGGCAAGTGGCAACCCATCCCCGAGCGGGTGGCGGCCCTGCAGGCGGCCGTGGCCATGTTCCAGCGCGGCCTGGGCGCCGGTGCCATTGCCAAGCGGCTACACGAAGACGGCATGGCCTACAGCCCAGCGGTGCCCACGTCTGGCCACATCCTGCGGCTGCTGCCCCACCCTGCCCTGGTGGGCGACAAGCACGTGGCGCTGGATGGCGAGACCTATGTGCTGAGCGACTACTACCCGCCCGTGATCACGCGCGAGGTGCAGGCCGAGCTGCTGCGCCTATCAGAGCAGCGCGGCCGCAGGCGGGTGAAGGGGGAGATCCCCTCACTCATCACCGGTCTGGGGATCTGCATGTGCGGCTACTGCGGCGCCGCCATGAAGAGCCAGAACATGACAAACACCAGGCGCGTGGACGGCACGCTGCTGGATTGCAACCGGCGCCTGCAATGCGTGCGCACCAACCATGGCGACCGCTGCCTGGTGGCGGGTTCTTGCTCAGTGGTGCCCATAGAGCGCGCCCTGATGGACTACTGTTCTGACCTGGTGAACCTGCAGGCGCTGTACACCGGCGACCGCACGGCCGCGCCGCGTGCCGAGCTGGCGGCCGCGCGCGCACGGCTGGTGGACGTGAACGCCAAGCTGGACCGACTGATGGAGGCCCTGCTGGACAGCGAAGGGGCCGCCCCTGCCACGTTCACCAGGCGCGCCAGGGAGCTGGAAGAAGACAAGGCCGCACTGCAGCAAGCGGTGCAGTCGGCCGAGCGCGAACTTGCCGAGGCAGCACGGGCCGACATCACCGGCGCAGATAGCCGGTGGCGCACGCTGGCCGAGGGTGTGCTGGCCATGGACAAGGAAGCCAGGCTGCAGGCCCGCCAGCTGGTGGCAGACACGTTTGAACGCATCGTTGTGTACTACAAGGGCCTATCGCCCGAGAACAGCCGCAAAGGTCAGATCGATGTGTTGCTAGTGGCTAAGGGAGGCGGATCTCGCGTGCTCACCATCGACAAGACCGGGGCGTGGGTGCAGGCTGAAGACGTGCAGGATCTGGACGAGATGCCACTGCCGTGAGGGCTCTGTCGGGACCGTTAATCAATCCTTGACCACTGGCGCTCAACCCATGGCGCAAAGTATCCAGTACGATGCGATCCCATGACCAAACACCCGACACCCTCCAGGCTGCGAGAGCTTGCCTCGTCCGCTACCCATCTCCGGGAGGGCGGCTTCACCTTAATGGAGGTGATGGTCGTGGTGGCCATTATGGCGATCTTGGCTGGGCTGGCAGCACCCAGCTTTCAACCGCTAATCGAACGCTGGCGCGTGCGTGATGTCAATGAGAACCTGCAGTCAACCATCTACGCCGCTAAATCCGAAGCGATCAAGCGGGGCGGCAACGTGGTGATTGCGAAAAACCCAGACACTGCAACATGCACAACTACAGACGATACCCAGTGGGGATGCGGCTGGCGCGTGTTTTTTGACGCGGATCGCAATGGCACTCAGGGGGCTTGCGATGATTCAGTGCCCCAAAATGAATGCACGTTGCAGACTACCGATTCATCGCCAAGAGTCAACATGACTTTAGCCGATAGCAACGGCCACTTAATCATAGACCGTTGGGGCATGATCTCCAGCAACGGCGCTTCAGTCGGGCTGGTTTTTAACGCGGTAGCGGAAGGCCGCAGTCTCACAGATGCAAGCTCCTCGCGGCTGTGCATCGGCGTAGGTGGGCGGATTAAGCAAATCAAAGGCTCTGAAAGCTGCTGATGAGCGCCCGTCTTTTGCCCTCCGCACTCATTGCTACCACCATCAGCGCGGTGGTGGTGATGGCACTGTATTGGGGTGCCGCGTACGGGAGCGATGACGCCCTTCGGATGCTCCTTACGCTCACCCTCCCCCAATACAATTTGGTGACCGCCCTGCTCCCGTTCGAGCCCGAAGCGAGCAGTTGGGGTATGGAGTATCTAATTGGGGCCGTCCTGGTGCAGAACGCGGTGATTTTCACTGCCTTGATCTTCACCGGGTGGCTTTTGACATCAACGCTGGGGCGCCGGGCAGCCTGACTGGCTGAATACAGTCCAGTGCCCCCGTCAGTCAATCCTCGGCACCGACCCCTCATCATTGCGCGGGCACAGTTCCCGCCCCATCCTTTCCCGCAGCTCTCGCTCCAGCTCCCGCTGGTCTCGCCGTAGGCGCTCGTTCAGCTGTTTGATGACCTTGCGGCCAGGGCCAGGGCGGGCGCCCTGGCGGTGTGCACGCGTGTGCATTACGCAATGGGCAGCTTCGCCCCACCGCTTTGCAGCTCAGTCTTTCGCTGGCTACTAAAGCTGGTGCCCAGCCAGTACGCCCCCACCATTCCCAGCAACGCGAGCACCGCAGTGATGATCTGAGTGCGCAGCGAGCTGTCATAGGAATCTGGATGGGCGAACAGCATGTCGACCAAGATCATCACAGGCATCACCAAGAAGGCCAGCGACACCCAGAACGCAGGGTTCAGCCAAAAACCCGGCGCATTGGGCTGCAGATAGACAGCGTTCGCTTCACGCGCGGCCGCTATACCGCCGCCCACCTCCTCCAGTTTGAACCACTGCGATTCAATCGCACCACGCACAGTGGCAGCGGCGGCAGGGTCTGCCTGAATGATCTCCAGCAGCTCCTGCTCATTGCGCGCACCGATGGCCTCTTTGGCTGCGGCCACCACAATCTCAGCCGCCTTGATGTTGCGCTCTGACGTGTCAGAGCCCGAAGAAAACAGCTTGCCCAGCTTGGGCACCAGGTCAATGAGGGATGGCAGCACTGCCGCGATAAAGGGGGCCATGGGTTGCTCCTTGGGTTGGGGGGTGATCGTGTCGGCGGCCAGCGCCGCAGGGTTGATGAAATCGGCCAGTGAGGGCGCAGCATCAAGCTCAGCAGGTGCATACGTGCCGCCGTGGGCCTCGTACTCTTGCCGGGCCCGCGCCATGGTCACCACCGGCTGGCCGTAAGGGCTACCTGGCAGGCTGGCCCATTCACGGTTGCACTTGCGCACCGCGTCCTCAAAGCGCCCAGCAATGACATCGTCCAGCGCCTTGCGGCCCTTGATCAATGCCACGGCGCCCAGGTCTTGGTTCTTGGGCGAGAAGTCGGCAAAGCCGTACTGCTTGACCAACCCATCCCACGTGCGCATGAGGAACTGGTACGCCCCGGCCGCAGTGCTGGTGATGGGCGAGCCACCCAGCTTGCGGGTTATGGCCTGGCGCGGGTGGTCGGCAAAGTCGTCAGCGGTGCCCGGCTGGCCGTCCAAGCCCACAAGGTGGCCACCGCCAAACATCACCAGGTAGCCATCCTCCCCCGCCGTGCCCTCGCCATGGCGCAGCATGCGCAAGAAGGCGCGCACATTCGGGTTGTCCAGCGCTTCAATCAGCGCGATCGGGTCATAGTTGCTCATGGTGGCCCACTCGAAAAAACAGCTTTGAAGAACGTGGCCAGCAGCGCCCAGCCGCCCACGGCGTACACAATCCCGCCCACGGTGATGAAGAAACTCACCTTGCGAACCAGGCCCCACAGACCGCCCAGCACGAAGCGCCCCGCATGGTTGGTGGCCTGCTTTTGCAGCAGCGTCAGGCCCGCGCCCCAGAACCGCTTGGCCGTCTCCTCAGTGACCACGTCCTTGATCGCATCCGCCACAGCGGCGCGCATCTTGGCCTCGATGTAGTCAATGGTTTCATCCGTCAGGCGCACCTCTGCAGGCCGGTTGCGGCGGCGGTCAACACCCTTAAACGGTTCATCAGGTGGCGGCATGCGCTGACCCTCCCTCTACCGGAACGCGGCTCAGTGCAGCCCAAAGGCTGCAGGGGTCAAAGCGCCAGGCATCTGGCAGGCCCAGCATTGCGGCAACCGCCTCACTGCATACCCACCTGCCCTTGTCGTGCCCCAGCACGCGGGCAACAAAACCCGCCAGGCCCAGCAAGTCGTAACCCTGGCCGTTGTGCTGCCGCACCCAGGCCCATGCGTCATCCGCGCTGCCTGGTACGTCCACCAGTACCCAGTGGCCAGGGTTCAGGTGCATGTACTTCACACGCACACCGCCATCGGAGAACGAGCTGCTGGCGCAGATGGCGCGCCCCTGCGCGTCAGTGCCCAGCACCAGTTCGCAATGGCTGAAAGCGCCGCGCAACCACCAAGCGGTGAGGCGGTTGAACAGGCGCTTGCGGCCGATGTAGAACGCGGCGCGCATCACCATGCGACCCCCGCCACACCAGCACCGTCAGTAGCTGCGGCCAGCTGCGCCTTGAGCGCCTGGGCTTTGGCAAAGTTGGCGTTGCCTGCTGCAAACATCGACGTGTAGAACGCCTTCCAGTCTGCGACGGTTGCAATGGGTACAAAGGTGTTATCTACCGCCTTCCAGCCGCCTGGCCAGCCCGGCGGCAGAGCGTTGTAAAGCGTGATGTAGCCATTGGTGCCGTCGATGTCGCTGCGGCTCAGGTCGTCACAGGCGATCTGCTTGCCTGCGTGTGTAAAGGTGCTGCGATTCGCTGCAAGCCGCGCGGCTTTGATCTCTGCATTTTTGGCGGTACGCATGGCCTCCAGCTCTTCGCCTTCGATTGGAACAATCGCCCACTGGGTGAGCCATTCCCCCTCTACAAGCGCGGGCTGCGCCAGCGTGACCCGGCTACCGGGTGGCGCCTCAGGCGGCGCTACTTCCCGCAAAGGAGCAAAACCCATGTCTGACAAGTCCGCCCCGTCAGGGATCGACATGTTGGGATACGCCACGCGGATAGCCGCCAACTCCTCTACGACATAGGTAGCAATGTGTAGGTACTTCATATTGGTTACCAGGTAAAGAGCCGCAAAAAATCATCCCACCCCGTGCTGTTGGTGAATGACGCAACCGTGTCCCAGGTGGCGCCGTCAGCGGACGCTTGAATCGTCAAGTCCTTGGGTGCCTGAGAGGCAAGGCCGGTGCCGCGCTTTCGCCAACCCATCTGCACCACTTTCTGCGGGGTGACCAGATCAAATGCAAACCGTTGATTTGTCACCTGACCCGATCCGGTGAGGAAATACGTTCCCAGGTTGTTGTCCACGGTGTTGCTGGCCGGGAAAAGCGTACCGCTCGTGACGGTCACTGGCGTGCTAGGCGATGTCAAGTCAGCCCCCCCGACCACAGAACGAAGCTCCACCTCGGAACAACTGATAAAACCCGTGTCGCCGTTGTTGTTGAGAACAAGTACCGCCCAATAGCGATATGCACCATTGGCTTTGGCCGTAAGTACACCCGTGCGTGTTGCAGCAAACATCACTCAGCTTCGGTTGTAGTTCTGGCCGCCAACGAAGCCGATCCAGTAGGTGCCATCGGCCACGAACGAAATAACATCGGTGAGCCCTGCTGTGGCCGTGATGGTTGGAGCCGCCCCCACAGCCCAACGGACCGAAGATGGCCAGGTCACCGCGCGCGATCCGGTGCCGTCTTGCTTTTGCAGGATGGTGAACTGCTTGCCAGAGCTGGCCGTAGGAAATGTGTAGGCGCAATTGCCCGTCAGCGTCAGGTCAAACATGGACCCGTTCGCCAGGTTGATGGTGTATGCCGAGCCGGTGTTGGCGGTCACCATCGTCTCGCGCAACTCTTTGAACGTTTGCAAGCCCGTCCAAGAGTTCGCCCTGGCCAGAATCCAGTCCAGAACTTTCTGGATCGTCGACCGCTTCACCGTTGTTTGGTCAACCGCCAAAATCTCTGTGCCATCCAGCGCAGCGGAGTCTGGCAGGGTTGCAAAGTCGGTGGTCAGCCCACCCAGGGGGATCAGCTTCCAGGCCGCAGATACGCCAGGCTGTTCAATGGTGACATCAGCAAGGTCCACGAGCAGCATGTAGAAATCCGCACCATTGCTGGCCGATGCTGGAACCTCCAGGCCACCGGTCAAGCCGGACCACTCGCCCTTAAAGTTTTCTGCGGCCACCGCAAGGGCCGCTGCGGCTTCCGCCAAAGCCAGAGCATCCTGCGTGGCGTCATGCAGTGTCTCCACGCGCCCGAAGTTTTCGTCGAGCTCGGCGTACGACAGTTCGCTGCCTTTGATGTTGCGATAGGTGAATGCCATGGTTGTTACCCTGCGGGTGCGTACATGATGAAAGCCAGCGCGTAGTACGCTGGCGTAAAGGCCTGCACAGCGCTTGCGCTGTGCGTGTGGAAAATCGTCTCCGCGTGGCCATAGACTGTTTTTGCAGGGGTGGTGTAAGTGCCACCGTAGTGGCTGTGCCCCTCGTGCGAAAACGACATGGCAACGCTCACTGTGTTGTCGCCAGCTGGGGCGGCTGGCAGCGTGGCGGCAAACTCCACAAACCGGTCGCGCAGATCTGGCGTGCCGCTGGCTCCGTCGCACAGCACGTAGTCGTCGGGCAAGGCCAGCACGCTGCCCGACCACATGAACACCATGCCCGCGCGCACGCTGTAGGGCGTGGCGCTGCCAAAGGCACACACCTGCTGGCGCTTGGGCCGGGGGGTGTACACCGCCGTAACCGTGTGGGTGTGCCGCCCCGACTCGACATTGCCCATGACTTTGGGCGTGGGGCCAAACACCGCGACGTCTATGTTTGCGAGGTTGCTACCTGCGAAGTGGGCATGGTGCGGTATCAAATTGGTGGTGGCGGACGCGCTGGTGGTGCTCGCCCCAGCGTCGACCGATGCAGCCGCTGCACGCAGCAGACGCCCAGCAAACGCCGTGATCTTGTCGGCCGTCGTGTTGGTGTTGTGCAAGCCAAACACGCGTACAGCGGCTGGCAACTCTGTGTCGGCCCCACCGGTCTTGATGATCAGCACGTTGTCTCTGCGCAGCATGTCCAGCGCCTTGGCCGCAAGCGATACGGTGTGCGTGTGATCGGCTACCGGGAAGTGAGTGGGCGGCAGCGCGCTACCAGCTGTGGGGCCGGACGCAATAGCTGACATGTCCAGTGACCCGGTATGCGCGCCACCCGCCGAGCTGTTCGCCACAAATGCGTCGACGGTGTTGCTGCCACCTGTCGCGCCTACCGCAAGCGCGCCTCCGGCGCCCACGATGTAGCAGCCGTCGGCATCACTGAACAGCGCCCAGCCCGCAGGCACTTCGGTGCCGACCAGCATGGCAATAGCGCCCAGCGGCACAAACCCATCACCGCCCGGCAGCACGGTGTCGCTAGGGTAGTGCGACGGGTCGTATCTGCTGGCGCTGACGGCGTAGCGGCCGTACGAGGCCATGTTTACGCTCTCGATGCGCACGGGCACATCAATGCCGCGTGCGGGCAATTGCACCTTGACCACGTCGCCGCGCTGGTGGGTTACGCCCATGTCTAGCGTGGTCCAGCTGGCAGTCATGCGGCCTTGCATCCTGTTCAGGCGAGCCTGCGCTTTATTGGCCGCCTCGACGTAGCGGTACACGCCGTCCAGCGTGATGCTGGTGGGTACTCGCTGCACTTCGCCCTCGGTTACGCCTGGCAGGCGCACCACCACGGGCGCAAGGGCCCATGATTGCTCTGCGACAACAGGCGGCTGGGTGTATTGCAGCTCGACCTCTGTGGGCGTGTCCATGGTCGATTCGGCCGACAGGCTGAAGCTATTGGCCACAATGTCTGCGGGGCCCACGATGGGGGCGGTGGTGAGGTCTACCGGTGCATCGGGCACCAGCTTGATGGTGCTGCCCTCATACACGCGCAGGCATTCGGCGTATTCACACAACAAATCCACGTACTGCTCGGCAGGCCGCCCGCTGGCAATGTAGATGGCGGCCCTGGCACGAAAAGCGCCTGGCACCATGCCCAATTCTGAATCGCACCAGTTCGCACACTCCGCCACGCCTGCCACCGGGCGGCCAATGCCAAACACGGGGTTGGTGATGAGGTCGCCCAGCATGAGTGCGGGGTTGGCGCTGTAGCCGGTGGTGCCTGTGCGCGGGTCCAGCACCTTGCGGCCGCGAATGACGGCGCGGGCGCGCGGAAAGCCCGATAGCTTGCCGGGTGCAATGGTCACGACGCTGTAGCAAAGACCCAGCTTGCCACCGCCTGGCACGTCAATGCGCAGCGTGTCGGCATAGGCGGCCACGGCGGCAGCCAGGGCGGCATCTACCCCTTGCGTAGGCGTGCCCAGGTAGCTAGTGACGGTGACACCCACGGGCACGGCGGCGTCGTTGAGGTAAACGGCCTCCACCGCGTCCACTTCGCCCACGCACCAGATGTAGCCGATCACCAGGCTGGTGCCGCTTTTGCCGTATGCAAACACCAGGCCCGGCACATCGCGGCGCCCATACAGCACGGGGATGAGGGCGCCACGGGCGGTGACCGTGGCGGTGAGTTCGCGCGGGTCGTTGGCGAGTTCGTTGATCTCCTGCGCTGGCATGTGGCCAGAGCCGCCGACGCTGGTGGGGGGGGTGGTGGGTGTGTCGGGCTTGTTAAAGCCAGCGTCTGGCAAAAATACGGTGGTCATACAGCGTACCCCCGCAGTCCCACGCTCACCTGCTCTTGCCGGCCGCCCTGGTACGCAATAGAAGGCGCTTGCACCACGCGACAGCGGTACACGGAACCGCGCAAGGTGATATCAATTTCTGCAGATCGGTTGGCTCGCAAAAAGGCCATCAGTGCCTCGCGTTGCGCTGTTCGTTGCGGGCCGAACTGGGCCTTGATGTCGTAGTAAGACCGCGGGTACAGGTCGCGCGAGACATTGGCGCCGTCGTCGGTTTTGTCGACAGCAACGCCCGTTTCTTCTTGCAACGTGCTGGACTGCAGCAAGCGGTATTCGGCTGGCAAAGGGGTGGCCACGTTAGCGTGCCTCCAAGGTGAATTTTTCGTTCTCCCACACCACCACCTCCCCATGGCGCGGGAGGTGGTTGCACAGGGGTGGGTCTATGCGCAGCGCTGGCAGCCAGCGGCCCACGGTGACGCGGTGCGAGACGGTGAACTCGCAACGCTCTGGCCCCAGGTTGGCAGCAGTCAGCTCGCCATCGACCAGCAAGATGGGTTCTGACTGGTAATCGCCCTGCACTCCATAACCCGCCTGCACATAGCCCGGCTGCGTGATGCGCGGGTAGGTGGCCACTGGCAGCAAATACACGCGGCAGTAGCCATGGCGCCACGCCTGCGACATCAGTTGCGCCACCCGTGCGGGGGTGGCGAGCAGCTTGATGCGGGCGCTGGCCCAGTTGTCGATAGACGCGAGCCCGATGTCCGCCCCCGCGTACTCCACCAGGCCCACGGCCTGGTGGCCGTTGGTCGAATACCGCTCATCCCCATCGATGTACAGCTCGATGAGGTAGATGGGCCGGGTGTCGCGCCGGTCCAGGGCATCCAGCTGCGCGGAGGTGATGGCTCTCATGTGTAGGTCACCTCATTGGCTGCCTGGCCGTTAAAGCGCAAATCAATCACCTTGGGCGTCATCGCCGCCTTCAGCGTCTCTTGTGCCGCGCGCAGCATGTCTGCAGCCGCTTGCGTCATCTCGGCTGCTGCCTCGCGTTGCGACTGGGCCGCCTCTTTCGCATCGGCTGCGGCTTGCACCTGCTGCTCTGCGCTGTCGGCCGTCTGGCCAGCAACATCAAGGCGGCTTTGCGCCACGGCCTCCAGCTCGTACAGCCGGTCCACAAACTCGGCGTTCAGCCGCACTTGCTCCTCAGGGCTGAGCAGGTTGTAGGCGGCCGTGGTGGCGCTGTTGGCTTGCTGGAACAGTCGCTCGATCTCCTCAGGCGACGTAGCGCTGCTCATGCGGGCAATCACCCCATCGATCTCTTTGTCCAGGAACGAATACTTTTCTTCGTTGGACATGATCGACATCTGAATGTCGCGCACGCTCTGCGCCGTGGTCTTGCTGATGTTGGCGAACACGTTCTCAATCGCCATGGCCACTTCGTAAAACCCGCCGGACAGGCTGATCAGAGATGCATACATCTCCCGGCCCGCCTCGGTGTTCAGGTCTTGCGCCTCGATCAGTCTGCGCAGCTCTGACCTGGAGCGCGGCATGGCTATGCCCAGCTCGCCAAATCCTTCGGCCAACTTGCGCTGCGCATTGGCAAAGCGCTCGGACTCGGTGTAGTAGTTTTGGTTGTAGCCTTCGACCGCCATGGCCACTTCGTTGAAGCCGCCCGACAGGGTGATCAGCGACGCGTACATCTTTCGGCCTGCATCGGTGCTCAGGTCTTGCGCCTCGATCAGCTTGCGCAGCTCATCCTTGGAAAGGGGCATTGACACGCCCAACTCGGCAAACCCCTCAGACAACTTGCGCTGCGCATTGGCAAAGCGCTCGGCGTCGCTGTAGAAGTTTTGGTAGTAACTGCCGGTGGCAGCCATGAACTGCTCTGCGCCACCAAACGCGTCAATCATCTTGCTGGCTGCGTCCGCACCGGCCAGGCTCTTTTCGTACATCGTGTACCCGAGCACGTCGAACACGCTGTTGACCACGGTGATGCTGGTGGCCAGGCGCGTCAGGGTGTCGATTGCCTTCTCGCCCTCCTTCGCAAACTCGCTGGGCGTGTAGGTGCTGGTAGTGACGTCTTCGTCATACGTCTCGCTGTACCAGTCGCCTCCCTCGGCGTGACCCCCAGTCATGCCACTGATGGTGCGCTGCACACGTTCAGTGGTGGTCTCCCATGTGCCGAGTACCTGCTGCGCCAAATCGTTGTTGGCCGTGGCCAGCGCCTCCTGGAACACCGCCTGTGCCTTCTGATCGTCCAGGCCGAAGGTGCTGATCTTGATGGCGCTGGTGTAGCCAGCCAGGCGGTCTGTGCTCAGGCCAAGCGCCTCGGCGAAGTCAGTCACCTGCGCCTTCATGGCCAGGAACGTGTCGCCCAGGGCTTTGCGTATTTCTTCCTGCAGTGCCGAAGTTTCGGTCTTGTCGCTGCGGAACAGGCCGCCCTTGTAATACTTGTAGCTCTCGCCCTCAAAACCACGTTCGCCACCAAACTCGCCCTGGACTCCGCTATCTTTCAGCGTGCGGCCGAACAGCGGTTTCCATAGCGAGGCAAGCGCAACGGCGCCCAGCAGCCAAGGGGCCACGGCGCCAAGTTGCATAGCAAAGCCATTGGCCCCGCCAATGGCACCACCAGCGGTAACCCCTGCCGCTGTGCCCGTCCCCGCAACGGTGTTGAGGAACCCGGTGGCCATGTACTGACCAATGCCGGTGATAGACGACGCCATGCTGCCCAGAGACAGCAGCCCGCTGGCCCCGCTGGCTTGCCCCACCGCCCCTGCGACGCCCCCACCAATGGCGGAGGTGATGCCGCCAGCAATGGGGTTGATGATGGCGCTGATGATGGGGCGCAGCACGGTGGTCTTGAACATGTTCACCACCGTGTCGAGCATGTTGCGCGCAAAGTCTTTGCCAGACTCGAAGCCGCGCATCAGGGCGTCGGTGAGGGAGTTGTTGATCTGGTCCGCCATCTTTAGGGATTCAGCGGTAGCAGCTTCAGCTGCCTCGCGCACGCCCTGGTTTTGCACCAGGCCTATCAGCTCCCTACGGGCCTCAATTTCGCGCTCTATCGCGTCATAGGCCTCAGTGCCCACCGCCAGCTTTTCTTGCCGCTCGCGCAGGCGCGCCAGTGCCACCTGTTCGATGGCCTCGGCTAGAGTGATGTTTCGATCCCGTGACATCGCCAGCGCACGCTCTTCGAGCTGCAGGGACGTCACGCGATCACGCACGCTGGCGAGCTGCTGAGCAGCGGCCTGCTCTTGCGCAGCCATCTGCGCGGCAATGGCATTTGCCTCTTGATTGCGGGCATCGGCCTTCAGCTGAGCGACCTGCAGAGCGGCTTTGTCCGCGTCCTGCATGTACTTCTGGCTGGCGATGTACTTTTCAGCCAGTCGAAGGTACTCCTCTAGCGACTTGCTCCCCTTCTGCAGTATCTGCAGGTTCTTCAGAAAGTCAGGGTCGGTGCCGCTGTCCCTGCCGTTGATCTTGTCGCGCAGTTTTGCGAACTCATCCGCCGCCTTGGTCGCCGCAGCTGCAGATTTCTTTGCCCCCTCCTCACGGGCTTTTTGCGCGGTCAACAAATCCTGGTTGACCTTCATGGTGGTAGCGGCAGATACGACAGCCGCATTGCTCTCGGCTGACCACGCTGCCTGAACGGCCGCGCTGGTGGAAGCCCATCCCGCTGTGACATCACGCTGCCATTCCTGGCCAATCGCTGAGGCCTGCGCGAAGTCACCTTTGAGGATGGCAAGCACCTGCCCCATGGCTGCCCCAAGCGTTTTCCCAACAGTGCTAAACACCTCAACGATGCTCAGTCCTACCGTGTAAAGGAGTTTCAGACTTGAAGCGAGGAAGTCCGCTATTCCAGCCAGCCTCTCCCCAGAGGACATCGTTTCCAAAAATGACCCTGTGAGGCTGGTGAGCGTTGGCAGCAGCTGCGCAGCAATGCGCGACCCTACGCCCTCCACGCCAAGGCCCAGCAGTTCCAACGTGTCGTTGAACTGTCCCGCCTGGGCAGCGGTGCTGTCTTCAATCACCAAGCCCAGCCTCTCAGCCATGGCCGTCATCTGGGCGATACCCTCTGACCCACTGTTGAGAAGCGGAACCATGTCGGTGCCGGACTTACCAAAAATCTCGATAGCCAGCGCTGTTTTTGCAGCGCCATCTTCCAGTGTGGTGAACTTGTTCGCCACGTCCAGCAGCACCTCGGTTGTGCCGCGCAAGCTGCCATCGGCATTGCGCGTGTTCACGCCAAGCGCGCGCAGGCCCGCATTGCCCTCAGACATCTCCCGAGAGAGCTTGGCCAGGCTGGATGCCATGGCATCGTTGCCCATGCCTGCCTGCTTGTACGCCAGCTGCAGGCCCGACAGCTCTTTTGCCGACACACCGACGCGACCGGACATCTCGTCCAGTGCGTCTGCGGCATCGATGGCATTGCGGACGAAGCCCGTGAAGGCCGAAACAGACAGGCCAACACCGATCAAGCCCAAGGCCTTGCCCGCCAGCTCTGCAGCCTTCTGCATCTTGGCCGTAGCGCCCTGTACCATGCTGGCCGCGTTGTCCATATCCTGGCGCAGGCGTGCCACGTTCGCAGCCATCTCAATCGTCAGAGTTGCGATCTGCATTTTTCTTCTCCACAGGTTTTGCCAGGCTGTCCAGGATCTGGGCCATGCGCTGCTCGACCACATCCGGGTCGGCCAGGGTCTCGGGGTCGCCGTAGGGCGGTTGGGTGTCGTCGCTGCCAAGCTGCGCGACGAACGCGCGGGAGGCCTTGCGTAGCGCGCGGAACTCCCAGGCGTCCAGCTGCAAGCCAGAGCCTTTGGCCCAGGCCTGCAGCTCGGTGCTGCTGAGCGGGCGCGGGCCCATGTCGCCGCGCTCGCACAGGCCCACGTCTTGCAGGTAGGCCCACAGGTAGGGCATGGACAGCTCGGGCATCTCCAGCGTGCCGCCGTCCAGCTCGATCTGCTCCATACGGCACAACTCGGCTTTTTTGCCCTTGGCGTCCTCAGGCCGCACGCTGGCCCAGGCCACCTGGCGTGCGAGCAAGATCAGGTCTTGCTCTGCCCCTTGAAGAAGTTTCCCAAGTCGTTCAGGTGGCGGCGCACCTGGTCGGTGATGTACTGCAGGCGGCGCTCGCGGTAAATGGCACCAGGGCCACCGGGATAGGGGAAGTTCTCGAACTCGGCAGTGACGGCGGTGAGGAACTTGGGGTCGGCTTCTTTGTCTTCGTCTTCGCCTTTTTTCTTCTTTGCGCCCATGGCGGCGAACACTCGCCGCGTGGCTTCTTTTTCCATGGCGTCTTTGGCCTTCACGTACACGTCGGTCGCCGGGCCGTGCAGCACTGCAACCACCTGCTGGCCGTTGTAGAGCATGGGGTCGCCGTTGGGCAGCTCAATCTCTAAGCGGCTGGTGTCGGTGAGGAAGAAGGCAGCGAAGTCAGGGGCCGCATTGGCGTTGACGATGGTGGTCATGTGGATGGTCTCGCAGGGATGGAAAAACAAAAGCCCGTACCCAGCCCCGCCGCCCCTGCGAGGGAGCGAACGAGGCCGGGTCGTGGCAACTGGGGTGGGGGTGGGTTAGACGACGGGAACCTTGATCGAGGCGAACTCGTCGGTGCCGTCAGTAAAGGACTGCAGCTCCAGCTTGCAGGTGCCTTCGATCATTTGGTTTGGACCGCCCACGTTCTTCATGAACTCGGTCACGATGCCGCGCACGTAGTAAGCGGTGCCGTCTTGGAACGTCACACGAAAGCTGAAGTCGTCGTCGCTATCGTTGGCATCCTCCATGGCGTTTTGCCCTGCGCTGCCATTGAGGTCGAGCGTTACGGGCAAGCTGCCTGCGTCATACGTGCCCTTGCGCTTTTCCTTTCCGCGCTGGTCCAGGTATTCGCTGGTGATGAGCGAGAACGTCTTGCCAAAAGGGCCAAGGTTCTTGAGCTTTCCAACCTTGGTATAGGTCTGGGCTGCAAAGCCAGTTGCGTCGAACGTGGCGGGGGCGCCGGTAGCGATTTCGAGGGTCGTGCCTGCCGAGCTTTGCGTTTTGGGTGTGGTTGCCATTGCGGATGCTTCCTATAAAAAAACCCGCAATGAGCGGGCATGAAAAAACCCGCTGCGATTGCTCGGCAGCGGGCGGTGGGTAGGCCCTTGCGGGCACAACGTGCTGGCAGGGCCAGCGCGGTGTTGGGGGCGTCAGAGCGTTTGAGCTTCAACGGTCAGTAGGTAGTCGGAGGCGCGTGTCCAGGTGCTGGAGGTTTCGTCCTTGTCGTACTTGTCGCGCCCGCCGTCTTCAACGTGGATCAGCCGGTGGCCGTCAACCACTTGCGCCAGCTGCGACTGAATGGCGGCGCGCACTGCCGCATGGATGGCCGCCACGCCATCCACGGTGGCCGCCAGCGGGTTGACCTGCAGGCGAATGACAACCTGGCCGGTATCGCTGGATGCGCCGATGTACGGCTGCTCATTGGTGCTGACGATCTGGTAGACCACGGCGGGCAGCCCCCAGCCTTGCTTGAGTTGATCCAAGCCGATGCGGTTGCTGACCAGGGCTGTGACAGCCGCGTGGTTCAACAGCGCAGCGCAAAAGCTGGCGTCGTTCATTTGCCTGCCTTCTTGATCTCTTTAGGCAATCGGGTGGCGATGTAGTCGCGCACGGCCTCGGCAGCATTGGTTTGTTCGCTGTCCAAAGCTGGCCGCATGAACGGCTTGGGGGCCGCGCCGGGGTGATCCACTACCTCGCCAAACAACCCGGCAAAGAACAGACTCTTGGCGGCCTTGGGCTTGATGAAGTGCTTCACCGTGCCCTTCTCCACCATGTGCGGGTAGTAGGCTTTCTTGTCGCCAGCAATCAGCATTGCACTCACGTTGCCGCCGCGCTTGCTGGTGCGAATGCGCAAGCTCTTGCTCAGATCGCCGGTGCGGTTGTTGATGTTGCTGCGTGCCTTGTCGAGGATCACCTTCTGACCGGCACGCAAAGCGCCGCGCAGCACGTTCGCCTCGATCTTGGCGGGCAACTCTTGCAGCGCTGCGTTCAGTTCGGCCAGGCCCTTGATCTCAAAATCACTCATGGCCTCACCTCCACCTTGACACCATGGCGGCCGATGAAACGGCCAACAGCGTCAACATCAACGTGGCAGCGGGATAGCTTCGCGCACAGCGCGCAAAGCTGAATCAAAGGCGCTACCCACCAGCTGACTTTCACATTGATGCGAACTTTTAATGTGTCTTGCTTCATGGGGAGGGACCTTCCGTGCAGTCAAAGACCAGTTCAACGTTGGCTTCATTCGGGTTGCGCGGCTGGCCCACGAGCTGGAACACACGGCCTTTGAAAACGATGTGCCATTCGCCGCGTGCCGCAGCAAGCGCAGGGCTGTAACGTGTAGTCACCACGTGCGTCTGGCCGCTTTGCATTTGCAAGGCTGCCATGCGCTCGTTGCTGCCCATGGGACGGATGGCCGCCCACACAGTGGTCACCAAGTCCCAGCCGCCGATGGGGTCACCGTATTTGTCTACGGCGGCCGAGGGGCGTTCGAAGCGAATGCGGTTGGTGAGTTGTCCGGCTTTCAACATGTCTATACCCCCATGCCTTTTCGATACGGCGCCAGCAGTGAGCGTGAGCCGTTTGGCAGCTCGACCGGCGCCCCTGTGGTGACGTCTTCGCGGTTGGCCCACAGGTGGCCGAGGATGAGCAGCATGGCCGCACGCACCAGGTCGTTGCAGACCATGGGCGAATCGCCCGCTTCTTCTGCCGCCACTGCAGCATCAAGCGCGGCCTGGTCGGCATACACGTTGCGGCCGAGGTGTTCGCATGCGAGCAGCTCGGCGGCTGTGATCTTGAGCTGCAGGTCTTGCGCGTTCACCTGGTCGGCATCGGCCCGCAGGTGGGCAAGCGCCTGGTCAAGCGTCAGGAGCGGCATCGCTCGCACCAGCCGTTGAGGCCGCGTCGGCAGTGGGGCCGGCAGAGGGTTCTACTGCGGAAGATGCGGCCGGGCCGGCGGGCGATGGCAAGACAGCGGCGGTGCCGGTGGCGCCGGTGGCTGCGCCCTTGTTGTCGGGCTCGGGGGCCTTTTTGTTGCTGGGCGTGCGGGCTGCGCGCTGCGTGCGCTGCACCGCAGTGGTCTGCTCGGCAGACGGTGCAGGTGCCTCTTGCACAAGCCCGTGGCCTGCCAGGCTGGCGAACACGGGTGGCGAGAACTCGGCTTGATCGCCGGGGCGGTAGGTGCTGGCACCGTGCACGAATGTGCTGATGACGATGGCTTTGATCATGATGACCTCGGGCGGGATAGAGGGGTAAACGAAGATCGCCCGGCACGCATGGCTGGCCGGGCGATCTGGCTTTGAACTGCGGCACTGCTGCCACATGGCAGCAGTTACAACCGCAGTTACGCGGGCGTGATGTCGCCCTTCACGAAGGCCTCGGGCCGGTACACGGCCATGGCCAGGCGCTCTTCACCACGGATGGTGATCATGTTTTTGACGAAGTCGTCTTCGTTGGTGGTGGCAATCACGACGTTGGCTTGCTCACGGTCGAACACCTGCGCGCCCATTTGGAATGCGCCCACCAAAAAGTTGTCTACCGTCATGGCCTGCGTTCCGATGACCGGGCGGCCCCACAGGCCTGGCTGCGCCAGGCTTTGCGGGTTGGCAAAGATGTAGGCGCCGGTGCTGTCCTTGAGCAGCTCGATGGCGGCCCAGTCTGTGGGGTGCAGCACGATGCCGGTGCTGGGGTATTCGGCCAGCTCAGCCTGCAGCAGCGCCAGGCGCAGCACGTCGATACGCGTGGCGCCCGCGATGACGATAGGCGCGGCATAAGCGGTGGCCGCCGTGCGCACGCCAAGCAGGTTGTTGCCGACGCCCGAGCCATTGAGCAACTGGGCTTCTTCAGCCAAGGCTAGGCCGTAGCGCAGGCGCCCGTCGATCTGGCTTTGCAGCTGCGGGAAGTCGTCGAGGATCTGCTTGGTGGCCTTGATGAAGTGGGCGATGGTGACGACGTTGGCATTTTTCAGGTCGTACACGATGCCGGACTCGGGCTTCTTCACGCCTTCCGCCACGGTAGCAGCGGCGTTTGTGAAGCCGGTTTCTTGCAGGTACTGCACCACGTTGCTGTCGGTGCTGCCGGGGGTGAGCAGGTCGCGCACCGTCATGCGCTGCATGGGGCCTACCTGCACACCGGGCAGGCGCATGGGGGCGATGCCGTCGCCGCCGCTGGCTGCGTCGCTGGTGATGGCCTTGACACCCATCGCAAACGAGTCGCGCGAGGTCTTCATGCCGCCCGCAGCGTGCCAAGACTTGTAGCCTTCGGATTCGACAAACTGAGCGCCCAGGGTGGCCGCACCTTCATCACCGGTTTGCTTGCCTGCGCGGTCGAGCTTTTGTTCGGCTTCTTGCAAGCGGGCTTGCAGCTCGCCTTGCTTGATCAGCATTTCGTCCACGGTCTCTTTTGTCTTGGCCGACATGTCGCCCGCCTTCTTGGCTTCGGCCAGGGCTTTTTCGCCCTGCTCTTTGAGCTGGTCGCCGATCTTGTCGAGCGCGGCTTTGATCTCGGTGGGTGAAAAGTTGGCTGTGTCGCCGATCAGCGCCAAGGCGCCAAGGCTGGCAAACAGGTTGGGGTAGCTGGCGACGACGGCTTGCATGTCGACAACACCGAAGGCCTGGGCCACGATGGCGCCCAGGGCGATTGCGCACACTGCAAGTGCGAGGAAGTGGCGAGAGGTCTTTTGCATGGCTGGGTCTTTCAGAGTTTGAGAAGCGGTGGTGTGAACGCCTTGAGGGCGCTCAAGATGTCTGCAGCCTGGTCTGGGCCGGACTCGCTCCGGTCTAGCAGGTGTTTGTAGCCACGGCCTGCAATGGCTGCGGCTTGGCTTTTCGAGAACCCTGCCTCGCGCAGGAAGCCCTCGAATTCGGGGAGGCTCAGGTTGTCGCCGCGCGCAATGCGCGACTTGACGGAATCGACCCGGGCCTCATCGTTGGCAGGGAAGGTGACGATGCTGGTTTCTTCCAGCGACACCTTGGTGAGCGTGCGCAGGCGTTCTTTTTCGTCGTACTGGTCGGACTGCACGTAGTAGCCAATGGACAGGCCCGAGAGCACCCCGGCCTTCATCAGTGCGTGCGCCTCGCGCGCCTGGGTGACCTCGGCCACCAGCAAGCGCCCTTCGAGGTACAGGCCGTGTTCGTCTTCACGCGCCACGTCGTAGGCGCCCAAGGGCTGGTCGCTGCGGTGCTGCCACAAGATGGGCAGCTTGCGGCCTTTGGCTGCGCGGTCTGCAAGGCTGGCGGCAAAGGCGCCAGGTGCAACGATTTCACGGTAGCTGTCGACTACGCCGAACACGCTGCCGTAGCCAGAAAAAAAGCCGTCTGGTTGGACGGCTTTGATCTGGAAGTGGAAGTCGCGCGACTTCATCGCCTGAGCGTTTTTGCGGTTCATGGCGTGGGGTCCTTGTTGTCGGTGATGCCGAGGAAGTTGCGCAAGGCGTCTTGCGCTGCTGCACCGGCTACATTGGCGCCCAGTAGGTCGATGGGCAGCAGGTTGGATTGCACGGTAAGCAGGGCCGCGCCACCGCCCATGCGGGGAAGGTTCTCTTTGACGCGGGCGTCGTCACGGGTCATGACGCCGTTTTGCGTCATCTGGCTGTAGAAGGCGGCGCGGGCTGCACTGTCGCCACGCAGCAGGCCTTCGAGCACCCATTCAGCGCTGTAGGTGAGGCGTTCAACCGGCGTGAGCAGGTTGCGGCGGATCGATTGCTCGATGCGCACACACCAGGGCCGCAGCACGAAGGTGATGAAGCCGATCATTTGCTGCTCGATGCCGGTGCCCCAGCTCGTGGACTTCTCGCTGTGGCCGACCATGAAGGGCGGCACGCGGAACCAGCGGCAAACCTCTTCAACGTTGAAACCACGGGTGGAGAGCAGTTCGGCGTCTTGCGGGTTCATGCTGAGCTGCTGGAAGCCCATGCCCATCTCCAGCACCATGACGCCGCCCAAGTCGCTCACCTTCTTCACGTGCTGGCGAATGTCTTCGCGTTGGTCTGGCTTGAGCACACTGGCGCCGGTGGTAACCAGGCCGCTGCTCTTCATGCCACCGGTAAAGGTGTGGGCGCTGGCCTTGTCTGCAGCGATGGCGCCGCCCATGACGTTGGCACCCATCTGGATGGGGGAAAGACCAACTTGCCCATCGAGGCTGAAGGCCGAGGTGTGCCACATCTCTTGTTCAGGGATGACGCGCACCGTGCCGCTGGCGGGGTCGGTGTACCTCCACTCGATGGCGCCCGACTTCAGCACGCGGCGGTTGATGCCATCGGGGTGCAGAAAGTCGATGCTGGTGATGACCTTGCCGCTGTAGCGCTTTTGCGCATAGGCGTTGCCCTTGAGCAGCAGGCTGGCAAGGTAGGCCTGCCAGAAGTCAACAGCCGACATGTACGCATTGGGCTGGCTGTGCAGCAGATGGTAGAGCTGGTGGTTGGTGGCTGGTGCCTTGGACCCATCGGGCGCGCTGCGGTACAGGTTGATGGGCAGCGTGGACAGGGTCTCGGAGATGAGACGCACACAGGCCCATGCGGCGCTGAGCTGTAGGGTGCTGCGGGTGGTAACGCTTTGGCCAGACCAGTTGCCACCACCCAACCACTGCGACCAGAAGGCGCTGTCTGTGAGGCTGATGCTTTGGCCCAGCCAGTCGCCCACGGCCTTGATGCCGCGCCCAGGCGCTGCGCCCAAGGCGAGGATTTCACTGAGGGTTTTGTTGCGCACGTTTCAGGCCTCGCAGGATGATCAACGCAAACAGCAGCAGGGGACAGGCGCCCGCAAGCAGCGCCCAGCCAGTACCTGCAAGCAGGTAAACGCCGGACACAGCCATGCCGCAGCCTGCGAGCAGTGCCAGCAAGGCCAGCAGTGGCGGGGTGAGGTGCTTCATACGATGATGGGGTTTTTCAAAAAGTCATCCAGCGATGCGCTGTGGTCTTGTTGCAATGCCCGGCCCAGCGCCATCAGCATCGATATCACGCCGTCAATCTTGTTCTCGGGTCGCTCTTTGGTGGGTGACATCAGCTCATTGAACTTGGACACCTTGACCACCAGGTTGCTGACCATCCAGGCCATAACCGGATTGCCGTCGTGCACCAGCTTGCCTTCGAGCACCAGGTTCTCTACCTGGATCAATGCCGGGGTGAAGAACATGGCGCGCTGTGCAATCTCCACCAACGGGAGGCCTTCCTCCATCAGCGTGCCAGCGAAATACATGGACAGTGCGGGGTCGAATGCAATCTCCTGCACATCGAATCGGCGGCAGTAGGTGCGCATGTCGTCGGCAATGCAGTCGAAGTCGGTCACGGGACCATCGGTAACGACGACGTACCCTTGCCGCGCCCAGCCGGACAGGTGGGCGTTGCCGCTCTCTTGCACGGCCAGCTCGTTCAAGTACAGACGTGTGCACACGCCCCACTTGCCAGTGCTGGCAATGAACCACACCAAGGTCAGTGCAGCGAAGTCACGCTTTTGTGCGAGGTCGAGGCCCATGTAGACCGTGGCGCCATCAGGTATGAACTCGATGCTCAGGGCCTTGTTGCCGCACTTCTCCCAGGCGCGCATGTCCATCCACGGGCTTTCGCCGGACACCCAAACGTTCAGGCGCTTGGTTAGAAAGTTGTTAAGCGCACTGGGCATGGCTTGTGCCTTGCTGGCCTGCGCCATCAACTCATCCAGCTGCACCGACTTGCCCAGGTTCGGGTTGGCTTTGATCCACACAGCCGGGTCGAAGTGATCATCGCCGTCGTCCAACGTGTAGATGATCCCGAACACGCGTTCATCCTGGACCACACGATCAAGGATCTTGGTGACGTGCGTGCGCCGTTCGTAGCAGATGCCGCTGCGGTCGGTGCCTGCGGTGGTAATGGTCCACAGCAGGGACTGTTCACGCGCACCGCGCGCGCTGTCGATCACGTCGTACACCGCGCGGGTCTTGTGGGCGTGCAGCTCATCCAGCAGCGCGAAGTGCACGTTCAGACCATCGAGCGTGCTGCCTTCGGCCGCCAAGGGCCCGGCCTTGCTGTGGGTGTGCGCCACGGTCAGGCTGTGCTGCATGATGGCCACGCCCAAGTGTGTGCGCAGGCCGGGTGAGCGTTCGGCCATGGCCTTGGCATCGTCAAACACAATGCGCGCCTGGTCGCGGGTGGTGGCGGCGGTGTAGCACTCTGCGCCGTGTTCACCGTCTGCGGTAAGCATGTAGAGCAGCAGGCCCGAGCCCTTGGCGCTCTTGCCGTTTTTGCGGGCCTCTTCTTCGTACGCTTCCAGGAACCGGCGCATGCCGGTTTCAGCGTGCACCCATCCAAAAACAGTGGTGAGGATGAAGCATTGCCAGGGCTCCAGCTCCAGCTTGTGGCCATCGCGCGCCCACTTGCCCTTGATGTGCGGCAGCAGCTCGATGAAGGCGCACGGGCGCGCTGCCCTGTCGGCATCAAACACCCACGGCCAATCTTCGCTGGGCTCGCGCAGCAGGTTATCCGCCTGGCGCTGCACAGCGAGGCGGGTCCATTTGCAAGTGGGGATCGTGCCGTCAAGAACATCGCGCATGTAGTGCTGCGCGCGCTCGACGTATTCGTTCATCGGTTGGGGTTTACAAACATGCCGAAGCCGTTGGGCTTGGTCTGGGGTTTCTCATCAATGCCTGGCAGCGTGGGCTGCACGTAGTTGCTGGCCTGCACTCGGCCACGGGCTGCAGGGCTCAGGCCAAAGTGCATCAGGTAGCGGTTGAGCTGCTCGCGGTGCTTGCCGATCAGCTGCACGATCACGCTCTGCTGTGCGTAGCCGCTGGGGGTGGTGGCGTAGCTGGCCTCATACACGGCATCGCAGTAGTCCATTCCTTTGGCAACCAGACCAGCAACCTTGCCGTTGAATGCCATCTCCAGCTCAGCCAATCGGCCCGCTGCCTGGCAGTACAGCGCCAGCGCCGCACGGTCTAGGCCGCTGATCAGTCCCAGGTCTTCCAACAGCGGGGTGATGCGTTTCCATTCCTTCTTGGCTTCGACCCCCAGGTGCTTCGGCGGGCTGGGGATCTCGATGCGAGGGTTCACGCCCGCCGCAAGATCCAACGGCCGCTTGCCAGCGTTCCCTTCCAGCAACCGCAGCGCGGCAGGCTTCGGCAGTGGCCCACGTGTTCCAGACATATCAATCTCCTATGAACCACCCTGCGGGGTACCCCCCCTCCCGAAACCTGCGCGCGTAAAAAAAGCATTAGGCGGTCGGTTTCCGTGTCGAGGGTTCCAGACTTTTGACACCCCCCTCCCCCTCCACGACTGCGCGGCCCGGCGGTCAGCCTTCGCGGTAGTTGCCCCAGGCGCGGCGCACCCCGCGTGCCGATTCGGCCTTGGTCTTGGTGCTGTGGCAGTCATCACAGATCGCCTGCTCATTGGTCTCGTCGTCCGCGCCGCCTTCCGCCAATGGGATGCGGTGATCGCGGATGGTGGCGAGCGTCACGCGCCCTGCCTCCTGGCATGGTTCGCACAGCGGCTGGCGCCTGAACAGATCAGCGCGCATGGCCTGCAGCCTGCGCCCGGTGATCCGCTTGGTTTCCTTGGCAGGTGCTGCCCAGGCTTTCTTTGGATGCTTGGGGCATCGGCCCGTGCCGTCACGCACCAGCGCCCCGCAGCCGGGATGACTACAGGGGCGTGGAGCGGCAATGGGCATGAATAGTCCCCAGCCTTTAACGTCGCTGGGATGGACGTGGCAGCTATCGACAGGGAGCGCGCCTACCGACTAAACCCACCAGCTACACCCGTTGTTAAGAGATGCTGGATGCGCTGCCCGAAAGCAGATCGACCAATCGCTGATGCGTGCCTTCGATACGCTGTATCGGCTTCACCACCAAAAGAAAAACCCCGACAAGCTCAACACTTGCCGAGGTTCCCACTGATGTGTTGCGGGTGGAGGCGCAACACGGACACAGTGCCTGAAATGTACCCAAAAGGTCTATGTTGTAAAACTCCCCGCGTCTATAGCGCTTTGTCCTTCGCGGCGGATACAGCCGCCGCCGCCCGCGTGCGCTCCCGCTCCTCTGCCCTCGCCTCCAGCCAAGCCGCAATGGAGTGATCCGCCTGCTCAAGCTGCGCCTTGATGGTGGATGGCTGGCGCTCCATCCGCTGCGCCGTCTCTTTGATGCCCAGGTCTTTCAGGTAGATGAAGTCAATGGTCTTGAACAGGTGCCCCTTGCCCAGCTTCAGCGCCGTCACCGCCTGGTCAGTGGCCCACGCCTCCTCATCCTCCACCGGAATCGCCACATGGTTGTATGACCCACGGGACCACACCTCACTGGCCAGCACCGACTTGGTTGCAAACCCGCGCCCACCACCAGCGCCGCGCGATGACCAGATCGCCCAGTTCTCCAGCCGCCGCTGAATGTGTTTAAGCCGCGCCATGTCCCCGCACCTCTCCATCCTTCGCAGGCCAAATGCACACGTGTGCACAACCAAACACGGCAGTGAACTGGGCCAGCTCAAGCATCACCGGATCATTCCGCCCGAACGGCGTGCCCACCACATGCCCAGCCTCAAACGCATAAAAGCACCCCGGTTCACCCCGCAGACCACGCCGCACCAGGGCGAATGCTTCAGGCCCGATGTGCGCCGCCTTGTCTTCAATGCTTTGCATCACGTTGGGCATGCTGGACTTGATCAACTGCAGACGTTGCTGGACCAACGCCTGCATACCTACCGGGTCTTGTCGCTGCTCTGACATACCTGCCGCTCCTTTCCGGGCCGTCCACCCGTCCACCTTTTCTATAGACCTCACACACACAAGCAGAAGTCCACACGCGCGAGCACGTGCACACACGCACCCACTCGCCAGCGCCCACATCAAGAGCGCCTACGATTTACCTAGACAATGCAGCGGCCCCGACTGGTGAAAAGGCAAATAGCCCACCGCCGCGCGCTCCATGGCAAACCCTGGACGGCTGGACGGCACACACACGCATGCACTCAGCACCAGGGGCCTAAGACAGATTGGGCTAGGTCATGGGCCACCCGCACATGCGCGATGACATCCCCGCCACCACAACACACAGCTGGCCGCGAATCGCGCCTCCAGGCAGCTGTGCGCCTTGGCGCGTTTCAAGCACCTGTGGCTTATCCGGCGCCGTGCGCGCCGATCCCTGCCTACAGTGGTGCATAGTCATCGTCCTCACCCCATGGCGCCGCAGCGGGCGGCATAGGGCCTTGCTGGCCACCCACCTGCTTTGCAGGGGTGGCCTCAACATCTTCATCCTGGAACTTGGGCGGCCATACGTCCGGCTGCTTAAAGCCACGCCTGCGCTGGCCTCCGCCTTCGCGCCCAGGTTGCCAACCGTTTTCAAACAACCAATCACGCACCTGGCCATCCAGCATTGCGCTGGACTTGCCCGGATCAGCGCCCAAGGCTTGCACCAGGTCCGGTATCGTCACGAACTGAGTTAACTGGCTCAACCCCTGTGTGGCTTTACCGTCTGCGTTGCTGATGCCTTCACGGGTCAGCAACGACCAGAGGCGACCCTGCACACTGGTTTCCACCAGTCGCTTTTCCTGCTCTGGCTCGAAGTAGGCTTTTTCCTCTTCAGGCGTCGGGTGGTATCGCTCGCCCGCTTCAAACAGCGCCAAGGCCTCGGCAAACAATTGGCCTCGAAACTTGCGCAACCACTCCAGATTGGTGCGGCCCTCCACCAGAACAGGCCAGAACCGCCTGTTACCCGTGATGTCAAACAAATACTGCCGCTTATTCGTGGTGCACCAGATCACGCACTGTCTTGGGTGCTCCTGCACAAACCTCCCATACGCACCACGGAAGCGATCCGACTCACTCGAAAAGAAAGCCTTAACCGCTTCAGAGTCCGCGCGCCGAAACGCCGTCATCTCCGACAACTCATAGGCCACAATGCCGCTGAGCTGCTCCATGCCGTCCTTGCCGTTCCCGATATCGAAGTGCGTGTCTGAAAAGAACTCCTTGCCCACGAGCGTGCGCACCATGGACGACTTCCCAATACCGCCCTTCCCTTCCAAAACCACCGAGTAGTCAAACTTGCAGCCCGGCGTCATCACCCGTGCCACATGGCCCATCACGATGAACTTCGACACCAGCTGCAGGTAACGCAAGAGCTTCGGTTTGATCTCACTGGGCGTCAGGCCAAGCACATGAATCAGCCACTTCTCAAGCCGCGGCTTCTCATCCCATTCTTGCGCTCGCAACCAATCACGAAACGGGTGCACCCGGTTTTCGTCAGCCGCCACATTGATGGCCTGCTCTGTCGTTTGGGCGCTCGCCTCACCCGTGCCGTAGCGTGACTCAATAAAGTTAGCCAGTCGCAGCACGTCTGCATCCGCCAGTGGACCAGGCGCGTCACGCCAAGGGAAAGCACGCAAAGCAATGGGCCGCTCCCTCAGCTCATCAAACGCCACACAGCCTGCCAGTTCCGGGGCAGACCTTAGGGCTTCAATCAGAACCCCCCGGCGCGGCCGCAGCAGCCAACGGCCACGCAGCCGAAGGCGCGCAACCTCCTCATCCAGGAACATGCCAAACGGGTCATCATCACCCTCGCCACCACTATCACCGCCCCCTGAGCCAGCACCGGCGCCAGCCGAGGCATCGCGATTTTTTGGCGGCTTGTCACCACCACCGCCACCCGCTGCCGCATGTGCCGGTGCGGATACATCGGCCAGCAAAGCGCGCGCGGTGCCAAAGTAAGCGAGCACGCGGTCAAAGTCCCAGCCGTCCGTCTCGATGGCATCGCGGCAATCCCAGCCCGAAGGCTTGACGCCCGGCTTGTCCACGGGCAGCAGCTGCACCGTGCATCCATGCTCATCACGCAGCAGCGCACCAATGCCCAGCATCGCCTTCATGCCCGGCTGCGCTTCAAAGGCAAGGTACGGCTGTTTCGCAGCCAGGGCCGCGCGTTCGTCGTCGGTGGTGCAGGCCTTCAGCTCATCACGGGGCGGCTTCTCGCGCAGAGAATCGCAGTCGGGCCACATGATCACAGTGCACCCAGCCAGCCACTCCCACAACGCCTTCTGCCAGGCATTCGACCCACCCGGCCAGCTGGCCACGCAATACACACCAGGCGCAACGGCATCCAGCAGCAGCTGCAGGCATTCCGCCTTGCGCTCACCTTCCACCAACACCACAGTGCGCCCGTTGGGCAACTGCCCACCAGGGAAGTACAGCGGGCGCGGGTCTGCCCAAAACCGCCACTTCCACGTCTCCGTACCATCACGCAGGCTGCGCGCATAGGTGTACGGAATCGTGACCTTCTCGCCCTCGCTGTCGATGAACCGCACCACAAACCCATACAGGTCATCGCCCACCTGGTAGCGGGCCGTGTGGTCAATGCGGTCCTTGCTCCGCTCTTTGGCAGGGTGCAAAAACGTGGGCTGCAGGTGGTGCAATGGCGCGGGCTTGATGGTCTCCCACTTCTCCGACTCCTTCACCGGCTTCGGCTGCGGCGCAGGCCTTGGCGGGGGTGGCGCTATCGGTGCGCCCCCTGCAGGCGCCTTCACCAACCCCGCCACGCTTTCCAGCCCGTACTCACGCGCCACCTGCACAGCCGCCCGACCCTTGGACAGGTCATGAATGGCCGCGTACAGATCCAGCAGATCGCGCCCACTCTCGCCCGTGCAGAAGTCCTTCCACAGGCCGGTCTCTATGTTTACCGAAAGGCTGCTGCCAGCATCGCCAGACAGAGACCCACAGACAAACTCATTCTTTTGTTGGTTCAGCTTGCCATGCGGCAACCACTCGCCAAGCAGCGTCATAACGTTCCGCTGCAGCGCTTCAGCCAGGGCAGTAAATTGAATCGGCGGAAGGGGTTCACGGCTCACGCAACCACCCCCAGGCACGCACTACAAAACCCGGCGTCTCCACCACCGGCGGCATCTTGTTGCAAAGTCATGGAGTGTCAGCTGCCCATACCTGCAGCACACTGGCCAGGTCAACAAAGCCCGCCTGGTCATCCACCACCAGAGCGGCCGGCACATACTCGGCAACAGGCCGGTTGCGGTGCGCCACCTGCCGCGTGCGTGGCGTGTGCAGCTGCTTTGCCCGCACCATGTTCGGCACCGTGTTGCGCGCGGCCTGCATGCCCACACACGCCTTGGCAGCAATTTCTTTCAGGGTCGGGCCGCGCTCTGCGGTCGCCAGTTGGCAGCACGCATTGAACAGCGCCAGCCGCACCTCACCAGCGGGCCTCATGCAGCACCGCCTTCGCGCGCCCGGTACTTCGCCATCGTCGCCTGGTGCTTTGCATCCATGTGCTGCATCAGCTTCTGCCCAGCAGACACCAGCTCAGCCCATTGGCGCTGCAGGTTGTCCAGCTCGTTCTTGCTGATCTGGCCATCCGCATCAGCAGTAGCGGCGGCGCTAACCACATCCGCGCACTCACGCATCAGCTCAGCAACACCGCGCGCCGTCACGCCGTCCACAAGTTCAATACCTTTGGGCAGCAAAAACAGCGTGGCGCCCACCGCTTCGGCCACCCGCGTCGGGTAGTCGGCAGCAAACTCGCCCCCGTGCTCCATGCACATCGCTGCAATCTCGGCAGCGTCCTCAGCGCCCATCTTGAACTGTGGCGCGTGCCGCAGCTCCTTTTCCAGCGTGCTGGGCGACTTGCCCAGCCGGGCAGCCACAGCATCCACCCCACCAGGGTAATGGCGCACAGCGCGCCGCAAAGAATCAAGCAAGTTCATCCAGTCCACCCGTCAAAACGCTAAAGACACCCCCGCCCAGGCCCGCGACACTGCAGGCATGAGAGGGACCAATAAAAAAACGCACACCACCACGCAGCCGCACAAAACGCTGCGCACCTGCCCGCGCGCAGCACTGCCTTGTGGACCGGAGGGAAAGCCCGGCGGCGCGGCCTGGGGCGTGGTGGGTGCAAAAGGGTGGGCGCCCACTGGCGCGGCAGAATGGAGTTGCAACACAACCACCAGCCACGAAAGGGGCACCCATGAAAGAAGAAGAAATCGCGTTGTCACCCGTTGCGGGGTGGGAGCTTGGGGCGGTGCCAACGTACGGCGCGCTCATGCTTCGCCTCGACTACCTGACGCACGCCACTCAAAAACCAGACGAAGCTCAGAAGAGTCCAACGTTCTTGATTCACACAGCACAAGCGCGAGAACTGGCGCAGCGAATACTCGTGGCGTGCGAGAAGCTGGAAAGCGGACCGCCTCCAGGTTCTGGATTGCCGAAGCACTGATCAGCAGCTGGCCGCTACGCATGCGCCACCCCCTGCGCCGTAAGCGCGGTGGCGGGCTGGGCCACGTCGAAAGAAACCCGCTCAACGCGCGCCACGTGGTCGCCAGCGCGAAGCATCGACGAGTTGAAGCGAGAAGGCTGCACCTCCACAAACAAGAAATCTGCATCCGACCGCAGCTCGGGCTTGTGGGCGTCATCGGCGAAATCACCTGCATCCGCGTCGAAGCGGTGCACCGCGCCAAACTCAGTGGCCAGAGCGCAGACAATGCCGGGGCGTCGGCAATGGAAGGCGGCCAACGCAACAGCCAACGTGGTTCTGCCGCTGCCGCCCACACCCACCAACCAAACAGTATTTTTTGCCATGACCGAACTCACTTTCAAAGAACAAACACAGATACCCGTCGAGATGCTTCTGGACCCCGAGACCCAGCGCGCAGCCACCTACAGCAGCAACCACCGATTGCTTGTGCAGCAAGCCAGCCCGGCCCTGATCGCGCACATCCAGGAGCACGCACACCGCACAGAGCTGTGGGACGAATCGAAATGGAACCCCGATGGAAAATGGCGCCCCATGCCAGAGTGGGCGACGAAGGAAGTACGGGCCCGGTGCGTAATGGTGCGCGCCGATCCCGACTGGCACGACGAAGCCGCGCTGCGGGCGATCCCGCTGAAGTAGCACGGCTACGCATGCGCAACCCCCTGCGCCGTGGGCGCGGTGGCGGGTTGAATCGTGCGGGCCAGCTCTGCCAGCTTCAGGGCGTCATCAGCGGCCTTGGGGACGCCACCACTTTCCCAGCGCGAGATACGGCACTGCGGCACGCCGCTTTTCTTCGCAATCTCGGTCTGCGTCAACCCAGCCTTGCGAAGGGACTGAATGTTTTCGATGGTCGTGTTCATGGCTACGCATTATGCACATTTGCGTAACCAAGAAAAGACTTATTGCATTATTGATTGATGCATAGTTGCTCGACCATGGAAGGCCCCGAACTACTCAAACTGCTGCTGGAGAAACGCGGCCTGAATGCCAACTCATTGGCAGACGTGTTGCGCGACCGATCCAAACAGTCGCAGATCCAGCGCTACCTGGCAGGCAACACCAAAAGCCCACGCCCAGAAACGCTCGAACCCATCGCCAAATACTTCGGCATAGGTATCGAAGCCTTCTATCAACCATTGATTGCGCGCGAGATAGCGCAGCAGCTGATGCTGGTGCCGCATGAACACCGCACAGAGAACGGCAGCAGCAACTACCAATTGGCAGTTCCGGCCAACGCACCTACCCCACTGCGCCCACGGCCTGGGTTGCGCGAGACCATCCTGCAGTTGGGTAAATCGCTAGAGGCCTACGACGAATCAGCGCGCAAAGCCGTCGCGTCGTTGTTGGCAGACCTTGCACTACACCCTGAGAACGCGGCACTCACAGCCAACCGTATCACCGCACTGCTGGACGCGCCGGGAAACGACGTGCAGCCCAAATCCTCGACTTCCCAGTAGACCGCGACAGGCCTCGCGCCTAACGGCTCTGGACCTGGGGGATCGCCTTCAGAAAGCTACTTTGCTTTTGGCTTTGGTGGTATGCCCCAGACCAACGGGGCGTTGGGCTTAAATTCCATGATGGGCACGCCGTTATGGAAAATCTCTGTCTGGACCAGGATGGTCTTGGCCTTGGATGCGCCAGCAATGAACTTGCTGGCCCCCTGAATAAACGCAATCGTCGGGTCATGGTCTGACGACCCAGTTCCACTGAACGAGACTGGCGGCGCATCATCGAAACGCACTTTGATCGCACAAGGCTTGAAGCTCCTGCACATCATTTGCCCCTTGTTGATCGTCAACATAACCTCTGGGGCCGAGCCAGCGCGTTGCCTCACGTGAATATGCGCGTAATTCGCCCCTTGGTAAGGCGATCCAAGGGACAGCGAGGATGTACTGATCAGCGTCGCAAACTTGGTGACCTTGCTGGTCATCTTGTCCGCTTCTTCACTGTACTTCCAGGCATCTTCTGCCCAGGCAGATACAGATGCCAAAGACGCCAGCGCCAGCAGCAGTGCACGCCCGTCCTTCAACCTCTCACGCAAGCCGCCCATCACGCCTCCGCATCAAACATTAGAGCTGGCAGCGTACACCAAGAAGCCAAACGTATCAAAACAAAGAAAACGTAGCAGCTGCATAAAAATGCAAATATGCATTGACTGAGTTACGCACATATGCATAATTCGCCCGACGTTCACCAAAACGAGGGCCGAAATGCATACCCACCCATCCCCCAGTGCACACGTGTGCACATCCGATCTCCCATCCGGCACCCTTCACGCGGGCACAGCCCTAGACGCCGATGGACGACCTACCCACAGGCTCGTCCTGCTGCCCCAGCGCCCCGACAAGCGCCTGAACTGGCAGAACGCCAAGGCCTGGGCCAGCAGCGTGGGCGGCGACTTGCCCAGCCCGCAAGAGCAGTCCCTGCTGTTTGCCAACTGCCGCGACGCCCTGCCCAAGGCTTGGTGCTGGTCGAACAAAGAGCACGAAGAAGACGCCTCCTACGCCTGGGATTGCGACTTCTACGACGGCGACCAGTACGGCAGCCACAAGAGCTACGTAGGCTCGGCTGTTGCCGTCCGCAGATTACCCCTTGAGTCCTTGAATTCTTCGGAGGATGTCGGTGCACACGTGTGCACCGGCACCGCCGAACTGCCAGCAGAGACAGCCAAAGCCATCCAGAACCTGCGCAAGCGACTGAGCCGCTGGGAACTGGACCACCTGCGAAAGCTATCCGCCGAGCTGGCCGACCGACTCGACAACGCGCAGCAGCGCATCGAGGACCTTGAGTCCGAGGTAGCCCGCGCATGGGGCGCGGCAGATAGCTGGCGCGACGACGCACTGAATCTGGTCAATGACCTGCAGGAAGCGGGCAAGGACGTGGGCTTGACCCAGGACGGCGCGCTGGTCGTGATGTCTGGCGAGGTGCCCTTCTGATGAAAACCCACCACATCTACACCGCCCTGCGCCGCGTGCTGGGGCCCTGCACTTCCTACCGCATCTCGCGCGCCCTGGCTGCGCTGGGAGCCCGGCCATGACCGCCCCGCTGCACCTCTACGGCCCGTACTACAGCCGCCGCGCCCGCGTAACCCAGCGCGTGTTGCGTGCGCTGCGCACCTTGGCCATAGCCGCCAGCGTGGTGGTGGGCGTCCCCATGGCTGCAGGCGTTGCCTACGCCATGTACCTGCTGGCCACCGGCTACTGAGGCGCCCACGCCATGCCCACGCCCGCCCACAGCGCCACCACGGCCTTCACGCTGCACATCCGTGGCCAGGTCACCACCAGCACCTGCCGCTACACCCCCAAAGGCCTGCCCGTGGTCGAGCTGGAGATAGCCGACCAGGGCAGCGGCCAAACGGTATGCATCACCCACAAGTACCCCGACAAGGGCACCGCCAGCTGCATGGCAGCGCGCTCCCTTGCCGCCCGCATGCGCGGCCAGGTGGCCGACCTGCAAGCCATCAACCCCCGCTTCAAGGCCCACCGCCTGGAGTGCGAGGCAGACCTTATCAACCCCACCCCCACAGGCGCAGCACGCGCAGATCTCGCATGACTTCCAAGACCACCACCCTTCACATCATCGACCAGCCCGGCGGCGGCGTCATCGTCTACACCACCGCAGGCACGCCCCTGCCCGGCCAGCGCCTCACCCCCGGCCAGGCCCTGGCCACCGATCTGCTTAACGAGTGCACCCACCGCGCCAGCGACGTGCGCTATTGGCACGGCAAGGACAAGGCCATGGAGCTGGTGTCCGACCTGGTGGACCCCGATGGATTCGGCTATGCCGTCACAAGCGAGGTTCACCGCGCCGCGTGCCGTGTGCTGGGCCGCCCCACCAACCCACCCACGCCCGAGGTGCCAGCATGACCCGCGCCCGCCCCACCCGTGGCACCGACAGCATCACGCTGGCCAAGCCCAACGAAACCAGCGTGCACATCCTGCGCCCCAAGCCCGAGCGGCGGCGCAAGGCGGGCCTGCACGACATAGGCACCACCAACGTCACAGACAGCGGCAAGGTGCTGATCAGCCCAGTAGCCAGCCAGGCCGAGCTGATCGCCCGCCGCAAAAGCGAGCGCCTGGAGGCCGCCACCGACTGCACCCCAGTGCGCAACAGCACCATGCGCGGCGCGCCGTACACCTGCCCCGAGCTGCGCAGCAACCCCTACCGCCCAGGCAGCGCAGACGCAGCGCGCCTGCCCAGCCTATCCAGTTTTCCCAACCCCTCCCAACCCTAGGAGAGCTTTCCCATGTCCCTTTCCACCATCCGCTTTGCCGAACTGCCCGCCCTGGGTGCCCCACTTGCTGGCGGCACCTTTGCAGGCATCACCACCCAGCCAGACGGCACGCACTGCGCCGCGGCCCTGCTGCCAGACCAAGGCAGCGACCTCAACCACCAACAGGCTGTGGCATGGGCTGAAGGCTTGGGTGGCGCCCTGCCCACCAAGCCCATTGCCGCCCTGCTGCACGCCAATCTGAAGGCCCAACTGCGCCCCAGCTGGCACTGGCTGCAAGAGACCGAAGGCGCCTCCTCCGCCTGGAGTTGCGTCTTCTACTACGGCGACCAGTACGACTACCGCAAGAGCTACGAAGGCTCGGCTGTTGCCGTCCGCAGCATTCCCTTGAGTGCTTGATTTCTTCGGTCCTTTTTTCTTTTGAGTCACCCATGAACACAACCACCAACACCACCATCCAGCTCGCCGCAATCGCCATCGAGCTGGCCCCAGGCGAGCGTTATAGCGGCGCCGTGCTCGATGCAAACGGCCTCATTGCACACCACCTCATCTTGCTGCCAACGCGCCCCGAAGTGCGCAAGAACTGGGACGACGCCAAGGCCTGGGCCAGCAGTGTGGGCGGCGACCTGCCCAGCCCGCAAGAGCAGTCCCTGTTGTTTGCCAACTGCCGCGATGCCCTGCCAAAGGCTTGGTGCTGGTCGAACAAAGAGTACGAAGAAGACGCCTCCTACGCCTGGTTTTGCCTCTTCGACGACGGCTACCAGGACGACACCCACAAGAGCTACGAAGGCTCGGCTGTTGCCGTCCGCAGATTGATTCCTTAAGTCCTTCAACCTTTTGATTTGAGCCAACCACCATGGCCTTGCACACTCAATTGCCCATCTACCGCACCGGCCTGCAGCTGCTCACGCTCGCACACCGCGTGCAAGAGCAGATGCCGCGCGGCGTCAAGCGCACTGTGGGCGAGAAGATCGCTCAGCACTGCCTCGACATCCTGGAACTGATGGCGCTTGCCAACGCATCCCGCGAGATGCGGGCGCAGTACCTGCGCGAGCTGCTCACCCGCCAGCGCACGGTAGAGGTTTTGCTGCGCGTCAGCTTCGACGCCCGGCACGTCTCGCCCAAGCTCTGGGGGCAGGCCGTGCAGCTGCTGGGCGCCATTGGTGCACAGGCCGGTGGGTGGCTCAAGTCCGCCAAGAACAGGGCGCCAGCAGTATGACGGTCAAGGCCCTCATACCAGTGCGCACAGTGAATCTGGTTGCGCCGCTGGGCCACAAGCCCACCGACAGGCACACCACGGATACGCCCGCGCCCGCGCGCAGTGCGTCCGGTGCAGCCACCCCGCTGATCGGCCACGGCCTTCGGCAGGGTGGCCTACATAGCGCGACGGTTGCGCCTCCTACGCCTGGAATTGCAACTTCAACAACGGCAACCAGAACAACAACCACAAGAGCTACGAAGGCTCGGCTGTTGCCGTCCGCAGATCCGCACCTGTTCAGCCTATTGGTGCAGGCCTGGCTCGACTGCCGCCGCCACAAGCGCAACAGCGCAAGTGCGCAGGCCTTCGAGGCCCAGGCCGAGCACAACCTGCTGCAGCTGCACGATGAACTGGCCAGCGGCACCTGGCAGCCAGGCCGCTCCATCTGCTTTGTCATCACCCGGCCCAAGCCGCGCGAAGTGTGGGCAGCACGGTTTGCAGATCGCATCGTGCACCACCTGCTCTACAACCACATCGCCCCGCGCTTTCATGCCCGCTTCACCGCCGATAGCTGCGCCTGCATTCCAGGCCGTGGCACCGCCTACGGGGCACGCAGGCTAGAGGGCCAGGTGCGCAGCGCCACAGCCAACTGGAGCCGCAGCGCCTACTACCTCAAGTGCGACCTGGCGAACTTCTTTGTCAGCATCGACAAAGCCGTGCTGCTGGCACAACTGCAGCGCCAGGTGCACGAACCCTGGTGGATGTCGCTGGCCGAAGTCATCCTGATGCACGACCCGCGCGGCAACGTGGAGGTGCACGGAACCGCCCGCGAGCTGGCCCGCGTGCCCGCATACAAGAGCCTGTTCAACGCGCCCGCAGACCACGGCCTGCCCATCGGCAACCTCAGCAGCCAGTTCTTTGCCAACGTGCTGCTGGACGACCTGGACCAGTTCGCCAAGCACCGCCTGCGCGCACCGCACTACGTGCGCTACGTGGACGACTTCATCCTGCTGCACGACAGCCCGCAATGGCTGAACGCAGCCCATGCAGCCATCACCGACAAGCTGACCGGGCTGCACCTGGCGATGAACCCGCGCAAGACCATCCTGCAGCCCGCAGAGCGAGGCATCGACTTTGTGGGCCACGTCATCAAGCCGTGGCGCCGCACCACCCGCCCACGCACCTTGGCCACCGCCCTGCAGCGTATCGAACAGATGGCGCCAGCCGACACCTACGCAGCGGGCAACAGCTACCTGGGCCTAGTACGCCAGGCCACCCACAGCCACAAAGAACGCGCCGCCCTCTGCCGCGCCCTGCTCAAACGCGGGCACGCGGTGGAAGGCCTTCACCTCACCCAAGCATTTCGCATTCACACGAAGGAAGCCCACCATGGCAACTGATGCACACGACACAGTGACCGCCGCCCTGCCCACCCCAGGCGCAGGCCCAAAGATGTGCATGGTGGAGGTGGCCCTCATTGAAGAGAGCCTCACCAACCCCCGAAAAACCTTCGACGGCGCCCGGATGCAAGACCTGGCAGACAGCATCAAGGCCAGCGGCGTGCACCAGCCCATCCTGCTGCGGCCGCTGCCCGGTAGCCGCCTGGCAGAAACCTTCGGCTTCCGCCGCCAGGGCGCCCCCTTGCCCGTGTATGAACTGGTGGCCGGTGCCCGCCGCCTGCGCGCCTGCCGCCTCGCCAAGGTGGCCGAAGTGCCCGCCATGATCCGCGAGCTGACCGACACCGAAGCGCTGGAGATCCAGGTTATCGAGAACCTGCAGCGCGAAGACGTGACCGAGCTGGAGGAGGCCGAGGGCTACGAAGTGCTGATGCGCACCGGCAACCTCAACGCCGACCAGGTGGGCGTCAAGATCGGCAAAAGCCGCAGCTACGTTTACAGCCGGTTGAAGGTGCTGGACATCTGCCAGACAGGGCGCCAGGCGCTGCGAGAGGACAAGCTCGACTTCAGCAAAGCGCTGCTGGTGGCACGCATCCCCAACGAAAGCCAGCAGATCAAGGCCATCAAGGACTTGACGGAAACTGACTACACCGGCGATCTGCGCATCGGCGCCCGCAAGGCAGCGGAACACATCCGCAACCACTACATGCTCGCGCTGGACAAGGCGCCCTTCTCGCGTGTGGATGCCGACCTGCTGCCCGGCGCTGGCGCGTGCGAGAACTGCCCCAAACGCACCGGTGCCAACCCCGAGCTGTTCAGCGATGTGAAGAGTGCAGACGTGTGCACTGATGCGCCCTGCTATCACAAGAAGGAAGAGGCCCATGGCAAGCAACTGGTAGCAGAGGCCAGCGCCAAGGGCCACACCGTGATCGCAGGCAAAGAAGCCGAAGAGCTGGCTACCCAGCAATACAGCCACGGCCCATCTCCAAAGCTCAAAGGCTACCGGCGCCTGGACCATGCCGACGACAGCCCAACAGACCAGCCACTGCGCAAGATCATCGGCAAGCAGATGAAGGCCGATGGCATCGACCCCGTGATGATCGAGAACCCGCGCAAGAAGGGTGAGCTGCTGGCCTGTCTACCCAATGAAGTGGCACTGCGCCTGCTCAAAGCCGTAGAGGCCCAGGCCACCGCGCCCGAGTCCAAGAACGTCAGCAAAGAAGTGCGCGAGATGGCCGACGCCAAGAAGGCCAAGGCCGAGGAACGCGCCACAGCCCAATATGAACAAGCCTGGCGTGATGCGTTGGTGGCCTGCACATGGGCCGAGGTGAAAAGCGGCGACTCTGAATGCTTCAGCATCGACGTGCACCGCTACCTGGTGCGCCAAGAAGCTGCCCGTCTAACCACCGAGCAAGCCGAGAGCATTGCCGCCCGCCTGGACCTCGGCAAGGTGGGCGCACACAGCGCAGTCATCGACTACGCCAAGACCACGCCACACCCCCAGCTGCTGCACCTGCTCATCATCATGGAGCGCACGGCCAGCGTGCAAGACCGTGGCTATCTGGACCGCCCGGCCAATGAAGGCCTGATGCTGGTGGCCCATGTCGCGCTGCTGGACAAGCTGCCCGTGGTCATCGCAGACCTGAAAGCCGAGGCCAGGGCCAAATACCTGCCCGAGCCCGTGAAAGCTGCGGCCCCGGAAACCACTTCTACCCCTAACCCCGCTGCGCAAGCTACTACTACGCGCGAGGGAGGGAAGGGAAAAGGAACCAAGGGCAAAACCACCCCCGCTGCGCAGGCCCGCGCTACCGCGCCCAAGACCTCGAAGGCCGAGGCCAGCGCCCAGATCGCGGCCGAGCTGGCGGCGCTAGAGGGCCAGATCCAGGCGCCTAGGGCGCAAGGCAACGAAGGCGCCCCCGCTCCTTCGGGCGGGCTCGCGGTCACCGCTGCGCCCAGCAACACCGCCGCGCTGCTAGACCCGTCGCTCGCGTGGCCAAAGCTCAAGACCCCGCGCACATCGACGGCGACCGACTCCGCAGCTGCGCCCGGTGGTGAAGCCAGTGCAGACGTGGGCACCGGGGCAACAGTGAAGGGGGGCGAGCTGGCTGCAGGGGTCCAAGTCAAGATCAAGCCCAACGCACGCGGCCCCAAGCAGGCCCCACACGTGGGCAAGACAGGCCACATCGTGCGCGGCATCAACCCGCTGGTGTGGGAGGTATCAATCCCCCGCGAAAAGCGCTCTGTGCCCTGGGTGGTGACCTTCCATGTGGCCGAGCTGGAGGTGGTCAATGCCTAACACCGAGCGCTTCCCAATCGAAACCCTGAAGCACTGCTCCGACCGCACGAAAAAGGTTTTGCGGGATCACGGAGTTGAGGGCCTGATGCATATTGCCGAGGCGTCTCGCTTGGATGGTAGGTCACCGGTTCTATTGCTCAGGCACACGGTCCCAGGCATTGGTGAAAAATCCATTTTTGAGTTGTTCAACTCAATGTTCTGGGCACTGATTGAGCAAGTAGAGTCAACGCCAGCGCGTATAGATCACCAGGACCACGATAGGGCGCTCGCCTTGATCGGAACGATGATTCAAAGCACGACGGGAGATGTCGGCGGCCGAGACCAAGCAAAGCTGTTTGTAGAGATCGCTTTCGACATTATCGATGCAGTGCGCCTTGAAGGGCAAAAGCGTCGGGAGGCACTGCAATGATCAGCAAAGCCCTCAGCATCCGCCAGCCCTGGCCATGGCTCATCACCATGGGCTACAAGCCCGTGGAAAACCGCACCTGGGAAACGCTGTGGCGCGGCCCCGTGGCCATCCACGCCAGCCAGGCCATGACACGCGACGACTACGACGCCTGCGTGCTGTTCCTGCTCAGCCACCCCGCCCTGCGCCACATCGTTGACGTACTGCCCGCGCCCAAGGATCTACCACGCGGCGGCATCGTCGGCAGAGCCAATCTGGTGGCGTGCACACGTGCGCACGAATCGCCCTTCTACACAGGCGAATACGCCCACGTGCTGCAGGGCGCCGAGCCTGTGCCCTTCCAGCCCTGCAAGGGCGCGCTGGGCTACTTCAAGCTGCCGAAGGGGATCGCACTATGAGCAAGTTGGGCCAGCTCAAAAAGAAGGTGCGCTACGAAGGCAACGTGCCTCGCTGTGCGACATGCCGGAACTACCGGCAAGCAAGCATTCGCCTCAGCACCGACAGCAACACCTTCCGCAAAAATCAGCACTGCGCGTTGCACCACTTCACCGTCACGCCAAACGCCATCTGCCAAGACTGGGTGGACGCACAGGGCAACACCCTGGAGGCCGCGCCATGACCCACGGCCGCAAGAAACCCCGCATGGCCCGCATCAGCGCTAACCCGCTAATGCTCGCCCTCATGCGCGCGACACGGCTCACAGAGTCCGAGATTGCCGAGGTGATGAACCCCGTACGTGCATGCCTCAAGGCCGTGCGCGAAGGCGTGGCCACACAGCTGCAGTTCGAGGTGCTGCAGTCCACTATGGTCATCGCCCAGGCCATCGAGCACAGCGCCATCGTGCGCGGCCTGGCAGACCACATAGCCAGCGCCCTGCAGGCCTGCGCCGCCATCGAGGCCCGCGCCCTCGCCTCAGGCGCATGGCGCCCCACGGAGCTGGATTTTTCCGAACTAGACGCGCTGGACGACGCAGTGGATCTGCACAACTTCCAGCTGCAGCAACTCAGCGCAGGCGAGCTGCAGCGCATCGTCGCCCAAACCATGGCCCGCACCGCCAGCAGCGGCGGCAACGTGGTCCGCATCTCAGAAACCGACCTGGCCCTGATGGCCGCTTGAAGGATCAACCATGTCCACAGATACCGCCCGCACCGCGATCCACCGCGCAGCCCTCAACCTGGTCACCGAGGCCCAGCGCGCAGGCGTGGTGGTCACCATCGAGACCGCACCGCACCAGCCGCTGGCCATGGGCAACCACGACATGAGCGTGACCGTGCGCGACGCCCGCCGCCCGCCACCGTTTGCGGTGAGCTATGGAGTGCGCCTGGGCACAGAACTCCAGGGCATTGTCGGAACTGCAAGGGTTCAGGCCAGGCGCCTGGTCGAAGGCGAGGGCCAGTCAAAGGACGATCTGTTCGACACGCTGCAGGTACTCGATCACGCCGTCCGGCATGGTCTGGTATCGCTCGCTGCACCAGAAGTTGTGGACTGCGCCCGCGAGCTGCATGCCCTGCGTAAGAAGGTAGCCACCTATGAGGCGCGCGATGCGCTGGGGTTACTACCCGCACCCAGTCTCTCGGCTATGCAGCTTGAGGCTGACAACTACCGCTGGCTGCGCGACCAAGCCGATGAAGACAAAGGCCCATTCATCGCAATGGGAACGACAAACTTCAAGGAATGCGGCCATACCCAGCTGTGGGGTAAAGAAGCCGACACCGCGATAGCTACAGCGCGTGCCGAATGACCACCGACTGGCACACCGCAGACGCGGCCTACCTGGCCCACCACTGCCGCTGCGCCCAGTGCATTGCAGCCGGTGGCAGCCCAGGCCGCAAACAGCGCTGCAGCACGGGCCTGGCGCTGTGGCAGGCCTACACCGAGGCGGGCATGCCGCCCTTCCCCTTCCTGCAATCGAAGAAAGGCCAGACACCATGATCGGCACCCAACCCGAAGGCGCGATTGACGGCGTGGTGATCAGCGCCGTGTCGCATGAAGGCCTGAGCGTCATGGTCAACGGCCGCCCAGCTCGCTTGGCCATCATCACCGAGGATGGCCAGATAGTCGCCCAGGGCGCGGCGGTGGCCAAGGAAGCCGAGTCGGTGGCATTAAACAACTACCGCAACTTCCTCAAGGGCAAAGGCTTCCTGCGCAGTTGGAGCAAGCCCATCACCAGCGACCCATCACCAGCATGATCGCCGCCACCTACCCCGAGCCCGCCCCGTGCGGGCTTTTTTACGTCCGCAGCTAGAATCGCGCCCACGCCAACACTGGCGTATCGCTAGGGGTGTCCCGCCGTAAGCGGGGCTGAGATCACACCCTTCGAACCTGTTGCCCTTCAAAGTTTTACTTTGCAGGCTTGAGATCATCCTCGCGCAGGGAAGCACGTCCGCCTCGGCACAACCCTGAATGCAATGATTTGGGGGTGCGCTGGCGGGCCGCCCCTGCTCTGTACTGCTACGGAGCCTTTCCATGTCTTCATCCCCCGCCGCGCCCGCTGTCACCAACAACGAAGCGCTGGCCCCCGTCTCTCCCGACCGCCGCGTCTTTCAGTGGCATGACCATGCCTCGCTCTGGTTCAGCTTGGGCGTCGGCCTGCTCGTCATGCAGGTGGGCGCCTACCTGATGCCCGCGCTGGGCACCAAAGAGGCGTTGATTGCCATCGTGGCCGGGTCCATCGTGGGCGCAGGCCTGTTGGGCTGGGTGGCCAAGCTGGGTTGCGACAGCGGTCTGGCCAGTGCGGGGCTGATGCATGCGGTGTATGGCCGCACCTTTGCCAGTCTGCCCATCATCCTGAACATCGTCCAGCTGGTCGGTTGGGGCACGTTTGAGCTGGTGGTGATGCGCGATGCCACCGTGGCCATCGGCCAGCAATCGGGCGCCATGTCCGGTACCCACTGGCCGGTGCTGGCCACGCTGATGTGGGGTTGTGTGGTGATGCTGCTGATCAGCGGGTCGATGGTGCAGCTGGTGCGCAAGGTGATTTCGCGTGTCGCGCTGCCGCTGGTGGTGCTGTCGCTGCTGTGGCTATCGTGGCAGTTTCTATCGCTGGCGCAGGCACAGGGGTTTGATGCGCTGTGGAACCGCCAGGGCGCAGGCGGCATGGGCGTGTTCCCTGCGCTGGATCTGGTGATTGCCATGCCGATTTCTTGGCTGCCGCTGGTGGCCGACTATGCGCGCCACGGCAAGAACGGTGGCTCGGCCCTGCGCGGCACGTGGCTGGGCTATGCGCTGGCCAACATGTGGTGCTACAGCCTGGGTGTGTTGGTGGCGCTGACGCTGCCCAGCAAAGACCTGGTGCAGGCGCTGCTGCTGGCCCAGGGCGGGCTGATTGCGCTGTCGCTGATCCTGATCGACGAAGTGGACAACGCCTACGGCGATACGTACTCGGGCGCCGTGTCGGCCCACAGCCTGGTGCCGCGCTGGGGCGTGCGCAAGTGGGGACTGGCGGTGGCCGCTGTATGCACGGGCTTGGCGCTGGTGCTGCCCATGCACAGCCTGGAGCCGTTCTTGCTGCTGCTCAGCTCGGTGTTTGTGCCGCTGTTTGGCGTGATTCTGGGGCGGTTGGCCTTTGGTACCGATGCACCCGCTTTGCTGGCGCAGGCTCGCAAGGTCAACCCCGTGCCGGTGGCCATCTGGTTGGGGGGCGTCGCCTTCTACCACCTGATACCCATGGTCTCCACAGTGCTCGGCGCCGCGTTGCCCACGTTGGTGCTGTGTTTCGTGCTGGCGTTTGCCACCCGCCCACGCCGCTGAGCGCCTCAAATCAGGGCAGTCCATGGTCTGCCCGCAAAGGGGCAGCGCTTGGCCTGCCTAAAATGGCCCATGAAAATTATTGTTCGATCCTTCTTTAAGACTCTGCGCATTGTTCTGGGCCCCGTGATGCTGCTCAAGGAGGCGTTGACTCAGCCCCAAGGTGTGGTGCGCTCTGAGGCAGGGCAACAATCGGTCGACAAATCGTGCGGCGCACTCGCGCTGTACCAATACAAGACCTGTCCTTTTTGCATCAAGGTGCGCCAGGAAATGCGCCGTTTGTCACTGAACATCTCGAAAGTAGACGCGCAACCCGAAGGCCCCGCCCGGTCCGAACTGACGCAGCAAGGTGGCCATGCCAAGGTGCCCTGCCTGAAGATCACAGACGAAGCCGGCAACAGCCACTGGCTCTACGACTCCGAAAAAATCATCGCCTACTTGCGCAGCCATTTCGCGCAGGTGGTCTGAGGCATCCCCGGCGTTTAACCCACAGGGACGCAAATCAGGCTTGCAGTACCCGCTGCGCCAGGGGCGCATAACCGTGATTCAACGGCCCGTGGCCGCGGCCCGTGTGCACATCGGCTCCAGCAGCAATGGCACCGAGGATGTAGGCACGGGCCCGCTCTACGGCTTGCTGCAGCGTCGCGCCCAGGGCCAGGTGCGCGGCAATGGCCGACGACAACGTGCAGCCTGTGCCGTGCCCGTTGTGGGTGGCAATTCGCTCTGACGCGAGCCGGTGGCAGTTGCCGTCCGGCAGGGCCAGCACGTCCACTACCCAGTCCCCCGGCAAGTGCCCGCCTTTGAGCAGTGCCGCACGCGCACCCAGTGCACGCAGTGCCTGTGCGGCCTCGTCCAGCGTTTCGACCCCTTCGATGCGCCGCCCCAGCAGCCAACCGGCCTCATCCAGGTTGGGGGTGATCACCTCGGCCAACGGGAAGAGTTCGCGCACCAGCACGGCCACGGTTTCCTGGGCAATCAGCCGGTCGCCGCTGGTGGCCACCATCACCGGGTCGAGCACCACATGGGGCAACTGGTAGGTGCGAATGGCGTCGGCCACCACGCGCACCACCTCGGGCGAGTGCAGCATGCCGATCTTGACCGCGTCCACGCCAATGTCTTGCACCACGGCATCGATCTGGGCCTTGAGCATCTCGGGCGGGATACCGTGGATGCCGGACACCCCACACGTATTCTGGGCGGTGACGGCGGTGATGGCCGTCATGCCGTAGCACCCAAGGGCGCTGAAGGTTTTGAGGTCAGCCTGTATGCCTGCGCCCCCGCCACTGTCGGACCCGGCAATGGAAAGCACGCGCGCGTATCGGCGGGCAGGGGAAGGCGAAGGGGTCAAAGAAGTCATGGTAAAAATTATGGCCTACGAAGCAGCGAAAAATAGGCAGCGTAAAAAGTGCGGCCAGTTGATGTGCTGTAATTCATTTTTCCGGACGAAACAGGGGTGTCCCGCCAAACCGACGAATGATCGCCGTGGGACTGAGAAATACCCTGGGGCCTGCACAGTGCACTGCGTGCAGCAGCGGCCCCGCTACCCGATCCAGGTCATGCTGGCGTGGGGAGTTTCCACCAACGGCACAGCCCCGTTTTGTCCATGTTTGCCTGCCCGCACACGGACAACTCTGCACGTATGTCACTTCCACCGTCTTCTTTTGCCATTTTGGGCGCGGGCCTCATGGGCCGACTGCTTGCAGTCGAGCTGGCCCGCCAGGGGCACCGGGTGGATATCTTTGATGCGGGCAGTGCCGCCGCCGAACATTCGGCTGCCACCGTAGCAGCCGCCATGCTGGCACCGCTGGCCGAATCGGCCATCACCGAACCCGGCGTGGTGCGCATGGGCCACCACGCACTCACCCGCTGGCCGCAACTGTTGCAGTCGCTGGCACAACCCGTGTTTTTTCAGCAGGCTGGCACACTGATCGTGTGGCACCGCCAAGACGCCGCCGAGGCCCAGCGTTTTACCCGCCAGCTTGAAGCAAACCAAACCACGTTGCCCGAGCTGCACCCCTTGCAGAAGCTGGACAGCGGCGCGCTGGCAGCCGCCGAACCCGCACTGGCGCACCGCTTTGCACAGGGCTTGTACCTGCCCGGCGAAGGCCAACTGGACAACCGCCAACTGCTGGCAGCGCTGGTGGTCGAGATGGAGCGGCTATCGGTGCGCATGCACTGGCACACACCGCAATCGCCCGAAGCGTTTGCACCCGGCGCCCCCGGCCAGCCCGACTGGGTGCTGGACTGCCGCGGCCTGGGCGCCAAGGGCCAGTGGACCGCGCTGCGCGGTGTGCGTGGAGAGGTGGTGCGCATCCACGCACCCGATGTGACGCTGCAGCGCCCTACCCGGCTGGTGCACCCTCGCTACCCGATCTACATCGCACCCAAACAAGACCACCTGTTTGTGATCGGTGCCACCGAGATCGAATCGGACGACCTTTCACCCGCCAGCGTCCGCTCCACGCTGGAGCTGCTGAGCGCTGCTTACGCCGTACACCCCGGCTTTGCCGAGGGGCGCATCCTCGAAGTCGCCACGCAGTGCCGCCCCACGTTGCCCGACAACCTGCCCGCCATCCGCCAGCCCCGCCCCAGAGTGCTGGAGATCAATGGGCTGTATCGGCATGGTTTCATGATCTCGCCCGCCCTGCTCGACGTGACCCTGGAAGTGTTGAACACCGGACAATCAACGCTTTCGCAACGTTTTGACCTGTCGCTGGAGCTTGCGCCCAACGCACCGGTTTCGCCCAGCGCCGCCGCCCGCGCATTCGCATGAACATTTCCATCAACGAGACCCCGCACGAACTGCCCGACGGCGCCACCGTGGCCGACGCCGTGGCTGCCATCGCAGCGCGCCCTCCCTTTGCGGTGGCACTGAACACCACCTTTGTGCCCAACACGCGCTATGCCACACAAGCCTTGCAACCCGGCGACCGGGTGGAGGTTATCTCGCCCGTAACAGGGGGATAAGCGTTTGGATAAAAATAGAGCCAAATTGGCCTCTAGCGCTTATTCATAAAGCGCTAGCAGCTATTAAAAACATAGTAATTATGATTCCTTCGACTCCCCAAGACCCGCTGGTCCTGTACGGCCAGCAGTTCGCCAGCCGCCTGCTGCTGGGCACCTCTCGCTACCCATCGCCCGCAGTGCTAGAAGCCGCTGTGCTGCGCGCTCAACCCGCCATGGTCACGGCGTCGCTGCGGCGCCAGGGCAGCAACCCAGCCGAAAGCGGCAGCAGCTTTTGGGAGCTTCTTCGCAAACTGAACGTGCCCGTGTTGCCCAACACGGCCGGTTGCCACAGTGTGCAAGAAGCCATCACCACCGCGCAGATGGCGCGCGAAGTGTTCAACACGCCGTGGATCAAGCTGGAGCTGATTGGTGACGACTACACCTTGCAGCCCGACACCCTGAATCTGGTGGGCGCGGCAGAACACCTCATCAAGGAAGGCTTTCAGGTGCTGCCCTACTGCACCGAAGACCTGGTGCTGTGCCAGCGGCTGGTAGACGTGGGCTGCCAGGCCGTAATGCCCTGGGCAGCCCCCATCGGCACAGGCAGAGGCCCCGTCAACCCGTATGCATTGCAAATGCTGCGCGAGCGCCTGGACGTGCCCATGCTGGTGGACGCGGGCCTGGGCCTGCCATCCCATGCTTGCCAGGTGATGGAATGGGGCTATGACGGCGTGCTGCTGAACACCGCCGTGGCCCTGGCGCAAGACCCTGTCGCCATGGCGGGGGCGTTCGCAGATGCAGTGAGCGCGGGCCGGGCCGCCCGGCACGCGGGCGCAATGTCGGCACAAGATGCGGCCCAGCCCAGCACCCCCGTGCTGGGCACCCCTTTCTGGCACCACGCCAATGCATAAGACCCCCGATACCCGCGACAGCGACGCCATGGCGCAGGCCATGCTTACGCACCATGCCGCCACGTTTGCAGGCTTTGGCGCAGAGCAGCCCCCTCCACCCACATCACAAGAACCGGTCTACCTGGCAGCGCTAAACGCCTGCAGCACCTTGGGGTTCATCGCGCACGACGCAGAGTGCCTGGCCCAGGCCTGGCAAGCGCAATCGCTGCGCACCGGCGCATTCGAACCAGCGCAGTGGCCCGACCACCCTGCAGACTTTGGCCTGCAACCGGTGCCACGTGCGCAAGCCTTTGCACCGTGCCCGCACCAACTGGGTCTGTACGCGGTTTTGCCAGATGCGGCATGGGTGGGCCGCATGGCACGCGCAGGTGTCCCCACCGTGCAGCTGCGCTTCAAGTCCACCGACGCAGCCGCCATCAACCGGGAAATCAGCGCTGCCGTGCAAGCGGTGCAAGGCACCGGCGCCCTGTTGTTCATCAATGACCATTGGCAAGCCGCCATTGCCGCGGGCGCCTACGGCATCCACCTCGGACAGGAAGATCTGGACGCGCTGGGTGCGAACGAGCTGCAAACGCTGCGCACATCGGGCCTGCGCCTGGGTGTCAGCACCCATGGCTATGCCGAAATGGTGCGCGCAGATGCCGTAGGCCCCAGCTATATCGCCATGGGCGCCGTGTTTCCGACCACGCTCAAGAAGATGGCCACTGCACCGCAGGGTGTGGGCCGACTGGGGGTGTATGCGCGCTTGCTGCATCGCTACCCCCAGGTTGCCATTGGCGGCATTGGGCAGGAACAGTTTGCCCAGGTGTTGGCTACAGGCGTGGGCTCTATTGCTGTGGTGCGTGCTTTGGTCAACGCGCCGGACCCTGAAGCCACGGCTGCACAGTTGATGCGCCAGATGGAGCCACCCACGGGGCGCTAAGCAGCGAACCGCGCCACACAATAGCCTGGGGGTTGAGCGCGGGAACGCGGTGTGGGTAACCCGACGAGCCCGAACTTGTCAGGCCCGAGCGCGTTGGCTACTTGGGTTCTATCTTGCGCTGTTCCAGCTCAAGGCGCAGCTCGAGCAAATCATTGTCCATACCAAACCCCACCGCCTGACCCGCTGAGGGCGTCGGCGTGACGGGCACCGCCGGCAAATCACTTTCGGTAAGGGGCACTGGCTCCGACAGATCAAGATCCAGCGGCATGCCGCGTGTGGTGACAGGGCCAAGCACTGCCGGCGCGGTGGAGCCCTTGAGGGTCGCAGCCACCTGCGCAGGGACAATGTCAAAGTCAAACTCGAGACTTGCGGCCAGGGAGTCCAGCGGCAGATCTTCTTTTCTTCTGCCCACCAAGGGCGTCGCAGTGGGTTCTGTCACCAGGGTTTCCGTGCGGGGTGGTGCCAGCGGGGTGGTGCGCTTGCGCGGCGCGGGCTCGCCGCGCGCGCTGGCGGGGGTAGTCTGCGCGATGGACAACAGCAGCAGCAGGTCGTCATAGGCCGCCATATCAAACGGCTCCACAGCTTCTGCGCCTGTGCGGCGGAACAGCAGCTTTTCCAGCAGCATCAGCACGGCGGGAGAGGTCCACTCGGTTTCAATCTCGGCCAGCGCATCCGTATAGTGATACAGCATGCGGCCCGTGCGGTGAAATCCCGTGAACTCCGGCACCTGGGCGTTGAACGACAGCATGAACTGTTTGCGCAACTGCGTGAACTCGTCCACCCGGCTCAGGGTGTGATACAGCCGCAAAAGCTCCAGATAGGCCAGGGGCGAGGACTCCCGGTGCTGGGCGATATGCTCGCGCAGCACCTCGATGGCCTGCTGGTGCTCACCCACCGACACAAAAAATTCGGCCTGCTGCTGAACGTCGAACAACTCTTCGGGATTGACGATGTGCAAAGCGGAAACTGACGCGGTTGCAGATGCAGACACCGGCACAGCAACTGGCGGCCTTGGCGGCGCCGATGGTGCCAATTGCGTTGCAGGTGGTGACTCGGTCATCGGTGTCAACGCAGCAGCCCCGCTGACGGCGGGAGACGTGGACACAAAACCCTCGTGAACCGGCACCGATGCCGAAACAGGCACCATCCCCGAGGGTGTCTGCAGCGCGCCCGACTGCATCCAGGTGTCTCCAGGATGGGGCGACAGGCCTAAGGCGGCGTCATGGGCGGCCACAGCATCGCGGTTTCCCAGCGCCACAGAGTCACGCCATGCCTGCACCGCCTTATCGGATGCTTTGCGCAAGCGAGTCCATATCCATGCCGCCACCAACAGTGCCAGCAAAAGCAAACCACCCAGCACGTATACAACCATGGCCGGGAACCGCTCTTGCTGGGCAAGCTCCAGTTGCTGCTGCAGTTGCACCGCGGCCGCACGGTCTCGGTTGGCCTGTGCCTTCAAAGCCACGGCGTCGGCTTCAAGTGCCTTGAGCTGGTCACTGTCCTGTTGAACATCCTGGGGCTGCGCGTTGAACGACTTCCAGAGCGCAGCCGCTTCAGCGCGCTGCGCTGAGGGTTGGTCGGACGGTGCCGCAAACAGCCCGAGTGAGGACCGCAATGCCACAGGGCTGTCGAGCCAGGTATCCAGGGGTTCCACCACAAGGCGGGAGCGCGCAGCGGGCTGGGGCGCAGCAGCCGCTGGTTTTGCTGCTGCACTGGGCCGTGCAGGGGGGCGCACAGGCGCGCGCGCCTGTGCCCGGGCGGGCGGTGGCGTGGAGGGAGCCGGTGCCGACCGCTGCGCCACCGGCGCGCCCGCTTGACCTGACTGCACCACCTGGGGCGCACGCGCAGGACCGGCCGCACTATTGGCGGCCTGTGACAGGCGCGTCACGTCAACAGGTGATGCAGACCGCACAAGCGCCGCTGGCAGGTCTGAAAGAAAAGTATAGGTACGGGTAATTTTGCCAGTGCACCCTGCCGTCAGCGTGACGGTGAGCACGGGCTCATCGACCGCCACAGCAGCCTGCACCCGCACAGCCGACGCTCTGCCGCGCATTTCGGAAACGGGCGTAATACGCACCCTGTTGTCACCAATGGGGGTGTCCCCCGACACCAGCGAAGCCGCAACGCACGAAGAAGCAACATCCGATCCCGCGTCAGGCTGCACCTCAAAGGTCAGATCGACGGGGGCGCCCAGCACTACCGCACCCCGGCTACCACCGAGCGACAGCGCAGAGGCTCCAGTAGCGACCACCCACAAACCGGTCCCAAAAATGGTGTTACGGATATTCACAATATGTTCTGGTTTTGGTTGCGGAGATTCTTGCACATAAGTCCCGCCCAAGGCCACAGCCATAATGACGCTATGAAAATTCAGTATCCCAACATCGCCATCGTGGGCACAGGGGCCATGGGCCGGGGCATTGCACAAATTGCAGCCCAGGCTGGAAGCCAGGTTTTTCTGCTGGACGTTAACCCGGGTGCTGCCGACACCGCCAAATCTGCACTGCACGATCAATGGGCCAAGCTGGTGGCCAAAGGCCGCATTGACGAAGCCCAGGCAAACGCGTGGGGAGCCAACCTCCATCCGGTGGAGTCAGTGAACGACCTTGCCCACTGCGATCTCGTCATCGAGGCCATCGTAGAGCGTCTGGATGCCAAGCAGACATTGTTCTCGCAACTTGAAACCGTGGTCCGCAGAGAAGCGGTGCTCGCAACCAACACCTCGTCGCTTTCCGTCACCGCAATCGGTGCAGCGCTCAAGCACCCCGATCGCCTGGCCGGATTTCACTTCTTCAATCCGGTGCCTTTGATGAAGGTGGTGGAGGTGATCGCAGGCCTCAAAACCGACCCCGCCATTTGCGCCGATCTGGCCGCCTACACCCAACAAATGGGGCACACCCCGGTGCAGGCCCAAGACACCCCCGGGTTCATCGTCAACCACGCGGGCCGTGGTTTTGGCACTGAGGCCCTGCGCATCGTGGGCGAAGGGGTGGCCGACTTTGTCACCATCGACCGCATCCTGCGCGACCAGGTGGGCTTCAAACTGGGCCCCTTTGAGCTGATGGACCTGACCGCACTGGATGTATCACACCCTGTGATGGAAGCCATCTACCGCCAGTACTACGACGAACCCCGTTTTCGGCCCAGTGTGATCACCGCGCAGCGCCTGGCAGGCGGTGTGTTGGGCAAAAAGGTGGGCGAAGGCTTTTACCGCTACGCCGAAGGTGTGGCGCAGGTGCCGCCCGAAGCTCCTGTGCCCGTCGTTGAGAACATCCCTCCGGTGTGGGTCTCTCCCCGCGCAGCACGGCGTGCAGAGCTGTACCAATTGCTCAAAGACCTGGGCGCCACCGTCGAGACCGGGCAATCGCCTTCGCCCCACGCACTCACCCTGGTGGCCCCGCTGGGGTTCGATATCACCACCGTGGCCGTCGTCGAACGGCTGGACCCTGCCCGCACCATCGGCATCGACATGCTGATCGATGACGCTGCCACCAAACGCCGCGTGCTCGCAACCAACCCTGCCACGCGGGTGGACATCCGCAACGCAGCCCATGCACTTTTCGCGCGCGACGGAAAGCCCGTAAGTGTGATCCGCGACAGCGGAGGGTTTGTGACCCAACGGGTGGTGGCCACCATCGTGAACATTGCCAGCGACATCTGCCAACAAGGCATCTGCAGCCCGCGCGATCTGGAAACAGCGGTCACGCTGGGCCTGGGCTACCCCCTGGGCCCGTTGGCCATGGGCGACCGTTGGGGCCCGACCAACATCCTCGAAGTGCTGTTCAACATGCAGACCGTATACGGTGATACGCGCTACCGCCCCAGCCCTTGGCTGCGCCGCCGCGGTGCTATCGGCCTGAGCCTCACACACGTCGAAGAAGACTGACCCGCAACGGCACTGCCACCTACCAAAGGCCCCATGCCCGCAGAACTCCTCAGCACCAGCCAGGGCCAGACCCTGATCCTCACCCTCCGCAACCCGGAGCGGCGCAACGCCATTGATCCAGCGATGTATGCAGCGGGCGTGGAGGCTTTGGGTGGGGCCGAAAGCAGCGCAGACATCCGTAGCGTGATCATCACCGGTGCCGATGGCATGTTCTGCGCGGGTGGCAACCTGCAGCGCCTGCTGGCCAACCGCCAGGAAGCCCCCGAAGTACAGGCCCAAAGCATCGAAGGGTTGCACAACTGGATTGAAACCATCCGCACCTACCCCAAACCGGTGATTGCGGCGGTGGAAGGCGCAGCGGCAGGGGCAGGCTTCTCGTTGGCGCTGTCCTGCGACTTCATCGTGTCGGCACGCAACGCGGTGTTTGTGATGGCCTATAGCAACGTGGCTCTGTCGCCTGACGGCGGCGCCAGCTGGAGCCTGGCGCACGCCCTGCCCCGCCAATTGGCCACCGAGATCCTCATGTGTGGTGACCGCATAGACGCCGAGCGCTTGCATGCACTGGGGGTGGTCAACCGCCTGGCCGATTCAGGCCAAGCGCTGGAAGCCGCATTGGCCTTGGCTGAGCAGCTCAATGCGCGCGCACCCAACGCCCTGGCAAGCATCAAAGAATTGCTTGCGGAGGCCCCACACAACAGTCTCACGCAGCACCTGGGGCAAGAGCGCAATCACTTCGTGAAGAACCTGCACCACGCCAACGGCGGCGCGGGCATATCCGCTTTTCTGGAAAAACGCGTGCCCCGCTACGAGTAGCCCACCCTGAGGTGACGTTGAGCACCTCACATCGCCACACTTTCAAGGCCCTGCGCGCTGTCCACAGCGCGCAGGGCCTTTTGCATGGACAACGCACAGACACGCAGGTGACAACCCTGACGCTGAATGGCGGTCCCTGACGTGACAATGGGCCTGTTACTAGTCACCCAAAAGACAGGCCATGGACGACCCGATTCTTACTATCGAAGAACGTGAAGCGATCAACTCAGGTCGCTGGTTTTCATCACTCTCACCTTCACTACGCCACGACATCCTCCGATGTGCATACGTCAAACGCTACAAGGACGGCGGCCTCATCGCCGCACGCGGCGATCCGCCCGAGGAGTGGATTGCGTGCGCCCGGGGCGCAGTGCGGGTGAGTTCCACGTCCATCTCGGGCAAGCAGATCACGCTGACGTATGTGGAGCCAGGCATCTGGTTCGGCGACGTGGCGATCTTCGATGGGGACCGGCGCACACACGACGCCTATGCGCATGGCGACACCACCATCCTGTGTGTGGCCAAAGCGGATTTCAGGAAGATTCTTGCCGCGCACGTGGAGTTTTACGAGGCCATGCTGCGGCTGCATGCGCGGCGCATTCGCCAGCTGTACGGCTTGGTGGAAGACCTCAACACCCTGCCCTTGCGGGCGCGGCTGGCCAAGCAACTGGTGCACTTGGTGCGCAGCTACGGCATACCCAGCCTGTCGGATGGCAGCGAAATGCGGATTGGGCTGCAGCTGGCACAAGAAGAGCTGGCGCAACTGCTGGGCGCCTCGCGCCAGCGGGTGAACCAGGAACTCAAGGCCATGGAGCGCGAGGATGCCATCCGCATCGAACCGGGCGGCCTGGTGGTGCGCGACCGCGACGCCCTCATGCGCATTGCTGAAACCGACAACTGAAACACCTGCACCCCTCCATGAGTAATTTCGACCACTTCGTGGGCACCCGACCCGTTTCTGATCAGCATGCTTTTGACATCGATGCACTGACCGCTTGGCTCACACAGAACATGCAGGGTTTTGTCGGGCCACTGACGGTAGAAATGTTCAAAGGGGGGCAGTCCAACCCCACGTACAAGCTCATTACTCCGTCGATGAGTTATGTCATGCGGTCCAAACCCGGACCGGTCGCCAAGCTCTTGCCGTCGGCCCACGCGATTGAGCGTGAGTTTGCGGTGATGAGCGGTCTGTATGGCACCGAAGTGCCCGTGCCCCGCATGCACGTGCTGTGCGAGGACGAATCGGTGATTGGCCGCGCCTTCTACATCATGGAATGCATGCAGGGCCGCGTGCTGTGGGACCAGTCTCTGCCTGGCATGACGCAGGCTGAGCGCGGCGCCATCTACAACGAGATGAACCGCGTGATTGCCGCGCTGCACACCGTCAAATTTGCAGACCGGGGTCTTGCCAGCTACGGCAAGCCAGGCAACTATTTCGACCGCCAGATTGGCCGCTGGAGCAAACAGTATGTAGCGTCGGTCACGCAGCCCATCGACGAGATGGACCGGCTGATGGAGTGGCTGCCCGCCCACATGCCCGCCAGTGCGCGCGACGAAGGCCATGTGTCCATCGTGCATGGTGACTACCGGCTCGACAACCTCATGTTCCACCCCACCGAGCCGCGCGTCATTGCCGTGCTGGACTGGGAGCTGTCCACACTGGGCCACCCCTTGGCCGACTTCAGCTACCACTGCATGAGCTGGCACATTCCGGCGGCGATGGGCCGTGGCATTGCAGGCCAGGACTTGGTGGCGCTGGGGATTCCCGACGAAGAAAGCTATATCCGCGCCTACTGCGAACGCACCGGTATCACCACGCCAGATGCGCTGCGTGCGGACTGGAACTTTTACCTGGCCTACAACATGTTCCGCATCGCGGCCATTCTGCAAGGCATTGCCAAACGCGTAGAGGCAGGCACCGCCTCCAGCGCACAGGCCAAGGCCTCGGGCGACACCGCGCGGCCCATGGCGCAACTGGCCTGGTCGTTCGCGCAACGCGGCTGAATCTACGCCCCGCACAACGACACCCCTGATTTTTAGACGGAGACCCCCATGGACTTTGATTACTCCCCCAAGACCAAGGAACTGCAGGCCAAGCTGCTCCAGTTCATGGACGACCACATTTACCCCAATGAGGCTTCGTACAAGAACGAACTGGCGGCCAACACCGTGGCTGGCAAACGCTGGACGGCCCTGAACACCATTGAGAACCTCAAACCCAAGGCGCAGGCTGCGGGGTTGTGGAACCTGTTCTTGCCCGTCGACAGCGCTGCGGCCTCGGGCTACACCGGCGCAGGCCTGACCAACCAGGAATACGCACCGCTGGCTGAAATCATGGGCCGTGTGCCATGGTCCAGCGAGGTGTTCAACTGCTCCGCACCCGACACCGGCAACATGGAAACCATTGCCCGCTATGGTGACGATGCCAACAAGGCCCGCTGGCTCAAACCCCTGCTCGAAGGCAAGATCCGATCGGCCTTTGCGATGACCGAACCCGACGTGGCCTCCAGCGACGCAACCAACATCGAAACCCGCATCGAGCGCGATGGCGATGAATACGTCATCAACGGCCGCAAGTGGTGGATCTCCGGCGCGGCCGACCCGCGCTGCTCCGTGTTCATCACCATGGGCAAAACCGACGCTGACGCGCCTCGCCATTCGCAGCAAAGCATGGTGCTGGTACCGGCAGACGCCAAGGGCATCACCATCATCCGCCCGCTCAATGTGCTGGGTTACGACGACGCACCCCACGGCCACGTGGAGATGACGTTTGAGAACGTGCGCGTGCCGGTCACCAACATTCTGCTAGGCGAAGGCCGGGGCTTCGAAATCGCCCAAGGCCGCCTTGGCCCTGGCCGCATTCACCACTGCATGCGGCTGATTGGCCTGGCCGAGCGCGCGCTGGAACTGATGTGCAAGCGCGCCAGCTCGCGCATCGCCTTCGGCAAAAGTGTGGCCCAGCAGACCGTGACGCAAGAACGCATCGCTGAAGCGCGTTGCAAGATCGACATGGCCCGCCTGCTGACCCTGAAGGCCGCCTGGTTGATGGACGTGGCGGGCAACAAGGTTGCCAAGACCGAAATCGCCATGATCAAGGTGGTGGCACCCAGCATGGCCTGCCAGGTGATTGACTGGGCCATGCAGGTGCATGGTGGCGGCGGCATGTGTGACGATTTCCCGCTGGCGTCGGCCTACGCCCAGGCCCGCACCCTGCGTTTTGCAGACGGCCCGGACGAAGTGCACCGCAACGCCATCGCGAAGTGGGAGCTGGGCAAGTACGGCAGCTACGGCCGCGATGCGGGCGTGCCTATTACGCGCGGTAGTTAAAGGCTCCCCCTGAGGCGCTACGCGCCTTCCCCCAGAGGGAGACGCCACCAGTGGCCTGGCAAAGCCAGTTCCACGGTGGCACTGGCGTTACCCGCGCCAGTTGCAAGGGCCACAGCCTCTTGCCTCAGGCCGAATCCGGCGCCTGCGATAGCTGCGGTGGAGGCAAGTTCTGCAAGGCCCCCTGCGCCGCAGCCAGCAGCACCTGCGTGGCCTGGGCGATCTCTGGCAGGCTGCGCCGCGTGTGTTCCATGCGCAGGTAGACCTTGCCCCGCGCCAGCATCAGCAGCAACGGTGATTCCGCCCGGGCAGCACCTCCCGCACCTTCCACAATGTTGAGCAACTGCGACACCACCGGTGCATGGATCCACCGCTGCGCGGTTTCGATGCGCTCGGCCACCACGGCAAAGTGGCGCCGAAATGAGGTAGGCAACTCAGGCCAGGTCACCTCCTCATACATTGCAAGCCAGCGCATTTCTTCGGGCAGGCTGGCATCGACCGTGGTCTGCAACGTGTCGGTGATGGCGTCGTAAGCGGTGCCTTCCAGGGCCTCCTGCAAGGGGCGGTTGAGCACCATCACCGCCGCGTCTGGGTCAGCGCCCATGTCGGCGCGGCCGCGCAGCTCAAAGCCTCGCACATAGTCGCGTGTGGCCGTTCCAGATTCCAGCCGCCACGCGTGTCCGCTCAGCTCGCCTCCCAGATCAAAATGCCCTTCGGTGGCCTGCACCACGATAGCAAGCCGCTGCGCAGCGGCCCAGCGCGCAACCTCCTGGTTGGAGACCGGCTTGGTGGCAGAAGAACCGCCCGACGGGTGAAGGGCTTTGCGAAGGCGATCAAACATGGCGGGTTCGGAGCACAGAGCTCCGCCGTAGTCGCGGGTATGGGCATTATTGGGGGCATTGGCCGCCACCGCAAACCGGTACGATGGCTCCACCTGCTGATCTCCCCAATTACACCGTGACCCGCACCCTCCGCTCCTCATCCACGCAGTTCAACCTGCTGCGCCGCCGCCTGATGGCAGGCGCTGCAGCCACGGTGTGCAGCGCCTTGTTCACACCGGTTGCCACTGCAAGCCCCGGTACCGGGGCAGCTGCAGGTGGTGCTTGGCCATCCGCCGAGGCATCGATCAACGCCCAAAAACTGGTGCACTGGGCCACAGACACGGCAGACCACCAGGGCATGCCGTTTGCCGTCATCGACAAACCTGCGGCACGCATCCACGTGTTTTCGGCGCGCGGGCAATGGCTGGGCAGCGCGCCGGTGTTGCTGGGCGCAGCGCTTGGCGACCGGTCGGCACCCGACATCGGCACGCGCCCGATATCTCAGATTCGACCGGACGAGCGCACCACACCCGCGGGTCGTTTTGTGACCGAACCCGGCCGAAACCTGCGTGGCGATGACATTGTGTGGATTGACTACGACTCTGCGGTATCACTGCACCGGGTGCGCAGCGTGAGCGCGTCCGAGCGCAGGCTGCAGCGGTTGGCCAGCCCGGGCGCCCGCGACAAGCGCATCAGCTACGGCTGCGTGAATGCGCCCGAGGCGTTCTACAACCAGCTCATTGCCCCGCTGTTGGGCAAGGCACCGGGCGTGGTGTATGTCTTGCCCGATACAGAGCCATTTGCTTCTGTATTTATAGCTGCTAACGCTTACCAGTAAAGCGCTAGAGGCACTTTTGGCTTATATTTTTTCAGCTACAGCCACTTAGTCCGCGATTTGGAGGTCTTGTGCGTGAAAGCAGCACCCGACCTCAAGCCCCTGCACGTTCCAGCGTAAACACCGCCCGCCGCCCGCCCACGCGCAGCCCACGCGCGTTCACGATGTCAGACGCCCTGCGGCGTGCCAGGGCCTCGCGCTGAGCGCCGTCCAGCCAGCCCAGCTGGTCCATCACCTCGACCGCAGCGGCCACCTGCGCCACCATGTTGCCGTCCATGATCTTGAGCGAAAACGCCTCGCCGCGGCTGCGGCTGCCCACCACCTGCACGCCATCAGCGCCGGTTTTGGACACCCAGTCGCCCCGGCCCACCCGCATGAAATCCTGGTCGTGCCGGCCGGTGCCAGAGCCCAGCTCGGGGCGGGCAACCATGGCGTCGGCCAGCTGGGTCAGGCTTTCATCCAGATCGGTGTTGGGCGCACCACCCGCGAGGCGTGCGTAGCCACGCGCCAGGTGGGCCAGCGGCATCGCGTAGTTGGGCGCCGAACACCCATCGGTGCCCACCGCCAAATCCTGCGGCGACATCCCCACGGCCTGGGCCACGCGGTCACGGATGGCCACTTGCAGCGGATGGCTGGGCGCCAGATGGTCATCCTGCGGCAGCCCCTGCAGCACGCAATACGCTGCAAAACCTGCGTGTTTGCCGCTGCAGTTGTTGTGGCGCTCATCGGCCACAAACCCAGTGGGAAGCGCGAGCCCGGGCAAGCCCATGGCAGCAAACATGGGCACATGGCAACCGCAGCGCAAGGCTTTGTACGTCAGGTCCACACTGCCCAGCATGCGATCCACCTGTTCTACATGCATGGGCTCGCCGTTGTGGCTGGCGCACAGCAACGCCAGGTCGGCCGCACCCCAGCCCAGCGCACGGGCGCCGCCCGACTGCATGAACGGCAGCGCCTGAAAAGCCTTGATGGTGGAGCGCGTGAAGGTGACGGTGTATGGGTCGCCGACCCGGGCCAGCACCTTGCCATCCCGGTTGGTCACGGCCACTGCACCCCAGTGTTGGCATTCCACCAGGTCTCCGCGCGTGACTTCAAACAAGGGCACAAATTGCGTCGTCATAAAAGTTTGTTGCGGTTCAGGGGGTTCAGCGGGCTTAGGCGATTCAGGGGTTTGCGGGTGCCAGCGTCAGCTCGCGCGCCCATCGGACGGGCTGGCGTTGCAAGGCACGGTAGCCGGTCTGGGCCCAGGTGGTGCTCATGTCGCGGTAGCGGGGAGAAAACACCAGCCCACTCTGACCGGTCTGGTAGATGAAACGGGATTGCTCCAGGTCCGCCAGGTCGTACACCGCCCGCAGAGATGCCGCGTGCCGGTTCACAAATGGGCCCTTGGCCTCGCCTGCGTTGTACTGCCCCACGTTGACGGTGTACGAGTCGCCATGCGACGGCACGCTCACATCAAAGAACCGGGCCAGCGCGGCCACATTGCCAAAAGGTCGGTGTGCGCTGAGCGCCGGGTGGGCTGCACCCCAGCGCCATTGCGCCGGGTCTGCACCATAAGAGGCCTGCAGGCGGTCCAGCGCGCGGGTGAAGGCTGCAGCGGATTGGTCGGCGCAGGATGTGGGCTGGCACCACCAGTTGTCGTTGCGCTCCAGCATGCCTTCAATGCCCGCACGGTAGTCACGCTTGCCATAGGTGGCGGTAAACCGCTCTTCGCCAATGCGCGGAATGATCAGGCCGCGGGCCAGCTCGTCCGTCCACGCGGCAAACACCAGGGGCGCGGCTCTCTGTGCATCCATCACGCCATCAAACTCCTTGAGCTGCGCTTGTGCCGCCGCAGCGAGCGGATGTGTAGCTTGCGCTTGCAAAAGGTACGGCAACAGGCGGCGCGTGGCGAGCGATGTCACGTCGCTGTGGATGGCCTGCATAGTTTGGGCATCGTGTTTTTCCGTCGCTTCAATCAGCTGTGCAATGCGCTCATAGCGGTAAGGTAGCGCCCAGTCCTGTGTGAGGTAGTGCGAATAGCCTGGTGCCGTGATGCGCTGATTGGCGGTTGCCACCCAGCCTTTGGCACCGCCGTCATCCTGCGGGGTCTGGTCATACGCCAACCAGCCCTTCCAGTCGTAGCGGGGATCCCAGCCGGGAGATGGCGCTACGCCCCGAATGTCGTTGGCGGCATCGCGCAGCGGCACACGGCCCACGGCCTTGAAGCGGATGTTGCCCTGGTCATCGGCGGCCACCACGCTTTGCATGGGCGAGTGGTAGTGCGACAGTGCCTGAAACAGCTCATCCACCGACTGGGCCTGGTTGGTTTGCAGCCCCGCCAGCACCGTCTGGTTGTCGGCGTCGAGCGCCGTCCAGCGCAGCGCCAGCACGTATTTGCCCAGGTCCAGCACCTCGGCATGGGACTTCTGCGCATCGCTCAACACCGGGCCATGCCGGGTGCTGCGCGCCTTAAGCACCACGTCTGCAGCGCCTTTGACACGGATGGTCTCGGTGCGCACGGCAAAAGGCGCCCAGCCCTCGGGCGTTCGGTACTGAGAGGCATCGGCGGGGTTGATCTGCTCCAGGTACAAGTCCTGCACATCGGGGCCGGTGTTGGTAAAGCCCCAGGCCACGCGGTCGGTGCGCCCCAGCACCACAAACGGCAGGCCGGGCAAGGTGGCGCCCACCGCGTCGATGGCGCCAATGGGGGTTCCGTCAGACGCCTTTCCGGCGGGCGACTGCATGCCGGCAAAGTACCAGATGGCGGGCGCAGACAGCCCCAGGTGCGGGTCGTTGGCGAGCAGCGGTTTGCCGCTGACCGTGCGGGTGCCCGCCAGCACCCAGTTGTTGCTGCCCTTGCCGTCGTTGGTGCCCGCGTTGCGGGCGAGTTCATCGGACCAGGCGAGCATGCCCGCGCTGATCTGCCGGGACAGTGGGCCCTGGCGGCTGCTCGCAGGTGCGGTGGCTGCATCGGCTTGGTCTGCTGCGCCGGGTGCCATGGCTGACGGTGGAGCGCCGCCTGCGCGGTACACGCCCAATTGGCGGTACAGCGCAGCCAGGTCCGCCGATGCTGCAGGCGGCTCGCCCGGGTATGGCGGCATCAGCTGCCACAGGCGGTCGGTGTCCAGCGTCTTGGCAACCGACAAGCGCGCAAACTCGTTGCCCCAGTTGCCGCCCAGGTCCAGCGCCATCATCAGCGCCCAGCCCACGCTGTCTTCTGGCTCCCACACGGCGCCCGCGTCGCCGCCGGGCTTGACACCCAGCACATGGAACTCGGGCGACAGCGCCTGCGGGCGGTCTTTGTGAAAGGCGTGTATGCCCTGGCTGTAAGCCTGCAAGGCTTCTTTGGCATACAGCGGCAGGCCGTTGTACTGGCGCCGGGCCGCGCCCATGATGTCGAGCGAGCGCATGAGCTTGTCGGTCTCGACCGTGGCCTCACCAAACACCTCGGACAACTGGCCGTGCATCACCCGGCGGTTGAACTCCAGCTGCCAAGTGCGCTCCTGCGCGTGCACAAAACCCATGGCAAACCAAACGTCTTGCGGGGTTTGAGCGCGGATGTGGGTCACGTCCGCGCCGTCGCGCTGCACACGCACCACATCACGCAAGCCCGCCACACTGAGCTTTCCGTCCACCACCGCAAAGCTGCGCTGCACGTACACCGCAGCGCCAGTGCCCGCCAGCAGCACTGCCACCACCAGCCCAACGGCTGTCCGCTTTATCCATGCCATGTTGTGTCTCCTGTTGTTGTGTTTTGCGGTTAAGGCGTTCATTGCCCGGCAATCGCAAGCGGCTCTGGCGCAACGGACCAGCCGAATCAGCCCAAGTGCACGCTGCTGCCTTGTACGTGAAAATTCATCACCGGGGCGCTGGGCTCGTTAAATGAAACGCCCAGTGCTATCTGGCCTGCGCCGTGCAGGATGCAGGCATCCCGCCGCAACCGCACGGGAGAGCCGCTGCCGTCAAATCGCACCCAGGTGCCAAAGCTGCTCATGTCGGTCAGCACAAAGCCGCTGTTGCGCCAGTCGATGCGAGCGTGCAGGCGCGACACGCGGGGGTCGTTGATGCACAGCTGGAGATCCGTCGCGCGGCCTACATGCACGGGTGCATCGGTGGAGGTGAACGACATGTCCACGCCATGCCAAGAGAACTGGATCTGCCCAAGAATGGAATCAACCGGGGCAAAACTGCTGACCAGCGCCGCCTGCATGGTGAGAGAGTCGGGCGCTTCGTTCTCGCGCCACTCCACCTGGTAGAGCATCAGCAGCTCGGTTTTGCCCCGGATTTCCATCATGCCAAGCTTGCGGTACCAGGCATCGGGTGCAGCGCCTGCCAGCAGCACGGCGGTCTCGGTGGCCCATATTTCGGCGGGGCCTGCACGCTCGCACAGGCGGGATGCCACGTTGACAGCGTCGCCATAACAATCACCGTCCACATCCACCACCTCGCCGCTGGCCACACCCACCCGAATGTCCATGCGCAGTGGCTGAGGCCACCGGTTCAGCCGGGCCTGGTGCTGCCGAAGCATGGCCGTCATGGCCGTCACGGCGCTGGAGGCATCGCCAAAAATGCCCAGCACGCCATCCCCGAGCTTCTTGACCACGCGCCCGCCATAAGACTCGACAGAATCGCTGATCCACTGGGTGACCTGGGTGACGGCCTCGGTGGCGCGCTCGTTGCCCAACGTTTCGTACAACGACGTGCTGCCCGATATGTCCGCAAAAACCACCGTTGACAACACACTCATGAACGGGGGCCTGTGGGTAACAACATGCGAACGAGTTTAGTGCAAGCCGAATGGAGACGCACGTCCTAAAGCGTCAACAATACTTTGCTAGCTTTCGCCAAAAAACGCCGTTTTCGTACCCGATCTCCAACGCCAAACTCGTAAAACTTGGCAACAAACGGTTGTTGCGTGTTGTCTTTATGCAAATACAGGAGCACGCCTCTTGTGCCAACGCTCGCTCCCGCTTAACTTGGCCGACCCTGTTACAAATTCCGCATTGCACCACTCCATGCGCTGGAACAAGCCCAACATCCGCAACAACCTGCACGACCTGCTAGGCCGTGACAAACCGTCTTCGACGGCGTGGGTGCGCGACCAAGGGCTGGAGGACATTCGCCGTGCCATGCTGCAATGCCTGGCAGGCGTGTCTGGATGCGAGGTGGCCCGGATGAACATGCGGCTGCGTTATGCAGGCGACATCGAAGCCTTGTGGTACCTGCGCATGGACCTTTTCAACACGCTGATTCCGTTGCGGGGCCAAGCTGATGCGCAAAGGGTGCTGGACCATATCACGCCGTTGTTTCAAGGCCAACTGCCGCTCTCGCTGCGCGCGCCGCTGATGCAGCACGTACACCTTTGACGCCAACGCGTCGCGTCAGTTACTCCCCACAGTCGGTCAGTGCTGGTGGCCCCAGTAAATCAGCGCATCGCGGTCTTCCACCGACAACGACACCGTGGCGCCCACGGGCAACAACACTTTGGTCTCCACATGGCCGAACGGCAAGTTGGTCAGCACAGGCGCCTTGATCTGGGTGCGCAGCCAGTCCACCACCGACTGCAGTTTGTAGCCCTTGTCATGCGGCGCCAGTGTGTAGTTGGTGAACTGCCCCAGCACCACCGCCTTCTGTTGGGCCAGCACGCCCGCATGCAACAGCTGGGTGAGCATGCGTTCGATGCGATACGGGTGCTCGTGCACGTCTTCGATGAACAGCACGCCGCCCTTGATCTGCGGCAAATACGGCGTGCCCACCAGCGACGCCAGCACTGCCAGGTTGCCGCCCCACAGCGTGGCGCTTTTCACGTAGACATTGGACACCGCTGGCTTGCCCGTGGCCGTGTTGGGTTGCTCCTTGTTCATGCGCCAGCCCGTGCCCTCGCCGTGGCCGGTCAGCAGGTCGTCAAAACAGGCTTCCATGATGTCGTCGGGCTCACCCTTCACACCAAAATCCGCACCCAGCGACGGACCCGCCCAGGTGGTGGCACCGGTCTTGGCCAGCACGGCCAGCTGAAAAGCGGTGAAGTCGCTCACGCCGACAAAGTGCATGCCCTTTTCAATCGCCTTGGCCACCGCCTTGTAGCGGATGCCCGGCAGGATGCGCGACAGCCCATAGCCACCGCGCGAGATCAGCGCCACATCGGCGCCGCTGGCCGCAGCGCGGTGAATGGCGGCCAGGCGCGTGGCGTCGTCGCCCGCAAAACGAGTGTGGGTGGCCAGCGCATCCTCATCCACCTCGACCTCATGGCCCAGGGCCTTCAGCCGGGCGATACCGCGCTTGAAGGCAGCCTTGTCGCGCACCGCGCTGGAGGGTGAGTAGATATAGATGTGCTTGTGACCGTGGTCGTGGTCGCAATGGGAATGGTCGTGTTGGTGGTCGTGCAAAGCGCTCAGGCCCGCCGGGGCCTGCTCCGTAAACAGGGGGATGACCGGCGCTGGATGCGCAAGCACCCGGCCGGAAGTCAGTGCGCGAAGTATTCCACAGCCTGTGCGGCGATGGCCTCACCGTGCTCCTGCACAAAGTGGCCCGCCTGCGGCAGCACCACGGGCTCGGGGCAGCCGCGGATCACCTGTTGCAGCGCCCGCATCGTGGGCAGGCCCAGCACGGGGTCTTGCGCCCCCACCACCATCAGGCTGCGGCCCTGCCACTGGTGCTGCCAGAACTGGCGGGCCTCGCGCGACACAGCGGCGCCGGCGACATCGATGGCTGAGGGCACACGTTCAGGAAATGCCCGCAGCGCCGCACGGTAGCCTTTGTCCGGAAACGGTGCGTCATAGGCGTCGCACTCGGCTTCCGTCAGGTGGGGGTTGCCGCGCGACAGCAGGCGCCCCACTCCAAACAAGGGCTTGTCGCGGCACATCGCACGCCAATCGACAAAACCGGCGGGCAACGGCGCATCGCCAGTGGCCAGCAAGGTGTTCATCACCAGCAAGCCGTCAAAACGCTCTGGCATCGCCATGGGCAGGGTCAGGCCCAGAATCCCGCCCCAGTCCTGCACCACCAACACGGTGTTGCGCAGGTCCAGCCGCTCGATCAACTCCAGCAGCACCTGCCGGTGCCACTCAAACTGGTGCACGCCCTCTTTCTTGGGCTTGTCGCTTTTGCCAAAACCGATCAGGTCCGGCGCCACCACACGGTCGCCCGCCGCCAAAAATGGGGGCAGCATGCGCCGGTACAGATAACTCCAGGCGGGGTTGCCGTGCAGGCACAGCCAGGTGCGTGGGGCATCCCGGGGGCCTTCATCCAAATAGTGCAAACGCAAGCCCGCCAGACTAGGCAAGTCACTGATGTAGTTAGGTGCCCACGGGTAGCCGGGCAACGCGACAAACGCCGCATCGGGGGTGCGCAGCGCGTCGTCGCGCAAAGGGTGGCGAGCCAGGGCGTCGGCGCGCTGTTGGTGGCGGCGCTGGCGGAAAAAATTGCTGAGCAGATCGCCGCACTCTTCGGCCAGCACCCCGCCTAACACCGCGGTCTGGTGGTTCAGTTCAGCATGGCCAAAAAGGTTGAGCACCGACCCTGCCGCACCCGTTTTGGGCTCTGCCGCGCCGTACACCACCCGCGCCAGCCGCGCATGCAGCATGGCGCCGCTGCACATGGCGCAGGGCTCCAGCGTGACGTAGAGCCTGCAGCCGTCCAGGCGGTAATTGCCCAGCCGCTGCGCCGCCGCACGCATGGCCACGATCTCGGCATGGGCGGTGGGGTCGTGGCCTTCGACCGGGGCATTGCGGCCCGTGGCAATGACCTGCCCGTCCTTGACCACGACGGCACCCACGGGCACCTCGCCTGCGCTGGCGGCAGCTTGCGCCTCGGCCAGGGCCAGGCGCATCCAGTGCGTGTCGTCTTCAGCGTTCATTACTACTCAATTGATAGCTGTTAGCGCTTTATAGATAAGCGCTAGAGGCCAATTTGACTACTATTTATTTGCCTTCGTCGGGCATGGGGCGTGCCTGCTGCATCAAGGCGTCCATCTGCTCCTTGACCTGCTGCTGCACCTGCTGGCTCTGGTCACGCACCGAACCCGTGGGTGCTGATGCGACAGGGGCAGCGCCGGGGGCCGTCTGCATTGAAGGCACTGCAATGCGCGTGGCAGACATCTGCTTTTTGACCAGCACCCCCACCACGGCCAGCGCCACCACCAGCCCGACCAAACCAAACATTGCACGCATGTTGTTGCTCCTTGCCGGGCGCCACGGCCCATTTACTAGGGGCTGACTGTAAATGCAAAGCCTTCAATGAAAGCGGCCGCCCAAGGCGACCGTAGGAAGCACCGCTGCAGAAACCGTGTCAGTTCAGCGCCACGCGGCTGCCGTCCTTGAAGGTGTACAGCGTCACGGCGGGCGTTGTCAGCTCACCCTTGGCCGTGAAGGCGATGTTGGCGGTCACGCCCTTGAATTCGGTCTTGGCGATCAGGGGGCCAAACACTTTTGGGTCTACCGAATTGGCGCGCTTCATCGCGTCGGCCAGCACCATCGCCGCGTCGTAGGCATAGGGGCTGTAGATCTGGAACTGGCCGGGGAACTTGGCGTCGTAGCGCTTCTTCCAGTCAGCGCCGCCCTGCATCTTGTCGATCGATGCGCCGCCAGTGGCGCAGGTCACGTTCTTCAAGGCCGGGGTCTTACCCGACAGCTCGGGCAGCTTTTCGGTGCACAGCGCGTCGCCACCAAAATACTTCACGTTGCCCAGGCCCAGTTGCTCCATCTGGCGCAGCATGGGGCCCGCCTGTGCGTCCAGGCCACCGTAGAAGATCGCATCGGGCTTCTTGTTCTTGATGGACGTGAGGATGGCCATGAAGTCGGTGGCCTTGTCGTTGGTGAACTCCTCGGCCACCACCTTCAAGCCCTTTTGCACAGCAGTTGCCTTGAACACCGAGGCCACGCCCTGTCCGTAAGCCGTGCGGTCGTCGATGATGGCCACGCTCTTGAGCTTCTGGTGGTCGGCCCCAAAAAAGGCCAGCGCCGCGCCCAGCGCGTTGTCGTTGGCGATGAGGCGGAAGGTGGTCTTGTGGCCGGGCCGGGTCAGGTCAGGATTGGAGGCGGACGCTGTGATGTGCGGCAGATCGCATTTGGCGTAGATGGCCGATGCCGGGATGGACGTGCCCGACTGCAGGTGCCCCACCACGCCCGCCACCTTTTGGTCACACAGCTTTTGTGCCACGGCGGTGGCCTGGCGTGGGTCGCCCGCGTCGTCTTCAGCGGCGATCTCGAACTTGATCTTCTTGCCGCCGATCACAAGGTTTTGGGCATTAAGGTCATCAATGGCCAGACGCACACCGTTTTCGGTGTCTTTGCCGATGTGGGCAATACCGCCGGACACGGGGCCAGCATGGGCAATTTTCACGGTCTGCACGTCCTGCGCAAAAGCACTGGCCGTGACCAGCGCGCAGGCCGCCAGGGCAGCCACAGTGGAAAGCGGGAAATGGGAGGGCGAAGAAGAACGCAGCACGGTGAAAGTCTCCAGAATCAGTTAAGCAAGACCGCAACGCACCAACTTGGGGCATTGCGAGGCTCGCATCCTAGCCACCAAAGCCGCCCCATCCCGCAAAATGATATGCAAACGTAGCAATTTGCCAAGTCATTAAAGCGGCTAATGGAGCCAGGCTGCGGTTGAAACTTTGAATCCAAACCAGGCCCAGGGAGTGACCGGCGTGACCGGCATACAAGGCACGGTACGAGCAGAATCCTTGATGTTGATCAAGGGCCAGGAGATGCTGCCTTGCGCTTTGACTGCAAGCCCTGTGAAATGCATGGGGTGGGCAAGATAAAGCGCCAGGTGCCGAACCAGGCGCAGAGACTCCGCTCACTTTCTACAAAGCCCGGCCGCACAGCGCACATTGACGCCCCAGCGTGCGGCAGCCCCCCCGGATTGCTGCATGCCCCCTTCCCACGCACCTCACCTGCATCCTTCTGCGGCAGTCGCCCAGGCCCACGGCGTCGACCCCGACAACGGCCTGCACCCCGACGAAGCCCTGCGCCGCAGCGCCGCGCATGGCGCCAACGAACTGGTAGCAGCACAAGTTCGCCCCTGGTGGCACCTGCTGGCTGAGCAGTTCAAGGACTTCATGGTGCTGGTGCTGCTGGGTGCGGCAGTCATCTCGGGGCTGGTGGGCGAGGTCACCGACACGCTGGTGATCCTGGTCATCGTGGTGCTCAACGCCGTCATAGGGTTTGTGCAGGCATGGCGCGCCGACCAGGCCATGGCGGCGATGCGCCAGCTGGCAGCAGCGCATGCCACCGTGCTGCGCAACGGCGCAGTGCAGGTGGTGCCCGCCACAGTGCTGGTGCCGGGCGACATCGTGCTGCTGGAGGCGGGCAACCAGATCCCGGCAGACCTGCGGCTGATAGAGATTGCGCAGCTGCAGGTGGACGAATCGGCCCTCACGGGCGAATCGATCACGGTGGCCAAGCAGACCGCAGCACTGGCGGCAGAAGATGTAGGCGCACTGGGCGACCGCACCAACATGGCCTTCAAGGGCACCACTGCCACCCACGGCCGGGCGCGCGGGTTGGTGGTGGCAACGGGCATGCACACCGAACTGGGCAAGGTGGCCACGTTGCTGGACACCACCGAGCGCAGCACACCCCTGCAGTTGCGCCTGGCAGCCTTTGGCAAGCGCCTGGCGATTGCGGTCCTGGGCATCTGCGCTGTGATTTTTGTCGTGGGTGTGATGCGCGGCGAATCGCCGTTGTTGATGGCGTTAACCGCCATCAGCCTGGCCGTGGCCGCAATCCCCGAGGCGCTGCCTGCGGTGGTCACCGTGCTGCTGGCCCTTGGGGCGCGCCGCATGGTGGCCGTGCACGCGCTGGTGCGGCGCCTGCCGTCGGTCGAGACGCTGGGGTCGGTCACCACCATCTGCTCGGACAAGACCGGAACCCTGACGCAAAACCGTATGCATGCCGAGCTGCTGATCGCACACGGCATGCGCTGGGTGCCCGGCGACCCGATGCCAGGCCCAGTCCACGCCGAGGCGCTGCGCGCCGCAGCGCTGTGCAACGACGCCACGCTCCAGGCACAGAACGAAGATGGCAAGTCCGGCACCCACTGGCAGGGCGACCCCACCGAAACCGCACTGGTGCTGGCCGCCCACGCAGGCGGGCTGGACAAGGCCCAGCTCGACGCCAACCAGCCCCGCGTGCAGGAGCAGCCGTTTGACTCCGACCGCAAGCGCATGACCACGTTTCACCGCGATGGACAGGGCTTTGTGGCCTACACCAAGGGCGCGCCAGAATCCGTGTTGCCACGCTGCACCGGCTACTGGAGCCCCGAGGGCACTACAGCGCTTGACCCCACCGCGGTGCTGGCCACCGCCAACACCCTGGCCGCCCAAGGCCTGCGCGTGCTGGCGCTGGCCCGCCGCAGCCACACCCGCCTGCCCGATACCAATGACATCGACGCGGTAGAAAACCAGCTGCAGCTGCTGGGCCTGATCGCCCTCATCGACCCGCCCAGGGCCGAGGCCCAGGCTGCGGTGCGTGACTGCATCAACGCGGGCATCACGCCGGTGATGATCACTGGCGACCACCCCGCCACCGCGCGCGCCATTGCACACCGCCTGGGCATCGTCACCAGCACCGACGCGCCCGTGCTGACCGGCGCAGACCTGGCCACGCTGGACGACGCGGCCCTGCGCGCCCAGGTAGAACAAGTGCACGTGTACGCCCGGGTAGACCCGGCGCAGAAGATCCGCATCGTCGAGGCGCTGCAGGCCCAGGGCCACTTTGTGGCCATGACGGGCGACGGCGTGAACGACGCCCCGGCCTTGAAGCGGGCCGACATCGGCATTGCGATGGGCCAAGGCGGTACCGACGTGGCGCGCGAGGCATCCAGCCTGGTGTTGCTGGACGACAACTTCGCCACCATCGTGGCCGCCGTGCGCGAGGGCCGCCGCATCTACGACAACATCCGAAAGTTTGTGCGCTACACCATGACCAGCAACTCCGGCGAGATCTGGACGATCTTTCTGGCACCGCTGCTGCTGCTGCCCATTCCACTTCTCCCCATTCACATCCTGTGGGTCAACCTGGTGACAGACGGCCTGCCGGGCCTGGCCCTGGCAGCCGAGCCTGCCGAGCGCGGCATCATGCAGCGCCCGCCCCGCGCGCCGCGCGAGAGTCTTTTTGCCGGTGGCATGTGGCAGCACATTCTGGGCGTGGGCCTGCTCATCGGCGGCTTGTGCCTGGCGGTGCAAGCCTGGGCCTTGCACACCGGCCACGCGCACTGGCAGACCATGGTGTTCACTGTGCTCACACTCGCGCAAATGGCGCATGTGATCGCCATCCGCTCTGAATGGGAGCCCATCTGGCGCCTGGGCCTGCTGAGCAACCGCCCGTTGCTCGCCGCCGTGGCGCTGACGTTTGCGCTGCAAATGGCCACCATTTATGTGCCCTGGCTGAACCCTATCTTCAAGACCGCGCCGTTGAGCCTGGGCGAACTGGGGATCTGTATTGCCGCAGCGCTGGTAGTGCTGGTGGTGGTGGAAATTGAAAAAGCCTGGCGCCGCGCACGAAGGGATAGCACCTTGTCCCCCGCAACCACAGACAGCGCAGTGGACGGACCTGCTGCGTAACAGCCCATGGTGCGCCTGCACGCCTGCACGCCTGCACGCCTGCACGCCGCAGCCATAAGCACATAGCAAACGATTCGATCAGCGGGGTTCCGCCTTGGTACGTTGCGGTGCAAGAATGCGGCACGCTCCCTGCGGCATGGCTCAGCACCCGCACTTGCAAAGCCACAGGTCGGCGCGCCCCCCTACAGATCCACTCAAGGAAAGAGACACCATCCATGCAGATCGAAACCCTGGCCGTACACGCAGGCTACAGCCCCGACCCCACCACCAAGGCGGCGGCCGTACCCATCTACCAAACGGTGGCCTACGCCTTTGACAGCGCGCAGCACGGTGCGGACCTGTTCGATTTGAAGGTGCCGGGAAACATCTACACCCGCATCATGAACCCCACCAACGATGTGCTCGAAAAGCGCGTCGCGGCGCTCGAAGGCGGCATTGCAGCGCTGGCCGTGGCCTCGGGCATGGCAGCCATCACCTACGCCATCCAGACCATTGCCGAGGCGGGCGACAACATCGTCTCGGCCAGCACGCTCTACGGCGGCACCTACAACCTGTTTGCCCACACCCTGCCCCAGCAAGGCATCACCACCCGCTTTGCCGACCCGCGCGATCCGGCCAGCTTTGCGCAGCACATTGATGCACGCACCAAGGCGATCTTCATCGAGTCCATCGGCAACCCGCTGGGCAACGTGACAGACATTGCCGCGCTGGCCAAGGTGGCGCACGACCATGGCGTGCCGCTGATTGTGGACAACACTGTGCCCAGCCCTTACCTGCTGCGGCCCATTGAGCACGGCGCCGACATCGTGGTGCACTCGCTCACCAAGTACCTGGGCGGCCACGGCAACAGCGTGGGCGGCGCGATTGTGGACAGCGGCAAGTTTCCGTGGGCGGAGCACAAGGCGCGCTTCCCGCGCCTGAACGAGCCCGACGTGAGCTACCACGGTGTGGTCTACACCGAGGCCTTGGGCCCAGCCGCCTTCATCGGCCGCGCGCGCGTGGTGCCGCTGCGCAACACCGGCGCAGCGCTGGCACCGCTCAACGCGTTTTTGATCCTGCAGGGCATCGAGACCCTGGCGCTGCGCATGGACCGCATCTGCGACAACACGCTGGCGATTGCAAAGTATTTGCAAAGCCACCCCAAGGTCGAATGGGTGCGCTACGCCGGTCTGCCCGACCACCCGGACCACGCACTGGTGCAGCGCCAGTTGGGCGGCAGGGCGTCGGGCATTTTGAGCTTTGGCGTGAAGAACAGCGATGCCGACCCGCGCGCGGCCGGTGCGCGCTTTCTGGATGCGTTGCAGCTCTTCACGCGCCTGGTCAACATTGGCGATGCCAAGTCGCTGGCCACGCACCCCGCATCGACCACCCACCGCCAGCTCAACCCCGAAGAACTGGCCAAGGCCGGTGTGAGCGAGGGCATGGTGCGGCTGTCGGTGGGCATCGAGCACATCAACGACCTGCAGGCCGACCTGGCACAGGCGCTGGACAAGGTGTGATGGGCAGGTGGCCCTGCGCTACGAGCCACTGGCGCAGGGCCGCACCGAATTTCAGGTGTTTTTGGCCTCTAGCGCTTTATATATAAGCGTCAATAGCTACAAATAACATAGCAAATGACCTGCAGCGACGGCGCCTCGGCGCTTTGATTTACCGGCCCACGCTGACCAGCGGCGTGGCGCCGCCACCCATCAGCACCGTGTTGCCCTGCTTGCTGGCAATGGCCAGGGCGGTGTCGCGCTGAATCTCGGCCAGCCGGATTTCCTTGAGCGCGGGGGTGAGCGACGCGCTGATGATCTGGTTGGCCCGCGCCTCGCCTTCGGCCTGCACGATCAGGCGTTCGGCCTCGGCCTTGGCCAGATCGATTTCCTTGCGTTTTTTCTCAATCGCCTGGTCCGTCTCGGCGCGCTGGCGGATGGCGGATTCGATGGCTTTGTCGGTCAGCATGTTGCGCACGTTCACGGCCGTGACGGTGAAGGCGCCCTTGTCGGTAGTGTCCAGCTCGGCTTGCAGGGTGTTGCGCACGCTTTCTGCCAACTCGGCGCGTTTGGTGTGCATGGTGGTTGCGTCCATCTGGGCAATTGCCTTGTAGATGGCCTCGCGCGCTTCGCGTTGCACACGGCTGTAGGCCACCAGCAAATCTGCCGTGCCGTCCTTGACGACCTGTTTGTGTTGCACCACATCGCCTTGGTATTTGACGAACAGCGTCGGAATGGAGGCTGGTGTGGTCTTGAAGTAGATGTCAATGTCCACGTCCTGCATGGTCAGGTTGTCGCGACTCTTGGGCGTGAGGTTCTCCAGCGAGAAGCTCACCTCTTTGGCAGTGAATTCGTCCACCGTCTTGAACAGCGTGAAGTACAGCCCCGGCGGCAGGGCCTCCTGCCCTACCTTGCCCAGCGTGCGCTCTACGCCCACATTGCCGGTGTCGATCTGGCTGCACGCACCCAACGCAACACTCAAGCCCAACAGGGACAACACGGACAAGGTTCGCAAAGCAGTCATAAGGTCTCGCAGGGATCAACAAAAAATGGAGTGGCGCAGCACGCCGCGGCTGTGCTGGCAGCGCCAGCGAGCGCGATTGTAGGAGAGCGCCATGGGCACGACTGCACACGGTTTGACAGCGCCATGCGCTGTTTGGGGTAGCCGTCAAAAACACGGCACTTGCCGTCCGGTTATGGCCCTATCGCCCTATCGCCCTATCGCCCTATCACCCACCCCACCACTGCTACCCACCGGGTGCCGCACCACTGCACCCGGAAGTGCAGCCACTCACCGTCCGCCCTACAGGTCGCGCGCGAGCCGCAGCCCCGTGAACTGCCAGCGCGCTGTGGCCGGAAAGAAGTTGCGGTAGGTGATGCGCTCATGCCCTGGCGGCGTGGCGCTGGAGCTTCCGCGCAGCACGTACTGGTTGACCATGAACTTGCCGTTGTATTCGCCCACGGCCCCATCTGCCACCCGAAACCCCGGGTAGGCCGCGTAGCTGGACTGTGTCCACTGCCAGGCCGCACCAAACCACTGGACCATCTCCGGAGTGTCCGGATCAGCCATCGGGTCGGTTGCGGGGTGAGACGAACGCGACAGCACACCCAGGGCCTGGTGCGCGGCGTGCTCCCATTCGGCCTCGGTGGGCAGGCGGGCGCCCATCCAGCGGGCGTAGGCATCGGCTTCGTAGTACGACAGGTGCATCGCGGGCTGAGCCCCGTCTAGCGGCTGCAGGCCAGTCAAGGTAAAAGCGTGCCAAGCGCCGTCCACCCGTTGCCAGTAAAGCGGGTGGTCCAGGCCCTGCGCGGTGCGCCAGTCCCAGCCTTCTGCCAACCACAGGGCGGGGTTTCGATAGCCGCCGCATTCTACAAACGCGGACATTTCAGCGTTGGTGACCAGGCGCGATGCCAGCGCGTAGGGGTGCAGGTACACGCGGTGGCGCGGGCTTTCGTTGTCAAACGCAAAATCCCCACCTGCGTGGCCGACGTCGGTCAGGCCGCTCTCAAAGGATTGCCATGCCAGCGCAGAAGGCGCCGCAGGCATCACCACGGCCGCTGGTTGGTAGGCGGGCCACAGCGGGTTGCAGGACAGCAGGTGCTTGACGTCAGTGACCAGCAACTCCTGGTGTTGTTGCTCGTGCTGCAGGCCCAGCGCGATCAGGGCACACAGCGCCGGGTTGTGCAGCACGGTGGGCAACAGCCGCGCCATGCGCGCATCCACGTTGGCGCGGTAGGCCAGCACTTCATCCAGCCCGGGGCGCGTGAGCAGCCCGCGCTGCGGGCGCGGGTGTTTGGCACCCACGCCGTTGTAGTACGAGTTGAACAGCACGCGAAACGCAGGCTGAAAAGGCGCAAAGCCCGGCTCGTGCTCCTCCAGCACAAAGGTTTCAAAAAACCAGGTGGTGTGGGCCAGGTGCCACTTAGCTGGGCTGGCATCGGGCATCGACTGGGCAGCACAGTCTTCTGCCGACAGGGGGGCCACCAGCGCTACCGAACGGCTGCGCACGGTGGTGTAACGAATCAGCAGGTCAGAGTGGGAAGCGTTCATGGAAGTGCCTTCATGGCCTTGCGTGGACCACGGCGAACCAGCCGCGCTCGTCGGTCCAGGCCTCGGCCTGCGCAAAACCGGCGCGCGCCAGCATGTCAGTGAACACGGGCAGCGGGTATTTGTAGCTGTTTTCGGTGTGGATGCGCTCGCCCTGTTCAAACGCGCGCCCGCCGCCTGGCCAGCGCACCTGCGCATCGGCCAGTGCCTCCAGGTGCATCTCGATGCGCGACGCCTCGGCGTTGAAGAACGCGCGGTGCTGCCACTGCGCCACATCAAAGTCGCTGCCAATCAGGCGGTTTACGTGGCGCAGCACATTGCGATTGAACTCGGCCGTCACACCTGCGGCATCGTCGTAGGCGGCTTCCAGCACGGTCACGTCCTTGGGCAGGTCGATGCCGATGAGCAGGCCCCCGTCATCGTCGATCAGCTCGCGCATGTGCGCCAGCAGCGCCAGCGCATGGGGTGGGTCGAAATTGCCAATGGACGAGCCCGGGTAAAACACCAGTCGCCCTGTTCGGGGGATATCTGCGGGCAACTGCACGCCTTGGGTCATGTCGCCGCCCACGGCACGCGCGTCAAGCCACGGCAATTCGTCGCTCAAGGCTGACACGGCCTCTTGCAAATAGTCGGCTGAAATATCCACCCCCACAAAAACCGCAGGCTGCACCAGTTGGCACAGCGTGCGGGCCTTTTGGCAGCTGCCCGCGCCCAACTCGATCAGCGTCCGCCCCGTGCCGACTGAGCGCGCAATGTCGGTTGCATGCTGCTGCATGAGGGCGTTTTCGGTGCGGGTGGGGTAGTACTCGGGCAGCTGGGTAATGGCCTCGAACAGGCGCGAACCCTGCTGGTCGTAAAAGTACTTGGGGGAGATGGTGGCGGGGTTTTGGCTCAGCCCCCGCGCGATGTCGGTGTGGTCCGTGAGGGCGATGGGGTCAATAGGGCGGGTCAATGGCATGGATCTTTGAAGCATCTGGCGCGGCGAACCGCGGGGTCAGGCAAGGGCACCAAGCCCCGCAGCCGTCCGGCCATTGTGCGGCGACGCGGGGGATCTGTGTGTAGGTCAAATCCCAAAGCCCCCGGGCCACGACGTCAACGCCCCATTTTTCCCTCCCTTCGCCCTTCCAAAAAACCCCTCGCCGGCGCCGTCTGTTGCGGTGATGCCAAGGCGCTGCGCGCGCGCCAGTGCGATCATTGCGAGCCGCCCCTCCTCCCCAAGCGCCCACACCCAATGGCAGCAGCGACGGCACTTTGGCCCATGCCCAGGCTCCAACCCCCGTTTGCAGGAGTGAACGATGCCCCATCCCATCCCGCCCCCAGCTTGCAATACGTGCCCCGACCTGACCCACGGAACTACCCACCCCCGCGCCAACAGCGATGCCAGCACGACGCGGCGCACCCTGTTGCAGCGCACCCTGTGGAGTGCCGCGTGGGTGACAGCCCCCGCGATGGTGCACCCGGCATTGGCGCAGGCGCGCCTGCAGCCCACCCCGCGCCAGACTGAGGGACCCTACTACCCCGTGGCGTTGCCGGCTGACAGCGATGGCGATCTGCTGCGCAATGGCACGCTGCAATACGCCCAGGGCCAGCCCGTGTGGGTGGAAGGCCGGGTGACCGACACCGCGGGTGTGCCGCTGGCCGGTGGCGTGGTGGAAATCTGGCAATGTGATGCCGACGGGCGCTACCACCACCCGGGGGATGGCAACAAGGCGGCCCCGAGTTTTCAGGGCTTTGGCCGGGTGACGCTGGGCCGCGATGGCCGCTACCGGTTTCGCACCATCCGCCCGGCGCCGTACACGGGCCGCACGCCACACATCCACTTCAAGGTGCGCCTGCCGCAGCGCGAGCTGCTGACCACCCAGATGTACGTCGCAGGCGACCCCGGCAATGCACGCGATTTTTTATGGAACAACCTGAGCGAGGCGGGCCGCGCTGCGTTGACCGTTCCGTTTACCCAATCCAGCGATGGCCCGAGGGCGGAGTTTGCGTTGGTGGTGCAGGCTTGAATGCAAGTCTGGCGACCCACCCCCGCTCACCCATGGAAGCTGCTACCACGCCACCTGCTGTAAATCGTGCCCTTGCAAACTGTCACCATCCCGCCACCCGCCCGGCCTGGCGCCACAACTTACTTCCCTTATTGATCCATGGATTCCGTCAGCCAACTTGTCCTAGGTGCCGCCGTTGTCATCTCCACCATGGGGCGCCGCACCGCCCTCTGGAAAGCCGCGCTGTGGGGCGGCATCGCAGGCACGCTGCCCGATCTGGATGCGCTTATCAACCACGGAGACGCCATTTTGAACATGGTGCTGCACCGGTCCGAGAGCCACTCGCTGTTCTATCTGACCGCGCTGTCGCTGCCGCTGGCGTGGGCGGTGTCGCGCCTGCACGGAGAGCCCCACCTGCTCACACGCTGGTGGCTGGCGCTGTGGCTGGCGCTCATTACCCACCCCTTGCTGGACTGGATGACGGTGTACGGCACGCAGTTGCTGCTGCCGTTCACCAACTTCCCCTACGCGGTAGGCAGCGTGTTCATCATCGACCCGCTGTACACCGTGCCGCTGCTGGTGGGTGTCCTGGCTGCCCTGCTGTTGCGCCGGGGCCGCGGTCTGGCCTGGGCCCGCACCGGGCTGGGGGTGAGCACGGTCTACCTCGCGTGGAGTGTGGTGGCCCAGCACCAGGCAGTGAACCAGATCATGGCGTCGCCGCCCGAACCGAACCTTGCGCCCCACCAACTGCTGGTCACGCCAGCGCCTTTCAACACGCTGTTGTGGCGCGCGGTGGCGGTCACGCCCACCCACTATTACGAGGGCTACACCTCCCTGCTGGACGACGGTCGCCCCGTGCGGTGGACCCAACACGCGCGCGGTGCAGACCTGTACACCCCGCACCAGGCCAGCCCCTTGGTGGACCGCGTGGCGCGTTTCAGCCACGGGTTCTTCAAAATGTCTGAAGCAGGCGGTGAAGTCTTCATTACCGATCTGCGCATGGGCAACGAACCCACCTACACTTTTCACTTCAATCTGGGCCCTGCGGCGCAGATCGCGGCGGGTCAACACATCACCACCCAGCAATGGCAGCGGCCAGACCTGGCCACCGCCCTGCCCTGGCTGTGGCAGCGCATGTGGGGGCGCGATGTGACGCTCTAGGACAGGTCCTAATACCAGTGGGGCCAATAAAAAAGGGGCTGGCGCAACCGCCAGCCCCTTTACCTTGGAAGATCTCTCGCTATGAGCCCAATGGGCTCAGAACCGCCAGCCCAGACCCACGCCCACCAGAACGGGATCGACCTTGAAAGTGCCCAGCTTGGCGCCACCCGCCATGACATCGGTCTTGATATAGACCTTCTTCACATCAAAGTTGAGGTACAGGTTCTTGGCCAGCGGAATGTCTACGCCCACCTGCAGAGCGGGGCCGAAGCTGTTGCGGTCGATGTCCACACCAGCGGGCAGGTTCACGCTGGAAAAACGCGTGTAGTTCAGGCCCGCACCCACATAGGGCTTGAAGCCGGGCGCATCAAAGTGGTACTGCAGCAAAAGTGCAGGCGGCAGGTGCTTGAGCGAACCAATGGCGGTACCAGCGGCGCTCAAGGTGTGCTTTTGGGGCACAGTCAAGATCAGTTCTGCCGCAATGTTTTTGTTGAAGAAGTACGTGATGTCGACTTCTGGAATGGTCTTGTTGTTGACCGCAAGGCCCAGCGAAGTGCTGTCCTTGTTGGCGCTGTCCAGGTGCACCACACGTGCACGGACCATCCAAGGCCCTTCAGCCTGTTGCGCCAGGGCAGCGCCGGACGTCAGGGCACACAGAACGGCGATAGCCAGCAGATTTTTTTTCATGGTGATTTCGCAACGGTTGGACGGGGACGACCCCCGTGCATGCATTGAACCGCTGCGGTCACCTATCGGCCTTGCCCTAACGCAAGACCTCAGCATTAACCCTTAGATCTACATCAAGGATTGCGCGTCAGTGCGCGGTGGACTTGCCGCGAAGGCGCTTCACCAACATTACCCCAGTCAGCACCAAACCGCCCGCCAAGATACCCACCACCGCATTGAGCAGGTTGGGGACCAGCACCTCCCACAGTGGGCCCACGGGCCACTGCGCAGACGCCGCACCCGCAGCCTCAACCCAGTGATGAACGGCCGGCACGCCGTGCACCAAAATCCCGCCACCCACCAGAAACATGGCCGCCGTGCCCGCAATAGACAGGCCCTTCATGAGCCAGGGCGCCGCCCGCAGAATGCCGGAGCCAATGGTTCGCGCCACGCTGCTGGCCTTGCTGTTGAGCCACAGGCCCAGATCATCGAGCTTGACGATGCCCGCCACCAGCCCGTACACGCCCACCGTCATGATGACTGCGATGCCTGACAACACGGCCACCTGCTGCGCAAAAGGCGCCGTGGCCACGGTGCCCAAGGTGATGGCAATGATTTCTGCCGACAGGATGAAGTCGGTGCGTACGGCGCCCTTGATCTTGTCTTTTTCGAAAGCCACCAAATCGACAGCCGGGTTGGCATTGGCCAAAACACGACTTTCGTGTTCAGCAGCGTCCTCATGCGGTGCATGCAAAAACTTGTGGGCAATTTTTTCGAACCCTTCAAAGCACAAGAAGGCGCCGCCCACCATCAGCAGCGGGGTGACCGCCCACGGCGCAAAAGTGCCGATCAGCAGCGCGGCGGGCACCAAAATGAGCTTGTTGATGAACGAGCCTTTGCACACGGCCCACACCACCGGTATTTCTCGTTCAGCGCGCACCCCCGAAACCTGCTGGGCGTTAAGTGCCAGGTCATCCCCCAAAACGCCCGCGGTTTTCTGGGCAGCAACCTTGGTCATCACCGACACATCGTCGGCCATGGCCGCACTCTTTTTGGCCGCCACTTTGGTCATAAGGGCCACGTCATCGAGGATGGTGGCGATATCGTCCAACAGGGCAAGCAGGCTGCCAGAGGCCATGGGGGTTCCTTGGGGTTGATTGGGGAGGCGCTGCAGTGCGCCGTCCGGTGTGCGCGCGACTATAGCAATACGCGGGCCGCCGAAGTTGTCTGCCTGCGCCATCCAGTGGCCCGCAGCTGCATGCAGGCTTGCGACAAGGCAACAACCCTTGCAAGGCGCATACTCGCGCCCTCACCCATCATTCCGGGGTCCCTAGAGGCAGCTCTTGAAAGGGCTTCACGCCCGAGCCATGCCTGGCTACCTCACCAAACAAGAAGACATCGCCGTCGCTGGCGCAGCCGACCTCATCATCCGCTCGCTGCTGGACAAACAACAGTTTCATGATCCGCTGGGCGAGGCCGAGGCCCTGGGCATTTCCTCGGCCACCTGGCCATTGTTCGGCCTGCTGTGGCCCTCGGCGGCCCACTTGGCGCAGCGCATGGCCAGCCGCCCGCTATTGGCCGGTGAACGGGTGCTGGAAATTGGCTGTGGCCTGGGGCTGGCCAGCCTGGTGTGCCACCGCCGCGGTATCGACATCACAGCCAGCGACTGCCATCCGCTGGCTCGGCAGTTTCTGCAAGAAAACGTGCTCCTGAACAGGATGGAGCCGCTCAAATACCGCACTGGCCAGTGGGGCGCGCAGGCAGAGGTGGACCCGAAGGTGCGGACCGACGGGCAGACGGAGGGTCAAAATGGCACGGTGCAAGGCCATTTCGATCTCATCGTGGGCAGTGACGTGCTGTACGAGCGCGACGCCCGGGCGACACTGGCTAGCTTTCTGGACCGGCACGCTGCCAGCGGCGCGCAGATCTGGATCGTGGACCCCAACCGGGGCAACCGCAGCACTTTTCACAAACAGATGGCCGTCCACCGGTTTGAGGTGGTGGAAGAACGCCTGGACCAGCCAGCCCTTGGCAAGGTGGCCGCCTACAAAGGCCGACTGATGGTGTACGAGCGGCCTGTGCTCAACGGCTGAGGCGACGCCAACGGCTTCGCAAGTAAAAACCGGGGGGCAATGCCTCGCTCAACATGCGACGCTTGCCTCCGCTGGCCGTTAAACGCGCGCGGCCTAAGCCAGCGACCGCCGCGCAAGGGCCGCCCCGCCGCGCTGGCGGTGTCCCCCTTCCCGGATTGCGCAGCAATTCGAGAGAAGGGGCTGAGGGCCGCGGCTCCAAGCCTGCCTGCGCAGGTTTGGACGTGCACGAAGAGCGGCAGCCGCCGGCGCACGCACTGAGGCGCGAAGCGACTCAGGGGGATGCACCGAATTCAACCCACCCACTTGCGCGCATTGCGCCAAATGCGCATCCACGCGCTGTGCTCGGACTGGTCTTCACTGGTCCAGCTCATCTGCACGTTGCGGAACACGCGCTCGGGGTGCGGCATCATGGCCGTAAAACGCCCGTCCGCCGTCGTCACCGCCGTCAGGCCGCCTGTACTGCCGTTGGGGTTGAACGGGTACTGTTCCGTCGCTGTGCCGTGGTTGTCCACAAAGCGCATGGCAGCAATCGCCTTGGATGCATCGCCCCGGTATTTGAAGTTGGCATAACCTTCGCCATGCGCTACGGCAATCGGCAGGCGGCTGCCCGCCATGTCCTGCAGAAACAGGCTGGGGGATTCGAGCACTTCTACCATCGACAGGCGGGCTTCGAACCGCTCGCTCTGGTTGGCGGTGAAGCGCGGCCAGTCTTGTGCGCCGGGGATGATGTCTGCCAGCTCGGCAAACATCTGGCAGCCGTTGCAAACGCCCAGCCCAAACGTATCGGTGCGGCCAAAAAAGCCCTGGAACTGCGCAGCCAGCACCGGGTTGAAGGTGATGGAGCGCGCCCATCCAATGCCAGCGCCCAGCGTGTCGCCATAGCTGAAACCACCACACGCCACCACGCCCTTGAAGTCTTCAAGCTTCACGCGGCCGGTCTGCAGGTCGGTCATGTGCACGTCAAACGCCTCAAAGCCCGCCTCGGTGAAGGCGTAGGCCATTTCGATGTGCGAGTTCACGCCCTGCTCGCGCAAGATGGCAACCTTGGGTTTGGCAAGACTCAGATACGGAGCCGCCACGTTCTCCGACGCATTGAACGTGAGGTGCACGTGCATGCCGGGGTCGGTGGGCTCGCCCGCTGCGGCGTGCTCTGCATCGGCATTGGCGGGGTTGTCGCGCTGCTGGCAGATCTTCCAGCTCACGGCGTCCCACACCTGGTGCAGGTCGGTCAGCGGCGCGCTGAACACGGCCTTGGCGTCGCGCCAGACCTGCAGCTCGCCCTTGCCTGCGTTGATTTCGGAAGACGCGGGGCGCGTCTTGCCAACGAAGTGACTGAACCTGGACAGGCCATGCTCGCGCAGGGTTTGCATTACATCGTTGCGCTCGGCGGTGCGCACCTGCAGCAACACACCGAGTTCTTCGTTGAACAAGGCTTTGAGGGTCAGCTCATCGCGGCGCGCACCCACCTGGCCCGCCCAGTTCTTGGCGTCGCCGGTGTCCATGCGGCTGTCGCTGATGCCGTCGCCTTCGGTGATCAGCAGGTCGACATTGAGCGCCACGCCCACATGGCCTGCAAAGGCCATTTCCGCGGCTGCAGCCAGCAGACCACCATCGCTGCGGTCGTGATAGGCCATGATCTGGCCCTTGGCGCGCAGTGCGTTCACGGCATTGACGAGGTTGATCAGGTCCTTAGGATCATCCACATCGGGCACTACGTCGCCGCTTTGCTCCAGCGTCTGGCCCAGGATGCTGCCACCCATGCGGTTCTGGCCTTTGCCCAGGTCGATGAGCACCAGCGTCGTGTCGGCCTCGGTGGCATCCAGCTGGGGCGTGAGCGTGCCGCGCACGTCGGACAGCGAAGCAAATGCACTCACGATCAGGCTGACCGGGGACGTGACCTTTTTCTTGTCAGATCCTTCAGACCACTGCGTGCGCATCGACAGCGAATCCTTGCCGACCGGGATGCTGATACCCAGCGCCGGGCACAGCTCCATGCCCACGGCCTTCACGGTTTCATACAGCGCAGCGTCTTCGCCGGGTTCGCCACAGGCAGCCATCCAGTTGGCGCTGAGCTTCACGCGGGGCAGCTCAATCGGCGCGGCCAGCAAGTTGGTCAGCGCCTCGGCCACGGCCATGCGGCCCGATGCCGGGGCGTTGATGGCAGCCAGCGGCGTGCGCTCACCCATGCTCATGGCCTCGCCCGCAAAGCCCTTGTAATCCGCCAGCGTGACGGCGCAATCGGCCACAGGCACCTGCCAGGGGCCGACCATCTGGTCGCGGTGGCTGAGGCCACCCACCGTGCGGTCGCCAATGGTGATGAGGAAGCGCTTGGAGGCCACCGTGGGGTGGGCCAGCACGTCGATCACGGCCTTTTGCAGCGGCACGCCGGTCAGGTCCATCGGTGCAAATTCGCGCACCACGGTGGTCACATCGCGGTGCATCTTGGGCGGCTTGCCCAAGAGCACGTTCATGGGCATGTTGACCGGTACCCCCACGCTCCCCACTGCGTGTGGTTCGCTGCCCCCCGAGGGGGCCGCGCTTGCTTGGGGCGGCCCGGCGCGGCGCGCCGCAGCCCCCTGAAAAGCGTCCTCGAAAGCAACCACCAAGTCGCGTTCTTCGGTAGCGACGCCGATCACGGCAAAGGGGCAGCGCTCGCGCTCGCAAAACGCCTCGAACTGCGCCAGCGACTCCGGGGCAATCGCCAGTACGTAGCGCTCCTGGCTCTCGTTGCTCCAGATTTCCTTGGGCGACATGCCCGATTCTTCAAGTTGCACGGCGCGCAGGTCAAAGCGTGCACCACGGCCTGCGTCGTTGGTCAGCTCGGGGAAGGCGTTGGACAAGCCACCCGCGCCCACGTCGTGAATGGCGAGGATGGGGTTGGCCGCGCCCTGCGCCCAGCAGTGGTTGATGACCTCTTGCGCACGGCGCTCGATCTCGGGGTTGCCACGCTGCACCGAGTCAAAGTCCAGCTCGGCCGCATTCGTGCCCGTGGCCATGGAGCTGGCCGCACTGCCGCCCATGCCGATGCGCATGCCGGGGCCACCCAGCTGGATCAGCAGTGAACCGGCGGGGAACTCGATTTTCTTGGTCAACTCGGCATCGATCACGCCCACGCCGCCCGCGATCATGATGGGCTTGTGGTAGCCGCGTTGCACGCCACCCACGTTTTGCTCGTATTCGCGGAAGTAGCCGTTCAGGTTGGGGCGGCCGAATTCGTTGTTGAACGCTGCGCCGCCCAGTGGCCCTTCGACCATGATCTGCAGCGGGCTGGCAATGTGCTTGGGCTTGCCCACGGTGCTGCCCCACAGCTTGCCCACGGTAAAACCTGTCAAACCCGCCTTGGGCTTGGAGCCCCGGCCCGTGGCGCCCTCGTCGCGACTCTCGCCGCCCGCACCGGTCGTTGCACCGGGGAATGGGGAAATGGCGGTGGGGTGGTTGTGGGTTTCCACCTTCATCAGCACATGCTGGGTAGCACTACTCTTTTGATAGCTATTAGCGCTTGATGGATAAGCGCTAGATGCCATTTTGGCCACAAATCGCTCGACCTCATGGCCTTCCATGACCGAGGCGTTGTCGGAGTACGCAATCACCGTGTGCTGGGGCGCCAGCTGGTGCGTGTTGCGGATCATGCCGAACAGGCTCTTGCTTTGCGCCACGCCGTCGATGGTGAACTCGGCGTTGAAGATCTTGTGGCGGCAGTGTTCGCTGTTGGCCTGCGCAAACATCATCAGCTCCACATCAGTGGGGTTGCGCGCCAGGCCCGTGAAGGCGGTGACCAGGTAGTCGATTTCGTCGTCGGCCAGGGCAAGGCCGAAGCGGGTGTTGGCGGCCTCCAAGGCTGCACGGCCACCGGCCAGCACGTCGACATGCTCCATGGGCGCGGGCTGCAGCTCGGTGAACAGCGCGGCGGCGGCACTGCGGTCGGCCACCACCGATTCGGTCATGCGGTCGTGCAGCAAGGCGGCCACCTGGGCCAGTTGCGCGGGCGTAAGCTCAGGGGTTTTGCCCAGCAGGCCGGACTTGAGGCTGATGCGGTATTCGGTGATGCGCTCGACCCGGCGGATGGCAATGCCGCAGTTGCGCGCGATGTCGGTGGCCTTGGACGCCCAGGGCGACAGCGTGCCCAGGCGGGGCGTGACGATGAGGGCTGCGCCGTCTTGGGGGCCAGCGTACGGGTCGCCGTAGGTCAGCAGTGCGGCCAGGCGTTCTTGTTCGGACGGCGTGGGGGCGGCATCTGTGGCCACCAGGTGCACAAAGCGCGCTGCAATGCCACTGATCTTGGGGTGGATGGCCTCCAGGGCGGGTTGAAGTTGCTGGGCGCGAAAGGTGCTGAGGGCGTTGCCGCCCGCCAGCGTGGTCATGTGCAAGGTCACGGTAGCGGCCTGTTGGGGGAGTGAGGGGTCGATGGTGGTGCCGACCCGGGGTCCAGACCGGTGGGCCTGGGCAGGTGGACAGCCCGGCATTTTACCGGGCGTACCAACCACGCCTGCAGCCGCCGGAGTGCGATGGGATAATTGCTGCATGAGCATCACCATCAAAAGCGCTGAAGACATCGAGGGCATGCGCCTGGCCTGCCGCCTCGCCTCGGAAGTGCTGGACTACATCACCCCACACATCAAGCCTGGTATCACGACGAAAGAAATCGACCGCCTGGGCGCCGAATGCATGGCACAGCAGGACACGATTTCGGCCACCGTGGGTTACCAGCCACCCGGCTACCCGCCCTACCCCGCGTCCCTTTGCACCTCGGTCAACCACGTGGTGTGCCACGGCATCCCCAATGACAAGCCCTTGAAAAAGGGCGACATCGTCAATGTGGACGTTACCGTGATCACCAAGGACGGCTGGTACGGCGACAACAGCCGCATGTTCTTGATCGGAGAGTGCTCGATTGCCGCCAAGCGGCTGTCGGCCATCACGTTTGACGCCATGTGGCACGGCATCCTGCAGGTTAAGCCGGGCGCCCACCTGGGCGACATCGGCCACGCCATTCAGAAATTTGCCGAAGGCCAGGGCTTTTCCATCGTGCGCGAGTTCTGTGGCCATGGCATTGGTCAAAAATTCCACGAAGAACCCCAGGTGCTGCACTACGGCCGCCCCGGCACGCTGGAAGAACTGGTGCCTGGCATGGTGTTCACCATCGAGCCCATGATCAACGCAGGCCGCCGCGAGGTGAAGGACTTTGGCAACGACGGCTGGACCATCGTGACCAAAGACCACAGCCTGTCGGCCCAGTGGGAGCACACCGTGCTGGTCACCGAAACAGGCTATGAAGTGATGACGCTGTCGGCCGGCTCGCCGCCGCTGCCAGCGTTTGTCACAGCAACAGCCACCTGACAGCGCCTGCGTGACCGGAACCGCCACGGTCTCGCACAACTCTTGCATGGCTTTTTTCATGGCCCCTTAACCGCGCACAAACGCGCACACCACGACCATGACCGAACTCCATGCCTTGCGCGACACCTACCGCAGCGACAAAGCCGCCCTGCTGGCCGCCATGCAGGCCACGGGTGCCTCCACACGTGGCATTCGCGTGCTGCTGCGCAAGCTGTCGACGCTGGCGGGCCAGTTGTTGCAAACCCTGTGGCAGCGGGCCGAGTTGCCCAGCGACCTGGCGCTGGTCGCGGTGGGCGGCTTTGGGCGTGACCAGCTGTTTCCCTATTCAGACGTCGACGTGCTGCTGCTGCTGCCCGATGGCACGGCTCCCGAGGCAGGCAGCGTGCTGCGCACACAGCTGGAAGGATTCATCGGCAGTTGCTGGGACGCAGGTCTGGAGATTGGTTCCAGCGTGCGCACCGTGGCCGAATGCCTGGCCGAGAGCGCGCGCGATGTCACGGTGCAGACCTCACTGCTGGAGTCGCGCCTGGTCTGCGGCAACACCGATCTGTTTGCAGAGTTTCAGCGCCAGTACCGCAAGCAGATGAACCCCCAGGCGTTCTTGGTGGCCAAGACGCTGGAGATGCGCCAACGGCACAACAAATACGAAAACACGCCTTATTCCCTGGAGCCCAACTGCAAGGAGTCGCCAGGTGGCTTGCGGGATTTGCAGATGATTCTGTGGGTGTCCCAGGCGGCAGGCCTGGGCCGCAACTGGAAAGAGCTGGCTGCAAGTGGCATGGCCACAGCGTTCGAAGTGCGCCAGATCGAGCGCAACGAGGCCGTGCTCTGCCTGATCCGTGCGCGCCTGCATGCCGCCGCCGGGCGCCATGAAGACCGGCTGGTGTTCGACCTGCAGACGGCCGTGGCGGAATCGTTTGGCTACCGGTCTCAGGCGCCGGACGGGTCACGCCTGCCCATGCGCGCCAGCGAAAGCCTGATGCGGCGCTATTACTGGGCCGCCAAGGCGGTATCGCAGCTCAGCCAGATTCTGCTGCTCAACATCGAGGAGCGGCTTAACCCGTCGACCCACGCGCCGCGCCCCATCAACGAGCGTTTCTTTGAAAAAGCCGGGCTGATCGAAGTGGCGAGCGATGACCTGTATGTGCGCGACCCGCACGCCATCCTCGAAACCTTTTTGCTCTACCAGACCACGGTGGGCCTCAAAGACCTGTCGGCCCGCACGTTGCGCGCGCTGTACAACGCACGCGGCGTGATGGACAGCGCCTTTCGGAGCGACCCGGTCAACCGCGACGCCTTCATGCGCATCCTGCGGCAGCCTTCGGGCATCACCCACGCGATGCGGCTGATGAATCAGACCTCGGTACTGGGGCGCTATCTATGGGTGTTTCGCGGCATCGTGGGGCAGATGCAGCATGACCTGTTCCATGTGTACACGGTGGACCAGCACATATTGATGGTGTTGCGCAACGTACGGCGCTTCTTCATGGCCGAGCATGCGCATGAATACCCGTTTTGCTCACAGTTGGCGGGCGGCTGGGACAAGCCCTTCATCCTGTACATCGCCGCACTGTTCCACGACATAGGCAAAGGCCGGGGCGGCGACCACTCGCAGATTGGCGCCGTGGAAGTGCGCCGCTTTTGCCGCCAGCACGGCGTGGACCGCGAAGACGCCAAACTCATCGAGTTCCTGGTCAGCGAACACCTGTGCATGAGCCGCATCGCCCAGAAGGAAGACCTGAGCGACCCCGATGTGATCGCCGCTTTTGCCCGCCGCGTGGGCAACGAGCGCTACCTCACCGCCTTGTATCTGTTGACCGTGGCAGATATTCGCGGCACCAGCCCCAAGGTGTGGAACGCCTGGAAGGGCAAGCTGCTCGAAGACTTGTACCGCGCCACGCTGCGCACGTTGGGCGGTCGCGCCCCCGATGCAGCAGCCGAGATCGAGGCGCGCAAGCGCGAGGCGCTGGTGCTGCTGGCGCTGAGCGCCCTGCCCTTTGATGCCCACAAAGCCCTGTGGGCAACGCTGGACGTGAGCTACTTCATGCGGCACGAAGCCGCCGACATTTCCTGGCACACGCGCCACCTTTCACGCCACGTAGGCGCCCCGCGCCCCGTGGTGCGGGCCCGGCAGTCGCTGGCCGGTGACGGCCTGCAGGTGATGGTGTATGCGCCTGACCAGGAAGACCTGTTCGCTCGCATCTGCGGCTACTTTGACCGTGCGGGGTTCAGCATTCTGGATGCGCGGGTGCACACGGCCAATAACCAGCATGCGCTGGACACCTTTCAGGTGGTCGCCGCCGACCAGGCGGGCCATTACCGTGAGTTGACCCACATGGTGGAGAGCGATCTGGTGCGCGTGATTGAAGAGGGTGGCCCTCTGCCCGAGCCTGCACGCAAACGCGTGTCGCGCCGGGTCAAGAGCTTTCCAGTCGCGCCGCGCGTCACCCTGCGGCCCGACGAAAAAGCCCAGCGCTGGCTGCTGGCCATCTCGGCCAGCGACCGCGCCGGCCTGCTCTACCTGGTGGCCCGCGTGCTGGCTCAGCACCACCTGAGCGTGCAACTGGCCAAGGTCAGCACGCTGGGCGAGCGTGTGGAAGACACCTTTCTGGTGCAAGGCCCCGAGTTGCAGAACAACGCCCGCCAGATCCAGATTGAGACCGAACTGCTGCGCGAGCTGTCGGCCTGATGGATCGGAGCTGCGGACAGCACATTGCTTCTCAATTGATAGCTGGTAGCGCTTATCTATAAAGCGCCAGAGGCCAATTTGACCAATATTTTAGTGCCGACTGGATGGCGGCGATGACGGTGCTTGCTGCAGGCTACCGCCTTTCCTCTCGCTGGCCGACAAGCGTTTGTCAGTCGTCCTCGGTCGCGCTGATCTCGGGAAACAACACCTCGGTGAAACCGAACTGCGTGAAGTCACGCACCCGCATCGGATAGAGCTTGCCGATGAGGTGATCGCATTCATGCTGCACCACCCGTGCATGAAACCCCTCCACGGTGCGATCAATCGGATCGCCAAACGGGTCCACACCCGTGTAGCGAATGCGCGACCACCGTGGCACCTTGCCGCGCAGCCCGGGCACTGAAAGGCAGCCCTCCCAGTCTTCCTCCTCTTGGTCGCCTAGCGGTGTGATCACCGGGTTCAGCAGCACCGTGGGCGGCACCAGCGGACGATCGGGATAACGTGGGTTGCGGTCGTCCGAGCCAAAAATCACCAGTTGCAGATCCACCCCGATCTGAGGCGCCGCCAGACCGGCACCATTGACGGATCGCATCGTGTCGAACATGTCACGCACCAGCAGATGCAGCGCATCGGTGTCAAAGGCCGTCACGGGTTGGGCTACCCGCAGCAAGCGCGGGTCTCCCATTTTGAGGATGGTGTGGATGGTCATGGGGGGGTTGGAGCGTGGTGGGGCAAACGCCTGAACGGAAACGGCTCGCGTTCAAGCCCGCGCAGCATAACGCGCGCCGAGCAAGGACGCAGGGGGAATGAAGCCCCGCAAAACGCCGACCGGTTTTCTGGAAAACGCTCACATTTTGTGTATATAATCGTGGTCTTGTTCCTCGATAGCTCAGTTGGTAGAGCGCCGGACTGTTAATCCGTAGGTCCCTGGTTCGAGCCCAGGTCGAGGAGCCAAGAAATTTCAGGCCCTGCATGTGTACGCGGGGCTTTTTAGTTAGACAGTAAATACCGTTCATTCCTCGATAGCTCAGTTGGTAGAGCGCCGGACTGTTAATCCGTAGGTCCCTGGTTCGAGCCCAGGTCGAGGAGCCACTTCAAAAGCCCTGCACCCACCGGTGCAGGGCTTTTTTGTTGGGGTTTATAGCCCGTCGCACGGAACGCTCGCAGCCGTGCCAGACAATAGTGCTTTTGACCGACCACCCCGTGCCGCCGCAACTACCCTGGCTGGAGCCTGAAGACCCACTGCCCCTCCCCGCCGCGGCCTGGGGCCCGAATGATCCTGCGCCGGGCTTGCTGGCAGCAGGAGGCGCGCTTGGCGTGACGAACCTGTGTGCAGCCTACAGCCAAGGCTCTTTCCCCTGGTATGGCCCTGGGCAACCCATTCTTTGGTGGGCTCCCGACCCACGCATGGTGCTGCCGGTTTCCGAATTTCGCCTTCACCGGTCCTTGCGCAGAACCCTGCAGGCATTTCGCTCTAACCCAGACTGCGAAATTCGGGTAGACAGCGCCTTTCAAGCTGTCATCACGGAATGCGCAACCCAAGAGCGCGATGGCCAGGCGGGCACCTGGATCGTCCCGGAGATGATCGCGGCGTACACCGCACTGCACACATCGGGCTACGCCCACAGCATTGAAACCTGGGTCAACGGCAAATTGATGGGCGGCCTGTATTGCGTGGCGCTCGGCCGCGCCGTATTTGGTGAATCCATGTTTGCGCACGCGACCGATGCGTCCAAGATTGCGCTCTCAGCGCTGGTGTGCCTGTGCCGCCACCACGGCGTTGAACTCATCGACTGCCAGCAGAACACGCAGCACCTCGCCTCGCTGGGCGGACGGGAAATATCCCGCGCGCAGTTCCTCATCCACACAGAGCGTGCCCGGCAACAACCCTCACCCCTGTGGACGTTTGACCCCGTATACTGGAACGAGCTGCTGCCATCCACACCGCCCAAGGCATGACGCAACTCAATGACCTCCCGCTGCAGACCCTGCAGTTTTACGCGACGGCCCCCTACCCCTGCAGTTACCTGCCGGACAGACAGGCCCGGTCGCAGGTCGCCACGCCCAGCCATCTGATTCAAAGCGATGTGTACTCCGACCTGGTCGCCAAGGGGTTCCGGCGCAGCGGCATGTTCACCTACCGGCCGTATTGCGACGGGTGCCAAGCCTGTACACCGCTGCGGGTACTCGTCAACGAATTCAAACCCGACCGCAGCCAGCGACGCTCCACCGTGCGCCATGGCAACCTTCAGGCGCGGGTGCTGCGGCTGTGTTTTGTGCCTGAGCACTACCAGCTCTACCTGCGCTACCAGAACGGCCGCCACGCCGGTGGTGGCATGGACCATGACAGCATTGATCAGTACACCCAGTTTTTGCTGCAAAGCCGGGTGAATTCCCGGCTGGTGGAGTTTCGAGAGACCGATGAGACGGGCGAACCTGGCACGTTGAAGATGGTGTCCATCCTGGATGTGCTGGACGACGGGCTGTCGGCGGTCTACACCTTCTATGAACCCGAGCCCCACTGCAGCTACGGCACTTACAACGTGATGTGGCAGATTGCCCAGGCAAAGTCTTTGGGACTGCCTCATGTGTACTTGGGCTACTGGATCGAAGCCAGCCCCAAAATGAACTACAAAGCACGTTTTCATCCGAATGAGATTCGCACCCAGGGAGAATGGCGACGCACCGGCGAGGAAGCACCCCAAGGCGGCTGAACTCGGCGCAAAGCGGTAGCACATTTCACAAGGTAAGATGCAGCGGCCCTTGCTCTACCGCCGCTCATGAAAAAAATCGACCCCAGCATCCCCGTCAAACCCAGCGTTCAAGTGCTTGAGCGCATGTTTACGCTGATCGATGTGCTGGCGTCTCGCGAAGAGGCAATTTCGCTCAAAGAGATCAGCGAAAAAACGGGCCTGCACCCTTCCACGACCCATCGCATCCTGAACGATCTGACCATTGGTCGTTTTGTGGACCGTCCAGAATCTGGCAGCTACCGCTTGGGCATGCGCCTGCTGGAACTAGGCAACCTCGTCAAGGCACGCCTGAGCGTGCGCGATGCCGCACTGACCCCCATGCGCAACCTGCACAAGCTGATCCAGCAGCCGGTCAACCTGAGCATGCGCCAGGGCGATGAGATTGTGTACGTAGAACGGGCCTACAGCGAACGCTCTGGGATGCAGGTGGTCCGCGCTATTGGCGGGCGCGCCCCGCTACACCTAACATCAACTGGCAAACTGTTTCTGGCACTGGATGACCCCCAACGCGTGCGCGCCTACGCCACACGCACAGGCCTGTCCGGCCAGACCCGCAACAGCATCACCCAGCTTCCCGTCCTTGAACGGGAATTGGCCAAGGCACGGCAATACGGAATCGCCCGAGACAACGAAGAATTGGAATTGGGTGTGCGCTGCATGGCAGCCGGCGTGTATGACGACCAGGGCAAGCTGGTCGCTGGTCTCTCCATCTCAGCACCGGCCGACCGGCTCGACGAAGGCTGGCTCCCCAAACTGCAGGCGACCGCCAGCGAGATATCGGTGGCGCTAGGCTACGTGGCAGGTGCTGATGCGCCTGGTGATGTGATCGGCAGCACGCGCAGTTTGGTACGGTAAAGCCGACCCAATCAGCGAATCACCACTGACCGTCAAAGCGGCCAGATATGGTGGGGTGGACATGAGGTAGATCTACAACGCCCGCCGTTACAGGAGGACCATACAGATCCGCGTTGCACGCGGTGTGGAGACAGCATCTGGGCTACCCCAGCATCGCCACAAGCGCGAATCAACGCCCTGCGCATCGCCACAAGCGCGAATCAACGCCCTGCGCATGGCCACAAGCGGGAGTCAACGCCCTGCGCATCGCCCGCAAACGCCGATCAGCCGTTGTTACCGCGAACCGCCTGAAGTGGAGCAGTCAAAGATGGCAGAACAGGCATGGACTCAACCCATTGCCGTACACGCTCGGCATCGCCCAGACGGCTGAATTTGCCTGCTGAGTCCAGAAAAACCATGATGAGTTTGCGCCCAGCGACCTGCGTCTGCATCACCAGACAACGTCCTGCTTCCGAGATGTAGCCCGTTTTCTGAAGGCCGATCTCCCAGGTGGGGTTCTTCAACAACCCATTGGTGTTGTTGTACTGCAGGGTTTTTTGTCCCACTGCTACTTCATAGCCTGGCGAAGTCGACAACTCGCGCAGCAATGCATCGCCGTGGGCCACGTTGACCAGCGTCGCCAGATCCCGTGCGCTGGACTGGTTGCGGCTGGAGAGCCCGGTGGGTTCCACATAGCGGGTATCGGCCATGCCCAACAGGCGCGCCTTGGTGTTCATTTGCGTCACAAAAACACCCAGTCCGCCAGGATATGTGCGGCCCAGCGCATGGGCAGCGCGGTTCTCGCTGGACATGAGCGCCAGATGCAGCATTTCGCCGCGGGTGAGCGTAGTCCCTACCGTCAGCCGGGAGCGACTGCCTTTTTCGGTGTCCACATCGTCCTGCGTAATGGTGATGGGCTCATCCATCGGCAACTTGGCCTGAGAAATGATCATGCCGGTCATCAGCTTGGTCAGCGAGGCAATGGGCAAAACGGCGTGATCATTCTTGCTGAGCAGCACCTCATGGGTGTCTTGGTCAATGACCAGCGCCACGCTGGATTTGAGCTCCAGCGGATCGGTGATCTCGTGTAACCCTGCAATTTGCCCAAACGAGAGCTTGGGGGGAATGTAGGCAACCCGGGTAGGCGCTTTCGCCATCCTGGAGGTGATGCGAACTGCCTTGGTGTTGGCTGCAGTCTTTCGAGGAGCCACGGCACGCTTGGACTTTACAGAGCTGACCTGCTCCTTCTTTGCTGAAGCCTTTTTTCGCTCGCCGGCATGTGCAGCGGGCGCAATCAGCGCGACTCCCACAAAGAGACAACCCAAAAGCTTGAAGAATCGACTCACTGCGGTGCGGTGGGCATGGTGCATCAAAGTGCTCCAAACAGTAAAAAGAGTTGTGCAGTGTACAGAAACTAAAAAAGTCGCGCAAGATCAATAACTTGCGCGACTTTCCCAGAAAGTGAGTGAAATTATAAAATTAATACTCAGCCTTGTGCAGCCACCCGGTCCGCTTTACTTTGTAACTTGTTCAAAGCGCTGAGGTAAGCCTTTGCAGACGCGACGACGATGTCTGGATCTGCGCCCACGCCGTTCACCACGCGGCCACTGTTTTGCAAGCGCACGGTCACTTCGCCCTGGCTTTCTGTAGACCCACTGATGGCATTGACGGAATACAGCACCATTTCAGCGCCACTCTTGACGTGCGACTCGATGGCTTTAAGCGACGCATCCACCGGCCCATTGCCATCGGATTCGCTGCGCACTTCTTGTCCATCAATGGTGAACACGATGCGCGCACGGGGTTGTTCCCCGGTTTCGCTCTGTTGAAAGAGCGACACAAAGCCGTATTGCTCTTTCTCGCTGGTCACGCTTTCGTCGCTGACCAGCGCAAGGATGTCTTCATCGAAGATCTCGCTCTTGCGGTCAGCCAACTCTTTGAACCGCGTAAACGCTGTGTTGACCTCGGTCTCGCTATCCAGGCTGACGCCCAATTCCTGCAGCCGCTGCTTGAAAGCGTTGCGCCCACTGAGTTTGCCCAGCACGATTTTGTTGGCGCTCCAGCCCACATCCTCGGCGCGCATGATTTCATACGTATCGCGGGCCTTTAGCACGCCGTCCTGGTGAATACCACTGGCATGCGCAAAAGCATTAGCCCCAACCACGGCCTTGTTAGGCTGCACCACGAAGCCCGTCGTCTGACTCACCATGCGGCTGGCCGCCAGAATATGCTGGGTGTCGATGTTGAGGTCCAGATTGAAGTAGTCACGGCGCGTCTTGACCGCCATCACCACCTCTTCCAACGAGCAATTGCCTGCGCGCTCACCCAGGCCATTGATCGTGCACTCGACTTGGCGCGCTCCACCGATCTTTACACCGGCCAACGAGTTAGCCACCGCCATGCCCAGGTCGTTGTGGCAATGCACCGACCAGATCGCCTTGTCACTGTTGGGAATGCGCTCGCGCAGTGTCTTGATGAAGTTGCCATACAACTCAGGAATGGCGTAGCCGACGGTGTCCGGCACATTGATGGTGGTAGCACCTTCATTAATGACGGCCTCCAGCACACGACACAAAAAGTCCGGATCGCTGCGGTAGCCATCTTCGGGGCTGAACTCGATGTCCGCCACCAAATTGCGCGCAAAACGCACCGACTGCTTGGCTTGCTCCATCACCTGGTCCGGAGTCATGCGCAGCTTCTTTTCCATGTGCAGAGCAGACGTCGCGATGAAGGTATGAATGCGTGCATTGGCTGCGCCCTTCAAGGCCTCGGCAGCGCGAGAGATATCTCGGTCATTTGCACGCGAAAGTGAGCAAATGGTGGACTCTCGGATCGCATTCGCGATGGCCTGCACCGCCTCGAAATCCCCATTGGAGCTGGCAGCAAAACCCGCCTCGATGACATCGACCTTCAGGCGCTCCAACTGGCGGGCAATGCGCAGCTTTTCGTCTTTGGTCATGGACGCGCCTGGCGACTGCTCGCCGTCACGCAAGGTGGTGTCAAAAATGATGAGTTTGTCAGCCATGTCGTCTCTCCTGGATCTAGGGAAGTTTCGGGTGGGGGTAGGTTCGGCCCGCAACACTGAAAATCTGGCGCCCAAAACAAAAGGCCCGTTGCGGGTGCATACGGGCCTTTGTGGAAAAGTGTGCGCGTGCGCCTACTGTCTCCGCCCGTGGGGAGGTAGCAGTAGCGTCAGTGCAAACAATTTCATGCGATGCAATGTAGCACAAGTCCCAAAACACCGCCGCGTTCACTTGTGAAGTCCGCGCTCATCAGGCTCATCAGTTGATGTGCTGATGACACTGCTGTGCTGGCCCTTGGCCTTGCGCCACGCATACACACCGTAGCCACTCACACCATACAAGACGAAAACGCCAAACAGCACGATGGGCGGGTTAATGTTAATGACGGCGATACCCAGCGCAATCAGCACGATGACAGCAAAAGGCACGCTCTTTTTCATCTGCAAGTCCTTGAAGCTGTAAAACGGCACATTGGTCACCATCGTGAGGCCCGCGTACAGCGTGAAGGCGAACATGATCCAGGTGACCTGGTTCCAGGTGAGCCACAGGTCTTCCCCAGGGCGCACACCCAACTCGGTCATAAGCCAGATAAAGCCCGCGACCAAAGCCGCCGCCGCAGGTGACGGCAACCCTTGGAAGTAGCGTTTATCCACCACGCTGGTATTCACATTGAAACGGGCCAGGCGCAGTGCTGCGCAGGCGCAGTAGACAAAGGCCGCAATCCAGCCCCAGCGCCCCAAACCCCTCAATGACCACTCATACGCGATCAAGGCAGGCGCGGCGCCAAAAGACACCATGTCAGACAGCGAATCCATCTGTTCACCGAAAGCACTCTGGGTGTTGGTCATGCGGGCCACACGGCCGTCCAGACTGTCAAGCACCATCGCACAAAACACGCCCACAGCGGCCAAACCAAACCGGCCGTCCATGGCCATCACGATGGAATAGAACCCCCCAAAAAGCGCCGCCAACGTAAACAGATTGGGCAAGATGTAGATGCCTTTACGCCGCTTGCGCACCATCACCTCGGTGCTTTCGGTAGAACCATTGCCATCGTGCATCAAAAAGACCTCCAGCGCTTGCCTGCAAAGCGCAAGCAGCTATTAAATTTATAGTATTCGACAACCTTTTTCCCAGCAGTCCAGTTGTCGCTCGCATCTAAGGCGAAGGTCGCAGTGTAGCGCCTGTACGCGGTACTTCACTCCAATGAAAAAGGCCACCGAAGTGGCCTTTTGATGGCTCAAGAACGAACCATTAATTGCGGGTCTGGTCGACCAGCTTGTTCTTGGCAATCCAGGGCATCATGGCGCGCAGTTGGCTGCCAACCACTTCGATGCTGTGGTCGGCCGTGTTGCGGCGGCGGGCCGTCATCGATGGATAGTTCAGACGACCTTCCTGGATGAACATCTTCGCGTATTCACCGTTCTGGATGCGCTTGAGGGCATTGCGCATGGCGGCACGCGACTGCTCGTTAATCACCTCAGGGCCGGTCACATACTCGCCGTATTCGGCGTTGTTCGAGATCGAGTAGTTCATGTTCGCGATGCCGCCTTCGTAGATCAAATCAACGATGAGCTTGAGCTCGTGCAGGCATTCGAAGTAGGCCATTTCTGGTGCGTAGCCAGCTTCGACCAGGGTTTCGTATCCCATCTTGATCAACTCAACAGCGCCGCCGCACAGCACGGCTTGTTCGCCGAACAGGTCGGTCTCGGTTTCTTCCTTGAAGTTGGTCTCGATGATGCCGGCCTTGCCGCCGCCGTTGGCTGCTGCGTAAGAGAGGGCCAGGTCACGGGCCTTGCCGGACTTGTCCTGGTGCACGGCCACCAGGTGTGGCACGCCGCCACCCTGGGTGTAGGTGTTGCGCACAGTGTGGCCAGGGGCCTTGGGCGCCACCATCCACACGTCCAGATCAGCACGGGGCACGACCTGGTTGTAATGCACGTTGAAGCCATGGGCAAAGGCCAGCGATGCGCCCTTCTTCAGGTGCGGCTCGATTTCGCTGTAGACCGCAGCGATGTTTTCGTCGGGCAGCAAGATCATCACGACGTCGGCGGATGCAACCGCCTCGTTGACTTCCAGCACGTTCAGGCCAGCCTTGCCGACCTTGTCCCACGATGCACCACCCTTGCGCAGACCGACCACAACCTTCACGCCACTGTCGTTCAGGTTTTGTGCGTGGGCATGTCCTTGCGAGCCATAGCCAATGATGGCCACGGTCTTGCCCTTGATCAGGCTCAGGTCGGTGTCTTTGTCGTAGAAAACTTTCATGGGTCGCTCCGGTTGAAATGCGTTGTTGGGGTTGAAATGGGAAAAAACGGTGTGGATTGTCTTACACGCGAAGAATGCGCTCGCCGCGGCCGATGCCGCTGGCACCCGTACGGACAGTTTCGAGGATCGCCGTACGGTCGATGGCCTGCAGGAAAGCATCGTTCTTGGACTGGTCGCCCGTGAGCTCGATGGTGTAGCTTTTCTCGGTCACGTCGATGATGCGGCCCCGGAAGATGTCGGCCATGCGCTTCATCTCCTCGCGCTCCTTGCCCACCGCGCGCACCTTCACCATCATGAGCTCGCGCTCGGTGTAGGCACCTTCGGTGAGGTCCACCACCTTCACGACCTCGATGAGGCGGTTCAAGTGCTTGGTAATCTGCTCGATCACGTCGTCGGAGCCCGTGGTCTGGATCGTCATGCGCGAGAGCGATGGATCCTCTGTGGGCGCCACGGTGAGCGATTCGATGTTGTAACCACGGGCAGAGAAGAGTCCCACAACGCGCGACAGCGCACCGGGTTCGTTTTCCAGCAAGACAGCAATGATGTGTTTCATGGGTGCAGATTCCTCTTTTCGCTGCCCTCCCCCGTGCACGGTAATACACGGGCTTGGCAGGCAATAGATTCGTCAAAAAAATTGAGTGCTATCTATTCGATAGCTGATAGCGCTTGATAGACAAGCGCTGGAGGCCGAATTCGCTTGTTAAAGATCTTCCGATCCCAGCAACATTTCGGTAATGCCCTTGCCGGCCTGGACCATCGGGAACACGTTCTCGGTGGGGTCGGTACGGAAGTCCATGAACACCGTGCGGTCCTTGAGTTTGCGGGCTTCACGCAGAGCGGGCTCTACATCCTTTGGGTGCTCGATCAACATGCCGACGTGCCCATACGCCTCGGCCAACTTCACGAAGTTGGGCAGCGCATCCATGTAACTGTGGCTGTAGCGGCCCTCGTATTCGACCTCTTGCCACTGCCGCACCATGCCAAGGTAACGGTTGTTCAGCGAGCAAATCTTGATCGGCGTGTTGTATTGCAAACAGGTCGACAGTTCTTGAATGTTCATCTGCACCGAACCTTCACCAGTGATGCAGAACACTTCAGAGTCGGGCTTGGCCAGCTTGATGCCCATCGCGTAGGGAATGCCCACGCCCATGGTCCCCAGGCCGCCAGAGTTGATCCAGCGGCGTGGCTCGTCAAACCGGTAATACTGCGCCGCCCACATCTGGTGCTGACCCACGTCGGACGTGATGTACGTATCTACGTCCTTGGTCATGTTCCACAGCGTTTCGACCACGTACTGCGGCTTGATGACGTCGGGGCTACCCATGCTGTACTTCAGGCAATCACGGCTGCGCCAGCCTTCAATGGTGTCCCACCACGCGGCGAGCGCACCGGCGTCGGGGCGGGTGCTGCTCTCGCGGATCATGGAGATCAGCTCGGTCAGCACGTCCTTCACATCACCAACAATCGGGATGTCGACCTTCACGCGCTTGGAGATGCTCGACGGGTCAATGTCCACATGAATGATCTTGCGGTCGTTCTGGGCGAAGTGCTTGGGGTTACCAATCACGCGGTCATCAAAGCGCGCGCCCACAGCCAGCAGCACGTCGCAGTTCTGCATGGCGTTGTTGGCTTCGATGGTGCCGTGCATGCCAAGCATGCCCAGAAACTTGCGATCCGACGCAGGATAGGCACCCAAGCCCATCAGCGTATTGGTGACGGGGTAGCCCAGCATGTCCACCAGCGTGCGCAGCTCGTTGGTGGCATTGCCCAGCAGCACGCCGCCGCCGGTGTAGATATAGGGGCGCTTGGCCGCCAGCAGCAACTGCAGCGCCTTGCGGATTTGGCCACCATGGCCCTTGCGCACCGGGTTGTAAGAGCGCATTTCCACGCTCTGTGGATAACCGCTGTAGGGCACCTTCTTGAAGGACACGTCCTTGGGCACATCCACCACCACGGGGCCAGGGCGGCCGGACCGTGCGATGTGGAAGGCTTTCTTCATCGTCATGGCCAGATCACGCGGATCCTTGACGAGGAAGTTGTGTTTGACGATGGGCCGGGTGATGCCGACCGTGTCGCATTCCTGGAATGCGTCCAGACCAATGGCGGCCGTAGGCACCTGGCCGGAGATGATCACCATAGGGATGCTGTCCATGTACGCCGTTGCGATACCGGTGACAGCGTTGGTGAGGCCGGGGCCGGACGTGACCAGCGCTACACCGACTTCGCCGGTAGCACGGGCGTAGCCGTCCGCGGCATGCACTGCAGCCTGCTCGTGGCGCACCAGCACGTGCTGGATGGTGTCTTGCTTGTAGAGCGCGTCGTAGATGTAGAGAACCGCACCACCGGGATAGCCCCAGATGTACTGCACGTTCTCAGCCTGAAGCGACTTGATGAGGATCTCGGAACCCATGAGGTCCTGAGCACCAGAAACGGGGGAGATATTGTTGCCCTGCGAAGCAGCGGCAGCCGAACTCAGTTCAGCCTTGGAAATTTCCATGATTGATCAACCTTTGTGAATTTCTCTGACGAAAAACCTTGGGTGCTCCTTGCACGCGCTCTTGTGAAGCCAGCTCGGAACTTGAGGCCAAGGACATAAGCGGGATGATTGCCCGCCGGACCGTGACCCGTTTGCCTTTTGAATTGCAAAGCTAATTATCGCACTGCAACACAACCAAAACCAAAGAGCCCTCAAAAATTCACCGCTGGATGCGATAATCGGAGGCTTCACCGTGCCAGATAGCCACATTTTGGTTGACTATCAGCGCCGACACATCCCCGGGCTGACCCGTCTTGGCAACCGAACAAGAACTCTCCGACTTCCTCAAAAGTGTAGAAAAGCGCGCCTTCAAGCGCTCGGTCTACCACGTTCGCAACGAGGAAGCGGCGCTCGACATTGTTCAAGACAGCATGCTCAAGCTGGCCGAACACTACGGTGACAAGCCAGCCAACGAGCTGCCGATGCTCTACCAACGCATCCTGTCCAACTGCACACTGGATTGGTTTCGGCGCCAGAAAACACGCAATGCACTGTTTTCGAGCATGAGTGACTTTGAAGGCCCCGGTGAAGATGGCATGGATTTTGATCTGTTGGAGGCGTACTCAGGACCAGAAAACGGGGAACGGGCCGAAAGCGCGGAAGATCTGACCCGCCGGGCGCAGATCTTTCACGGGATCGAAGCCGAGATCGCCGAGTTGCCTCCACGTCAACGGGAAGCGTTCCTGATGCGTTACTGGGAAGAAATGGATGTAGCAGAAACGGCAGCAGCCATGGGCTGCTCCGAGGGAAGCGTCAAAACGCACTGTTTTCGTGCGATACAAAGCCTCAGCAAGGCACTGAAGGCCAAAGGAATCGAGCCATGAATACTGTACAGACCCCATCCGCACAAGCAGAAGCTGCAGCAGAGCGATTTGCGTTGCGCGTCGCAACGCGTTTGTCCAGCGGCACGAACGAATTGCCCTACGACATTTCAGAACGACTTCGTGCTTCGCGCATGCAGGCGCTTGCCAAGCGCAAGAAGCTGACGGTACCCGCACGCATCGCGGCTCCGGTTCTCGTCAATGGGGGGGGCAGCGCCACTCTGGGGCGTGGCGGTGAAGGTGGCGGCTGGTGGAGCGCACTGGTTTCGGCGGTGCCGTTGATGGCTTTGGTCGTTGGCTTGGTAGTGATCAATATTGCCCAGGACGAAGATAGCGCCAATGACCTCGCCGAGGTGGACGCCGCCCTGCTGACCGATGACCTGCCGCCAGCCGCCTACGCAGATCCAGGCTTTGTACAATTTCTCAAGACTTCCGCCCAGTCGAACTGAACAGACGACTGACACCGGACTGCATGCACCCACGTCCCACTGACGCCCGCCCCACCCTGCCAGCTTTCGTGCTGGCTTTGGCGCTTCTGGGCGCGTTCGCCGTAGTGGGTGGCGTGGTGTGGATGCAGATGCGCATGGCTCCTGGCACGTTGCTACCTGTTGGCGCCGAGGCGGCCATCGCAGCGCCCAACAACGTGCGCCCCCACACTGCAAGTGGCATCACAGCAGCGCCCCTGATCGAAACGGGGCCCGGCTGGGAGACGCTGACGACTCCACAGAAACTCGCTCTGTACCCGCTCGCTGAGCGTTGGGCGCTCATCAGCGAGGCGCAAAAGCGACGTTGGCTGTCGCTGGCCACCAACTTTTCTGTCCTGCCACCCGAAGAGCAGACAAAGTTTCATGACCGGATGACGGACTGGGCCAATTTGAGTGCCCAGCAGCGCAACCAGGCGCGACTGAACTACGCCGTCACCAACCGATTGGCTCGCGACGACAAACGTGCCCAGTGGGAGGCCTACCAAGCGCTGTCTGACAGCGAAAAGCGGGCACTGGCCGCCAAGGCAGCCCCAAACCCCAATGGCGCTGCGACGGCCCTGCGCCCGGTGTCCCCTAAAAAACTGGCGCAGGTCCCGGCCGCGACGCAAGCCAACCCCAATCGCCCGAACGCCCCCAAGATCCCGCCCGTCATTGACCAATCGCCCCGCGTGGCCGCGCCGGTCACCCCCGCGGCGGCACCGAGCGCGGCGTCACCCCCTCCACACAATGAACCCACCGTGGTGGAAACCGCTCCGGTCTCGGTCCCGATGGCCGTACCGTCTGCACTCCCACCGCTAAGTCCCAGCGCGTCGGATACCCCGTCATCGGCAATCGCTCCACCCGTGACGCCCGACACCTCAGGCCTGTATCCTCAGTAGTTTTCTAGCCTGGCACCGCTCTGCGCGGTTTTTCCGGAATGCCCGTTTCTCCCCCCGCTCGCACGCCGCAGCTTGATACCCCCGGCGCCCCTCCTCTCACCGTCGGCACGACTCCCAACCTGTGGCGCCGCATGGCCTGCTGGCTGTACGAAGGCATGTTGATGTTTGGGGTCGTCTTTATTGCCGGCTACCTCTTTGGCACGTTAAGCCAGACCCGCAATGCGATGGATAACCGCCACGCACTGCAAGCTTTCCTGTTTGTCATCTTCGGCATTTACTTCACCTGGTTCTGGGCCAAGGGCCAGACTTTGGCACAAAAGACCTGGCATATCCGCGTGGTGGACAAGGCTGGACAACCCATCACCCAGGCGCGTGCACTGCTGCGATATGCGCTCAGCTGGGTGTGGTTCATTCCCCCGCTCGCCGCATATTCGTTGGGTGTTTCGGCGGTTGAAGTCCTGGTCCTGACATTTGGCTGGGTAGCGATCTGGGCCATTTTGAGTCGATTCCATCCTGAGCGACAGTTCTGGCACGACGCACTGTCGGGCACCCGCTTGGTGCACTTTGAGCTTCCCAAAAAATAGGCGTTGCTCCGCGGTCTGCGCCCGTTTTGGCGCGGAGCGTGCAAGACAATGATTCCATGTCCTCATCACCGTCTGAACCCACCTCACCCGTCAACCCCCAAAAGACCCGCACAGGGCTAAATCGCGTCTGGCACGCGGCTGGCTATTCTGTGGAAGGCCTGCGCGCAGGGTGGAACGAGAAAGCCTTTCGCCAAGAGGCCATCGCCGCCATGGTTCTGCTGCCCGCGTCGCTGTGGCTCGGGCAAAGCTGGGTGGAGGTCGTACTGTTGGCAGGCTCCGTCGTGATCGTGATGATTGTCGAACTGCTCAACACGGGCATCGAAACCGCCATCGACCGCATCGGGCCCGAATGGCATGACCTGTCCAAACGCGCCAAGGACATGGGCAGCGCCGCGGTGCTACTGGCGATGCTTTTGTGCATGGGCACCTGGGCAGCGGCGATTATTCAGAGGATTTCCCATGGCTGAACCCGCTTTTTCTGTGTGCGTGTACTGCGGCTCCCGTCCCGGTGAAGACGCCGCTTTTGCCCAGGCCGCAAAAACGGTCGGCCAATGGATTGGCGCCCACGGAGGCCAACTGGTTTACGGCGGCGGCCGCAGCGGCCTCATGGGCACAGTGGCCGAGGCCACGCGCATGGCCGGCGGGCGTGTGGTGGGCGTGATTCCCCAGGCTCTGGTCGACAAAGAACTCGCCAACCGCCAATGCGACGAGCTGCACATCGTGCAAACCATGCACGAACGCAAAGCCATGATGGCCGAACGCAGCGATACCTTTGTGGCCCTGCCCGGTGGCGTTGGCACGTTTGAAGAACTGTTTGAAGTGTGGACCTGGCGCCAGCTGGGCTACCACGACAAGCCCCTGGGCCTGCTCAATGTCGCAGGCTACTACGACGGCCTACTGGGCTTTTTGCAGACCAGCGTGGCAAGCGGTTTCATGGGCGAATGGCAGATGGGCTTGCTGCACGCATCTACCGATGCTGAGGCGCTGCTACGCACGCTGGTGCAAGACGCGGGGCCAGATCAAGCACCGGTCCCATTGCGTTCTGTCATTTAACGACGCGTCGCCCACGTAGTCCGAAACCGGCGCGGCCCGAGCGAGAGACACCGAGCAAGGGCCGCCCCGCAGCAAGGGCGTCGTCCCCCTGGGCTGAAGACGCGCAGCGCCTCAGGGGGTCACCTCATACAGCTGCGTCGTCCAGATCGCCCGTGCGAATGCGCACCGTGCGCTCCACCGCAGTCACAAAAATCTTGCCGTCGCCGATCTTGCCAGTGCGCGCCACATTCACGATGGCGTCCACGCAGCGGTCCACGTCCTCGGACTTCACCACAACCTCGACTTTGACCTTGGGCAAAAAGTCCACCACGTACTCCGCACCCCGGTACAACTCGGTGTGGCCCTTCTGGCGGCCAAAACCCTTGACTTCGGTGACCGTCAGGCCGGTAACACCACACTCGGCCAAGGCCTCGCGGACTTCTTCGAGCTTGAAGGGCTTGATGACGGCGGTGATCATTTTCATGGCGGGTCTCCTGAAGGATGTAAAAAACGGGGACTGAAGGCGCAGCGCAAAAGCACTACGCTCGGAATTTGCTGGTAATAGGGTAACGCCAGTCCTTGCCAAAGCTGCGGCGCGTGACGCGAATCCCTACAGGGGCCTGGCGGCGTTTGTATTCGTTGAGCTTGATCAGGCGCGTGACGCGCTCTACATCGGCGCGTTCAAACCCGCTGGCGATGATGGATTCGATGGGCTCGTCGTTCTCCATGTAACGCGCAACGATGGCGTCCAGCACCTCATAAGGAGGCAGGCTGTCCTGGTCTTTTTGGTCGGGGCGCAGCTCGGCACTGGGTGGCCGCGTGATGATGCGCTCGGGGATGGGGCTCACGCCCGTGCCGTACGGGTCGTTGGTGTTGCGCCAGCGGGCCAGGTCGAACACGCGTGTTTTGGCCACGTCCTTGATCACTGCAAAACCGCCCGCCATGTCGCCATACAACGTGCAGTAGCCCGTGGCCATCTCGCTCTTGTTGCCCGTGGTCAGCACGATGGAGCCAAACTTGTTGGACAGCGCCATCAGCAGCGTGCCCCGGATGCGCGCCTGCAGATTCTCTTCGGTGGTGTCTTCGTCCAGCCCGGCAAAGTCTGGTGCCAGTGCCGCCTTGAACGCTTCGAACTGCGGCTTGATCGAAATCTCTTCGTAGCGCACGCCCATGCGCGTGGCCATGTCGCGCGCGTCGATCCAGCTGATGTCAGCGGTGTACGGCGAGGGCATCATCACCGTGCGCACCTTGTCCGCACTCAGCGCATCCACCGCAATGGCCAGCACCAGTGCCGAGTCAATGCCGCCCGACAGGCCTAGCAGAGCACCCGGAAAGCCATTCTTGCCTACGTAGTCGCGCACGCCCAGCACCAGAGCGTCCCACAGGTCGGCCTCCAGGCTTTTCTCTGGCGACACGTCTGCTTCAATTTTGATAGCTGCTTGCGCTTTTTGTACCTGCGCAAACACCAGTTTTTCTTCAAACCCTGGGCCCCGGCAAGCCACCGAACCATCTGCGTTGAGCGCGAACGACCGGCCTTCAAACACCACCTCGTCCTGGCCACCCACCAAATGCGCGTACACCAGCGGCAAACCCGTTTCGGCCACACGCTCGCGCATGGTCTGTTCGCGCTCGGCACTTTTGCCCAGATGGAACGGTGATGCATTGATGACCGCCAGCAACTGCGCGCCCGCCGCTGCTGCATCCCGGGCCGGGGCGGCAAACCACGCGTCTTCACATACCAGCACGCCGACGCGCACGCCTTCTACGTCGAACACGCAGGGCTTGTCGCCCGCCACAAAATACCGGCGCTCGTCAAACACCTGGTAGTTGGGCAACTCACGTTTGGCGTAGGTCTGCTCGATCTGACCGTCGCGCAGCACGCTGGCGGCATTCAAGCAGGCGCTGAACGCGGGGGCGTCCGCAGACACGGCCTGCGGGTGGCCCAACACGATGGCCAGGCCTTTCAACCCCGCAGTCTCGCGGGCCACGGTTTTCACGGCATCATCACAGGCTGCAATGAACGCGGGACGCAAGAACAGGTCTTCGGCCGCATAGCCACAGATCGCCAGCTCGGGCGTCAGCAGCAAACGGGCGCCCTGGGCATAGGCCTCACGGGCAGCCGCAATGATCTTTTGAGCGTTGGCGGGCATGTCGCCCACCACAAAGTTGAGCTGCGCAGTGCAAATGGAGAGCGTCATGGAACTGGAATCGGCCCCTGCGGCCAGGTTGAATACCGCCAATATGGGCCCGCGTCTTGCAAAGCAAAACCGGGGCGTGCATGGCTGAAGCTGCCATTATCGCCCGCGTCATTGGCAGTGCGCTGGATGTGGATGCCACCGCCTGGAACGCCCTGCTGGCGGCACAAAGCCACCCTACGCCGTTCATGCGCCACGAATACCTGGCAGCGCTGGAGGAGAGCGACAGCGCCACCCCGCGCACCGGCTGGGCGCCCCGGTTCATGACGCTGTGGGACGGCCAGGATCAGGATGCGGTACTGATCGCAGCCTGCCCGCTGTACCTCAAGAACCATTCGTACGGCGAGTACGTGTTCGACTGGGCCTGGGCCAGCGCGTACGAACAACACGGTGTGCCCTACTATCCCAAGGCTGTCATTGCCGTGCCCTTCACCCCCGTGCCGGGCACCCGCCTGATGGCGCGCGACGAAGCTGCGCGCGCGTTGCTGGTGCAGGCGGTGTGCCAGTGGTGCGAGGATGAGAACGTGTCGTCCGTGCACATCTTGTTTGCCAGCGACGACGACGTGCTGACAAGCGCGCAACAAGACTTGATGCTGCGGCACACCGTGCAATTTCACTGGAAGAATGTGGCCCCCACGCTCCCCGCTGCGCGTGGTTCGCTGCCCCCCGAGGGGGCCCTCACCGCCTTGGGGCGGCCCGGCGGCGGCGAGAACGAAGCCCCCACGCTGGCCGCGTCGTCTGCCGCACAGCTCCCCGAGGAGTCCTCGCCCGTCGGCGGCGGCCTGGGCCAACCCTTCAAAGACTTCGACCACTTCCTCGCCAGCCTCGCCCAGGACAAGCGCAAAAAGATCCGCCAAGAGCGCCGCCGTGTGGCGGATGCCGGGGTCACGTTCCGCTGGTCGCGCGGGGCGGACATCAGCGCGGCCGACTGGGATTTTTTCTACCGCTGCTACGAACGCACCTACCTCGAACACGGCAACCCGCCCTATCTGACGCGGGACTTCTTCGCCCGCATGGCGGCGCACATGCCCGAAGCCTGGCTGCTGTTTGTGGGCGAGCGCGATGGCCAGCCCATAGCTAGCAGTTTGATAGCTATTAGCGCTTTACCATCAAGCGCTAGCGGCCAAAAAGACCAAAATTTTGTGGCCTATGGTCGCTATTGGGGAGCGCTGGAGCGTGTGGACTGTCTGCACTTTGAGGCCTGCTACTACCAACCCCTGCAGTGGTGCATCGAGCATGGCGTGCAGCGCTTTGAAGGCGGCGCCCAGGGCGAGCACAAAATGGCCCGCGCCCTGCTGCCGGTGCAGGCCACCAGCGCACACTGGCTGGCCCACCCGGCATTTGCCGAAGCCGTGGAGCGGTTTTTGCAGCGCGAGGGTTCGGGCGTGACCGCCTATCTGGAATCGCTCAATGAACGACTGCCGTTTCGTCAAGGGCCTTGACGCGCACGGACTGCCGTGTATCGTTACGCGCTTGCCAGCAGCCGATTCAGCTGATCAGAAAGATTCCCACTCGGTGTCGGTGTCTGCGGTGGCGGGTGCCGTGAGCGTTGCTTTGGCTTGGCCCCTTGGCGCGCCGTGGGTCGCGGGGGCAGCACGGCGCGTGGTGGCGCTATGTGCAGACGCAGCCAAGGCCATGGAAGGCCGCGACTTCCATGCGAGGGGTTGCTCAAACTTGGCTGAGGTGAAAGAGCCCGCCCCGTGCCCTGCGCCAGCAATGCCAGCCGCTGCGAAATGGGGGTGGAGGGCACTGCCCTGAAGAGATTGGGCCGCGGCCGACCAGCTTGCGGGAGACAGTTCGCCACCACCACCACCAACAGCTAGCCGGAAGAACGAAACCGATCCGACAAGTTCTTGCGCCTGGTGGCTCAAGCTGCTGGCAGCTGCGGCCATTTCCTCGACCAGCGCGGCATTTTGCTGGGTGGCCTGGTCCATCTGTGTGACAGCCTGGCCCACCTGCGCCACACCCTTACTTTGCTCGCCACTGGCGACACTGATTTCACCCATGAGGTCAGTGACGCGCTTGATGGAGCCGACAACCTCAACCATGGTTGCACCGGCCTGATCCACTAGAGCGCTGCCGGCACCTACGCGCTGCACGCTGTCGCTGATGAGGGCTTTGATCTGCTTGGCGGCCTCGGCAGACCGCCCGGCCAAGTTGCGCACCTCGCTTGCCACTACCGCAAACCCACGGCCCTGCTCTCCCGCGCGTGCAGCTTCCACGGCTGCGTTCAGTGCCAGTATGTTGGTCTGGAAAGCAATGCCATCGATCACGCCAATGATGTCGGCAATCTTGCCGCTACTGTCCTGGATGCCCTTCATGGTGGACACCACCTGCCCCACCACTGCACCGCCCTGCTCAGCCACGGTCGATGCGCTCACGGCAAGCTGATTGGCCATCCGCGCGTTGTCGGCATTGCGGCGTACCGTGGTGCTGAGCTGCTCCATGGAGGCAGCCGTTTCCTGCAAGGCGCTGGCCTGCTGCTCAGTGCGGGCGCTCAAATCGTGGTTACCTTGCGAGATTTCAGTGGCAGCAGTGGCCACGCTTTCCGAGCCGGAACGTACCTCGCCCACGATGCGTGCCAGGGTGCGTTGCATCTCCAGCAATGCGTGCAGCAAGCGGGCGACCTCATCTCGCCCCTGGGGCTGGATGGTGACGGCCAGGTTTCCCCGGGCGATCTCGTCCGCGACAAAGGCCGCCTGCGAGAGAGGTCTCACCAGCGAGCGCGTCGTCCATGCCGCCAGCACGGCGCCCAGCACCAGCGATACCAACGCCCCGATGCCTAGCACCCACTGGCTCGTGCCTGCCGCACGGATGGTGTCGGACTTGAAATCGACCAGGCTCTGGTGACTGTGTTCCTCTACTTTGGCCAAGGAAGCCACGTATTGGTCCGCCAGCGGGCGCAGTTCGATGTCAACCAGGGCGAAGACTTCTTCACCGGTCTTTTTGCGTTCCAAAAGCTTGGCCCGGGCAGCCACATACACAGCGCGCGCTTTTTCCGCTTCTGCCAACAGCGCCTTTTCCCCGTCCGATTCCGCTAGCGCTTCGAGTTTCTTTTGCAGTTCGGTGGCCAGCTGAGAGGTCACCGCCATATCCGCCTCCAGTGCGGCGATATAGGCCGCGTCGCTGGTCTTGAGGGAAGCTGATGCCCGTACCCAGTTGAGCATGATCGCCTCATGCCAATTCTCCGCATGGGTGCTGCGGTCAAGGTAAACGCCAGCGATCTTTTCGTTCGCCGCTTTGATCGTGTCCAACCGGGACACCCCGACCCCGGCAATGGCGGCCGTAATGAGCAACACGGCGGCGAATGCGATGCCCAGACGGGTTCCGATATTCAAATCGTTGATGTACATGAAAGGTGCCTGTCAAGAAATCGCAACCAAAATCGATGAAGAAATTAATATTTTTATCGTATGAATCATTTGCTGAATGAAATTTCTAACACCTGAAAATTTTTTGGCATGTGTGAACCGTATGGCACACATGCGGATGTCCGGCATTGCGGCGTTGCGAAAGTGTCTTTGAGGTGATGGGTCGAAAAAAGTAGGATTTGTGCCTAATCCTTTCGATGCAAGTGTGTCGAGGTGGATGGGGCTTTCCACTTCGGCCTATCGTCGCGAGGCTTCGGACATGGCTGATCAGGGCGCCGGGTGGGAGCACGGAAAACAGGGCAACTCGGGGCGTGCGGTAGGACTTGAAAGATCCATCCGAAAGTGGACCGCAGCCAGGCAGTCGTTGCTGGATTCGCACTTACAAACCCGGTTGTTCGGCGCGTCCGTCTGCAAACCGACTGGGAGAGCCGGCCGGCCATGGCCGGCCCGCCCTGCAGCTCCCTGGAGAGGCTGGTCCAAAACGGTGCGTGGAAACACTCGCAAAGACTGTTACGGTGCGTGGCCGTGCTGCTGGCGCTGGAGCTGCGGGAGCCATGGGAGTTCGGAGCCGTGCTGCCCACATGGCCTGTGCTCCAGCGCGCGCCGCTGGGCGATGGCCATACGGTAATCGTGTTCCCGGGGCCCACAGCGGGGGACGGCACCACCATCCCGCTGCGCCTACCTGGATTCGCGCAACTACCACCCGCCGGGCTGGGGCCAGGGCCTGAACCTGGGCCCGCGCGATGGTGTGCTGGAGACCGCCAAGCGCCAACTGGGTGGACCTGCGCGGTGCCACACCCAACTTGCTACCCACCCTACCAACGCGCCCTTGCGCAACCCCAAGCGGCAGCAGGCAAACCCGGCGGTGGCGGCTTAAAAACTCTCCCAATCGGTGTCGTTGCCTTGCCCGGCGCGGACAACAGTACCCTTGGCGGGCGTGGCAACGGGCTTCGCAGCGGTCACCTTCTTTGGCAAAGCCTTGGGTTTAGACACAGGGGCAAACCGGGCTGCCCCTACTTGCGGAGCAGACGGGCGACTGGCGCTGGGAGCGGTCATCGTCGGCAATGCACTTGGAGCCACCGCCATTGCTTGCCCTGCCGACAGCTTGAAGAACGCCACCGTACTCACCAAGTCCTGCGCCTGGTTATTCAGGCTGCTGGCTGCAGCGGCCATTTCTTCAACCAGTGCGGCGTTTTGCTGCGTGACCTGGTCCATCTGCGTCACGGCCTCACCCACCTGGGCAACGCCCTGACTTTGCTCAGTGCTGGCGGCACTGATTTCACCCATCAGATCCGTCACGCGTTTGATGGCACCCACCACCTCGGCCATCGTTGCACCGGCCTTATCGACCAGGGCGGTGCCCGTGCCTACGCGCTCCACGCTGTCGTTGATGAGGGTTTTGATCTGCTTGGCGGCGTCAGCCGATCGACCTGCCAAGCTGCGCACTTCTGATGCCACCACCGCAAAACCACGGCCCTGCTCGCCGGCGCGGGCGGCCTCCACAGCGGCGTTCAGTGCCAGGATGTTGGTCTGGAACGCAATGCCATCAATCACACCAATGATGTCAGCGATCTTGCTGCTGCTGTCGTGGATGCCCTTCATGGTGCTGACCACCTGGCTCACCACGTCACCACCGCGCACAGCCACGGTCGATGCACTCACGGCCAGCTGGTTGGCTTGACTGGCGTTCTCGGCGTTCTGGCGCACGGTAGAGTTCAGTTGCTCCATCGACGCAGCGGTTTCCTGCAATGCGCTTGCCTGCTGCTCGGTGCGGGCACTCAGGTCGTTGTTGCCCTGCGCAATTTCCGACGAGGCCGTGGAGACGCTTTCCGATCCCGACCGCACCTGGCCCACGATGCGCGCCAGGTTTTGCTGCATCTCGCTCAGCGAACGCAGCAACTGCGCCACTTCATCGTTGCCATCGTGGCGAATGTCCACGGCCAGATTGCCATGGCTGATTTCGTCGGCAGCCTCTACCGCGCGCTGCACAGGGCGCACGATGGAGCGCGTGGTCCACAGCGCCAGCACGGCACCCAACACCAACGACACCACGGCACCAATGGCCAAGGCCAGCTGGCTCGTCCCTGCGGTGGTGATCACGTGTTCTTCAAACGTCTCCAGCTGCTTGCGCGTGTTGTCGGCCACGTCGGCCAGCGACTGCAGGTAGACAGTTGCCAGCGGCTTGAGGTCGCTGTCCACCAGTGTTGCCACGTCTTCGCCCGCTTTTTTGCGCTCCAGCAGTTTGGCCCGGGCGCCCACATAGGCGGACCGGGTCACGGCTACACGCTCGAGCAGCTGCTTTTCGGTCGCGTCGTCAACCAGCGCTTCCAGCTTCTTTTGTACCTCGCTGGCACGCTGCGATGTCACAGCCATGTCGGCGGTAAGCGATGCGATCTGCGCCGCATCAGTGCTCTTGACCGACGCCGATGCACGGACCCAGTTGAGGTCGATGGCCGCCTTCCATTCCTGCGCCAGTGCGTTGCGCTGCATTTCGACGTTAACAATGCGCACGCTGGCGTCTTTCAGCTCGGACAGCCGCCACACACCGAGAGCGGCAATCGCCGCGGTGATAAGCAGAACCAGGCCAAAAGCAAGACTCAGGCGGGTGCCGATTTTGAGGTTGTTCACGGTGGGTTTTCTTTCATGTTGTGGGCACAAGCCTGCGGCGGGCTCCTTAACAGCATCTTTGATCTAAAGAGCCACGTTAAGGAAAACCAACAGCCAAGCAGGCTTTGTGGGATGCATCGAATATACCATATTTAATGATAAATATGATTTTATTATTTAAATCAAGATGCCGCCCGCACTCTGCACCACAATAAGTTATGCACCAAGTCAGTGCATTGACCCACATCAAGCCTTGCACACACCACAGCCGCAGGCTTTCTGGGCGGGTTGCGCACTTCGCCCGCCACCACCGCGAAACCTCGGCCCTGCTCGGGCGGCCTCGACGCCGGCGTTCAGGGCCAGTATGTTGGTCTGAAATGCCATGCTGCGGAATGCTGCCCCGTGCAAGCCTGCGTTCAAAAAACAAAAAACAAAGCACGCTGAGGATTCGACCCTCAACGTGCTTTGTTTTTGATAGCTACCAGCGCTTACTGGATAAGCGATAGAGGCTATTTTTGTTCATTATCGTCATCCCTCTGACAAACCCCGCTCGCCTTGAGCCCGTCCAAGGGCAGTCTCAGCAAGTGCCCTGGCTTCTACAGGCTCAGCCTGAACGGTTGGGGGTGTCCCTGAGGCATGCCCCGCTCAGAAGCTTTCCCAGTCTTCGTCGTTGCCACCTTTGGCACTGGCCGGGGCTGGGCTTGGGGCCTTCGCTTTGGCAGGTGCGCCCGGCTTGGGGGCCGTCAGGCTGGCCGGGCGCTTGGTGGACTGGCCGGGCTTGGTGCCGCCGATCTTGCTGGCGGTTTTGTGGGTGACGGCGCTGCGCTGCGGTGTGTAGGCCGGGGCGGGCATGGGCGCACGGGGTGCGGGCGCCGCAGTGCTGCGCATGGCACTTGCATCCAGC
>JAUXZO010000076.1 GCA_030692685.1 Acidovorax sp. | reverse complement strand
CCAAGAGGGTGCCTTGTTCCACGCGTTCTACGCTGGCGCTGATGAGGGTTTTGATTTCTTTGGCGGCTTCTGCGCTGCGCCCTGCCAGGCTGCGCACTTCGCTGGCCACCACGGCAAAGCCTCGGCCTTGTTCTCCGGCCCGGGCGGCTTCTACGGCTGCGTTCAGCGCCAGGATGTTGGTCTGAAAGGCAATGCCGTCGATGACGCTGATGATGTCGGCAATCTTGTTGCTGCTGGCGTTGATGCCTTTCATGGTCTCCACCACTTCGGCCACCACGTCTCCGCCTTGTACTGCCACCGTGGACGCGCTGACCGCCAGCTGGTTGGCCTGGCGGGCGTTGTCGGCGTTCTGGCGTACGGTGGAGCCCAGCTCTTCCATCGACGCTGCGGTTTCTTCCAGCGCGCTGGCTTGTTGCTCGGTGCGCGCTGACAGGTCGTTGTTGCCTGAGGCAATTTCGCTAGACGCCAGCTGAAGGCTCATCGAGGCTTCTCGCACCGTGCGGACAGCAATTTCCACGCGTATTAACATGCTTTGCAACGCATCGCTAGCGGGCGTGCTCACAGAGATCGCTTTGGCTGAAGAGAGGCTGATACCGTCTGGCTGGTCCACCGCTGCAACCAGATCACGCAATTCCTGGCCTGCCCGGGCAGTGCGCCCCAAACTCACCGCCATCAGAACCTCAAGGGCAGTCTGAATCACGACATAAGCCGCATGCACCAATATGCGACTGAAATTTGGCTCGGTTAGGCAATACAAACCAAACCCGGCAGCCTGCAACCGATCAAAAAGCACGTGGTGGACGGCAAAAAAGACGGCCCCCAAAACAATCGGGCGCCAATCCAGGTACACCAGCAGCAGTGCCAGTGAAACAAACACCCCGAAGTGAAGCTCCGTCAACCCCTGCGCCAAATGGATTTGCAGGGCCACAAACGACGTAAGCACAAACGTGAGCACCAACCTTGACATCAGCGTACCTGCGGCGCTGTAGTAGACAAGCGCCGTCACCGCAAGGAGAAACGCTGACAGGCCCCACGCAAGGCCAGACTCGACAAAATTGGCGCCCAGCACAACCGCAGAAACGGCACTCAGCCCGATGGCAGCCGATATGACACGGTCACCTAGCACGGCATTTGCCGATCTACTGCCACCCTCAGCAGCCCCACCCGTGTGTGATGAATAGTTCAATGGATGCTCCAAAGAGATAAAAGTCGGGAGAATTTGGACGCTATCACTAGGCTACCTGTTTGATCAAGCCCATCTCGTCGCTGCTCAGCAACGCTTCTATGTCCATCACGATCAGCATGCGGTCGCCCAGGCTGGCGATGCCGGTGACAAAGGCCGGGTCCACGTTTCCCTGGCGCTCAAACTGCGGGGCGGGTTTGATGAGTTCGGGCGCCAGCGACACCACGTCGGCCACTGCGTCCACCACCGCACCGATCACGGTGTCGCCGATGTCCAGGATGATGACCACGGTGAAGTCGGTGTAGTTGGCTTCGGGGCACCCCAGCTTCAGGCGCAGGTCCAGGATGGGCACGATGCGGCCGCGCAGGTCGATCACGCCTTTGATGAAGTCTGGCGACTGCGCCAGGCGGGTGGGCCGCTCGTACGAGCGGATTTCCTGCACCCGCAGGATGTCGATGCCGTACTCCTCCGAGCCAAGGCGGAAGGTCAGGTATTCGCCAGCGGGTGACGTGGCTTGTGTGGTGGACGAACGGGACGTTGTTTGGGCGGGTGCAGCGATCATGACGGGGCTTTCTGAGAGATGCGGAAGGGGCTCGCGGTCTATCAAAACAGCAAGGCCCGCGCGGGCGTGTGAAGAGCATAGCAGTCAGTTTCAATTGCTAACAATACAGGGTTAACGCGCAATTCAACTCCATCGGTGGCGGGTATCCCCACCGCTGCCCCATACGCCTGCATCGCATTTGAATTGGAGAGCTAGCTCCAGTCCAACCCCCAATGCGCAGACCAAAAAATGCTACCGTTGTCGACCGCTGTCCTCCACCCCGCGCGCCCTCCCCGTTTTTGATCTGATGGACGACCTGATGCCCTTCTTCTTCAACCGCAAAGAAACCGACCCCGCCCACATGCCCGCGCCGGGCTTGCCCTTGCTGGCACTGGAGCTGCGGGCCCCGTGGGAGTTTGGTGCGGTGCTGCCCGCCTGGCCGGTGCTGCAACTCGCGCCAAAGGGGGATGGGCACACCGTCATCGTGTTTCCTGGCCTGACGGCGGGGGATGCAACCACCGCGCCGCTGCGCCGCTACCTGGATTCGCGCAACTACCACCCGCTGGGCTGGGGCCAGGGCCTGAACCTGGGCCCGCGCGATGGTGTGCTGGAGACCGCCAAGCGCCAACTGCAAACAGCGGCGGATGCCAGCGGCAACAAGGTCAGCCTGGTGGGCTGGAGCCTGGGCGGCATTTACGCGCGCGAACTGGCCAAGGAACTGCCCGACCTGGTGCGCTGCGTGGTGACGCTGGGCACGCCGTTTGCCGGGCCCCATACCTCCACCAACGCATGGCGCATTTACCAGTTCGCCAGCGGCCGCAGCATTGCGCGCGAAACCGAGAACTACAACCTGCCCGCTGCGCCCCCCGTGCCCACCACCAGCATCTACTCGCGCAGCGACGGCGTGGTCGCCTGGCGTGGGAGCCTCCAGGCGCCTGCCGACCACAACCCGCACACCGAAAACATCGAGGTGGTGGCCAGCCACTTTGGCATGGGCCTGAACCCCAGCGCCTGGTGGGCGGTGGCCGACCGGCTGGGGCAAGCACATGGGCCCGATGGGGCGTGGCAGCCGTTTCAGCGCCCGAAGGTGCGGGGGTTGCATCTGGTGTATCCAGACCCCCATCGGTGACGGTGAAGGCTTGCAGCGCACGAAAACAACAAGCCAAAACAAAAAAACAAAGCACGCTGAGGATTCGACCCTCAGCGTGCTTTGTTTTTGATAGCTACTAGCGCTTACTGGATAAGTGGTAGAGGCTATTTTTGTTGATTATCGTCATCCCTCTGACAAACCCCGTTCGCCCTGAGCCCGTCCAAGGGCAGTCTCAGCAAGTGCCCTGGCTTCGACAGGCTCAGCCTGAACGGTTGGGGGTGTCCCTGAGGCATGCCCCGCTCAGAAGCTTTCCCAGTCTTCGTCGTTGCTACCTTTGGCACTGGCCGGGGCTGGGCTTTGCGCCTTGGCTTTGGCAGGTGCGGCGCTGGCCCTGGGGGCCGTCAGGCTTGCCAGGGGCTTAGTGGACTGGCCGGGCTTGGTGCCGCCGATCTTGCTGGCGGTTTTGTGGGTGACGGCGCTGCGCTGCGGTGTGTAGGCCGGGGCGGGCATGGGCGCACGGGGTGCGGGCGCCGCAGTGCTGCGCATGGCACTTGCATCCAGC
>JAUXZO010000070.1 GCA_030692685.1 Acidovorax sp. | reverse complement strand
CTAGGAGCCTGGGCGGCAGGAATTTTTCTGGGGGCTGGCTGATGGACTGAGCGGGTGGCGATGTTGTGCCGCGACGCGGCTACGGCTCGTCGGATTCGATTTTGGGTTCAGCGAGGCGTTTTGTAGACGTGATGAAGGCGCATTTGTGGGCCCTTCATGCCGCACTCCACCCCATCGTGTGCATCCGCTTGAGGTTGACGGCCATGCAGACCAGATTCCACTCGGCCTTGGCCGCCTCCAATCCCCGCAAGCTGAAACGGCGGAAACCCAGGGCCTGCTTGATCCAGCCGAAGACCGGTTCCGGGATCGTCTTGCGCCGTCGGTAGTGGTCTCTGCCTTCGGGCGACTGCAGCCGTTGCGCCATCTGCGCCGTGGCCGGATAGCGCAGCGGGTCGATCACCCGGTGCTGCTTGTCTTCGCGACCCAGTGCCACGCAGGCCATTTGCTGCTGGGCGTTGAGCGCGCGCAGCGTGTCCTCCGAGGGATAGCCCGCATCGGCCAAGACCACTTCGGGTGCCTGGCCGGCGTTGGCCGTCGCCTGTTCCAGCATCGGCAGGAGTTGGCCGTTGTCCGGCGCCTGGTTGGACAGGTCCACCGCCACGATCAGCCGGCTGTCTTCATCCACCGCCGCCTGGCCGTTGTAGCACTGCTGGAATCCTTCCGTCGTCTTCATGATCCGCGACTGCGGATCGGTGAAATTCTCTTGCGCCTGGTCTTCGGGGATACCCAGTTCGCGTTCGCAGCGGCGTCCGGTCGGGCCACGCGTGTTGCCGACGTCGTCCTTCGAGCGGCCCGCCTCTTCGTCAGCCTGCCGCTGCCGCGCTTCCAGACGCGCCTTGGCCGCCTGGATCACCTTCAGGCGGTCTTCGCGGCGCTTCAATTCGTCCGGGAGTTCGGTCCCCCTCCGATCCGGGCCATGCTCAGCATCCTCCGTCCGGTCAGTGCTCTCGGCCTGCTTGAGCAGTTCCCCAATCTCCTTGCGCAGCCGGCTCTCTTCTTCCTTCATCCGGCCATAGCTCATCGCCTTGTGCTTGCTCGCATTGGCCTTGATCTTGGTGCCGTCGATCCCCAGCCGTCCCAGTTGGATCAGCACCGCCTCGCGCGCCAGCTTCACCACGTTCACGAACAGCGCCGAAAATTCCTTGAGGTGCAGCTGACGGAATTCTCGGATCGTCCGGTGCGCCGGAAAATTGTTCGCGCCCAGTACTCGGAAAGCCACGTCCTCTTGCAGCTTGGTCGCGATCTTGCGCGACGAGAACACACCGCTGGCATAGGCGTACACCAGCA
>JAUXZO010000055.1 GCA_030692685.1 Acidovorax sp. | reverse complement strand
CCGGGCATAGTCTTGCACGATGGGTTTGGCCACATCCAGCGCAAGATGCGCCGGGTGCGAGCGCCACCACGAAACGGTGACCTGCTTGACCAGGTCCCAGGACCCGGAAGACGCGTCGATGCCGCTTTCGCGCACGTGCTCTCTGGCATCTGACTGTCCGGCCTGGTCCAATTCGGGCTCTTCGCCGTTCATGTCGCGAACAATCGCCTGGCGGCTCGCCGCAAGCCGTTGCACGGCTGAGAGGTTGGCAGTTGTCATATAACGGTCTGGAAATGCATCAAGCGGCAGAACGCAAGGCTTGTGCATCACGATCAAACTGGGCCTTGACTTCCGAAAAATGGCTCGGAGCCAAGGGTTTGCGTGCTTTGAAAAAAGCCGCCACGGTCAGCGCAAGGGCGACCGCCGGCACGGCGACGAGAGCCCAGTGAAACTGGTTGGTGGCTGCGCCCAGCATCAGCGCAGTACCGGCCAGGATCAGGAACACCATGGCACCCACCGCCACCAGCACCCACGCGACTACCGTCTTGAGCAGGTCCGCGCCGGCATCCGATGCTTCTTCCCGGATCAGTTCGGCATACCCCCCCAGATGGTCGATCAGGAGATTGGGCCGGCGGATCAGCGTCGAGATAAATGGGTGCAGCATGGCGATGTTGAGAATCGGTCGCGACCGGGGAACGTCCGATTAACGGGAATCGCGGTTGCGGGCGGCAGCCACCAGCAGTGCCACCGTTGCACCGACCGCCGCTGCAATCAGCACGGCCTTGACCGGCTCGTTGGCGACATAACGCGTGGTGGCATCGGCATAGCGGTGCATGGAACGCTGTGCACGGTCGCTCGCCTCGGCAGCCATGTCCATGCTCTGGCGCGCCAGTTTCTGCGCCTGTGTGGCGAGCTTGTCGACGATGGGATCAATGCTGCCGCGCAACTGGCGGACCTTGCTTTCGGCCTTGTCGAGCGTTTCATTAGCCAGGCTTCGGCTGGTCTCAACCGCGTGTTCTGCGCCATTGATCATCTGGTCGGAGAGATGGCGGGCACTGGCCAGGGTGTCGTGGGTCGAGGGAATGCTGGAGCTTGTGGTTTTCATGGTCTGGTTCCTGGTAGTTGAAGCGGGAGGCTGTGACCCGGGATGTCCGGGTCACAGCAAAAGAGGTCGGGATCAGTTTCGTTTCATCAGGCCAAGCACAAAGCTGACTACCGCGAAGATCGCGAAGATGAAGAACAGGATCTTGGCAATTTCAACAGCGCCGGCGGCGATACCGCCAAAGCCAAACACGGCGGCAATCAATGCAATCACCAGAAAGACAACGGAATAGTGCAGCATGTCAATCTCCTTGCAGGGCGGTGCCCATGGGTTGCGGCGCTCGCAATCGAAACACCTGTAGCTAGCTTAGGCGGTGTAGCCAGCGCCGTTCATCGGTGTGTGCCGGATGGTCCTGTGGGGTTGTGCGATAAGTCGCTGTAGGACGCAGCCGATCCGTCCGCGGCCCGCGAGAGCCGCGGGCCGTGCCAGATTTTTCAGTTTGATGAGCTGGCTTTGCCGCGAACGCTGGCGGGGATCAGGGTGCCAGGGCTGGTTTGGGCAGCACCGCAAAAATGCGTGTGCCCGCGCCGGGGCGTGAGGTCACCGTCAGCTTGCCGCCCGCAGCCTCGACACGGTGCCGCATGCCGGCCAGGCCGTGGCTGCTGGCGCCGATCTTCAGATGGTCAAACCCCTTGCCGTTGTCCTTGACTTCCACGGCGATATAACTGTCGAAGTTGTGCAGGCTGATGTCGGCCTGCTGCGCCTCGGCATACTTGCCGATGTTGGTCAGAGACTCCTGCACCAGACGGTAGACCGTGAGCTGCGTGGCGCCGCCCAGCTCGACCATTTCCAGGTCGGTGCTGATGCTCAGGCCCGACCTGTCCTCAAACTCCCGGGCCAGGATCTCCAGCGAGGCGACCAGGCCCAGGTGCGACAGCGACGAGGGGCGCAAGTCCTCGACAATGCGGCGCTTCAGCGCAATGCCGCTGTTGAGGGTCTCGATCAGGTGCTGGATGCGCTCGGTGGCTTCCGGTGAAATGACGCCGAGCCGCGAC
>JAUXZO010000044.1 GCA_030692685.1 Acidovorax sp. | reverse complement strand
CCGAATCAGTTTCGACAAGGAGGCCGACGTCGGCGAGGCCTCGGGTGGTGTGCTCCGTTTCATGAGCGTTCCCATCCTGGCTGCGCCCACCTTCAGCTTTCCGCTCAGCGACAAGCGCAAGTCGGGCCTGCTTCCGCCGACGATCGGCCTGGACAGCGTCAGCGGAACCTCGGCCACCATTCCCTACTATTTCGACATTGCGCCGCAACGCGATGCCACCTTCGCACCGACGATCATGAGCAAGCGAGGTGTAGATCTGGGCGGTGAGTTCCGCTATCTGGACCCCTTCTACAAGGGGGAGCTGCGTGCCAGCCTGCTGCCCAACGACAAGTTGCGCGATGCCACGCGCTGGTCCTACAACTTCCTGCACTCAGGTGTGTACAACTACAACGTCGGTTTGCCGTCCGCCAATGCATTCGGCATCAACCTGAATCTGAACCGTGTCAGTGACGACAACTACTGGCGCGATTTTCCGCGCGCCAGCGCGTCCTTGACGCAGCGCCTGCTGGCCAGCGATGCCTCTGTTACCTGGGGCAAGGGGTATTTGGCGACCATGGCGCGCACTTTGACTTACCAGACCCTGCAGGATGTGAACTCGCCGATCACACCGCCCTATGATCGCCTGCCGCAACTGACCGCCACCTATACCCGCATCAATGCACCTTTGTATGGGGTGGAGGGGCTCGATTACTCCATCACGACTGATTTCACGCGTTTCCAGTCAGACCGGCTGCTTACCCGGCAGCCCAATGCCAATCGCGAGTTTGCGCTCACCCAGATCAGCCGGCCCTGGATCCTGCCGGGCGGCTATATCACGCCCAAGTTGATGCTCAATGCCACGACCTATCAGTTCGACGCTCCGCTGGTCAATGGGGCGCGCAGCAAGTCCCGAATCGTGCCGACTTTCAGTCTCGACAGTGGTTTGACCTATGAGCGCGCGACCAGTTATTTCGGCCGGGCGTACACGCAGACACTGGAGCCGCGCGCTTTTTATGTCAATACACCGTATCGCGACCAGAGCATCCTGCCCAATTACGACTCGGGGCTGAACTCTTTCAACTTCGCCTCGCTGTTCACAGAGAACGAATTTGTTGGCAATGATCGAATTTCCGACTCGGACATGCTGACAACCGGTGTGACGTCCCGTCTGCTTGATCCGGAAACTGGGGCCGAGTCCTTGCGCCTGGGCGTGGCCCAGCGATTCCGGTTCAAGGACCGATTGGTCAGGGCGCCAGGCGAAGTGCCGGTGTCAGAGCGCTTCAGTGACCTGTTGTTTGGAGCCTCTGTCAATTTGACGCCCGCCTGGGCGATCGACAGCACCGTGCAATACAACCCCAAAACAAAGCTCTCGGAACGCTCCACCATAGGGGGGCGTTACAGTCCCAGCAACTACCGGGTCATCAGCGCGGTGTACCGGCGCCAGCGCAACGTCAGCGAGCAATACGATGTGGGCTGGCAGTGGCCGATCAATGATCTTTGGGGTGACAGGGGCAAAGACCTGGGCGTAGGACGCGGTCAGGGCCCGGGACGCTGGTACAGCGTCGGGCGCCTGAACTACAGCGTTCCGGACAAGAAGTTTGTGGATATGATCCTCGGCCTTGAATACGACGGTTGCTGCTGGATCGCGCGCGTGATGCTGGAGCGCAACCAGCTGGGTACGCGGGCAGCGAGATCCACCAACAACACGCGTATCCTTTTTCAGCTCGAATTCGTCGGCTTTTCCAGGATTGGCAACAATCCGCTTAAAACACTGAAAGCCAATATCCCGCGTTACCAGTATCTGCGTGAGCAGAGCACGACACCAAGTCGCTTTACCAACTATGACTAAATACAGCTG
>JAUXZO010000041.1 GCA_030692685.1 Acidovorax sp. | reverse complement strand
CCATCTTTTCCAATCTCGCGGCAACTAATTTCATGATTTTCATTTAAGATTAATGAATTTGTTAGTGTATCTTTCATTCTTTGCAATAATTCTTCTTCCAACAGATTTTCAAGATATCTATTTTTTTTATAATCCGCATAATACTTTTTCATAAATGCTCCCTAATTAAATAAAAAATATAACTTTAATGATGGTTTAGATGGGCAGTAGTTATCTATTTAAAGTAAAGATATTATATCATAATAAAATTTAAATTTAAAGAGATAGGGATTGCTGCTACTTTTTAAATTGGTTAAAATTTTTATGTTATGTTGATTTTTCCGGCTATCGACATTAAGGGCGGCAAATGCGTGCGCTTGCGGCAAGGGCGGGCCGACCAGGAGACGGTTTTCAGCGACGACCCGGTGGCCATGGGCTTAAAATGGCAGGCCGCCGGGGCTAAATGGCTCCACGTGGTGGACTTAGACGGCGCCTTCGGGGCTCGGCCCCAAAATTTGGAGACCATCCGCCGCCTGCGTCAGGCCCTTACCATCCCCATCCAACTGGGCGGCGGCCTGCGCACCCTGGACACCCTGGCCGTTTATGTGGATATGGGCCTTGACCGGCTGATTTTAGGCACCGCGGTGCTCAAAGACCCTGACCTGGTGGCCCGGGCCTGCGAAACCTACCCCGGCCGCATCGCCATCGGCCTGGACGCCCGGGACGGCTTCCTGGCAGTGGAAGGTTGGACCGAGACCAGCCAAAAGACCGCGGTGGAAGTGGCCCGGGCTTTGGTGCCGTTAAAACCTGCGGCCCTGATCTATACCGACATCTCCCGGGACGGGGTAAAAAGGGGCGTCAATGTGGCCGCCACCAAAACCCTGGCCCAGGCCGTGCCCCTGCCGGTCATCGCCTCCGGCGGGGTGAGCTCTCTTAAAGACATCGCCACCCTCTTGCCCCTGGAACCCCTGGGAGTGATAGGCGTGATCATCGGCCGGGCCCTCTACGACGGCAGCCTGGACCTTGCCGCGGCCATAAAGCTGGCCCAGGAAGGAAAGTAGTTTTGAGGGGAGGGTCGGGGGAACGCGGTTCCCCCGCCCTCCCCTCAAACTCCCCTCCCTACCCCCTTTATGGGGCCGGAGAAGGCGGGGCCGGTGGCCCCGACTTTCTCCGGCCCCATAAACCCAAAAGGGATTGGGGGTGG
>JAUXZO010000039.1 GCA_030692685.1 Acidovorax sp. | reverse complement strand
CCCCCCCCCCCCCCCCCCCCCCCCCCCCCCCCCCCCCCCCCCCCCCCCCCCCCCCCCCCCCCCCCCCCCCCCCCCCCCCCCCCCCCCCCCCCCCCCCCCCCCCCCCCCCCCCCCCCACATCACCCGGAAAACTACCCATGCTCCAGGTTCTGGCTCAAAATGTCTTGAATGCCCTGCAGCTAGGGAGCGTCTATGCCCTCATCGCCCTGGGCTACACCATGGTTTACGGCATTCTCGCCATGATCAACTTTGCCCACGGCGACATCTTCATGGTGAGCTCTTATCTGGCCCTGGCCGCGGCGGTGTTCCTGCTGGGGCTGCCGGTGGGCCTGCCCCTGGTGGTGGTCTTTACCGGCTCGCTGCTCTTCAGCATGTTCCTCACGGCCCTGCTGGGAGTGACCATTGAACGCCTGGCCTACCGCCCTTTGCGCCAGGCCCCCCGGGTGTCGGCGGTGATCACCGCCCTGGGGGTGGGCCTGTTCCTGGAGAATTTTACCCTAGGGTTGCTGGGGCCGGAGCCCCGCCACTTCCCGACCCTCATCGCCATGACCCCCTGGGAAGTGGCCGGCCTCACCATTACCCCGCTGCAAGTGCTCATCATCCTGCTGGCCGCAGCCCTCATGATCCTGTTGGACCTCCTGGTGGGCCACACCCTGCTGGGCATGGCCATGCGGGCCATCTCCTATAACCGCCCCCTCGTGCCCCTGATGGGGGTGCCGGTGGACAGGGTGATTTCGCTCACCTTTGCCATCGGCTCGGCCATCGCCGCGGCCGGGGGCCTGATGTACGCCCTGGCCTACCCGGTCCTGGACCCCTACATGGGCATCCGCATCGGCTGGTGGGCCTTTATCTCGGCGGTGGTGGGGGGCATCGGCAACATTCGCGGGGCCATGCTGGGGGGCTTTATCCTGGGAACCGTGGAGGTCTTCACCCCGTTGCTGCTGCCCTCCTCCACCTACCGGGACTTCGTGGCCTTCTCCTTGCTGCTCCTTTTGTTGGTCTTCAAACCCACCGGCCTCCTGGGCCGACCGGTGTTCGAGAGAGTGTAGTTTTTGGGGGAGGGGGCCAGGGGCCGGTGGGCCCACTTACAATCCTCCCCCAACCCCTTAAGGGCTTAAAATTGGCTGGGTAAGGCGGGGGGCCTTTGGCCCCGCCTTACCCAGCCCCTTATGCGGGTTGGGAGGGGGGTGTGGGGGGAGGGCAGGGAGCTCAGCTACCCGGCCCTCCCCCCACCCCAACATCTAATTTTCAAAGGCGCGGGTACATGTGGAGGGGGGGGGGTTGTTGGTTTTGGGGGGGGTGG
>JAUXZO010000060.1 GCA_030692685.1 Acidovorax sp. | reverse complement strand
TTAATGGCGGTTGATCTGTTGGCCAGAAACCGAAAACCGAAAACCGAAAACTGAAAACTGCCCTTATGATTTACGGTATCGGCGTGGATCTGGTGCGGGTGGACCGCCTTGCTAAAGCCATCGCCCGTTACGGCGACCGGTTCCTTAAGCGCATCTTCACCCCCCAGGAAATAGAAGCCTGCCAGGGGCGGACCTGGGCGGTGTCGGGCTTCGCCATGCGCTTTGCCGCCAAAGAGGCCTTCTCCAAAGCCCTGGGCGTGGGTCTGCGCCGGGGCGGGATACGCTGGCGGGAAGTGGAGGTGGTCCCCAACTCCCTGGGCAAACCCGAAATTTTCGTCAGCGGCCGGGCTGCGCAACTTTGCGAAACCGCCGGCATCGCCAACATGCACCTCACCCTTACCGACGAAGACAACCTCGCCATCGCCGTGGTGATTTTAGAGAGATGAGGTTATCCTAAATATCTTCAACGTCTTTGCGTCTTTGCGTCTTGGCGTGAGATCAACTAGCTCTCGCCAAGACGCCAAGGCGCAAAGGGAGTGAACCATGCTGGTCCTGGTTACCGGTGCGACTGGCTTTGTGGGCAATTGGGTGGTGGCCGAGTTGTTGGCCCGGGGTCATGGGGTGCGGTGTTTGGTCCGGCCGGGGTCCGAAGGTAAATTAAAGGCCGCAGACCGGGTGGCGGTGTTCCTGGGTGATGTCCTGGATGAGGCCGCGGTTAACCAGGCGGTTCAGGGCTGTGAGGCGGTGGTGCACCTGGTGGGGATCATTCGGGAATTTCCCCGGCGGGGCATAACTTTTGAACGCCTGCATGTTGAGGCCACCAAAAATGTGGTGGACGCGGCCAGGGCCGCCGGGGTACAGCGCTACCTGCAGATGAGCGCCCTGGGGGCCAGGCCGGAGCCGGCCGATCCTTATCACATCACCAATTTTCGGGCGGACGAATATGTGATGGCCTCCGGGCTGACCTACACCATCTTTCGGCCCTCGGTGATTTATGGACCGGAGGACCAGGCCCTAAATCTCCTTGTCCGGCAGATCAAAGCCTTTCGGGTCGTGCCGGTGATCGGCAAGGGCTTGTATCAGCTGCAGCCGGTGGCGGTGTGGGCCGTGGCCCAGGCTTTTGCTTTGGCCCTGGAACTGCCGCACACCGAAAACCGCATCTATGAAGTGGGGGGCCCGGAGCCTTTGTCCTTTAACGCCATCATCGACAGCCTGGCCTTCGAGGTGCGCCGGAGGATTTTGAAGATCCGCCTGCCGGTGTGGCCCTTCCGCCTGGCCGCTTTTCTTTTGGGCCGCTTTGCCTGGTTTTCCCTCACCTCGGGGCAACTGCGTATGCTCCTGGAAGGCAACACCTGCGACCCCGCGCCTTTTTACCATGATTTCGGCCTGACCCCCATCTCCTTTAAAGACGGCCTGATCCGCTACCTGACTTGAGGTTATGGCTAGCTGCCTAATACATAATAGATATCCCTGGATTGAATGCCAGCTTCCCATCCGGCCTTCAGACCCCAAAGGGTTTTGCATTCTCCATTCCCAGGATAAGGACAAAGATCAAGCCGCCTTTGACGCCGCGCTTAAGGAGAAACTGGCCCGGGAAGACTATGACTTTCGGGCGGTATTCTTCCCCGGCCCGGTCTTTTTTGCGGACCATGAATTCAAGGGAAGGGCCGATTTTTCCGGGGCCACATTTTTTGGAGGGGCCTATTTTTCCGGGGCCACATTTTCTGAAAGGGCCTATTTTTCCGGGGCCACATTTTCTGGAGGGGCCGTTTTTTTCGGGGCCAGATTTTCTAAAGAGGCCGATTTTTCCGAGGCCATATTTTCTGGATTGGCCGGTTTTTCCGACGCCACCATTGCGGGAAGGGCGATTTTTTCTTATGTCAATCCCCCGGGGAAAACAGGGCCGCGGCTTTCCTTCTGGGGGGATTTTTGGGATCTCCGGTTTCAGGACCAGGGACTGCTGCGCTTTCAAGACCTGTCCCTGGCCCAGGTCAAATTTTCGGGAACAGATTTGCGCCGCCTGGAATTTCATAATGTCACCTGGCATCGCCACCGGGGCCGGGATCAGGTTTATGACGAAGTCTTATTGAAGGTTATTGAGCCCAAACCATCAGCAGATGACTATGCCCGGGTGGAGGAGCTTTACCGCTATCTCAAACTTAATTATGAGGGGGCAGGCGACCACAAAAAGGCCGGGGATTTCCATTACGGCGAGATGGAGATGCACCGCCGGACCAGCGCTGGGCGGCGGTGGGCATCTTGGTATTCAATATATTGGGCCTTGAGCGGCTATGGCGAGCGGCCGGTCAGGGCTCTTATCTGTCTGGCGGGGTTGATTTTAGGCCTGGCGGGCCTGGTTTTTTGGCTGGAGCCCAAGATAGCCGGCGGCTGGGCCGGACTGCGGGAGGCCCTTTTTTATCTCCTGGCCCAGGCCACCTTTCAGCGGCCTGATTGGTTCAAGCCAGAGACCAATTGGGGGAAATTTATAAGAATCATCAGTCCCCTTCTAATCCCAGGCCAGGCGGCCCTGTTGCTCCTGGCCCTGCGCAACCGCCTGGGGCGGCGGCGGTAACACCCCTTGTCATTCTGAACGGAGCGCAGCGGAGTGAAGAATCTAGTGGAGCGTATCATAATTAGCTGGACATAAATTCAGGTCCGCAGCGTCGGGCTTGGCAGAGTTAAGTCCCCCTTAGAAAAACGGGGATATACGGGGACTTCAGGAGCTTATAAAAATCCCCCCTTACCCCCCATTCGTAAAGGGGGGTAAGAAACCTGCCCTTCCAATGTCACCTTAATTTTGAAACACACCACTAGATTCTTCGCGGCGCTCAGAATGACAGAACGGAACAGGCTTCCAGCCTGTTCAAGGGCACAGGCGAGACGCCTGTGCCACCAGAATAAGGTAGGGGTAGGGTAGGGTATATTGTAGGGGCAGGGTAACCCCGCCCTTTTGAATCCAATCCATCCAAATGAATTATGGTGGGCGGTGCCCACCCGGCATCATCTTCCCCGATTAACCCACCCAGTTCGGCCCGGAGTGGCGCTGGATGAGGGAACTGGATTCTTATAAGCCTGAGGAAAGGCTCATCGTTTACGGCAGCCTGGCGCCGGGGGGCAGCAACGCCTTTATGTTTAAAGGCCTGGAAGGAACCTGGCACCGCTGCCTCATTTATGGGAACATGGGCCGCTGGCGGGGGTTTAAATCCTTCAAGTGGGACCCCCAGGGGACGGAACACGAATCCTGGCTGTTGGCCTCCGCCGCCCTGCCCCGGATGTTCCCAGAGCTGGATGATTTTGAGGGAGAGGAATATCAGCGCATCGTCATTCCCGCCCGGGTGGGCGACAACTGGATCCTGGCCCATATCTATGAAGGGAAGTGCTTTGAATAGGTGTTGGGAAATTTGGGGGAGGGGGCTAAGGGCTTCCACAGGCGAGACGCCTGTGCCACTAGGCCCTTACACTTACAAAAAACTCCCCCAGACCCCCACCCCCAATCCCTTAAGGGTTATGGAGCTGGTAAAGGCGGGGCCAAAGGCCCCGCCTTTACCAGCTCTTTCACGGGTTGGGAGGGGGGTGTGGGAGGAGGGCAGGGAGCACTTACGAAAAACTCCCTGGCTCTCCCCCCACACAATCCTCTCCTTTATAAAGATTATTAGGGTCAGGGGCCACAGGCCCCTGACCCTAATAACCTTATCTTTATTTTTGATCATCCTCCAGCTGGCGGGGCCGGGGGTGGCCGGGGGGGGAGAGTTCCAGCCGGCGCGGCCGGGGCGGGTCTTCCAGTTCCCCCGGGATCACGGGGCCCATCCGGAGTTCAAGACGGAATGGTGGTACTATGTGGGGCATTTAAAATCTGATCAGGGGGAGTCCTTCGGGTATCAGCTCACTTTTTTTAGGGCGGCCGTAAAAAAGCTAGACCCCCAGGCCAGATCGGCCTGGGCGCTTCATACCATTTACTTCGCCCATCTGGCTATCACCGATGTGAACGGGCGCACCTTTTGGTTCCGGGAAAAGGCCGGGCGGGGGGCCCTGGGCCTGTCTGGGGCCGAAGTGGGAAAGGGCAAGGTCTGGATCGATTCCTGGCAGGCGGAGCTTAAAGGAAAAGATTTCCTACTGGAGGCCCAGGACGAAGGCCTGGCCTTAAAACTGGTCCTTACCCCAAGGAAACCCCCGGCCCTCCATGGTGAAGGGGGCTTCAGCCGCAAGGCGGCCGGTCAGGACGCGGCCAGTCATTACTACTCCATAAGCCGCCTATCTACTGTAGGGGATTTGACCCTGGGAGAGCGCAACTTTAAGGTGAGCGGCACTTCCTGGATGGACCACGAATTTTTCACCGGCTCCCTGGCCCCCGGCCAGGTTGGGTGGGACTGGTTCGCCCTGCAACTGGGGGACGGCGCAGAGATTATGCTTTATCTGCTGCGCCATCAGGACGGCCGGCTGGATGCGGCGTCCTCCGGCACCCTCATCGACCCCCAGGGGAAGGCCCGCCACCTGAACCTGTCGGACTTTATGATTAAACCCACCGGCGCCTGGAAATCCCCCCATTCCGGGACCACTTACCCCGCGGCATGGGAGATCACCATCCCCGGCCCGGGCTACCACCTCACCCTCACCCCTACCTTGCCCGACCAGGAAATCCGGGCCCAGAACCCGGCCCGCATTACCTACTGGGAGGGCCAGGTGAACATCCAGGGATACAAAAACCGACAACCCATCACCGGCCAGGGCTATACTGAACTCACCGGCTACGCCGGAGGCCTGGAGGGGTGGTTTTAGCAGAGATTTTTGGGGGAGGGGGCCAGGGGCCGGTGGGCCCCTGCCCCCTCCCCCAAAACCCCTCCCCCAAAACCCCTCCCCCAAAACCCCTTAAGGGTCAAAAATCGCCGGGTAAGGCGGAGCCAACGGCTCCGCCTTCCCCGGCCCCTTTTGTGGGTTGGGAGGGGGGTG
>JAUXZO010000037.1 GCA_030692685.1 Acidovorax sp. | reverse complement strand
GCTGGCGGCCGCCGAGTCACAAGGCATCGACGCGATTCGCACGTACGACGGCGTAAACAATGCAAACCTGCCCAGCAGCGACGAAGAAATTGCCCAGCTGATCGGACGCGCTCTGGACCAGGGCCAGGTGCGCCTGGCATCCCTGCCGGTTCTGGATATGAAAGGACGGCTCGTGCACGTCGAGTGTCCTCTGGAAGTCGTATTCAACGACGCCGCGGGTTGGCAGCCCGTCAACCGGTTCATGCAGCTGGCGGAACACTTCCAGCTCACACCGGCGATTGACATGGCCACGCTCACGCTGGCCCTTGAAAAATTGCACCACGATCCTGGGCTGGCCGGCGTGGCGATCACCTTGTCCGCAGCCTCACTGCGTGACGAGGCTTTTCGCGACCGGCTGCTGAGCCTGCTCAGAAAGAAGCCCGCGCTGGCCCGGCGACTGTGGCTGGAAGTGCCTGAAGCAGACATCCTGAAGCACACCATCATTCTTCCGGCATTTGTCGCCGATGTCCGCAACGCCGGGAGCCGGATCGGCCTGACGCAGTTTGGCCGCCACTTCAGCCATTCAGACACGCTGCACGACTTTGGACTCGATTTTCTCAAGGTCGACTCCAGCTTTATCCGCGGCCTGCATCTCAACCCGAACAACCAGGCCTTCCTCAAGGACCTGGCGGCTGCCACGCACAAAATGGACATGCAGGTGTACGGGGAAGGCGTGATTGACCGTGCTGAACTGGCAGCTCTTGGCCTGGTCGGCTTCGACGGTGCTGCCGGCCCGGCCATGAAGCTCCCCGACTGAAAGCGGCCAGCAACGCTACGGCAGCCTTAAGCCTGCTGCAGCCACGTCATCGGCAACCGGTATGAGTCTGCGAAGATTCGACACCTTCCCCTGAAAACCTAGTCCGTGATCAGTTTGTTATTCGACAACAGGTACTGGATCACCTGTTGATCTGTCGTGGCGCCGAGTGCCAGGATATTCACGTTTTCGATGACGATTTTTTGGTCCGCGGCAGCGTTGACCACCGAGGAAGGCGCTCCTATCAGGTGGGCGTCAGCGGCAAAGCCGCCTGTAGTACTGATATGGAGAATAGTGTTGGCACCCGACTGCTCAAAGTGCAGGAAATTCGCCAGATTATCCTGCCCCAGCAGTGTTCCGGCCGTCTCGCCCACCAGCAGATCGCGCAGATCCAGCACATCCCCCCCCGCAGAACGTGCGCTGATATTGAAGTCCGTGATCGTATCGGTCACGGGCGCTCCTGCCGTTCCGCCATCGTTCAGTTCCCAGCGGAAGATGTCTGCCCCCAAGCCTCCAGTGAGAATGTCCGCACCCTTGCCACCGATGATCAGATCGCGTCCGTCACCACCATTGATGGTGTCGTTGCCGGTACCGCCCACCAGCCGGTCGTCACCCGCACCGCCATTGAGCGTGTCATTGCCATCACCGCCGTACACGAAGTCCGAAGACGCAGTCAGCGTCGGCGTATTGTTCGCGGCCGTACCCTCGTAGGAATTGCTGGCGGATACCAGGCTGATCATCCGGTCCACCGTATGCACACCGTTGGTGGCGCTGATGCCGATCAGGGCCGACTGGGCGGTGCCCACACCAGTGACCGTGAGCGGGCTCGACAGATTCCAGGTGGCAATGTCAATTGACTGTGTTGTACCGGTCGTCACTGTGACGCTATTCGTGCCATCACTGATGGTCCAGCCGGTGAGCAAGCCATTGACGGTCAGCGTGTCAAACACCCTGGCCGTCACATCGAGCTTGAAACTGCCCCCGTCATTGGCGATCGCCACGTCGTGGTAATTCGTCTCAACCATCCAGACCGAGCGGACCTGCTCGTTGGTCAGTACCGTGTCATAAATCCGCAAATCATCAATTGCAGCATTGAGGTATTTGTCATTGTCGACCCGACGCGAGAAGTCGGCATTCACGCCATTGGTAAAGCCGATGCCGAACACATTGGTGATCGTACCTGAGAGACCCGCCGCCGTAACCGTGCTTTCCAGCACCCCATCGACCCAGATCTGGGTCTGGCCGGTAGCAGAATTCCGGGTCATCGCAACAAAATGCCAGGTATCGTCGGAGATCACTGTCGTACTCTTTGCGCCTGCGGTATCGCCCACGTTCAGGCCAATGCGACCGTTGTTGTCCAGCCACCCCCACTGCGCATCATTGACGGCGCCGTTTTGCTCGGAACCAATCACGCTGGGACGGTTCCAGCCGATATCGGTCCCACCAAATTGGGCTGCATCTGTCGAAAGTTTTTGCGTGGTCTTGATCCAGAACGACACGGTGGCCGAATTGGTGATGGGCGTCAA
>JAUXZO010000058.1 GCA_030692685.1 Acidovorax sp. | reverse complement strand
GCCGTGGTCATCTTCGCATCCCCGAACACACTGGCCCATTCGCTGAAGCTCAGGTTGGTGGTGATCACGACGCTCGTGCGCTCGTACAGCTTGGACAGCAGGTGGAACAGCAAGGCGCCTCCAGAGGCACTGAATGGCAGGTAGCCCAGCTCATCCAGGATCACCAGATCGGCATAGGCCAACCGGTGGGCCAACGAAGACACACGGACAGCCCAGATGCTCTGGGTAGAGATCGCGTTGCGGCGGCGCCGAGTGTGAGAAGCAGGCAAGCGTAGGATTGCAATCTCCGAGCAAATCGCGCAGTCGCGTTACCTGCTGCATGGCCTGCTGCTCCCGCAGGAAAGTGCCCAACTCGGCTTGCAAGTTGACGGTGCCTTCATCCGGCCAGATACAGATCACCTCGCGGTTGGTCTCGACCCAGGCGATCGCCATTGAGGGGGCAGCCAGGGCTTGGTACTTCACGCTGAATTGGCAATAGTCGATGGCTGGGGTCGAGGTTGCGGCTGGGCCCCCCTCTCATCGAATCGTTTCAATCTCACGGACCTGCAGATTTTCCAGGTTGCGGATATCGGAATCTATGGTGCGAAGGACCTGCTAGCGTCCTTCGACGCCGGGCAGAATTTGGCCAACATCGGACGTCGCCGCTGTTGGCACATCAAAAGCGCTTAGGCTCGCACCACTGAATGTACAAAGAAATGAGCCTTGAATTACTGAAAATGCTTCCACGCGATAAGCACGATGTGCAGCGCGCGGAAGCTTTGGTTCAACTGGGCTATCCAGCAATCGAGCCAGTACTCCCGCAGCTTTTTAGATGGACTCAGGATGGCAACTGGCCCGTTGCTCGAGTGCTTGCGCCACTTCTTGCAGATATCGGCCCCTATCTTGTCTCCCACGTCCGGCTGATCCTGAACGGAGTCGATGACACCTGGAAGTACTTTCTTCTTCAGACAATCGTTGCTGATTCAGTTGAAATGAAGAGGCTACTGTTGCCTGACCTCGAACGTTTGGCTAGGTATCCCACTGCGAGCGAAGCTGCGGAGGACTTGGATTCAATCGCAAGTGCCTTGATCGCAATTCCGTAGCCGGCCATGAGCAGCCAGTGGGGCAAGTGATCAGAGCTCATCACTTAACCATAGCTGCCCCGAAGATTCGACCAACTCAGGCGGCTAGCAATTACCCCACGTCCATCACCATGGCAACTCCGCTACGCACCGAAATGGCAAAAGGTCCGTTTTTGTAGTTGGGTTGCCAGTAGCGCCGCCACCTCCACCACCGGGGATCGGGAAGTACGTCCAGGCCCGCGGAACATCAAGCTCCGTGGAAGACCATACAGATTGCGAATGGCTGATTAGGCCTGGATCGACGGCGTTCGTTTGAAGGCTGGGTACGCCACAGCCACCGGACCATTGACACAAGGCCGGCAAGTACCAGCTCGCTCCCATAGACCGGCAACTCAATGCTGCAGTGCTCGACACCCCGTCAGCCGCAATGATGGCGTCAGTGTTGCTCGATCCGTCGGTGCTCGATGGAGCTCCAGCTGCCATTAACGTGGACCAAATCCGAGCCGCCTTTTCCTCACTGACGACTTGAACTTGATTTGGACCGTTGATGGCGTAGACCGTATAACCGGAGACCGAAAAACCAAGCGTGGCGTTGATCGCGTTGGTGTTGTTGCCCTGGATCGCCACCGCGTTGCTTCCCACGTAGGGATTGGTAGTGCTGAAGGCCAGATTGCAGCTCGCCGCTGGAGCAAGGGACGCACAGTCTGATGCATTCACAGATACCCCAACCCACCCGCTGGGCAGGCTAGCACCAATCCCCGTGGCGGCGTAGCTTCCGGTGTTGGTGACGGTGATATTGCTGAGCCCGCCATTCACAGGCAAGACAAGCACCGCGGGCGAAATTGACAGGGTCGTGATGTTGGCATTGCAGGCAATAGACACGTTGGTGATGTTGGCGCCTCCTCCGGTGCCACTGCCATTGCTCACGCTGCAGGTCTGGCCAACAGGTTGAGCCAGCACGGTGGTGTTGTAAGGGGCGCCCACGGCCAGCGGGCTGGCGAAGGTGAAGCTGCCGTTGCTGTTCAACGCCAAGTTATCGGTACCGTTGTTCTGCACAACGAGCGCGCCCGAGAGGCCGCTAACCGTACCACCGACCGTATAAGTATTCGTGGAACACACCACCTGCACATTGGACACCGCACCACCGATGGCTCCGTTGCCATTGGCTACCGCGCAGGTCTGCGACACTGGCTGGGTGAGGACCGTTACGGCGTATGCGGAACCTTGGGCCAGTGCAACAGGAAAGACGAAGCTGCCGTTAGCGTTCACGGTCCGTGACGATCCGCCATTGAGCTGAAGGGTCACGCTTCCAGACAATCCGCTGACTGTCCCGCCCACGGAGTAGGTATCGGTAGCGCAGACAACTGCGACATTGCGGATGGCCAAACCCTGAACCGTGCCGCTGGCATTGCTGACCGAACACGTCTGACCAGGCGGCTGGTTGAGGATGGACACTGTGTATGTCGCGCCATACGCCACAGATGCCGAGAAAAGGAAACTGCCATCGCTGGAGACGTTCAACGAATCGCCGCCGTTGTTGACGAGGGTCATCGTACCGGCTAGCCCGCTCACGCTGCCGCCAATCTGCTGCGGCGGCGTCGCAATGGTGAAACTGCGGCTCCACACCGAGTTATCTGCCAAGGTTGCATTTTCGAGCTGCACCTTGCTGGGATCGACTGTGAGCTTGAGGGTCTGGCCGGGATCACACCGGAAACTGCCGAGGGTGACCGTCAGCACACGAGCCTCTCCGTCCAAGACGGTGGATGCCGCAGGCAGGGTCGTGCAATTGCCGCTGGCTGTGATGAGCCCCGGCAGGATTGACGACACCCGGGCGCTGAAGGTTGCGACTACGCGGGTAGGCGGCGTGCTGCCTTGCGCGTCATGGCTGATGGCGACGCTGGCGACCGAGGGGCCTGGTGTCACAGGTGGGGTGGGGGTGACAGGATTGTTCGGAGTCTCAGGGGCGGTAGGCGGGGTCGCATCGTTGCCGCCGCCGCAGCCCGCCAGCAACGACGCGGTCACCAGCCCCGCAATGGCGAGGTTGTGTCGCGCCCACTGAGTCCATGCTTTCTCCATTGTCGGCCCCCCTATTTGTATGTGTCGGAGGGATCTTACAGAGCAGCTATGGGCAAGGACAGATTTAAATACGTCTATGCCGACGCGCCACACACCAGTACGCTAAAAGCTCGTCCGCTCAGCGGAAACTGGAAAAACGTTCGAGCGGCAGCTTCTGGCCGATAGTAGGCGTTAGATGAGGAAGAGCGGATGAATCCGCCCTGCACAGCAGTCACGGGGCTGCGCGGACTTCGTGACTGCAATACTTAAAATCCCTATCGCTCAAGAGCCAGTTGGCAGACTGCGGGGCTTCAAAAAAGTCGGCACCACTGCGAACAGATGTCTTGCCGTGGGGGAATGCCCCCAAGTTTTGTTCCGAACCACGCACAAGCGGGAGCTTGCAATGCAACGTCGGTCCGGTTTCAGCTTTTGGCTCGTTTGGCTCTACCGCTCCACCCCATCGCCATAGCAATCAAAAGCGTCGCAAGGGCCACGCCTGCGGGGGACAGCCCTGGCACACTGGTCACTCCTGCTCCAAGAGGAGCCAAGGCAGCTCCCAGCGGGTCCAACACGACACCGTTGGCGCTGTCGCTGTCTCCTATGCCGTTGTCGGTGATTGAATATGTCACGGTCCTGCGATCCGGACTCAGGGTGGTGCCAGGATACGCAAACCATGTAGATGCTGCAGCAGGAACTGCTGGTCCGTATTTCCAGAATTGCACGTTCGCGGCAAGCGGGTTCGGATAGGTGATGGCAACCTGCAAGGTGCTGCCCGGTACGCATCCGCTAGCCCGGAATTGGAACACTCCGTAAGGAAACACAAGCTGTGCAGGGGCCCCTGCGGGTGGCGCGATGGCAGAGGTATCGGCCCCAACCAACGTGCAAGCGGGACCCCCACCAGTGACAACGACGCTGATGGTGCCAGCGCCGCCAGGAGAGGGGCCGGTGTATTGGTTAGCGACCGGTGTGACGGCTGTAGACGCAAGTGACAGGGGGCCCGGACCGTTGGGGTGCGCAGCCTGTACGGTGAAGGTGTAAGCCGTTCCGTTCGTAAGCCCTGTCACTGTACAACTGGACGCCGGTGCAGTGGCCGTGCAGCCGGCACTGGCTGGGCTGGACGTGACCGTGTAGCCCACTGGCGGATTGCCCCTGTCGTTAGCGGGCGGCGCCCAACTCACAGCGACCTGCCCATTGCCCGCTGTTCCGCTGGGCGTACCCGCAGAGTCGGTAAAGCGGACCAAGCGTGCAGCTGAAGGTACGCCATCCACGAGCACACGTGCCATGTAGAGCCCTGCGGGCAAGGTGCCTACCGCCCCCGAGGTAAAGCTGGTGTCAGTGTGGCTGGCAGGTGCAAAGGTGGAGATTGCGCCATTTTCCGCACGCTGTAACTGCAACTGGGGTGTGCTTGTGCCCGTTGCTCCGGTGAAACCTGTCCCTGTAAAGGCCAGCGCTGTACCGGCGCGTTGCAGCAGGGGCAGCGCGTCCACCACTGGCACAGGTCCTGCTGGAACGGCGAGGGTGTAGAACTCCACCGAAGCGTAAAAGGTGAGGCTGGGATTGCTGCTGTACCCGCCCGCCATCAGTACATCGCCATCGGGCAACAAGTTTGCAGTGCCGTTTTCCCGTCCCACAGCCATCGATCCAGCTGGCGACCAAGTGCCCAAGGCAGCGTCATAGAGTTCTGCCAGTGGTTGCGCATTCCGTGCGCCATCTGAGCCACCACCTATCAACACCTGACCAGACGCAAGCACGGTGGCATGGGCAAGCGGTGAGCCCATTGCGCCATTGCGAGGAAATTGCATAGCACCCGTAGCAGTCCAGGTATTTGCTACAGGATCATAGATTTCTGCATGCGTCGTGACGCCGCCTCCTGTGAATCCTCCGGCGAGGAGCGCCCTGCCATCAGGCAGTAAGGTCAAGCTGGCGTAATGCCGCGGTACCAGCGGCGAGGCCGCCAAGGTCCATGTGCCAGTGACAGGATCGTAGATTTCTGCTTCTGGCACCTCTCCCGAGCTGTTGAAGCCGGAGGCCACCAGCACACGTCCGTCACGCAAAAGCACCGCCCCGTGCGCTCGACGAACTACTGACATGCTGCCTGTAGCGGTCCAAGTCCGAGTAAGGGGGTCGTAGAGTTCTGCTGAGTTGTGGCTGCTACCACCCGCTACCAAGACTTTGCCGCTGTCCAAAAGTGTCACTGATGGCAAACTGCGCGTCACCGCCTGCGCCCCCCCTGTCGACCAAGTGTTCGCGACGGGGTCATACAGTCGAGCGTTCAGACTTCCATCAGTTCGCACCAGCACATGACCGGTGCCCAGCGTCACAGCCTCAAATACGTTGCCCTGAATGCCGGGGTTCCCCAGCGAGTTCCAAGCACCGCCGAAATAGCGCTCGCTACCGACGACAAAACCATCCCTGTTAACGCCCCCGAAAACGCCCACTGAGCCATCGTCCATCAGAGCACCTGCATGCTGTGCTCTCGGAGTAGCCATCGGTGCAGTGACATTCCAGCCCACGGCTGCGGCGGCATGCGCATGCCAAAGCGCAGCAATAAGGGAGACGCTGGCTGGGAGGAAATACTGGGGGATTTGGGCTTGCAAGCGCTTGATGGCTGGCGTGTGGGTTCGGGCGGCTCGTTCGATCAACTTCATAGTCCTGTCGCTGCGGTTTGTGCAATAGGGCCAGTCAATCGGCCAAATTGTTGCGGAAGGATTCTATGCACCTTGACGGATTTTCACCAACAGTCGATTGCCAGGTGCCGGGAACGTCGGATGTATGTGCGCTGAAAAGGCGATGCAGGCGGCCTACGTGCGGCGTGAAACTAGCGTGCCTCCCGCTGCTATGAACAGCGCGAGAAGCCCCGTCGCCAGCGTCCCCAGCCCCGGGACGGCTGCGGGGCCCACGGGAGCGACCGGTGCCGCGACGAGCACGGTGGCCGTGGAAGGCACCCCATTCAGCGCGGGCAACGCGTTGTTGGCGGCCAGATCACGGATCGTGCCGCCGTTAAAAGCGATAGTCGCGCCCAGCGCGACGCCGTTGAGATCTTGCTGCCCGGCAATCACAGGCATGCGAAAAACCAAGCTCGCAGAGCCCGAGCCAGACATGTAGGAGGCCTGCACGGTGCCGCCGGTGTCTAGGGTGACTGCAAGACTGGGCGTGCCGCCAGTCGTGTCGACGTAAACGTTTTCGCCGAACTCGACGGTGAAGCCTGGCGGCCATGTACGGCGGCATGCAGGCGCGCGGCCATGAGGTGCGGGTGTTCGTGCGCGACCCGGCCAGCCACGGCGTGTTTGCCGGCATGCTCACGCGCACCCATGATTGGCAAAACGAGCTGGGCTGGATCAGGGAGGCAGGGCCCGAGGGTCTGATCCTCTTCGAGACGGCGGACCAGGGCGCTCAGCAGGATGCATTGCGCAGGGACGGCTTTCGGGTCATCGGCGGCAGCGCCCTGGGCGACCGGCTGGAGGCCGAGCGCGAGTATGGCCAGGCCGTGCTGCGCGAGGCGGGCCTCTGCACCGCGGCCAGCCACTCGTTCACCAGCTACCGTGAGGCCTCGGACTTCATCACCTCGCGGCGGCAGCGCTACGTGCTCAAGTTCAACGGCGCCAACAGCCCGCGCACGCGCAACTACATCGCGCAGAAGGGCGACAGCAGCGACCTGGCCGCGCTGCTCCATTTCTACAGCGCGCACGAAGCACCCGTACCGCCCCCAGACTTCGTGCTCATGGAGTACATCGACGGCATCGAGATCGGTGTCGGCGGGTATTTCAACGGCACGGATTTCCTGGAAACCGCGTGCATCGACTTCGAGCACAAGCGATTCTTTCCAGGCGAATTGGGCGAGCTGACAGGCGAGATGGGCACCGTGGTCAGCTATGTCGGCAGCGGCAGGCTGCATGACCAAGTGCTCAGGCCCTTGGCGGGCGTGTTGCGTGACGGCCGCTACTGCGGCTACATCAACGTGAATCTAATGGCCAATGCAGACGGTCTCTGGCCTCTGGAGTTCACCAGCCGCTTCGGCTATCCTGGCTACGCCATCTGCGAGCGCCTGCACCGGGAACCGTGGGAAGCCATCTTCCAGAAGATGCTGTACCGCTCGGCCGCGCGTTTCGAGACGGCGCCGGATTTTGCCGTGGGCATCGTGCTGACGGTGCCGCCGTTCCCCTACACCCAGGGATACGAAGAAATCTCCAAGGGCATTCCCGTGATCCTGGACGAGGGCCTGTCGATGGCGGAGCGCGCGGCCATCGCTTTTGCCGAGGTAGAGCTGCGCCAGGGGGCGCTCATCACCAGCGGCACCAGCGGCTATGTGGGCGTGGCCACGGGCTGCGCGCCTACCGTGGCGGCGGCCCGTGCCAGCGCGATGGAACTGGCACGCAAGGTCTACGTGCCCAACCTGCGCTACCGCGAAGACATCGGTGTGCGGGTGTCGGACGAGGCCCTCGGCAACCTGCACCGGTGGGGCTATTTGTAGGCACCAGAGGTCGGCCGTAGGAGGCCGCCCACGCGGATCGGAGCGCTGGCCCGATGGTGGCGCAGGCGGCGATGGCCCACCCTCAGGGACATACCTACACACAACACGCCATGTACCTTCATCTGCAGGAACGCCTTCGTTCCGAACCGACCATCGCCCCTCTGGCCCCAATGGCACCCGCCCCGGCTGCGCTCCATGCGCCTCTCTATGAACGTCTGGCCAATCACATTCCGACGCCACCGGAGCGCGAAGCGGCAGCCGATTTTCTGCGCCGAACCCTGCAGGACGTGGCTGCGCACGCGGACGATCTCCCTGCGAACCCCGCCGACCTGACGGCCTGGATGGAAGCCAATATCCAGAAGGTACACGGCCAGTACCAGGCCTATCTGGACGAGCGAAAGGCCAGCGCGCCGCGCCGCTATTTCACGAACCGCGCGCATGCCCTGTACTTTCTGCGCAATGTGGCGCCCACCAAGCTGGTCGATGGCTCCTGGCTGTACGGCCTGTGCGCACATGCCGACAACTCCCGCCTGTCCGACCTGGTCACCACCTATGTGGAAGAACTGGGTGATGGCCTGGCCGACAAGAACCATGTGAAGCTCTACCGCGCTCTGCTGGCCAAATACGGGCTCGACCCGGTCGACGACCTGCCCGACGCGCTGTACCAGCAAGGGCTGGTGCAGGTGGCGCTGGGCTGGAATGCGCAGGAGTTCCTGCCCGAAATCGTGGGCTTCAACCTCGGCTATGAACAGCTGCCGCTGCACCTGCTCATCACCGCCTTCGAGCTCAACGAACTGGGCATCGATCCCTACTATTTCACCCTGCACGTCACCGTCGACAATGCCGACACCGGGCATGCCAAGCGCGCCTGCATAGCGGCGCTGGAGGCCGCGCCGCGCATCGAAGATGGTGGGGACTACTGGCGCCGGGTGCGTGCCGGTGCCAAGCTGGGCAACGTGGGCATCAGCACACTGGACGTGATCAGCGGTTTCGACATCGACAGTGAGGTGGTCGCCATCCTGGCGCGCAAGGCGCCGTCGGGCCATGGCGCGCACTCCGACTTCTGCAAGGTGGCGGGCCGCAGCGTGAACGACTGGCTCTCCAGTGCCGACGACCTGCCGCAGTTTTTGGCTGCACTGGAGCAGGCTGGCTGGATCAAGCGCAACCAACCGGTGACCGACAGCCGCTTCTGGCACCTGCTGCAGGGCGAGCGTGCCGAGATGTTCGGCGTGTTCTCGCCCTACGAGCTGCAGGTGATCCACGACTGGATCCGCGGCCCGGCCAGTGCCGATGGGGCCCCCTTCGAGACCGGTGCCACGCCCGGTACGGGCAAGCGGCAGATGAGCTTTCGCGTGGCCGAGCGGCTCAAGGCCGCCAAGGGTGGGCGGTCCGAGCCCGCTGCGGCGGGGCTGGACACGGACCTGGAAATCTTTGAGCAGCGCTACCCCACGCTCGGCACGGCCGAAAAGCGCGACTTGTTGGTCCAGGCCATGTCGCCTGCCCTGCACTGGACGCCGGTGGGCCTTGTGGCGACCAGGATGTTCCTGAGCCTCCCATGATTTATGAGGTTCCTCCCGTAAAGGGCTACGAGTATTTTGTTCCTTGCCCCCGGCGGATCGCGCACCATCTGCCTAGTGGCTGGCGATGGCTCTGCATGGAAAAGGGGCAGAAATTCAGGGCCCGTCTTTGAACCAACTCCCGGCAGCTGATCGTGAGTCCAGCGTTCTGACCATCCCAGCTTTCTTCCCAATGTGCCCACCCTAAACCGGTGGATCCAGCCGATGCAGCTGGCGCAGAGCGTGAGTGTGCGGCAGAAGCGCATTCGCAGCGGGGTGATTCGCGGCGCAGGGGTGACGCCCCATCCTCTCTCAGAGTGAGCGCCCTGTAGACTGTTGAAAACTCCCGGATCGCTATTTTCTATGAGCCAACTCAGCTCGGTGTCAGATGTCGTCCGTATGTATCGCGCTCTGTTGGACGTGGATGGACCAGCGGGTTTGGGGTATCTGGACAAGCGCGTGCCACATCGGTATTCGGCGGTGTACCGGCCTGATGGAAGTATCTTGAGAAACGAGTTTGTCTTGATGTCGATAAGCACGGCCTGGATGATCAAGAGTTTGCTGTGCTCAAGGGGGCGGCGACTTGCTTCCGATTTACTTCGGGCGTAGACCACAGGTGAGTTAGATGTAGGAAATGAACGGTACAGCCTCTTTGACGTGTGCTGCATGAAAATCTGCACATCAGGGGTGCTAACTTCATCGCCGCGGTGGACAGCATTAGGGGCGTCGTGAGACCGTCCCATCATCTAATTCACCAAGGCTCTCTCAGGGTGTTCTCCGTATCCACTCGCGTCGTCACAAACGCCGTTGCAACCAAAAAAAGCCCACCGCTCAGGGTGGGCTTAACTTGCTGGGAAGCAAGGGGAGGGAACCACCAAGCTGTTGGTGGCGAGGAAATATTACTGGTCCCCAAAAAGGACTGCATGTAAGACAACACCGCATTTATCAATTGGGCAGCGCTTGGGTTTGCGCTTCCAACACGATGCGTGCAGTCTCCAGTGCCTGTTTCAGGTTGGCCGCACGTGCGACGTCGGGAGGTCCACCGCGTAGGATTCTGTGGATTTCGTATTGCTGATCCTCCAACGCCCCAGCCCACAGGGCTTGAGCCTCGGATCGATTGCGGACTTGGGAGTAGGGGGTTGTCATGTCTTCATACTGGCCCGACCACAGCGGTACCGGCGTAGTCCGGGGGGCCGACTCGGCGCTCAGCTGATGAACGGTACTGTGCATTCATCCAGTGATGCACAATCGCCCCCATGGGAATCGATCAAATCGCCATTGCCTTGTTCGGAGCACTTGCCGCCTGGCTGTCGCAGGCGCGTACCGACCGCCTGCGCCGCTGGGCCTGCATCTTCGGCATGCTCGGGCAGCCCGCCTGGTTCTACGCAGCATGGAAGGCGCAGCAGTGGGGCATCTTCGCCGTCTGTGTCATCTACTGCGGGGCCTGGATGCGCGGGCTTTGGGTTTACTGGCTGGCACCGCGCGCACCAAGTGATGGCATGGCCACGCTGACGCTCCCACCAGAGAGCAAGCTGAAATGATCGAGATGGGCGTGGACAACGGGATTCTGGCCAAGATCCGCGGCGATGACATTTCTGCCGGGGGCAAGATGCTGCCGCCAGCAGGCCATCGCCCGCCGCCCGATCACCTACCGACTAAAGAGCAGCCCACGAAAGAAGACGGGGCGCTGGTTCTGGACCGCCTGCCACACTGCGGTGGTGTCCCCATCTGAACCCGCTGCGTAGACTTCGTACCCGTGTAATTACAGTTATGAAGACAGCGTCCAGCGCCAAATTTGGTTACGCGAAAATGCATTGGTTGGCAGGTCTCGCGGTTTGCCAGACCATGCATCACGCGAACTCCCATCGCTACCCCCCTTATTTCATACCTCAGCATCAATGAACAACGACAAAGTAGCAGTAATCACCGGCGCAGGGTCTGGCGTAGGGAAAGCAGTCGCACTCGCTTTGGCGGGCGCTGGTTACCGTCTTGTACTTGCTGGCCGCCGCGGTGCACTTTTGGATGAAGTGCATGCACAAGCGAACTCTACGTTCGGCGCCGGGGAAAGGATCCTTTGCGTTACCACTGACGTCACAGATCCCTCAGCGGTCGAAAGCCTCTTTGCAAAAGCCGTTGCGCGCTTTGGACGAGTGGACCTGCTTTTCAACAACGCGGGGCGGGGCAACCCACCGGGCTCCTTCTTGGAGTGGACGCCGCAGCAGTGGCGCGATGTTGTGGACGTGAATCTGAATGGCATGTTCTATTGCCTGCAGCAGGCCTTCCGTGTCATGCGCGACCAGAGTCCCCAAGGTGGGCGCATCATCAACAACGGCTCGATTTCTGCGCACGCGCCCAGACCTAACTCAGCTGCTTACACCGCCACCAAGCACGCTGTGATGGGCTTGACCAAAACGGCAGCGCTGGACGGCCGTGCCTACAACATTGCGGTTGGCCAGATCGACATCGGCAACGCCATGACAGACTTGGCTGCGCGCATGGCGAAAGGTGTCCCGCAAGCACACGGCGAGATTGCGGTGGAGCCCTTGATGGACGTCGAAGTTGTAGCGCAGTCGGTTCTCTACATGGCGAATCTGCCGCTGGAGGCGAACGTCCTATTCCATACAGTCATGGCGACCAAGATGCCGTTCGTGGGGCGGGGGTAGAAGTCTCTGTCGGAGTCTTGTGGCTGACGCGTCGAATCGGCAGCAAATGGTCGTCCAGGCTTGTCGAGCGTTGCACGAAATAGACCGCGCCCGCGCGATCTGATCACTCTGCTTCTCGATGCATTTCCGCACGCGCAGGGACAGTCGCGTTATTGATCGACATCCTGGTCTGCCGGCGTCTTAGCCGGTGAGTCCAGGTGCCAATGATGGTGCCACTGAGCCAACGACATGCTCGGGTACTTGGCGAAGCGGGGATCGTTTGCGCTACCCTCCGCGTTGACCCATGGTGCTTTTGAGTCGAGCATGATGTGCACGTGTTCTGGAGCTGGTGGCAGTGGCGAGTCGATGGCACCTGCGTGAGGGTGTACTAGGTCGGGCCAACGTGGGTCCCATACCCATAGAGCGCTTCCGCACCGCGAGCAAAAATAGCGCCGCGCCTGACTTACATCTGCGCGAGAACTCACTTCATCCTGCAAAGTCGCCTGGTAAATGCGCAGGTAACGCTTCCCAACCACTCGCATGCTATGGGTGTCCGCGCCGAGGTTGATAGCGTAGCCGCCGGTGCCCGCTGTTTTGCGGCAGATGGAGCAGTAGCACCGCATGAACGGGACCGGCTGAGCAGCCTCGACAGTGAACCTGATTTTCTGGCAATGACAGGACCCTTCCAAGCGCATATCTTTCTCCGGTTTTAAAGGCCGCCCATGGTCGCTTAAGGCATTGCATCGCGCAATGCCTGCAAGGTTGCGACCAACGTGCGGTAAGCCGGAAACCGTCATCCTGCGTGTTGGCGCCGGTGCCGGATTGATCAGAGCTGCCCAAATGTGCCAATTGCCGCGTGACCACTCAAGGATGGCTTCGACCTCTCATCACCGTTGCATTGGGGGCAGGCGTCCAATGGTCAGTACTGTGTCGGCAAAGGTGGTCAGTTGGATGCTAGCGCCAACACTACCTGCGCAACGGACATGGACAGACCACTGCTTGCGCCTTCTCAGCGCGATCTCGGCCTGGCATGGGGGTTTCGATGCCCGTGGGATGGGAGCAGCTCACAGAGCTCAAAGGCGGTGCGCAGTGGACGATTGCAACGGCACGGGAATATTTGAGTTTTCATCAATTGGACCCATGGCGCGATTTTTGGCGCAATCGCCAATCGATCAGCAAAGGAAAGAAAACTCTGTCCAGCGCGCGGCACGGAGTTCGTTAGTCTCAAAATACAGACTTTTATCACCGGTCTCCACCCGTTGCTACAGATCGGCATTCACCACCGCTTCTTAAAGACGGCTCCAGGCTGGGGGCAGTCATCCAGTTTTGGCTGACTAATGACCGCTACCGCCAATACCGGTTATCGGACTTTTCGCGAACGAATTGACCGCTGGTCTGCGCGAGGCCCCGCGATTGGATAGGGCTCACATATGTGGCGCGGGCGCCGTCTTGAATTCCATTGAGATGTGAGCCCGCCCCCTAGCACTCATCAACCTCTTAACAATGTCCGTTGCCTGCGCCAGCCCAGGAACCCCAATACCGCCGACAGCAGGCCCAGCGCCCACGGCGCATCCACGGGGATACCTACCGCACCACCCCCGAGAGGGCCAGCTGCCAGCGCAAAAGGGTCACTAATGCTGCCTGGGGTCGCGTTAGAGTCACCCACGCCGTCATCGGCAACGGTGTAGGTCACCGTCAGGCGGTCACCACTGAGAGATGCGCCACCAAGCTGGAACCAGGTAGATGCCGCCGCCACGCCACCAACGGCGGGGGTGGCAGGGCCAAACTTCCAGAACTGCGTGCCTGCTGGCAGGGGCTGCGGATAGGTGATGGCCATGGTCACGGTACCCGTGCAGGAGGTGGCCTGGAAGGCGTATTCCCCGTACGGCATCGTCTTGCCTGCAGGGGCAGGGTTGGACAGGCTGGCAAAGCCGCTCGTGGGGTCGAGCGTGCAGCTGGGGCCGCCACCAGAGAGAGTTGCCGTAGCAGTACCTGCCATCCCAGGTGGCGTGCCCGTCACCGTCAGTAGGCGTGGAACCACTGCGTTGGACGCAGCGGATGGCGCGCCAAGGCCGACGGAATTGGTTGCCGCCACCGTGAACGTATAAGACGTGCCATTGGTGAGACCCGTGACGGTGATGGGAGAAGCGGCTCCCGTTGCAGTCGCACCTCCGGGGCTGGCGGTGACGGTATACCCGGTAATCGTGGCTCCACCGGCGGACGCTGGTGCAGTAAACGCCACCGTGGCCTCGGCATTGCCACCGGTAGCGGTGCCGATGGTGGGTGCGCCCGGTACCACCGCATTCACTGCAAAGGTGCGGCTCACCTGTGGGGCGGGCAAATAGGAGCCATTACCGGCCTGGTCTGCGTTGATGGTGCAATTGCCGGTCGTCACAAACGTCAGCGCCCCGACACTCGTGATCGTGCACACAGCCGCCGTGGAGGATGTGAACGTCGGCGCCAGGCCCGAGTCGGCGGTGGCGCTGAGCGTCGGCGTGGTGCCGAAGTTCTGCGCGCCGGGAGCGGCGAAAGTGATCGTCTGCACAGCCGCCGGGGTGATCGAGTTGGACGCCACCGATGCCGCACCAGTACCTGCAACGTTGTTGGCGGTCACGGTGAAGGTATACGGCTGCCCATTGGTCAAACCAGTGACTACCATCGGAGATGAAGCACCATTCACAGGTGCTACATCCGCCGGATTGACCGTCACTGTGTAGCTGGTAATCGCCGAACCACCGATATTCACAGGAGCCACAAACGCAATGCTCGCCTGGGTATCGCCCGCCGTTGCGACCGGGCTGGTTGGCGCACCTGGCACTACCGGGCTCACGCTAAAGGTCTGGCTGACCTGAGGAGCTGCCAGAAACGAGGTATCACCCGCCTGGTTCGCATTGATGGTGCAGCTGCCTGCCGCCAAAAATGTCAGGGTAGTTCCGCTGACAGTACACACTCCGGTCGTTGAAGAGGTGAATGTCACAACATACCCACCCCCTGCCGACGAACTGGCGGTCAGTGTTGGCGTGGTCCCAAAGTTCTGCGTGCCCGGATTGTTGAAGGTGATGGTCTGCGGCGACGCGGGTGTTACTGAGTTGGAGGCGGCCGAGGCACTGCCTTCGCCAGCCGAGTTGGTCGCGGTGACGGTGAACGTATAGGCAAGCCCGTTCGTCAGGCCGGTCACGGTGATGGGCGAATTGGAGCCCGTGGCCGTGGCGCCACCCGGATTGGCAGTCACGGTGTAGCCGCTAGCGATGATGGCGGCGCCGCCCGTGAAAGCGGGTCCAGTGAAGGTCACCGTGGCCTGGGTGTCACCTGCAGTGGCCGTGCCGATGGTGGGAGCGCCAGGCACGACAGCGTTCACGGTGAAGGACTGGGTAACCGTCGGGGCTGCATTCCATACGCCGTTGCCCCCCTGGTCCGCATCAATCGTGCATGAGCCAGCCGTCACAAAGGTCAGCGTGCCACCACTGGTGATCGTGCAAACGCCTGTGGTGGACGAGGAGAACGTCGGTGCCAAGCTGGAAGAGGCGGTGGCTGACAGCGTGGGCGCGGTTCCAAAGTTCCGAGCGCCGGGGTTGGCAAAAGTGATGGTTTGGTTGCCCTTGGGCGTTGCAGCGTTGGACGCTCCGGACGCCACGCTGGTGCCAATGGCATTGGTGGCCGTCACCGTGAACGTGTAGGGCGTGCCGTTGTTCAGCCCGGTCACGGTCGCGGTACAGGCCGCCGGTCCGGCGCACGTGCCAAAGGCCCCACCCGGATTGGCAGTGGCGGTGTAGGTGGTGATGGCCGAGCCGCCGTTATTGCCCGGTGCGGTGAAGGTCACGCTCGCCTGCGCATCGCCCGGCGTGGCTGTGCCGATGGTAGGGGCGCCAGGAGCGGTGAGGATGCTCACCGTGTGCGTGCTGCCGCTGCTGTACCCAGGCACGGAGTTGCCAACGCCGTCGACGATATTGGTGCCTCCATTCAGATTGATCTTGAGCGTGCCTGTGCCGCTGATGCCGCTAACGTTCACGTTGACAGACGACCCAGAGCTGGCGGACACGCTGGCGATGCTGCCGGAGGCCGAGCCCGTACCTACGAGCGTGAAGTCGTCGGTCGACACATTGCCGACAAGCTCGTTGAAATTCACCGTGAAAGCCATGCTGGTGTCGCCACTGCCGGGCGAGCCGCTCACGACGATGCTGCTGACGGATGGTGCGATGTTGTCGGCCGTGGCGTTGGTGCTGTCGCTGGCTGTATTGGTGTTGCCGGCGTTGTCTATTGCGGTGACCGCAACGTTGAGGTTGGTTGCCGCGACAGCGCCTGCCACTATGGTGTAGGTGGCCGTCCAGGTGCCGCTGCTATTGGTTGCAGCCACCGCGGCGCCGCCGCCAAACTGGGTGAAGTTCACGGCCACACTGCTGATGGGGTCGCTGTTGTTGTCCCCGCCCGCTGTGTTGTTCCAGGTAGCTGTGACGGTGTCGCCGATTCTGTAGGCACCGCCAGTGCCCGAGCCGCCGCTGATATTGATGCTTCCGTCCGTGACGGTGGGGGCGATGCTATCAACGACGGCATTGGTGGTGTCGGCCGTGGTGGTGCTGCCGTCAGCGTTGGTGGCGGTGACGCTAACGTTGCGGTTGTTGAGGTCGATGGAGCCTGCCGTGATGGTGTGGGTAGCTGTCCACGTGCCGCTGCTGTTTGTTGCCGCCACCGCGGCGCCGCCGCCGAACTGGCTGAAATCCACGGTCACGCCAGAGATGCCGCTGTTGTTGTCGCCCCCCACCCCGGCTGTGTTGTTCCAGGTGGCGGTGACCGTGTCGCCGATCTTGTAGGCGCCACCGGTGCCGGTTGCGCCAGAGATGCTGATGGCACCGTTTGTCACCGTTGGTGGTGGCGGCGTGTTGATGGCGTTGGCAATAGTGAAATTGCGAAATTCAAAGAATGCAGGGTAGTCGGTTGCCGAGTTGTTGCAGGCACTGGCGCAATCAAAAAAGAGCTTGAAGCCCTTCAGTTTGACGCCGGTGAAAGCGCCCAGTTGTCCAGCTCCGAAAGAGAATGTCTGGTTGCCTGAAGACCCTGACAGCGCGGTCGATGTCACCGCAGCGCCCCCATTGTGCGGATACCCAACGATGCGGACGTTGGTGAACTCCGTCGTATACGCTGGGGCCTCACCGCTTTCGAGGCCGAGCAACTCGAACGCCGTGGTGTTGGTCCCGTCGGCTCGAAGGTAAAGATAGTGATTAGGCTGACCGACGCCATTGAGCATGTAGGCCAGCCCGGGCGAGTAGATACCTACGTTTTGCGGAGTACCCGCTCCGTCTTTGGCCGTCAAGCGGAAATCAGTGGTGGAGAGCTGCGCGCTTCCACTGCCTGACCAGCCTGCGAAGTTCTTGGTCCCATTACCAGCCACCAGCACATTCGAGAAATCCCTGAGCGCTTTGTCAGAGAACGCCAAGGTGCTTTCGATGTTTCCGCGTTGGAATTCCAGGTCCCAGTCGCCCCCCAGTGCAGTGCTGCCGGTCAGATTGCTCGATGCGGCAATATCAAGGCTGGTGTGTTGCTGAACGATGTCCAGCAACACACCGCCTTCGATACTGGCGGCCAGGTCACAGCCATAGAACAGCAGGTCTGCACCAGGGCGTACGGCCTGGCGCAATGTGGACAGCGCAGCCAACTCCTCGTGGGCGTTGTCGGGCGTGATGCGGCTGTTGCCCAGCAGCAGCACGCCCGCGCTGGCGTGCGAGACCACGTGGATGGCCGCTAGGTTGCGATGGCCGCGCAAGGCATCGGCCAACTGCGGCAGGCCAGGCATTGACGGGTCGATTTCCACGGCCACCACGCCGGGCTTGAGGCCCCGGTACAGCGTGGCCTTGTCGGCGACGGAGCCGTCGATGACCACCAGTTCGGTGGCCACCGACTGTTGGAGGATATCTAGAGTGGCTACGTCAGTCAGCGCAGCGGCATGACGGACCGATGGCTTGGATTTCTGAGGGGCTGTGATGACGGGGCTCAAGGCATCTGTTTGCAGACGCGCATGGCTGCGCGGCTGGTAGCCACCACGCATCAGGTAGCCCCCAGCCGAGGTGGCCGCGGCATGGGCTGCAAAGGGGAACAGCAGCGTGGAAAGGCCGCTGAGCAGGGCGCGGTTCATGGGGTGTCCTTGGTGATGTGCGCGTTCTGAACAGGGGCGCGGCGCGGGGCGACGATGCTCGCAGCGGTACCGGTCTGATCTTGCCAGAAGTCCATGTCTTGGTACTTGGCAAACAGATCCGGCGGCAGGATGCTGCGTCTTTGCTTGAAAGCGACCTTCTTTCTGACGTCGTGCAGACCTTTGACGCCGATGTTCTGGTCGAACTCGTTCTCGGAATACTCGACGTTGTCGAAGTCATGTTGGAACGAGTCCTCGCCGAGAAAACGGTAGATCAGCTCCAGGGTGCGTTGGGGGTGCTGCGTAAGAAGGTCGTAGTCCACCAGCAAAAGCCGGTCGGAGAACTCGCCATAGTAGGCTTCCTTGAGTGCTGTCCAGGCGCTGCCTACAGGACCGCCAGCAGACATCATGACCTCGCAGCGCGAGTACACCGTCTGCCTTCCACCTGCGCTGTACATGCGGCTGTAGTCGAACGGATTCTTGCGGTGGATGATTTCGAAGCTGTCCATCACCCATGCGGGGTTTCGCACGCAGCAGATCATCTTAAAGCCGTCCACCAACTCGGCGAGCTGGTGCATGCGGGCCGTCCACTGACGGTTGGTATCAAAAACAACGGGCGCTGTCTTGTCTGCGTAGTAAGCGTCGATCAGCGCGCGACAGATGGCCTTGCGCTTAGCCGTGTCGAAAAAGGAATACGACTCGCTGCCTGCCCCCATCTGCTCCAGCACACCGTTGACTAGCCCTGCCACGGGGCTGCTCATGGCCGCGTGAAAGCGCGGATTCTGGCGCAGGATGCCGGCCAACAAAGTGGAGCCCGAACGGGGAAGGCCTGAAATGAAGTGCAGTGAGTGGAGCATGTGAATCGGGTCATGTGCGCGCCCTGGAGGTTGCCACGGCGCGCGGGGACAGCTTCAGTTGCGGGGAGGGAAATCACCGTACGTAGCGATGCAGTATCTCAGCACCAGAAATGGCTGGCGATTCTCGTGGGACTGCGTCCCGCCGTTGACGCCCAGGCTGTTGGATGACATTGGCGTGGAAGGCGTGGCACCCGTTTGCATGTACTGGATGACACCACTGCCTCCGCGCACGTCGCGGCTCAGATAGCAGTCGCCTTTGGGCGCCGGCTCAGAGCCTGCATTGTTCATGCCGGTGATGAGATGGTTATGCAGTGGTATGTCGGTCGGCATCAGCGTGACGCTGTCCGTCCCGACCATTTCCCCCAAGTCCCATTTGCTGAGGCCTGGGCCCTGGCCGGGGGCTACCACCACGCGGCTTAGCAAATTGGGCAGAGCAAACGTGGTTTTGCCATCTCCCCCATAGGTCGTTCCCAGAATGGAGAATAGGGTCGTATTGCTAGCTATGGTCATAATTTGACCATTGCAATAGGCCCAGTTCTTGGGCGGGAAGCTGAAGGGAAATGCCCTTATCTCTCCGATGAACTGTTCCATACAGTCTTTCCTTGTTCAGTTGCGGGCTGGGAAAACGCCTGCAAACGCAATGATGTAGTTCATTGCCATGCTGGGCATGATGTTGGCGTGTGCCTGGTTGCCGCCAGTGGCCGACACGGTACTTGCTGCCATGGTTTGCGGCAGCGGGCCGCTGGTGGGCAAGGGACCGTAGAGGTTGTCCACGCCGGTTTGCGCCAGCAGCATCCCGGGCGGTTTTGCGCTCGTCGCGGCCGCCGTGGTGGCATTGAGAGTGTGGCTATGCTGCGGCAACTGTGCAGTGAGCAACGTGACGCTCTCGCTACCGTACATTTGCGACAGCACCCGCGGGCTCAAGCCGCGCCCTGCCCCCTGCCCCACCGGCACCCGCCCGCGCAGGTCCGGTACCGCAAAGGTGTTCTGCCCGTCTCCTCCGTAGGCCGTGCCGATGAGCGTGAACAGCATGTCGTACTCGCTGATGTTGAGCACAGCACCATTGCACAGCAACCAGCCCCGGGGCGCGTAATTTCCGGCAAAAAGACGGATATCTCCGATATAGGAATCCATGATCGGTCTCTCAGTGAGTCAGTTGCGAGAAGGGAAAATCCCGGAGATGGCGATGCAGTAGTTCATCACCAGCGAGGGCTGACAGTTGTCATGCGGTTGGCTTGCGCCTTGTGTTCCCACAGAGTCCGGCGCCAGTGCCTGCAAAGGGCTCGTGTCGTCTGCGTACAGGCTGGCAGGGTTGGCTCCTACCACCGCGCAGGCCACAGCGGCATCAGCGAATGCGGGGGTGTTGCCATTGCCGGTGCTGGCCATCAAGCTATGACTGTGTTCAGGCATCTGGCCCGACGTCAGCGTAACCGACTCCTGTCCCCCCACCGTGCCCAGTGGCTCGTCCTGCGTGGCATGGCGGATCGACCGTCCGCGCAGATCCGGCAACTGAAAAGTGGTGGAGCCGTTTCCCCCATAGGTGGCGCCAAGCAAGGAAAACAAGGCCTGGTTGCTGCTGACGGCGAGCGTCTGCCCTTGGCACAGCATCCAGCCCTTGGGGGGCCAGTCATAAGGCAGCAGGCGGATCTCGCCAAGGTAAGGAGTTGCCATCGTTTCAGCCTTTCGTGGTGGGGAAGATTGACAAGGGGGCTGTGTACGCTGCTTCGCGCACAGCAGACGTGCCGGGGCGCCAGGCCATGTGCCATTGAACCGGGTGCGTTTCCACCGTCTCGAACCCCAGCGCAAGGTACAAGCGCAGGGCCCTTCGGTTCTCAGGGTCCACAGACAAAGTGACCCCTTGACGACGATCCCTGCCTGCCTGGGTTTGAACTTGCCGGACCAAAGCCGCGCCGTATCCTCGTCCGCGCAGGGATGGCGCTACCGCGACGTCGACAATGTGAAGGACGGTGCCGTCGTCGTGGACCATCATTTGGCCAACTGGCGTCTCATCTACCAGCGCGATGAGCGTCTTGGCCGAGGGGAAACGGCGGTGGTAGTCGGCCTGCCGAAAGGCGTATTGCTGTACAACCATCGCATCCAGGGCTGCGGTTGGCAGGCCCAGTGCATGAAGGTGCGTGCAGTTCGCTGCGAACAGCGCAGACAGAAAGGCAGCGTCCTCAGGATGGCTTTGGCGGGTGCGCACGGGCGTCGCGCTGTTGATGTCACAACGCATGTAGCGCCTCCGATAGGGGCATGCGCTGATCTGGCTGCGGTACCAACGCCCTGTGCAATGCATACAGTCGCTGTCGAATAATCTGTCCCTCGACCGCACTGAAGACCGCCGCCTTACGGGCGCGGTCCGGCTCGAAGCGGGTGCCCGGCAACTTGGCGTTGCTTTGCATGCGCTGCTCCATGCGCAACCATCCCTCCGCGGGGCAGCGCAGGCCAAACATCGAGGCAACCTGTCGGATGGCCTCGCCGTGCAACTGTGAATAGTCAATGCGGGCGAGGGTGGGCGACTCTTCGAGAGCCCCCATTGCCTGCAGCAACCCTTCGAGTACGCCGATACGGTGATCAAGCACAGAGGCTGCCCTGGACGTCGAGAACACCGGAGCAACGCAGGCCAAAGAAGGGTCACCCGACATATGCCGACCCGCCAGCGCGTGGTGGGAGGCCAGGATCTCCACCGGGTCCCGCAACAGCGCTACCACTGGGACGGCTGGGTAGATGTCGCGCAGCAGGGCCCACTGAAAGATGTCCCACGCATTCCATTTGACGACCACGCGGCGGCCTGGAAAAAGGCTCGCTTTCAGGTCGATCAGGCACTGGACAAGCGCCCGCTTGTCCCGCGGACTGAGTGCAGGGTCCACCAGCACCTCGGTGAGCACGGGGGACTCTGAAAACACCACTGCATCATCCAACTCTGACAGGCAGCCCGACAGCAGTGTGGAGCCGCACCGCGAAAGGTGAAAAATGAAACCGGCGGGCTGAGCCTTGGGCACCCGCCCGGCACAGGCGGCCAATGACTGCACGGCCGTTGTGGGCGTGATCAGCTGGTTGAGTGTCGTGCTTTGCCAGCAGCGGATGAGGTACTCGTCGTGAAATGGCTCGGTTGCAGGGCCATCAGGCAAGCACCACTGCAAACGCTGGCTGCGCAGGCGGTAGAGTCGGGGCAGCCAGATCCCGGCCATGTCGCCAGCTACGTCGTCGGGGAGGGTTTCGCGATTCAGCGCATCGATGGCTTGCAGTAGCGCGGTGTCATTTGCTTCGGCAACGCCCCACAGAGTACGCAGCGCTGCCAGCAAGTCCGCCAACGATCGCGCCTGCCGGCAAAGCGCCAGCTGTGCTGGAGAGCAAAGCAGTGCGTGGTAGGACTGCCGCAGCTCAAGCATGGGACGCGCCCTCCTGTATGCGTTGCACGAGCCACGGGGTGGCCACGCAGTCCATCACCAGATGGGTGCGCGGTGCATGGCTTTGATTGACGACTTCGTGCTCCTCGTCGGCATTAAAATACCAGAACTCGCCTTCGCGCATGGGCACCTCGTGGCCCGCGACGACGAAGTGCACGTCAGGGTTTGTCCACACGGGAACGTGTAAGCGTGCCTCGCCGGCCCCCAGGTGAAGGCCGTTATCCCGGTGGGACCGGATGCTGGCGCCCGCGTGCAGCCGCATCAGACGCACTGACTTGAGCGGGCACTTCAGGTGGGCCAGCAGCTGTCGAATGGAAATGCATGGCTGCAGCGCCGGCAAATCAGCCCAATCGTCAGTCAATGAGGCCAAGGAAAAACCTTGAAGGATTGGATGTGCCGTGACATGCTGCATTTGGCAGCGTAGCGGCATCACATCCCACCCACCGTCGTAGCCGCCGCGGTTCACATGCGGCAGCCAGTCCCCTGCCATCAGTTGCGAGACTTCGCCCTGCACCGATGCTATCGGCACGGGAATATCCAGACGCGAAAAAAGCGGCCCGCGCAACGTGTGACCATCAGTGGGTGCGCTGTGGACGTCGCAAGGCATGCTCATGCCAAAGGTGCCCGGTCAGCTGCATGTGGTAGGAGCTCACGCTTGCTAAGCGGTGGCAAACCGTGACGAGGCGAGCACTCCACAAGTGCTAGCAGGCGTTCCACGCAGGCGTCGATCGATAGCAGGTCTGTGCGCAGAGCCAGATCTGAAGCGGTGGGGGACTCATAGGGTGAATCGATCCCCGTCAGATGCGGTAGGGCCCCGCTGCGCGCTTTTTGGTAGAGGCCTTTGGTGTCGCGTTGCTCCGCCACCGCAAGCGGTACGTCCACGAAGACCTCCAGGAAGTCGCCGTCGGCAAACAGTTCTCGCGCAGCCTGGCGCTCTGCGCGGAACGGGGATATGAATGCGACCAGAACCACAACGCCCGCATCGACAAAGAGGCGGGCCACCTCTGCCACTCTGCGCATGTTTTCCACGCGGTCCGCATCTGAAAACCCCAGGTCCTTGCAAAGGCCGCGCCGTATGTTGTCGCCGTCGAGCACGTAAGTGCGCTTCTCGGTTCGGTGAAGCTCCACCTCCAGCGCATTAGCCAGGGTGGATTTTCCAGCCCCTGACAGCCCTGTGAACCAGATCACGCGCCCACGGTGCCCGGCCCACTGCTCCCGGTCTTCACGACTGACGGTGAACGGCTGAGGGGTGACTGCGTGCGGATGATTGAAATCTTTGGGTGGCATCAAAGCTGTAGAGGTAATGCACGCATCACAAGGGTGCAGTGGCGTTTGAGCACGAATATCAGTGAATCCACTCAGGCGCACAAGAAAAATATGACAGGTGTTCCTTTGTGCGACACATGCACACATCAAAGATGCCAAGGCTGCTATTTATTCTGCGGCGAGTTCGCTCGCCCGCACCATTGCATAAAGTTGGAGCCGCTGTCGCATGTCTTTTGCTTAGTGTCATTCAGCAATCCAGCATGGCGTTATCGCTATTTCAGGAGTTGCACAAACAAAGAAGCTGCGTTGCCGACGGCTGACCCCTGGGGAATTGCAGCGTCACGGCCTCCTGTTTCGCGCCGTCGTATGGCTGCTCAGTGGCGTCGATGGTGCAACGCGCAGGTGCGCGCCCCGGGCGTGTGGATGCAATCAGAGACGCCGTGCGCAGCAATGGAGACGCCAGGCACAGCGCCCGTTGCACCCAGGCAACAACAAAGCAGGGCGAACTACAAAAGCGGCGCCCCGGCCCGCTCGGCGCGCCATTCCTGTGGGGTGGCGCCAAAGCGTGAGCGAAACACCCGGCTGAAGGTGCTCGGGGTGCTGAAACCGCAGCGCCAGGCAATCGTGCTGATGGGCTCGACGCTGCGCTCGAGATGCTGGCGCGCGGCTTGCAGGCGCATCTCTCGCAGTTCGGCATAAACACTGCTTCCTTGCTCGGCAAAGCTGCGGTAGAGCTGAGCGCGCGAAGTGTGGATGGCTTGCGCAATGTGCTGCACCTGCAGATCTTGCTGGTGCAGGCGCGTGCGCATAACTTGGCGCGCGGCAGTCAAAAGGCCAGGGCTGAATGCGTTAGGGTTGTTGCCAGGGCCGTGCGTAGCCAAGCCCGCCGCCTCCCGCAGGCAGGTCAGTGCCCGACTGGAGGCTGCATCGATGGCAGTGGCGAGCGCCGTCGCGGACAGACCCGCGCCATGCTGATGCAGCAGACTAAGCTGTGCTTGCAGAAAGGGAGCCAGCGAGTGCTCGGAATCGGGAAGCCGGTCGATGCGCAAATGGCGCTCTGTGCTAACCACTGCCTCGCTCACCAATGGCGCGGCAAAACAAGGAAGGCATCGACCTGTATAAGGTGCTGCCCAGGCTGCAGGCGAGCGAACCCGACACGACTTGAACCTGCGAAAGGGCCCCTTGAGGGAGCCCCTCCGCTTTGCTCTGGCCTTGCTGACCTGGGTTGCTCAGAAGCAGCGGATCAGGTAGTCCACATAGGCGTTGATGGGCCGGGTTTCATGGTCGCCGCCGCTGATGGCGTGGGTGTGGTCGCCCGCGCTGGACGTGGTGGCCGAATCGTCCGTCCACTTCGAAAGCGAACTGCCGGCGATGCGGTAGCTGCTGTTGTCATTGGGCACGTGCTGGATGGTGTGGGTGTGGGCGCCGGCGGTGTTGTTGGTGAAGGGGTTGTAGACTGGCATGGTCGTGGCATTGGGTTGCACTGAGCCGGTGTTGTCACCCACCGCGCCGCCGGGGTTGGCGGCGGTGCGGACGCTGATGTCCGGGTCGCGATGAGCGCCGTGGTCGGTGCCGCGATGGAAGCGGCCGCGGTAGTCGGGCAGGTTGAAGGTGCTGCTGCCGTCACCCGCACCATGGGCCGTTCCTACCGCCGTGAACAGGCTGGCATAGGTGCTGCGGGACACGGCCGAACCGTTGCAGAACAACCAGCCTTGGCTGGCCAGCGTTACCTCCTGTGTGCTGGCATCGCCACCATACGCGATCACTGTGCCCACCGGGACCGTGCCATAACCCGTGATCGGCGCGCCGCTGACATTCATGCCGGCTTGCGCCGTGACCGCTCCCTTGAGCGTCGAGGTGGTCAGTACCGTGATGCTCTTGGCGGTGATATCTGGGGTGGCCACCACCACGGTCAACGAAAATTGCAGCGTCACCGATTGCCCACCTTGCTGGGCGGTGACCACCAGGATGAAGCTAGTGGTGTCGGTCAGACCCGGTGAGATCCACTGCCGCACCGAGGACACATCTTGCGTTTGAGTGGCCCACATCAGCGTGTAGTTGGGGCCGCTGCTGCCGATCCAGGACAGGGTGACCGTATTGCCGTTTTCCACCATGGGCACATTGGCGGCAAAGTCACCGGCGAAGAAGCCATAGGGAAACTTGGCCACTCGGATGTCGCAGCTGCGCGGCTGCAGGGGGTTTTGCTGGCTGCTGGCCATCTCCACGATGCTCAGGGTGGCCGTTCCCACGATCTGGTTGACCTCGATTCCGCCAAGCGTCACCGTGATGCCCTGTCCATCGATCAAACCCGTGCCACTGGCCGAGGGCTTCAGCACGAAGCTGCCGGAGGCCACGCCGGGGCCGATCTGCCACTCGTCCGCGCCCGAAGACGAGACCGAGGCCGTGATACCGGTGGCCGTCTCGGTGAGGTCGGTGGATTGCGGCGCGCTGGGGTCTCCCACCGGCACGTTGAAGTTGATTTGCGAGACCTTCGCTTCACCCACGGCAACCGGGCAAGACAACACGAACGTCAGCATGCCCACCGAGGGCGGCCCGGATTGAGGGCTCACCTGCAGCGGTGCGGGGGCGGTGGCCAAGGCGTAGTCCAGCAAGGTGGTGCTGGGGCCGGCGAACTGGGTGAGGATCTTCATGCGTGTGCCTTTGGGTTGAGTGGGAGAGGAACTACGGTGAGTGGCGGTGCAGTGCAATACCTGACCCTGCGAGCCCGAAGGGGACGGTCAGCTGAAGCGATTACCGAAGACGATGACCAGGTTGAAGTCGCTGTCCGCTGGGTAGCCAGCGTTCATCCAATACGCGGCCGCTTCAAAGCCACGGCGGCAGCCACTGAAGTGATCGCGGCCGTTCAAGTAGACGTTGCGCGTGGGCGAGAACAGGGCGACCGGTGAGCCGTCGGCAATCACTTGATGTCCGCTCAACACCATGACCGTGTTGGCACCGAACTGGAGCTGGGCTTTGCCATTGCTGAAGCGAGGCGGTGACGCCCGTGGCAGCCTCCGTGAGGTCGGGGGACTGCGGCGCGCTGGGATCACCAACGGGCAGGTTGAAGGCGATTTGTTGCACCTTCACCTCACTCACGGCGACGGGGCAGGAGATCACAAAGTTCAGCAAGACCACCGAGGGGGTGCTGCTCGCTGGGCTCACCTGCAGCGGTGTGGGTCTGGTGGCCAGACTGTAGTCCAGCAAGGTGCTGCTGGCGCCCAGGTGCTGAGTCAGTGTTTTCATGTTGTGTTCTCTCGGAGGCCGCTCATTCGGTCTCCAACCCCCCGCTGAGTTGCAGGACACCCACGCGCAGCAGCGGAGCGCTGTCAGGGAAACTGGCCAAGGCATCGACCGGGCCCAGTGCGGTGCTGGGCCAAGTGTGGTCGGTTTGCATCTGGCGCCATTGCCAGCTGCCATTGCGCTCGGCGGGGCATGGCGTCAGCAGGGCGGGCACCGGGGTGCTTTGGCCAACTGGGATCAGCTGGCTTGTGCTGGCTAGCAGCGGGCCGCCACGCAGGCACACGCGCATGGCTTTGAGGGCGGGGTCCACCCAATTGGCCAGCAGGCTCACTGCCTTGCCGGGCAGCAAGCCGCACTGCGCATGCAGGGCGGCGCGCGGGTCCAAGATCAGAGTCAGGTCATGCGTGGGGCCGGGGCCCTGGGCGGCAAAGCCCAGCGACACCCAGTTGCCCGGCCCCTGGGCTTTGAGATAGCCGCTGCTGGCCCCCTGGGGCAGGTGCAGCACATTGCACTGCGCGAAGTTCTGGTCCACAAAATAGCCCAGCAAGCCATCGTTGCGCGCGGCCAGGTCCCCCAGCTGCACAGGGAACTGGTAGCTCAGAAAACGGGGCTGCGGGGGCGTGCTCGTAAAGGTGTAAGGCCAGGCGGGGTCGGTCCAGGCCTGCGCTTGCAGCTCCAGGCCGATACTGGCGCTCACCACGGCCAAGGGCCGGCCCAGCAGCACGCTCAAGAAGCCATCGGCCCGGTCGCCCAGCGGGTTCACGGTCCACATCGTTTCATCGATGCTTTGCAAGAACTCGCTCAAGGCCGTAGGGCCGTTGCCCTGCAGCGTGGCCAGCAGGCCACCGAAGCGCGGCTGGTCTTGCTGCAGCTTGGACAGATCGGCATAGGGCGAATCGGGCGCCTGCCACCAAGCCACAAAGGCTTGTCCCTTGGCGTCGGTGGCCGGTGAGAGCTCTCCGTACAGCGTGCCGTCCACGCCATAACATGCCAAGCTCGCGTCGACGTGATTGACCAGTAGCCAGCCGGCAATCGGGTTGCTGCCCGTGCTGCCGGGGCTGGGCGGCGTGAAGCGCAGGTTCAGCCGCGCGGGCTGCAAGAGGCGCGGCGGCAGTTGGGCCAGGCCGGCGGTGTCCACACTCAGCAGTGGCTCGCTGACATGCAGGCCGTCGGCCGTGAGCAGCTGAGTTTGTGAGGCGGTCTGGCCGGTGATGACCTCCAGGGTCTGCCCGAACACATCGACGATGCTGAGCCGCGTGAAGTGCAACTGCCCACCGCGCATGCCTTCGAAAGTGGATGGCGGTACGACCCGGCCCGGTGTGGCCAGCTGCGGGTTCGGCGGGTGTTGCACCTGGCCGCCCAAGAGGCTGGCCAAGCTGCCGCCGCCCGGCAGCGGCGTGGCCGGGGGCAGCAAAGTGGCCACGGGCGCCCAGGAGGCCAGCTGGGTGCTCAGGCCGTTGAAGGCCTGGCTGAGGAAGTCCCATTGGTCCACTGTGCCCACCAGGTTTTCGATGGCCTGTAGCGCCTGTGTGGCTGCGCTGCCGGGGTTGTCGGCAATGAACTGGTCGATGCGGGCCTTGAACTCGAAGGAGGGCTTAGGCGTGAGCACGCAGCGGCCCGTCAGGGCGACCGGGGTGGGCGGCTTCACACCGGGCACCAGGTCGTAGTCGCTGCCATTAAAAGCCCAGTTGGCTTGGCCATTGGCATCGGTGAAAGGCACGGGGTACCAGTCCACGGCCCAGTCCAGGTAGAGCGGCTGCCAGGGCTGTGTCCAGGGGTAGGCGGACAGCACCGCGGGCAGCGTGCCGCTGGCGGGGTTGGGCGCGGCGAGGCTGGCGGCCATGGCGTCCAACTGCGTTGGGGTCAGGTGTTGCCCTGCCGCCTGCGCGCCCAGCGCTGCGTTGCTGGGGTCCAGCAAGCAGAATTCGGCGAACAGGGCTTGCGTGGTGTCCGGCAGGTTGCTGGTGTTGAAAGTAGGCAGCGTGCTGGCCAGCTGCGCGCTGCTCAAGGTGAAGCTGGGGCCACCGCTGCCGGTGCTGATGTTCAGCGCCGTGACCAGCTCGCTGGGCCAGCGGCAATTGAGCTGGGCGTCGCTATCGATCTTCATCAGGTGCGCGGTGCCAGACAGCACCAGCACCGGCTCCGCCGCTTGCCAGAAGCGCGGGGCTGCCACCGCTTGCAAGAGGCGCGTGGTTGGCAGGCCCTGCTGGGCGGAGAAGTTGGCGATGGCAGTAGCCAAGGTCGTGGTGGCCGTGGCTTGCGGAATTTGCGCGGCCAGTGTCGCCAGTTGGGCCACCCATTGACGGGCCTGGGCAATCAAGCCGGTGGCGTTGGTGGGGTCCAGTGCCGCGTCAAACTGCGTAGGGCTAGTGGCCCAGGGGAAGTGGCCCGTTTGCATCAGCACGGCGTTCATGGCCTGCTGCTTCCACCACAACTCGAAGAGCTGGCGCTGCACGCCCATCAGGCTGCGCAGGGCGCTGTCGAACTGACTTTGCGCTTGGTTCAGGGCGGCTAACCACGCCGCTTCCTTGGCCTGTTCGCTGGCACTCAGTGCCGCGGGCGGTGGGCTGCCCGGGACCTGCGGCGCGTCCACCAAGGTCCAGCTGCAGCCGGCGTCGATGGAGCCGAACCACTGCTTGCGAATCGTCTGTTCCAGCTGTTGCTCGCCGCCCGGCTGGCCGAGCAGGGGCAGCAGGTTGTACTGAAAGGCTTCCAGCAGATCGGCCGCCTGTTGAGCGGTCAAACCGGCCGGGGGCGTGACGCCTGGCGCGCTGAAGGCGGCCTCAGCAAAGGCCACAACCGCATCGACGCTGGTGTTGCCCAGGGCCAGCTGCGGTTTGGCCTGGTCTTTGGGCGATGGCGGCGGGCTGCCCTGGGGTTGCCAGTTCACGCCGAAAGCGGCGCCGTGATAGACCGTGCTGTGGCTGCCTTGGGCATGGGGCGAGGCCGCCCAGCCCAGGGCCTTGAGGGCGCTGTCGAAATCACCGCCCGGGGTGGTGCCGGGCCAGGTGGCCAGCACGTCGGCGCTCGGGTCGCTGGTCCAGCCCTGCACGAAATAGCTCAGGGTGCCCGCATCCAGGCCCAGGGTCTGCAGCGGATCGTGAATAGAAAAAACGTTCTGGTTGAAGGGCTGGTAGGCCGCAAAAGCGGGGTTGGCCTCGGCCACGGCTCGCAGGAAATAGGGGTCGGGGTTGGACGGCTCCACCCACGGTTGGCTGGCGGTGATGTCCACCATCTGGCCCATCTGCGTGGGCGTGAACTGGGCTTGGGTGGGGTCCAGGTAGTTCACCCCGGTGCTGCTTTTGAGCGCATCGCTTTGCACCATCCAGGCGGCGATTTGCGGCGCGGCTGTGCTGCCTGCGGGGTAGTACAGGCGCAGCACCAACCAGCGGTTGGGCACGAAGGGGAAGTCCAGTCCACCGGCGCTGTTCTGCGTGGCATGGCGCAGGGCTTGTGGCAGGGTCCAGCGCAGGTAGACGCCATGGTTTTCCAAGTGCGTGGCGAAGTCGACCTGGTCTTCTTGAAACGGGGCGGGCTCCGGGCTTTGGCAGGTGCTGAGCTGGCCATAGTTCATCTGGGCGCGCACAAAGTTCACCGAGGCGCTGTTCAGCACCATGGCCTGCACCTCGACGGGCACCAGCAGTGGCGTGGGGTTGCTCATGGAGGGACCTCTTTGGGACTCGGTTGGGGACGCTGGCGGTTTGGGCGTTGGGGCCGTGCTTCAGGTCGGGATGGCCGGAGGGTTCAGCGAGAACACCAGCTGCTGCGGCCCCTTGACCATTTGCACGGCACAGTCTGCGGCGCCCCACTGGGCGGGCGGGCGGTTCAAGGCCTTGGACAGCAGGCCGATCAGGTCGACGGGCTGGCTGGGCACGATCGACGGCGAGGCGGGATCGCTGGCCAGGTTCAACACCCGCAGGCCCCCGGCACGAATAGCCACCGATGAGGCGGTAGGCTGAGCGGGGTTGAAGACCGGCACAGTCGGCCCGTTGACGATGGCAGGTGGATTGGGCAGGCTGCGTGTGCTGATTTCGCCCAAGTCGTTGACGCCAAATTCCAGGCCTTCTTGCGGCTCTGTCAGCAGCACGGTGTCGGGCACGCCGTTGAATAGGGCAATCATCACGCCCGCGCCCACATGCTCCAGGCGCAGCAACGCCACGGGCGCGCCTTGGGCGGTGGCGGTGATGCTCAGGCCGGGCCAGCCGGAGGCCAAGGGCGAGCGCAGCAAGAGGCCGGCGCTGGGGCCGGTGGGGGCGGGCGGCGGTGTCTGCCCCAGCGATTGGGCGTGCCAGGTCAGGGCGGCGGCTTGCGCCATCTGCTGCAGCGTTTGGGTCAGGGCGGCCTGCACGGCGCTGTCACGCGAGCTGCCCAGGCCCACACTCAGGGCGCCATCCATCAGGGCGGATTGCCAGTTAGGGTCCAGGTAGAAGAAACGCAGCGACTCGCTGGGCAGCATGCGTGCATCAGGCACCATGTGCACAAAAGGCAGGGGGCGCAGCAACAGGGTTTGGCCCAGCCAGTTAGCCACGAGCTGAGCATCGTCACTGCTTTGCACCAGCGCTTGCAGCTCGCTTTGCACCGTGTCTTGGGCCAGCAGGGCGTGCAACTGAGCGTGAGGGCTGGGGCGGGGGGTGTCGCTCCGTGCTTGGGCCTTGAGGGCTGAGCGGCGCACACGGGGTGCCAGGGCGGGCAGCGCCCCTGTGCGGCTGGCATGCGCCACCGTGTGCACGCCGCCGCCGGCAAAGCACTGGGCCAGTTGCTGGTGCCAGGCCGTGTTGTTGGGGTGGCTCAAATGGTCCAGCGTGGCATTGGCGGCGATGCGCAGGCGTTGCAGGGCCTGCGCATAGGGCGCGTCGGCCAGGGCCAGGCTGCGGCCGGCCTGCCAGGCGGCAGCCAGGCTCAGGTCGAAGACGCCGGTCTTGGGGTCGTAGATGGTTGCGGCGTCGGCGGTCTCGAAGGTCAGAGCGCCGGGCACGGGCTTGGGCACCACCGCTGGGCAGGGCCCGCGGTACCAGGCAAAGCCGTCTTCACCCGACGCGGCGTGATAGCCCAGGGCCACATAGCCGTCGGCCAAGCGCTGGCGCACGGCCAGCACCGTGGGGTCGGTGCTGCCGCTTTGGGGCAGCGGCAGGCGCAGCATCAGACTGTCGGCCGGGCGCAGGGCATTGCCCTGGGCTGGGTCGTAAGCCAGGTTCTGGGCCAAGCCGGCAAAGGTTTGGGCGGGGTCGGCCAGGCAAGAGAAGGTCCAACTCGCCAGACTCACCAACTGCACCTGAGGCTGGCTGGGCGCCTGGGGGGTGTTGCCGCCCAGCAAATCGCCAAAGCCTTCCAGCGACACCAGATGCACCAGGCTCTTGCAAGCCGCCGCGGCCGTGCCGGCCTGCGGAAAGCGGTTGGCCACCACTACCGAGAACCAGCCCTCGTCCTTCATGCCCATCGGCGCCTTGCTGCCGGTGTTGACTTGGCGGGCGTGGGCCAGATAGGCCAGCTCACGCGCGGTGGGCATGAGCTGGGCGAACAGGGCGCTGTTCAGGGTGATGGCTTGGCAGCTCTGCGCCAGATCCACGGCCGACAACGTGGCTGCGGGCAGCTGGGGTTTGCGCACCTGCGGGTCGGTGGCCAGCAGTTGCGCCACGGTCAGTGTTTGAGCGCCGTTAGCGGCCGTGTTGACCGGCGGCGGGGGCGGCTGCACCTCGGTTTCGCTGAGCACCAGCAAGGCCATCCACGGAGTTTGTGCGCTGAGCTGTGGAATGTCGCGCTCCCAGGGCAAGAGCCGCTTGTTGAGCACGATGTGGGGTAGCACGTCTTCGAATGCCGCCGTGGCGCCCAGGGGAGGGAAGACAGTGTGGATGTCGGCCGGGTCAATCGCGAAACGGGGCCCTTGCACCGTGAAGGTCTGCGACACCGGCGTGATGCTGGCGCCCGGTGCGGTGAGCGTCTGGCTGATGTCGATGCGGTAAGTGCCGTCTTTGAGCCCGGGCTCGAAGTCGTTGTAGAACTGGATCTCGCCGGCAGGCAGGGTCGTGCTGGGGGTGCTCATAGGGACCTCTGGGCTTCAAGCGGCCAACAAGGGGGCTTGCGCAAACGCCTGACCCGCCTCGGCGGCCAGTTGCGACAGCAAGTCATGGGTGGGCGGCATGGCTTGCAGATCGGCCAGCGCCGCCAGCATCAAGGTCTGGGCGTTCTGGGCCGCCGTGCTGGACAAGGTGTCGGCAATGGTCTGGATGGACTGTGCGTTGACCACCGGTGCGGCGATGGGGTCGGCCTGGCTGCCGGGCTGGATGGCCAGGAAGCCGCCGCCGAGGGGATCCAGCAGCTGGTTCATGTCCATCGCGCCTGGGCTGGCACCCACGCTGGCCGGCGGTGCAAACAAGCGCACGCCGGTGGGCAGGCCGCTGACCATGGCCGAGCTGGGGGCAGGTGTTGCCCCCTTGGCCAGCGGTGCCCCCCACATCGCCTCGGGCAGGTTGCTGGTTTGTGGGGCTTGGGTCCAGCCGCTCAAGTCATGCTCCTGGTTCAGCTCCAGATCAAACAGGCTGATGCTGTGCACCGAGGTGGCGCTGACCACTTCCATGGGCCGGATGGCGATGCTGGCCGGCGGGGTGAGCGGCACGGCCCCTGCTGCCAGCGTGGGCGTGCCCTTGGTGAAGACCAGGCCGGTTTGCGGCACGGCACTTTGGCTGCTGAAGCTCAGTTCGTCAGCGCGCACCAGCCAAGTGCCGCTGTCGTCCTGCCGCGACAGGCCGCTGTTGATGCTGAGGCCGAGCACCCGCGGCGGGATGGGCGTGGCGCTGGCTGAAGCCTGGCTGCCGACGGCGGCCAGGTTCATCAACTGAGGCACGGAGCTGGCGCCTCTCTCTTTGTCAGCTTGCGGCAAGAGGGTGCTGAAGTCGTCCCACGTCAGGGCGGGCAGTTTGCCGACCTGGCTGTTTGCACCAAAGGGGATGCTGAAGGAGATGATGTAGAGGTGCACATGCACGATGCCGCCGGTGGGCGTGCCCCACATCTCCAACGAGGCGCCGAGCTCGAAAGTCAGCGTGACCGTGCTGAACAGCAGGTCCACCCGGATCGAGGCACCGATGCTGATGCCGATGTTGGCCGCAAAGTAGAAGGGCTTCCAGCTGATCAGCAAATTGGCGTAGGCGATGAACCAGGCCTTGATGCAACCGGCTTGGAACAGGGCCTCCAGGCTGGCACCGGCCATGATGGCCGATGGCGTGAGGGCGAAGTAAGCGCCGCCCTTGATGCTGACCTCGCTGTCCACCTGCCAGTTGAAGCCCACGGGCAGCACTTGCGGGTACCAGCTGGGCTTCACAAAAGCCGGGTGATAGCCGCCGACGGTCACCACAAAGTCGCCGGCATGCTCATTCGCGCCGAACCACAGGCAGAAGGCAAAGCCGCCGGTGAGGTGGCAATCTTTGGTGAGCAGGAAGGAGCGCGGGGTCAGCGAGGCGGTGATGTCGAAGTAGCCATCGCTCGGCTTGAACAGCACCTCCAGTTGCAGCTCAATGAAGGCATAAGCCTCGTCGCTGCTACCTTGCGGGAAGCCGGTGCTGGCCAGGCCCAGCAGGGCGATTTGCAGATCGTTGCCGAACTCCACCGTCAGCAGGGCGTGTCCCAGGATGATCTCGTAAGAGCGGAAGGTGATGCCCGCGGCAATCCAGTTGTCTCCCACCGAGGGCGTCACCACCGGCGGCTTGCCACCCGCGCCCGAGAGCACGCTCAAAGCGCTCATGGGCGTGGGGTTGGCGCCGAAGATGCTGGGGTCGTCCAGGCCGGCGACAAAAGGGAACTGGTAGACCTGGTCCGGCGCGGGCAGGGTCAGCAGCGAGTTGTAGCCAAAGCCGCCCATGAAGCCGGTAACGAAGAAGGCCGGCGGCCCACCAAAGGCGCCGCTCACTTGGGCGAACAGGAAGAAGGAGGAGGCGTCAGACACCTTGGCATAGGCCGCCACCCCGGCAATCATCCAGGGCTGCACCTTGATGACCACCTCGCCCATGTACTCGAAGTCCACGTTTTTGGGCAGGGCGCTGGCCGGCACATTCAACATGGCACCGCTGATGGTGATGGGGCCGCTGGCAAAGTCCACCGCGATGCCGTCCAGATGGAACTGTGGCGAGAAGGCGGTGAGCGCCGAACCCACGCCCAGGCCTTGGCAGGCCAGGCTCAGGGCCGAGAAGTTCAGCGCGGCGTCAAGCAGGAAGAAGAGCTTGCCGTCTTGGTATTGCAGCCCAATGCGCTGGAACAGCACCGGCCCGAAGGGCTTCTCGATATTGAACCAGGTGGCGCCGGCTTGGTAGGCCGGGGCGGGTGCGGGCGCCGGGCTCGGTGCGGGCGCCGGGCTCGGTGCTGGCGCCGGGCTCGGTGCTGGCGTTGGCGCACGGCTTGGTGAAGGCGCTGGGGCTGGTGATGGGCTGCCACCGGTCAGCGGGATCACGATGTTTTGCGTGGCCGTGCCGAGTTGAAGCTGGGTGGCGAAGGTCAGGCCCGCGCCCAGGGTGCTGGTGCTCAACGGGGTGTCTTTGAGCGCGCCGGTCAGCAGCTGATTGAGGGCCGTCACATCGTCGGCCACCAAGGCCGTGCTGCAGACAATGATTTGCAGGTCCTTCACGCCCAACTTCACATTTGCGGGCAGCTGATCACCCACGACCGGCAGGTCGGACAGCGCCACGTTCAGGGGCACGTCCAGCGCCAGCAGGTAATAGCGCTGCGCAGGAGTGGGGTTCTTGGTGCTCGTGTCCAGCGTGGCGAACACCAGTTGGCCGTAGTGCTTGGAATGCGCGCTCAAAGCCAGCGCGCCCGTGCTGAAGTTGTAGATGAACTCGGCGTCGGTCAAGGCCAGGTCCAGGTTCTCTGGCAGGGCCGGCATGCCGTGCCAGCCCATCGCGCTGGCGATGTCGCCAAAGCTCAGGGCCTGTGCCGTGTCTGACCAGCGGGCGCTGAAGGTGGTGGCGCCAGGCGTGCCATCAATGGTGACGGTGAACGTGGCGCCGCCGATCACCAGCGTGCCGTCCACATGGGGGGTGTAGTGCGTCACCTGGTTTTGCGTGACGGGTGTCAGGCTGGCCACCACGGTCAAGGCCACGGGGGTGCTGCCCACGGTGAAGTCTAGTTCGAATTGGCCTGTCACGAGGCCGGTACTGGTGTTGAACTCAAACTGGAAGTTCCTCATGGTGAACTTCTGCAGCGAGTCCGGCAGCGTCACCTTGAACTGCTGGGCCAGGCCGATCAGCAGGGTGCCCAGGGGCACCGGGTTGTTCACGCCGATGGCGCCGCGGAAGTCCCAACCGCCCGAGGCGGGGTGCACGGCGGCCACCGCAATGTCCACAGTGCCCAGCGTGGCAGTGGTGGCGATCAGCCCGCCGATCTGGCGGGTGCCGAAGGGGTCAAAGACCGTGAGCCCGATTTGGTAGCTCTGCAGGTTTAAGTAACCGGGGATGATCGCCCAACCGCTGCTCACTTTGGCTGAGTTGCCGATCTGCACGCCCAGCTCGGTCACCTTCAAGGCGTTGGGGTCCATGCCCACGCGCAGCTGTTGCAACGAGAAGTTCAGCAGGCTGTTCAAGCCCGGGGGCAGCTGCACCGCACTGCCGTTGGGGCCCAGCGCAGCCAGGATGTCGTTGATGCTGGGCAGGTCAATGGCCGCTGTGTTCAGGGTCAGCGCCAGCGCGCCACCAGGCTCGGTACCGATGCAAATCGGGATGGCAGTTTGAGAACTGTCGCCGTTGATTTTCAGTGTGGCCCCCACTTGCATGGTGGCTGCAGCGATCAGGCCCGTGCGGGTCAGGGCATAGGGCAGACTTTGCCCCGCCAGCAAAAAGCTCGAGAACTGAAACCAGGTGATGCCGGGCAGGCTGAGCTGGGTGCTGGGCGGGAGCTGAAACAAGGCCGCGGCGATGAAGCCGCCGGGCTGGGTGGCATCGACGCTGACACTGAACTGAGAGCTCAGGTTTTGCAGCAGACCCCAGTTCAGGGTGGTCTTGATGAGCAACTGCTGGTCGGCCCCGCTGCCTTGTAGGGTGAGGCTGGCGCCCTGCAGCGCCAGGCTAGTGTCCACCGGCAACTGCGTCAGCACCTCGGCCATGGGCGGCACGGCCAGCGTCAGGCTGCCCACCGTCAAGCTGCCCTGGCTTTGCAGCTTGAGCAACGTGGTTTGCAAGTCTTGTAGCGTCATGGCGTGGGCCTCCGGCTAGATGCAGTGCAGCAGGCCACGCATGGTGGTCGGGGTTTGTGGTATCACGGGCTGTTCATAGACAGCGCGCAAAGCAGGCACGGCCCAGACATTGCTGGCGTCGATCAAGCCGGGTGCCGCAATGGCCGCGTACTGCCCCCGTATCGCGTTCTCGCTGACCGGCTGTGCCGCGAAGGGCGCGATGCCAGCGATCAACAACTCGGCCGCCGTGGTAGTGAAGAGGCCGAAGTCGGCGCCCGGGGTGCTGCCCAGGCCGTAGTGGTAGGCGTGGGTCAGCTCATGAGCCAGGCCAATGCAGGGCGGGCGGAAGTCGGGGCTGCCGATGACGTTGTCGCCCGTGTTCTTGACATTGAATTTCACCCCTGCGCCGCAGCCCGCTCCTGGTGGTGTTGAGGGATAAAGCACGATCAGGATGGCCAGCAGGAAGAACTCTCGCACGGTGACGCCATTCACCAAGCCCGCAAAGGTGCGGGCATTCAAGTCGAAGGCTGGATTGCCCGCCGGGCCGATCCAGGCCTGCAGGTCCGGGCCTGTGATGGGCAGGCCCAGATGGTTGAAGTTCAGGTTCAGGAAGGTGGGTGGGAAGGCCGCATGGTTGAGGAACAGCGAGCACAGCGGCAAGGCATTCAGGTCCGCCGCGAACTGGACGTAACGTGCGGCCGGGGCGAGGATGGCGGCGTAGCGGGCGTCCACGGTGGCCTGCAGCAATGCGGTGGGCAGGGGCCCGCCGCCGGCATAGGCGGTCAGGGCGTCAGCCAGGGCATTGAGGTAGTCCATGCTGCCGGCAAAGGTCTGATTGTTGTTGCCCAGCGGTGGCGAGATGAACGTGGGGTTGGCACCGATGCTGAGTTGGTTCAGCAGCAAGTTGCCGGCCGGGGTGGCGTTGATGATGTCCAGGCATCCCGCCGTGTAGCTGAGAAAGGCGCTGATGTCGTTCAAGCGCAGGGGCGTGACGGCGGCCAGCACAGTGGCCTCGGCGGGCGGTGGGTTGGCCTGCAACTGGTGGATGAGGTTGGTCAAGGCCGCGGCTGCAGGGCCGGGCACGGGATAGACCGTGCCTGCGCCGCCCAAGACCCGCTCAAAGTAGTCCAAGCCGTCGTCCAACATGGGCACCTGGAAGATCACGTAGATGCCCGGGGCGATGACGCCGTTGACGTCATAAGAATTCAGCACGCCCGGCATGCCCGCGCCCGCCACCCAACGAAATCCGTAGGCCAGGTTCGCGGCCGGCGCCGGGTTGAACCAGTTGTTAATCAAGCGCATCAATGCTTCAAACATGACAGGCCTCGGCAGAGAAGAAGGTCCGCTGAACGCGGGTAGGTTCAAGTGCATCGGATATGAAATCCAACCGCATGAAGGCGAGTATTACAGGCGTGTCCCGCCCCGCAGCGATGGCCGTCTCGCTGAATTACCCCTCACCAGATGATGAGCTGATCGACCTCGGGGTCCGGTGCGGTTTGCGCTGCCGCGTCCCAGTCTGGCACTTGCTCCATGCCCTCACTGGCTTGCGCATCAGGACCATCCCACAGCGACATGCCATGGTCAAGTTTTTTCGGACACTCCGATGAGGGATGTTTAAGCTCAGTGAGCTGCCACCGCCTGCTGCGGCTTGCCTTGACTGAGCTTCGACGCACCACGCTCAGGATACGCAGCACCTCAGCCAGCCCGTTGTGGGCTTTGGGAGTGGATGTCGCATCACCCGTAAGCACCGCTCTGGCTGCCAGTGTTTGATATATGTTCCGGCCCCGGCTGGGAGCGGAATCAACTGAACACATTAGCGGATGACATTTGCAAACTGCAGTACAGAGTCCGTTGACAGAGTGATGCAGGTTGAGGTGAGTCCGCCGTCAATTGCCCGTAGGAAACGCTCGCAGCAAACTTGGTGTGTCTAACCACCATTGCGATTCGCTATGAGTGAATAGCAAGAGTCCACAATTGAGAACGCCACGTGAAACCCATCCTGTGCCGATGGCTGCTATGCAGGCACTACCGTGAATTCACAGATTCACATCAATTGACAGCAATCGCTGCAATGCGGACGAAGGTGAAACCGAGCTAGCGCTAGGCGGACCCCTTCAGTGGAATGACGAACCCTTTGCTTCAACCAAAGTTCAGGAAAGTGGAGGTTTCACTGATTCCAGCAGCGCCTGGCCGAACGGCAGCGAACCCAGGTTACTTTGCCCCCCATCAATCGCAATAACGGTGCCGTGGATGTAGCGTGCTGCACCGCTGCAAAGGAAGAGCGCCAAGTCAGCGATCTCATCAGCCCCCGCTGCGCGTGCCATGGGGATACCGGCCAGCACCCGCGCCCAACTTGTATCACCCTCCGGCGCGAGGCGCCTCATGCCTTCGGTGTCCGCCACCGGGCCAGGTGCGATGGCATTGCAGCGCACGCCACGCTGCGCCCATTCGATGGACAGCGTGCGCACCAGCATGTCGATACCCGCCTTGGCCGCGCACACATGCGCCTGCGTGGCCATTGGCATCACCGACTGGACGGCGGAGATGGCCAGCAGGTTCGAGCGCTCCTCCCGCAACAGCGTTAGCGCGGCGCGGAAGGTGTTCCAGGTGCCGACAAGGTCGATGTCCACCACTGTCCGGAAGCCATTGGAGGACATGTTGGCGGCCTCTGCCACGAAGTTGCCCGCCGCGCCCGCGATGCAAATGTCTACCGGGCCAAAGGCTTCATGCGCCTGGCCGAACGCACTGACAAGCGCGTCGAAGTCGCGCACGTCTGCCGAAAAGCCCTCGGCCTGCCCGCCCGCTGCGCGGATGGCACTGGCGGCGCCTTCGACCCGTTCCAGGCTGCGCCCCACGATGGACACCGCTGCCCCTTGGGTTGCAAAGCGCTCGGCGATACGCCGGTTGATGCCGCTACCGCCACCCGTGATCAGTGCGTGCTGCCCGCGAAGCAAGCCATCCTTGAAAACATCTGCCATTTTGAGCTTCTCTTGGTTGTGTGGAATCAGTGCGCCGATTCTTTGTGGCGCAGGCTATAGGCCAGTGCAGCCGCACCGATCAAGGTGCCCTGCAGCATCAGCTTGCCGGGCTCGCCCAGGCCCAGGCTTGTGAGGAAGTTGAAAAGAAAAACCAGCATGAACGCCGCAACCGCCGGGCCCAGCATGCCGCCGCGTCCGCTGCCGAAGTTGATGCCGCCCAGGATGGACGCCGCCAGCGCGTTGAGGGCCAGATCCGCCCCGAGCTTGACGTTGCCCACGCCCACGAAGCCCAGCAGCATCAGGCCGCTGAGGGCCGACATGGCGCCCGACGTGACATGCGCCATAAACACCACGCGCAGGTGCGGCAGCCCCGACAGGCCCGCAGCAAGCGGGTTGGCGCCCACGGCATCAAGCACGCGGCCAAATGCGCTGCGGCGCAGCCACAGGGCCAGCGGCACCAGGGTCGCAATCCATAGCAGGGGCACCAGCGGTACCCCTGCCACGCGCGCGCGGCCCATGGCACGCAGAATGTCGGGCGCGTCGCCCACTGCATGGAACTGGCTCAGCGCGATCACAGTGCCCGACAGAATCATCGACACGGCCAGCGTCACGATGACCGCAGACGCGCGCAACCGCACAATCAAAAAGCCGTTGAACGCACCGACCAGTGCACCGAACAACACGCACAGCGGCAGCGCCAGGGGCCATGGCAAGGGCATCACGCCGCTGGTCAGCAGGTAGGACACCACCGCAATCACACCGCCCGACGACAGGTCGAGCGAGCGGCAGCGCATCACCAGCGACTGCCCGATGGCTGCGAAGCCCAGCGGTGCTGCCTGGCGAAGGATGAGCAGCAGCAAGAACGGCGAAAGCAGGTTGGGTCTCAGGGCCGCCGCGCTGACCAGCAGCACCACGGTGCCGAGATAGGCGGGTGGCAGCGCCAGAATGAACGACGACGCCTGGTGCAGGCGGTACGCCAGCCCTGAAGAAGAAAGGGACAGGGATGAAGACATGGGCTGGCTCACATTCCTACGATGCGTCGGCGTTGCAGACTCACTGCCGCAAGCAACAAGACACCGGTCAATACCCCGCGCATGAAGGGTGACACGCCAAAAAGGTTGAGGCCGTTGGTCATCAGCCCCAGGCTCAGCACCCCGGCCACCACACCTGCCACGCTGCCAACGCCACCCGTCAGTTGCACGCCGCCCAGGGCCACTGCCGCCACGGATTCCAGCGCGTAAGACGCCCCCAGTGTTGGGTCCCCGGCGGCCACGCGCGCGGCCAGGAACAGGCCCGCCCACGCTGCGGCAACTGAGCACCATACATAGGCTCCCACCACCACCGCCTTTACGCACACGCCATTGAGGTAGGCGCTGCGCGGATGGCCGCCCACCGCGAACAGGTGCGCACCAAAACGAGTTCGGCGTAGCACGACGCTGGCGGCCAGCGCTGCTGCCGCGCACCACAGCAGAGGCGCTGGAATCGCCCCGACCTGGCCCGTTGCCGCTGCCGCCATAGCCGGTGCGATGGTGCCACCGGGAATCGGCAGCACCACATAGGCCAGGCCCTGCAGAAAGGTCGCCGTGCTCAGTGTCATCACCAACGGGTGCACGCCTGCCATGGCCACGCCCATGCCATTGAGCATTCCCACCGCAACGCCCAGCGCGGTGGCCAGGGCGACGGCGACCAGCGGGTCGCTCTGGGTGGCGGCGAAGGCAGAGGCCAGGCTCATCACTGAGCCGACCGACAGGTCGATGCCCGCCACCAGGGTGACGAACAGCTGTCCCACGGACACGATGAGCAGCGCGCCGATCTGACCACTGAAGTTCAACAGGTTTTGGGTGGAGCGGAAGTCCGCCTGCGTGGCGGCAAGCAGCAGTACCAGGGCGAAGGGCAGGCCCAGGGTATAGCGCGTAAGGCCCGTGCGGGCCGGTGTGAGGGTGATCATGCGGTGGCCTCGGGGGGAATTTCGCTGCGCAGGGCGTGGCCCAGCAGTTGTTCTTCGGTAGCGCTGTGCCCGGGCACGTCGGCCACGATGGCGCCGCCACGCACGACCAGGATGCGGTCGCACAAGCCGATCAGCTCAGGCAGATCGCCAGAGACGGCCAGGATGGTGCCGCCCTCGGCCGTGAAGCGGCGCAACAGCGCATAGATTTCGGCCTTGGCGCCCACATCGACGCCACGCGTGGGCTGCTCGACCAGCAGGATCTGCACCTTGGCCGCCAGCCAGCGGCCCAGCATGGCCTTTTGCTGGTTGCCGCCCGAAAGGGAGCCCACCGGCTGCGCCGGGGGGGTGCGCAGTCCCATACGTTCGGCCAGGCGGCGCACGAGATCCGGGTCGCGCGGTGCACGGCGCCACAGTGGGGTCTGGCGCAGGGGGCCGAGCCAGATGTTGTCTTCGATGGACAGGTCAAGGTAAAGCCCCTCGCCCTTGCGGTCTTCGGGCAGCAGGGCGACCCCGCACCGTACGGCGGCAGCCACGTTGCCAGGCGCAACAATGGCCGTGCGGCCATCGGCTGCCAACACACGTACGGTGCTGCCGCTGCGCTCCTGTGCCCCGGCCAGGCTGCGGATGATCTCGCGCTGGCCTTGGCCTTCGAGCCCGGCAATGCCCACGATTTCGCCCCTGCGCATGGTGAATGACACAGGGGGACTGTGGCGCATGGCTGTGAGGTGTTCCACCTGCAGCGCAGGCACCTCGGGTATGTGTGCCGGGCGCTCGGGGAACAGTGCTTCCAGCTCGCGCCCTACCATCAGCGCCACCAAGGCATCGGGAGTGAGGCTTTCGATGGGCTCCGTGGCCACATGTGCGCCGTCCTTGAGCACCGTCACTGTGTCGCAGAAGCGGAAGATCTCTTCGAGCCGGTGGCTGATGTAGAAGACCAGCTTGCCCTGTTCTTTCAAAGTGCGCAGCAGGGTTTCAAGCTGGTCCACCTCTGCACGATTCAGCGGCGCAGTGGGTTCGTCGAAGATGAAGATGTCAGCCTCGGAATGCAGGCCCTTGGCAATTTCCAGCAACTGTTGTTCGCCCACGCTGAGCGTGCCGCACAGCAGGTCGGGGCCCAGCGTGATGCCGGTGCGCTGGAGCACCTGCACGGCCTCATGCCGCAGCGCGCGCATGTTCAGTAATCCGCCGCGCGTCAGCTCGCGCCCCAGGCACAGGTTCTCGGCCACTGTGAGGTTGGGCAGGATGGTCAGTTCCTGGAACACGGTGGACACACCCGCGCGGCGCGCTTTAGCGGGCGTGCCCAAAGCCGCACGGCGGCCCTGGAGCAGGATCTCGCCGCTGTCGGGCTGGTGAACCCCGGCCAGCAGCTTCATCAGCGTGGACTTGCCCGCGCCGTTCTCGCCGGTCACGGCGTGGATCGAGCCGGGCCAGCCCGCCAGGCTGACCGCCTTGAGCGCGGCGTTCTGGCCGAACGATTTGCTCACGCTGCGCAGCTCCACCAGGGGCTGGCGCTCCTTGATCGTCATGGTGCGCGCTTCCTGTTACTTGCTGCGGTAGGTTTCCACGATCTTGGCCTCGGGCAGCACCGTGGGCATCCAGTACGAGTCGTTCAGCTCGGGTCGGAAGAACTTGTTGAGTTGGTCGCGCGCAATTGGTGTGGGCATCGAGAAGTACGAGCGGTACAGCGGCTTTCCTTCGAGTAGCGCGCTCGATGCGCGCACCACGGCGGTGCCCAGGCCCGGTGTGACGATGGGCGCCACGGTCTTCACGCCCGCCTGCTTCCACACGCGCAGAAAGCCGTTGTTGGCCTCGCCCGTCATGGGCACCAGGGGTCTTCCCGCCTCCTTGAACACGTCGATGCAGGCACGTGTCATCTCGGCGCCCGAGAACCAGATGCCATCCACGGGCTGGCCCGAGAGCACCAGGTTCTCGCAGATCTGCTTGGCCTTGGCGTAGTTCCAGTCGCCGAACACCTCGTTGGTGATCTTGAGGTTGCTGCCCTCGATGGCTTTCTTCAGCCCGTCGTAGCGCTGCTGCTCTTCATCCACGCCCGCAATGCCTCGAAACACCCAGAGGTTGCCCTTGCCGCCCAACTCCTTGCGCAAAAACTCGCCGCCCTGCTGGCCAAAGATGCGGCCACCCGCCCAGATCTCGGTGGTGGACGGCACAGCGCGGCCATACGAGCCCAGCGTGACCACGGGGATGCCTGCCTTGGCGGCCTTCTCGATCAGCGGCGCACCAATGGCCTGCGAGATGGGGCCGATGATGAGCAGATCCACCTTCTTGGTCAGCAGGTCTTCCACGTCGGCCACCTGCTTGGCGGGCTGCCAGTTGGCTTCGGTGAAGATGAATTCGCCGATGTTCTTGTCCTGCGCGGCGGCGTGGCGCATCTCGGCGATAAGCTGCACGATCCAGCTGTTGCCCATCCCCGCCCACGACACGCCAATGCGCCAGGGCCCGGCCTTCTTGTACTGGCCGGGCTTGGTCTGCTCGGCCGTCGTGGCCGTGAGCAAGCCGGGCGGCAGCAACTCGACCTCGGCAGCGTGCGCGGCCTGTGTGGTGGCCAGGCCCGCCAGCGCCAGCGCGGCCAGGGTTTTCTTCCAGTGGAATGGTGTGGATGCAAGCATGGTGTGTCTCCTGTTGTGGGTATAAAAAAACGGCGTAAAAAAGGCGTGCAGGGGCCTGCGCGCGGCCGCAGGGGCCGCTCGCCATGTGGGGATGAAAAGAAAGGGGCAGGCGCCGGGTCAGGGCGCGTGGTTTAGCGCGGCCTCAGCCGACCGCGCGTCGTATCCACGCGATGAGGTGAGCAATCACCTCATCGCGGTTGGTCTCGTTGAGCACCTCGTGGCGCGCGCCGCCATACACATGGGTGGAAAGGTCGCGGAACCCCGCGCTGCGCAGGCGGTTGACCAGCGGATCGAACCAAGTCAGGCAGGCGTTCACCGGGTCGCGGTCGCCGGTGAACAGGTATAGCGGCAAGTCCTTGCGCACCGTGGCATACAGCGATGTGTCCGCCGTGCGGTTGCCCAGGTCGAAGATCGAGAACAGCGACTCCAGCGTTAGTGGCGTGCCACACAGCGGGTCGGCGATGAAAGCTGCGGGCACCGCTGGGTCGCGGCTGAGCCAGTCGGCGGGTGTGACCGGCGTGCCCACGCTGGCGTTGGCCGTCTCGGGTGTCCAGCCCGAAGTGCGCACGTCCAGCATTTCCAGGGCAGTGGTGCCTGACAACGCGACCGCATCGACCAGTGCCGAGTGCTCGATCAGATAGACCTGCGCGGCCATCGAGCCCATGCTGTGCGCCACCATGACCACGGGCAGGCCGGGGTGGCGCTCGCGCAAAGCGCGGGCCATCGCAGCCATATCGTCCACCAGGGCCGCAAAGCCGCGCGGCCCGAAATCGCCTGCGGTGCCTGCATCAAAGGCCGACTGGCCGTGTCCCCGGTGTTCGCTGCCGTACACCACATACCCCTGCGCGGCCAGCGCCTGGGCCACATGGCGGTAGCGGCGGATGTGCTCGGACATGCCGTGCACCAGTTGCACCACGGCGCGGGGTGCGGCGGGGGCGGCCCAGGCATAGGCCTCGATCGCATGCCCGTCGGCGGCGGGCACGCTGAAGCGCGTTTCGTTGGTGTTCGTTGTGCTCATATGTCTCCTTCGATTTTTTTCGTTGTCCGGTCGGCGCATCGTAGATCGCGCTATTGCGCGCCGTCAGCCAGAAAATTCCCCGGGCGTTGAGGGAATTTTCTGCCTGCTGTTTTTTTGCGCAGCGGCTACTCTGGCAGGTGGAATGAGAAAAAAATTCGGCCTTTGCGCTCGTCTGTATTCGATTTATTGCTATTTTTTTGTGTTTTTTTGCAGGGCATCCAGTGCACCCATGGTGTCAGCGCAGCAACTGCCCCTCGCTGCCCAGCACGGTGAAGTCCACGTAGCGCGCACCGTGGCGTTCGCCCCGGGCATAGCGCACCACAAACCCGCCCAGCTCCAGCGTGCCCAGCTGTTCCAGCGCGGTGGCAACGCGGCCCGGTGTCCAGGCCGTGCCCCCCGCGCGCCGCAGGGCCTCCACCAGCACCTTGGCGGCGATGAACGCCTCGAAGCCTGCGTAACTGGGGGCGGCGTCCATGGGGCCGTAAGTGGCCAGCAGCCCCCGGTACTCGCGCACCAGCGGCCTGGCACCGCCGTAGGGATAAGGCACAACCTGCGTGAAGCCCATGCCCCGCGCTGCACTGGTGCCTGCCTGGGCCAGCACCTCCTGGTGGTCGGCGCGCGCAAAACTCAGCAGGTGCGCCGTCTCGCCCGCACCCCGCCAGGCCTTGGCGAACGCCGCGACTTGGGGGGCGGGCGCCATGAGCACGACGGCCTCGGGCTGCCATGCCCGAAGGGCCAGCACGGCGCCGTCAGCACCGCCGGGGCCGAACGCCGCGGCACCCGCCAGGGCCAGCCCCTTGCGTGCCAGCGCGGCGCGCAGGGCGTCCTGGGCACCAAAGCCGTCTTCGTCTGCCGCGTGCAGCATGGTGATGCGGCGCGCACCCAGCATGGCCAGGTGCCCGGCCAGGTGTTCGGCCTCGCCCACGTGGCCGGTGCGCACAGGGAACACTTGGGGGTGCACAGGCTCACGCAGCCAATCGGCCCCGGTGGCGGGCCCTAGCAGCGGCACGCCCGACACCGTCAGCAGCTTCTGCGCCAGCACGGCGCGCACGCCCTGTGCCTGTGGGTAGCCCATCAGCACGGACACCTGCTCCTGCTGCACCAGCTGGCGCGTGTTGCGCACCACGCGGGATGGGTCAAATGCGTCGTCCAGCACCACATGGCGGATGGGCGTGCCCTGGATGCCACCCGTGGCGTTGACGTGGGCGAACCACAGGTCCGCGCCCAGCCGCAGTTGCCGCCCCAGCGCCGCCTGCTCGCCCGACAGTGGCAGCGACTGCCCCACCACCAGCTCCACCATGGGCGCCGCGCCCGCCGACAAGGCCCCACACAGGCCTCCGATAACAACCAGCCTGCGCCAGAAAAATTGCTGCACCGAGATCTCCTTGAGTTGTGGTGCGCGATGCTGGGTGCACAGGCGGTGGTCGTCAGCGGGACATTTCTGCTCGGGGCACCAGACATTTCCGCCATGGATCGCACCTGCGGCATGGACTTATCTGCCCTACCGTACAGAAATTTCTGGCATCCAGGCCGTAGCCCTTTGCCTACGCTCTGTGAACTCATACAAGAACGCCAGGAGACCAGCGTGCAGACCCCCCAAGACCGCGTGATCGATCGCACCCCTTCCGCTTACAGCTACCCGCTGCTCATCAAGCAACTGTTGCACACCCCGCTGGCCAACGCGCCGGACCAGCAGATCGTGTACCGCGATCTGTTTCGCACCACCTACCGGGGTTTTGCGGGCCGCATCGCGCAGCAGGCGCATATGCTGCAGTCGCTGGGCGTGGGGGCGGGCGATGTGGTGGCTGTGATGGACTGGGACAGCCACCGCTATCTGGAGAGCTACTTTGCCGTGCCCATGATGGGCGCCGCGCTGATGATGGTGAACATCCGGCTGTCCAACGACCAAATTGCCTATGCGCTGGACCACAGCGGCGCCACGACGCTGCTGGTGCATGCCGACTTCCTACCGGTGCTCGAAGTCATCCACCCGCGCCTGCCGCAACTCCGGCGTATCGTGCTGCTACAGGATGCGCAACCCGCACAAACGCCGTTGCCGACGGTGGGCGAATACGAGGCCCTGATGGCCGCGCAGCCCACGGCCTTTGAGTTCCGCGACTTCGACGAAAACACGCTGGCCACCACCTTCTACACCACCGGCACCACGGGCCTGCCCAAGGCGGTGTACTTCAGTCACCGCCAGATCGTGCTGCACACACTGGCGGCGGCATCGGGCCTGGCGGCCAGCCCGCAGCACCAGCGTTTGCACCGGGGCGACGTGTACATGCCGCTCACGCCGATGTTCCATGTGCACGCCTGGGGCCTGCCTTTCGTGGCCACGTTGCTGGGAGTCAAGCAGGTCTATCCGGGCCGCTTCCGGCCCGAGCACATCGTGGACTTGGTGGTGCGCGAAGGCGTGACCTTCTCGCACGGCGTGCCAACGGTGCTGCAGATGGTGCTGGCCGCTGCCAGGGGGCGCCGGTTCGACGGCTGGAAGATCGTCTCGGGCGGTTCGGTGATGCCGCCCCACCTGTGCCAGGAGGCGCTGGCGCAGGGCATCGACATCTTCACGGGTTATGGCATGTCGGAGACCTGTCCGCTGCTCACGCTGGCGCAGCGCCCTGCGCAGCAGGGCCTGGACATGCCCGACGACTTTCGCCTGGCCGCCGGCTGGAGTGTGCCGCTGGTGGATCTGCGGGTGGTGGACGAATCGCTGCACGAGTTGCCCCGCGACGGCAAGGCCGTGGGCGAAGTGGTGGTGCGTGCGCCCTGGCTCACGCAGGGCTACCGGGGCAACGCCGAGGCATCCGAGGCCTTGTGGCAGGGCGGTTACCTGCACACCCAGGACATGGGCCGCATCGATGCCACCGGCTGCCTGCGGCTGGTGGACCGCATCAAGGACGTGATCAAGACTGGGGGCGAGTGGGTGTCTTCACTCGACCTGGAGCAGCTTCTGGCGGCCCACCCGGGCGTGGCCGAGGCCGCCGTGGTGGCTGCGCCCTGCGAGCGCTGGGGCGAGCGGCCCATCGCCGTGGTGGTGCGTCGCCCCGGCAATGGGTCTGCCACTGAGCAGGTCTTGCGCACCCTGGTGCTGGAGCAGGCCGAGCGGGGGCTGCTCCCCCGGTATGCCGTGCCCGATCGCATCCATTTTGTGGAGGCGATCGACAAGACCAGCGTGGGCAAGTTTGACAAGAAGGCCCTGCGTCAGAAGTTCGCGCTCGCGCCAGCGTCGGAATCCAAGGTGGCCTTGGTCTGAGCAGCATTCCGCGCTGGAGTCCCTGCGCCAGCGGTCCCGGAGGCCACACCGCCCGTGTGGCCCTGCAGGCTGAACCCTCGTTTCTCACACAACCACAACACATCCCATCACGGGAAGGAGACCACACGCCATGATTGCCCGCATCACATTGCCCGCCGCTTTTTTACTTGCCAGCACTACAGCCCTGGCGCAGTCCAACATCACGTTGTCGGGCCGCATCGACCTTAACGTGGGCAAGGACATCGGGGCTGGACACACCCGCATGGGCTCTGGCGCCATGAGCCACCTCGCGTTCGCTGGTACCGAAGACCTGGGCGGTGGCATGTTGGCCAGCTTCAAGCTCTCCACCCGCATCAATGCCGACAGCGGCAGCATCAACACACCGGGTGCGATGCTGAATTCACCTGCGGGCACCTACTGGACGCAGGAGTCGTCGGTGGGCCTGCGCGGCGGCTGGGGTTCGCTCACGCTGGGGCGACAAATGACGGCCGCGCTGCTGCCGCAGATTCTGGTGGACCCCTGGTTCTGGGACAACACCACGAACGGCTTCGCGGCCGGAACGGGCCACATCGGCAACCTTTGGTACAACGATGCCGCTACATACGCTTTTGACGCCGGTGCTTTCTCGTTCACCGCGCAGGTGGCTGCCAAGGATGCCAACCCTGGCTGGTCGGGCACGCCGCGCAAGACGCCGTATTCGTTTGCGCTGGGCTATGCGCCGGGTCCCTGGCAGCTGCGTTTTGGCTACGAGAAGCCTGCAGACGGGCGCTCCAAGCTCACCACGCTGTTCGGTGGCTATGACTTTGGTACGTTCACACTCAACGCCATGGTGGCGGGCGGCACGGATCACACCGACGCCAGCGTGCGCACCTGGGCCCTGTCATCGGTGATCCCTGCGGGAACGGGCCAGTTCCGGGCCAGCTTCGGGCACTACAAACGCGCAGACGTGGTCGCCTCGCAAAAGCTCGCCCTGGGCTACCACCACTTCCTGTCCAAGCGCACCAGCGTTTACACCACGTTTGCGCACGACAGCAAGGCATCGGCCCGCAAGAGCGGCTACGAAGTTGGCGTGCAGCACCTGTTCTGACCTGCAGAAAGGCGCCTGGACATGGTTCCCGGAAAAGATCGGAGCATCCCATGAAGACCTTGACAGACTGGGCCGATCGCGCCGGTGGGGTGGTACATGCCGTCTCGGTTTTCTCCGTGGTGGGGGGAGTCGCCGCGTTGGCATGGTTGCCGCAGGCCCACGCGCAATGGGGAGCCATGGTCGGCCTAGCCATCGCGGGGGTCTGCAGCACGGCCCTGGCCGCCCGGGCCGCGCGCCATGCTCGCCTGTCGGCACAGGCCCGAGTGCTAGTTCAACGGCTGGTGGCTGGTGAACTGGAGGGCCCCGGCGATGACCCCGGCGGGGCCCCGTCGGGGCCCTTGATCGAGGATCTTTCGCAGCTGCAGGCACGCATCGCCGCCATCGTGCGCGATGTGCACGCGGGTACCCTAGCCATTGCCACGTCGTCGGGCCATGTAGGCAGCGACCACACGCGTTTTGCCGCCATGATGAGCACGCTGGCCGCGTCCATCGACGATGTGAACGGCGCTATGGAGCAGCTCACGCTGGGGCTGCAGGCCAGCGCCGAAGATGCCGGGCGCGGGCACCAGATCGCCCAGGGCGTGCTGGTGCGCGCGGCCCAGGGCGAGCAGGTGATTGCGCGGCTGGTCGAGACCATGGGCAGCATCACCAGCAGCTCGCGCAGGATCGGCGAGATCATCAGCGTGATCGACAACATTGCCTTCCAGACCAACATCCTTGCGCTCAATGCCGCCGTGGAGGCCGCGCGGGCCGGGGAGGCCGGCCGGGGTTTTGCCGTGGTGGCCAACGAGGTGCGCAACCTTGCCACCCGATCGGCCCAGGCCTCGCGCGAGGTGCGCGCCCTCATCGAAGGCGCGGCCCGCAGCGTGGATGCGGGCGCCCACATGGCGGGGCAGACAGGCCAGACTATGTCCGACCTGCTGGGGGGCGTGCAGCAGGTGGCGCACACCATCGAGGCCATGGCCGCCGCTGTGGGCCAGCAAAGCGCAGGCATCCGCGCCATTGGTGCGTCCATCGCCGAGGTAGACACACTCACCAGGCAAAACGCCTCCCTGAGCCGCAACGCCGCCGAGCCCGTAGCCGCCCTGCACCAGCAGGCGCTGCAGCTGGTGGGTGCGGTGGCGTCGTTCGACCTAGGGGGGCAGGCACATGCCAGTGCCGAGGAGGCCCATGCGCTGGTGCAGCGTGCAGCGGCCATGCTGCGCAGCCAGGGCCCGGCGGTGCTGATTAGCCAGGTCAACACGCCCCACAACGCTGCGCTGATCGACCGCGATCTCTATCTGGTGCTGTACTCCACCGACATGCACTGCGTGGCCCACGGCACCAACACCCGGCTGGTGGGTGTGGATGGACGCAACTTCAAGGACCTGGACGGCAAACATTTTGTGGCCGAGATCGTGGCTGCCGCGCTGCGCCAGGGCAGTGGCCATGTGAGCTACCGCTGGCTGCACCCGCTCACGCAGAAGACCATGGCAAAGTCAGCATACTTCGAGCGCCATGGCGATCTGGTGCTGACCTGCGGGTCCTACGTCACGGATGCGGCCATCGCTTGACGCCCGGGCATGCACCCTCTACCGTTGCCCTGTATTCACCCTGCCACGCCCACCCATGCAGCCCCAGCCCGCCCCGACGATTGCGGATGACTACCTGGACCTGTCCTTCAAGGCCATCGTCGAGCAGTCCATCACGGGCATCTATGTCATCCAGGACGAAATCTTCGTGTATTCGAACGAGACCTGGGCCCATTTTTTTGGGCGCAGCCGCGCCGAGATCGTGGGCATGTCGCTGCGCGATCTCGTGCCGCCTTCGTCCATCGACTACACGCTGAAGATGTACCACCAGCGGATCGCGGGTGAGATCGACAGCGTGCGCTACGTCACCCCCGCGATCCACAAGGATGGGCGCATCGTGCTGCTCGAAGTGCATGGTTCGCGCATGGCGTACCGGGGGCGCCCGGCCGTGATGGGGGTGGGCATCGATGTGACGGAACAGAGCCAACGCGAGGAAGAACTACGCCAGGCGCGCACCGACCTGCAACAGCTGGCCGCGCACATCAACCAGGAGCGCGAGCGCCAGCGGGCTTTGTTTGCGCGCGAGCTGCACGACGTGCTGGGCGGTCTGCTGGCCTCCATCAAGATGAACACGCAGCGCATCCAGCGCCGGGTGGATGACCCTGCGCTCCAAGAGATTTCAGCCGACCTCATGCAGATCACGCGCCAGGCCATCCAGTCGGTGCGGGAGATGTCGGAGGAGCTGCGGCCCAGCGGGCTCGATCATCTGGGGCTGGCCTCGGCCATGCAGCGCGAGCTGCGCCAGTTTGCGGCGCGACATGCGCTGCCATGCCATTGGGAGACTTCTGGCGCGCTGGACGGGCTGGAGATCGACCGCGTGACCAGCGTGTTCCGTATCTTCCAGGAGGCGCTGATCAACATTGCCAAACATGCCCGCGCCGGGCAGGTGTGGGTGTCCCTGCGGCAGGACCGCCCCAACCAGCTGTCGCTGGAGATCCGGGACGATGGCGTGGGCCTGGCGGCAGGCCCCCACCGCAGCGATGCGCGGGGTCTGCTCGGCATGAAGGAGCGGGCGCGTGAGCTGGGCGGTACCCTGGACCTGCAGTGTGTGCCCGGGGCTGGCACAAACCTTCAACTTTCGATACCCGTCACCCCATGATCAAAGTCCTTGTTGTAGACGACCACACCATCTTTCGATCAGGGCTGCGCAAGTTGCTCTCGGACGAGACCGACATGCGCGTGGACGATGAGGCGCGCGATGTGGGCGAAATGCTGACTAAGCTGCGCGGCGTTCTTTTCGACGTGGTGCTGCTGGACGTGAGCATGGCCGGGCGCAGCGGCCTGGAAGCCATGCCATCGCTGCGCGCCGAGTTTCCCAAGATGCCCGTGCTGCTGCTGTCCATGTACCCGGCTGAGCAGTACGCCGTAGTGGCTCTGCGTGCGGGTGCAAGTGGATATCTCACCAAGGATGCCGAGGCCGAGGAGCTGATCCACGCCATCCGCGAGGTGGCCGCTGGCAGGCGCTACCTCAGTAGCATTGCAGCCCAGCGGCTTCTGCTGCAGACGGCCAGCACCGACGACGACCAGCCGCCGCATCACAAGTTGTCTGCCCGCGAGCACCAGGTCATGCTCATGATCGCCCAAGGCATTTCTCTCACCGAAATTGGCAGAAAGATGTTTATCAGCGTCAAAACCGTCAGTTCCAGTCGAACACGTATCCTGCGCAAGCTTGGCGTGGAGAGCAATGCCGAGTTGGTGGTGTATGCCATCCGGCACAAGATTTTGCACGGGTAGCCGACACGCCCCCCGGCGCAGATCGCTCGTTCAATGCTAGTCGGGCTAAGGAGTATCTGTCGCGTGTGATGAACGATTGAGGCCGTCATTCTCTAATGGTTGCTGTGATGGTCAGGCATTCAAGAATACGAGCTGCTATCAGTTGATGACCGTAGTCATGCAAGCCTGCTTTAGGCTGGGAGCAGCCGGTCGCGGTGCCACCGACGAATGACTGCTGCACCGAGGAGCGGACAGTGAAAACATCCGGGGGGTGCGTTCCGAGTTTCAAAACCTGCATGGTCACATATGGCAGCGACTTGGAGAAGCAGCATTTACTGAGCTATCCACTCGATTGCAGACATCATGGAAGCCGCTGTATAGGCATTGAAAAAGCGGCCTGAGTCTAGTCGTATGAAGGTACGGAGGCGCATTGCTTCCATGTGTGTCGTTCTCACATGAATAACCGATACGGGTAGCTGTGCGCGGGTAGGCTTGGCACATTCGAGATGGTGCGTGACAGTCGTTGCGAGTACATGATCGTCACCGGCAAGGGATCGTACAGCGCATCGTTGTTCCAGTCCATCTTGGCAAGCGCCATGGCTTCGGAAGCCAGGAGTTCGAAGGGGCCGCGCCCCATGTGACGGCGAAGGACAATGGGTTTCGGGATGCTCTTTCCCCCTTGGAAGTAGTCCCTACCGCCTACGGCTGACGGCGCATTGCCGGCGAGCCACAGGAGCGCCGCGTTGCCCGAGGTCATTACCAGGGTGCCGCGTGGAACAGGGAAGCGCGCTGGCTGGATGCTGGGTTGCTTGCCTGGCGCCTCGACCATCCAGACGCCTCTCCATGCCGAGCTCGAGCCGATCTCGATGCACTCGACTTCCGGGATCGACTGCGTCGCGTCCTGCACTCCCTTGAGCTCGCTCTCGGTGAAGGCAGTGGTCTTGTGGATCACAAGGCGACGCGGGACGCGGCCCGCATGTCCTTCGAGGTAGAGCCGGACGCTGCGGGTGAGGACCGCCCGCATGTCAGCCTGCGACAGAAAGGGGTTGCGCCGCGCTTCGGCTTCGTCGGCTATGGCGTCATTCGCCTCGAAGGCAACGAACTGCATGCCGCCTCCTTCCATGTCGAAAACCTGCGAGCAGCAAGTCACGTAGTGGGCTTCGTCCGATGATCGACGAATGGCGTAGGCCAGGCCGATGTAGGCCGTGTCCTCGGGTATGCCCTCAATCGGCGCCAGCTTCCAGGGCGTCCCACCGGCCTTGGCGTACAACGCCACGGACAGGCGCCACGCGCGTGCCCCCCAGTTGCCGAATTTCAGCGATTTGTCGTTGATGACCTGGGTCGGAATACCCAGCTGAGCGCCCAGCGCCTTGAGTTCGTCGTGTGCATCGAACTCCTTGGTTCGAAGATGTGCAAGCCACCGGTCAGGAAAGTACACCAGGGCCACGTCAAACTCGGCCCGCGCCGCCTCAAGGCGCCTGAGTGCGTGATGGAGCGCGGCGCGCACCCGGTCACTGACCGTGTCGCCTTGACCGAGGTCGTACAGTTCTTCGGGCCATACGACATGGGCTTGCTTGTCGGCACTGAGCAAGTCCACCCCGAAGAGGTTTTCGAAACCTGGATAGGCCTGAGCGTAGCTGTTGTTGTCGGTGTTACGCTGAGGTCCGCGCAGGCTTTCCCGCATGTCGCGCAACAGCGCGGCGCCTGACCTGGGGCCCACATACGCGACGCGAAGGTCCCGGCTGTAGTGCCGATACGACGCTTGGTCGAAGGCGCCGAACCTCGACAGTCCCAGCAGTGGGTGCCGGTGTCGGGCCTTGGGGTCTCCAGATGCGAAGGCCAGTTCGGGCTCCTCCAGCAACGAGAAGGCAGGCAAACTGATCGGCAGCGGCTTCTCGACACTCATCGTTGCCCCCGCTGCACGTGAAAGAAGTCGTGGTCGTGGGCAGGCCTGCTGCGCGCGGTCTTTGCGCCCAACTCGAATATTGCATCAACACCTGTTCCCTGGGCCAAGCCGTAGGCACTGCGCCGGGGACCTTCGGCATGGGTCAGCAGTTCCACCCAGGCGTCCAGGATCGCGGACCAGCGATGGTTGTACTTCTGGACCCAGCGCTCTCTGCGCCAATCCTCGGCCTTGCGCCATTCGGCGGTTGCCTGCACGGTATCTGCATCAGGTGTGCGGTGGTCGAGGTCAATGAAGGTCGCAGGCTCGAACACAGCCCACCAGCGATCGTCAGCTTGCTCCAGCCGGATCGACAGGCCTTCGGAGTATCTGCCAGAAGTGCCCGGGACCGGCCCGGTCAATTCGGAGCCATACGCTGTCTTCAGGCGGGACAACCGGTCTTGCCTGGCCTGGGCAAGCTCCCTGGGGAGTTCACGGTTCGGACGTGACACCGACAGGCTGTGGCCGCGGCCATGCAATCGGGCGAACAGCGGAAGTTCCCTGCAGAGCGCGCGAACGAGGGCATCGTAGATCACGCCTTTGGCCCAGGAGTCCTTGGCGATGTCCAGCGCGACCTCGCCGACCAAAGTCGCACCGAGGGGAGCGAGCGCTTTTTCCAGCGGCACGTCGGGTCCGAATGCGGCAAGTACACCAGGGCCTCCTGCCTGCCCAACGGTGGCTCGCACACCCGCCTGCTTGAGCAAGGCGCGAATGTCGGCGATGCCCGCGTTCGCGTTCAGGCTGATCTTTCGTGCGGACCTGGGCATCTCGATCAGCGGCATGGCCGACAGCCTCAGCACCGGCGCTTTTAGCGCCGCCTGCCGCTGCAGCGGTACCTGCGCTACAGCGCTGCTGCTGCGGTCGCCGAACACATGGGTGACCAGCGAGGCTGGAAGGTCCGTGACGTCTGCGATGTCTCCACACAGCTCATCGAAGGTCGTCCCCCTGACGAGGTGCACATCCACCTGTGCCAATTCGGCTTGTTCAAGGAGTTCCCGAACTGCAGGGAGCAGGCTGTCGGCGTCACGGCACAGCCAGTAGATGCCCTTGGGATAGCGAACGGGCGATCGAAGGACCGCGTTCAAGGCATGCAAGACGGAATCGTCGCGCCCGCTGTAGCCGACGATGATCAGTCCGAACCGCTGCAGCGATTGGGTTAACACCAAGCGCAGCTGGGCGTCCTGCTGCGCCAGTTCTTGATCGGTATTCTTGAGTTGGACCGACTGGTAGTCGCCGTGCAGCTTCACGATCAGCGGCCACTCGCTCTCGCGCAGGCAGATTTCGGCGCGGGCCGCGTTGTCGATCGCGGCGAGGGTGGGCGTGCCGCGTTCGCTGGCGGGTAGCAGCTGTGATGCAATGGTGGCAGCGCTTTCGATCAGCGAATCGAAATTCGTGGTGAACACGCATGGAGTCTTTCGTGCACCCAGGAGCGAGCCTAACACCTTGTGCCCGAGCGACGGGCTCCCCTTGCTGACCTGGTTTCGGATGAAAAGCCGCCGATCTTCAGGTGTGGGGTATAGGGCCTCGAACGCCCGGCTGTATTCCGAGGGATCTCCTTTGGGCGGGAGGATCCTCTTTCTCTCATGGTGCAGGTCGATGCGCGATTGCCAAACGGGGTCCGCCGGGTCAATTTCGCGCAGGCTGATATCGGTCTCCGAGGCGAAAAGGCGTGTGCGGAACTCCTGGATCATTTGATAGCCCGTCGGTATGCCGGCCGTAGCGGAGGCTCCCGCACCGAGCAACCACGCAAAGCCCAAAGGGTTCAGAGCAAACCGCTCTGCGAAAGCCCGGCCACTGATTTCCTTCATCCAGAACTCCTCTTGATCGCTTCTTCTTGCTCGTTTGTAACGTATCACAAGTGAAGTTCGACCCCGGCGTGTTTCTCGGTTAGCCTGACCGGGGCTAAGGCACGCGACCTCGGGGATAACGTTGCGGCCCCGAGAAGTGCTGGGAAATCACACAGTGGGGGCGAGAGATGACAGATCTGCAGCACTTGAGACAGTCTTTGCTGGCCGATCCCGATGCGTTCTGCGTAAGCTGGATTCAGCGGCGGCTACGGATAGGCTACTCTAGTGCTTGCACGTTGCGAGATCACGCCCTTCAGGCGGGCATGGTGGTGCGCGTTAAGCGCGTGTCTGCCGAAGGGAGCAATGAGTACGCCTACGCGCAGCCTGGGCGCGAGCGAAGCGAGGCGTTGGAGTGGTTTCAGACCTGAGCTTGCTTGCCCGCGTACCCCGGCAGTTGCAGATACTGGGGGTTGCCGGGCGGTTTGGACAAGTGAGCCAGCCAGCAATGCAGCGTTGCGCGCACCTGCCAACCTTTCGGGCAGGAGATGGCGTAGGACGCTGGCTTGCCTTTCAGCTGCCTCAAGGCGTATTTGCGAATCTGGGCCATTTCTTCTAGGGGCTTGAAGCGTTTGTAGGATCTGGCACCGACGAGCTTGTTGTGGGCTTTGAGCAGTTCAGTAGGTCCTTTGTGGGTTTCATAGGCCAGCTCCACAACGAGATGCAGGTAGTACCGCCCGATGATGTCTTTGCTCGTAGATACAGGTTTCCTCAGTTTTTGAATCGCTGTATTGCGTTCGCCTAAGATAGTTGTAGGACTTTGGCACAGGAAGTTGGCCTTCAACTCAACCAAGACAGCCTGCTTTACTAAGGTGTCATGTGGGCACAAGGAGATGTCAAACCGCTGGCCCTCCGCCTCGGTAAAGGCCAGGTAATTCGTCGCCTTCTCCAAGTAAGGGAGCAAATGCGCACGGATTGCAAATTCAAATCCACCATTGCGAGCCACGGTAAGGGCGCCCTTGGATTGGGCCCAGTTGCAAAAGCCTGCGTCCAATCCGGCAATCAGATCCTGTTCAAAAGTCATAGGAATCTCTGAGAGGGCAGCCTTCAGAGGGATTCGTCTGGCCTGTCCAACGCATTCATTCTCACCGGCAAGATATCCTAGCCACCTGATATCGTTTGCCGCAGGCGTTTTGAGGAGCTGATTGATCAGGCTGAGCAGCTTGCCTGGAACATGGTGTCTGCGCCTGTTGGTTCGCAGCGGATGCTCAAACCGCTCATAGCGGTATCGCCTTTCTCCTGTGCGCCTGACCTGCTCGGTCGTTCCACCGAGCAACAGCCACAACCTGTCTGCCAGGTACGGGCTGGAGGTGTTCGGAGCAACGGGTCTCATTGCGTACCCCTGGGTTTGTAGGTCCTGCGCGGCAGCGGTTCGTCATTGAGCAAAGCACAGTTCTTGCCCGAATGCGGTGTTCACATCTGGCGATGTTCAGTATTTCGACGGCGCAAATGGGGTAGACGTGGAGCATGACAAGTCTTACAAAAGCACGATGGCTATTGTTGAGTACGATGATCGAGTGGTACCGTCGCATGGTGACGCGACAGGGCCTGTGGTTCTTCTTGTGAATGAGGCTCCCGGACCATCAGAGGCTTCCTCTGGTATTCCATCATTCGGGCAGCAGGGCGCGAACATGTTTCACTTATTCCGAGCTGCTGGTATCTCATGGGCCTACGCCCACGAGAGATTTGTTTGGCCGAGGAACGGTGAAGCTACTCAATCAGAGCGGCATGTGTTGAAGGCGGCTTTCCTAGCCGACCGAGCAACGTACATGACCTGTACGAATGCGTTTGCGCGATGGCCACATCCTCAGGGCAAGCCGAAAGGCTTCTGCGCACCCCTCGATGCCGATGTGCTCTCGGCTGACAATCTCAATCGTCTCAAGGGGGAGGTCGCGCTGACTCACAGGGCGATATTGGTTTGTGGGCGGAGCGCTTATCTGGCGTGCGTGGGAGCAGTGTTGGCGGCTCCAGCGAGTCGAGAACTGACCCTGCTAAATGCGGAGGAATTGTCGGCATTGAACGAGCGCCTTGGCACTGGTTTCACGAGAGGCTGGTACATGGGGCATACACGAAGGTGGTCGTCCCATGGCCCTAAAACGGTGAAAACTCTGGCCGAGGTCGCAGGCTATGTCGGCTGGAATGTTGTGCACTATGCAACTGCCTGACGATTAGTTCCGCCGTTGAGCTTCAGCTTTCGCTCGCATCCACCGGCTGCTTCTGTACGATAGAACGCGCTCGATGGGACAGCGCGGATGACAGCAATCGCTGCAAACCTACACCCAAACGCAGCAATTACCACACACCGATCTCTTGCGAAAAAGGCAGTGTGGACAGCACGTCTCAACAAGCGGGTCCTTTCAACGTAAGCGCCACGCAAAATGGCGCTTTCATGTGGAGTGGGTCAAATCACCTTCCATGAATTGCCCAACTCGCTTACGGCGCCGCTCTTTTGACAACGGGTCACTTTAAAGAAGCTCGGAGACTCATTGCTGTCCGCCAATTGCATGGGCATCCATAGAGGCGTCCCGTCTTTGGCAGTCATCCAATTGGGCCACGACAGACCGTCCGGCCTGAGCAATCTCATTGACCTTTTGGGAGACATGAGAACGAAATACACCGACAAATTTTTCTGCTGATACAGGCCTTGAAAATCCGCTCCCAGAATAGCTTCCAGCCGAGGCAACTTGGAATTCAACTGTACGTTGGACCAGCTCGTGTCACCCTTGGCCTCAATCAGAATTAAGGTGTTGCCGAAAGCGACCACTAGGTCAATGTCCTCCTGATTTCCTTTCACTAGGTTCTTGCTGTTGTCCTGTGGCTTGGATACGACCGCGTCATCCACAAACAACGCAAGCGCTCCGACAAGCCAATCGATGTGGTAGTCGATTGACCACCATGCATCTCCAGGTATTTCTAAGCCAATAGTCTGTTGCAGATCTCGTCGAAATTTTTCACCAAGTTGGTCGCTGCCGGGACCTAGCGCGTTTCGGATGACCCAATAGCGCTCTTTGCGATTGAATTTTTTCAGTGCTTCAACTATTTGCATGTGTGATTCTCGAAGAGATCGATGTCAACTTCTAGCAATGAATCGTCTTCAGTTTCGACGATCCGCTTTGCTCTAGGTCTGACTACAGATTGGATGATGCGAGGGTAGATCAGCAGGACGTAGATCTAGCCCAACATCACGGGGCGAAAAATCTGGTGTCCTCTCATTGATTACGCGCGCAAGGGATGCAAGCTCTGGATCGTCACCATAGCTCGTTGGTGGTATGACAACGCCGTGCAACTGCGCACGCAGGTCGTCCCAACGACGGCCAAGTACCGACCAGCGTGTTCGTCGTAGGTGCCCTTGAAGACAACGGCAGTATCTGAATGCGGGGCACTTCACCGCGGCTCTCCTGAGACAGGCACTCCGACTCAGCCAGCAAATGCTCCCAGTGACTGCCCAGTCGATCCATACGACCTATCTGATGCTCCACAACCCCAGCTTAGAGAATTGGGAGTTGGAGGGGGGCCAAGAGACTGGCTTCCGTTCATCCAGGATAACGGTGACTACTTCCTTGTCTCATCTATCGGTGGGGTCAGGTTATGGTCTCACAACGGTGAGACGATGGAGCCCTGGTCTCGATTTGCAGATTGGTTCCAACAATGTTGCGTTGAGAAGCGCTAGCAGATCGAGTGGTAGGGGACTGCTTTTAGCCGCTAGCGTCCTTCGCCGTGGGGCAGAATTCGGCCACGAGCTGCCGTTCGAGGCTCAAGTCCAGATAGAGCATCGGCACCCGCAAAACACCAACTCGCTACCGTGAAACTTGTTCTTATTGATGGACTTCCTGGCACTGGCAAGAGCACTCTTGCACGGAGCCTTTGCGAAGTCCTTCGCGAAGGTGGCCTCGAAACAGCTTGGTACCTTGAAGAGGCAGGCGATCATCCGGTACACCCTGCCTCCCTTATACAAACACGGAACGAGCTTACCTTCGCCGACCGTTGCCTCGAAAGTTGGCATCATTTCGTCCAGCACGTCGGAAGTAGTGACGGCCTCCATGTTTTGGAAGGCAGCGCGTTTCAGTCGACTGTTCGATTCCTGATGGAGCAGGAGCACCCCAACACGGATGTGTATTTCCGACGGTTTGTCGAGATCATTCAACCGCTTTCGCCCGCCCTCATTTATCTATGTACTGACAATGCGCTGGAACATTCGCACAATGTTGCGGCCCATCGTGGCGCGGACTGGTCCTACAAAGTCTCGACTTATCTGCAGGAAACGCCTTACTCGATGGCTCGGAATTGGAAGGGTGAGCCAGGCATGCATTTGTTCTGGTCAAACTATGCCGGGCGGTGCAGCGAACTCGTCAGGCGTTCCGAGCTGGCGACCTTGACGCTGATGACTGTGCCTGGTGATGCGAGGTCGCAGCTTTCGAAGAGCATCGCGTTCTTGCGCGGTATGGATGTCCGCATTTGAGAAGCCCTGAATTCGGCTTCGGGCCCGAAAGCGGAATTCCGCCAAGTCAGACCTACCGCCCAAAAGCAGACATTAAAAGCGATGGGCCGTTTAGGGCAACGCTGATTAAGGTCCACCATTGAGAGGGGTCAAACGTTATCCGCAGATGAAGCAGCAGACCTTGGCAATGGCCGCAGATCAAGACAACGGATTCGAGCATTCGCGCAAACCCACCCGACGCGAAGAGTTCTTGCGG
>JAUXZO010000033.1 GCA_030692685.1 Acidovorax sp. | reverse complement strand
GCACCCGACCTACTTACTGAGATTTCTCCCATCCCGCACCGAGCGTCGATTAGGAACCCAGCGTTACCAGCACGTACTGATCTGTCTGGTAAACGCCCATGTGTGCAAGCCAACGCCAGTGCAGGCCCACCCCAGCGCCTTGGATTTTGTTGCAACAGGAGGCTTTATGGCAACTATCGTGTCTGACCCTGCTGGCGTTCGTACTTCTGGACCCAGCCCCTGTGTCTTCTTCGGCGTGGATGTGGCAAGCAGCCATCTGGATATCTGCTCGTATGGCGCAAGCGCTGCCAAGCGTATTGCCAACACCCCTGCGGCCATTTCCGCCTGGTTGGCCTCGCTGCCCGCTGGCAGCGCGATTGCCATGGAGTCCACGGGCAGCTATCACCGCACCCTGGCCACTGATGCCCACGCAGCAGGTTTTGTGGTGTATCTGCTCAATCCCCGTGATGTGCGTTCGTACGCCCGCGGCCTGGGGGCCCGGGGCAAGACTGATCGCCTGGATGCACAGGTGATTGCCCGCTATGCGGCCCATGAGCATCGCCAGTTGCGTCTTTGGCAGCCCCAGCCGGTGGCGCAGCAGGCGCTCGATGAGTTGCTGCGCAGGCGTGCCGTTCTGGTCAAGTGCCATCAGCAGTTGCGCATGAGCGCTGCAGGCTGTCCTGGCGTATTGGTCACCTTGGAGTCTTTGATGCAGGAGTTTGCCCGCACGCTCAAAGTGTTGGATCTTAAGATCCGTGCTGCGGTGGCTGCCGTAGATGCGGGCCAACAGGACTTTGAGTGCATTACCAGCGTGCCAGGCATCGGTCTGCTGTCCGGGGCAGCGTTGCTGGGGGTGTTTCGCAGGCTTGCTGCGGCCAGTTCAGATGCAGTGATTGCATTCTTGGGGCTGGACCCTCGCCCTATGGATTCAGGCCATAAGGTGGGCCTGCGGCGCCTGTCCAAGCGCGGCCCATCTGAGTGGCGCAGGTTGCTGTTCAACGCGGCGATGTCTGGCGCAGCCACGAAAGCCTGGAAGGCCTGCTACGAGCACGAGCGCGCCAAGGGCTTGTCGCGCACTGCTGCGCTTAACGTGCTGGCTCGCAAAATGGTGCGTGTGGCCTTCAGCCTGTTCAAGAATCACAAACGTTTTGACCTCGCTTTGGCCTCTGGCAACGCAGTTAATGCTTGACTGGAACCATAGAACCTCAGCTCGAACGGTCAAAGAAAACTGTAAAAACTATAGCTACTAGCGCTTGCTGGATAAGCGCTGAACAGCGATCTCATTTAGATTCCTACCGAGAATGAACTTACTCAACATCCGGCACCACCGCCGTCGCCTCAATCTCCACCTTCGCCCGCTCCTCCATCAACCCAGCCACCTGCACACACGCCATCGCCGGAAAGCATTGCCCAGCTTCGGGCGCATACGCTGCGGGCAGTGGTGTGATCAGGACGTGCTGTGACCGGGTCGGCCCAGTTGCAGGTCGCTCAAAGGCACGGTGCAGCAGGCCAGACAATGCCCGGCCGACACCTTGAACTCCGACTCAAGCAGACTGCGCGTCTGGCCGCTGATCACACGCACGCAGCATTGCCCGCAGGTGCCCGTTCGGCAGTCGGCGGCCAGCGGCACCTGTGCATCTTCCAGCGCCGACAGCACATGGGCGTGGCCTGCAAAAGGAACGGTGCGGCCTTCGATCTGAAGCGTCCAGTTGCCGGTGTCCGAGGGGACGGCGCCTGATGTGAATCGCTCGAAATGGATGTGTGACGCGGGCACACCGGCATTGAGCAACCCTTCGCTCAGGTTGTCCAGCATCTGCGACCCGGCGCACATCAGAAACTGGGTGTCGTCCAGTGACCCCAGCTGTGCTTGCAGCAGCGACACACTGATGCGCGTGGCCTTGCCATCCTCTGCACGCGATGCGAGGAGCCGCACCCGAACGCTCTCCATTGTTGTAGCGTAGGCGTTCAGAACATCGTGGTAAATCCAGTCGCCTGGGTGACGGGATTGCCAATACAGGTGCAACTCCTGGTCTGGGCGGTGGCGCTGGCGGCTCCATTGGTCGAGCATGGCCAGCAGCGGTGTGATGCCGATGCCTCCCGCAATCAATACCTGCCTGCGGGTCGGCGAGTCCGTGCGCAGCGTGAACTGGCCGCTGGGGCGGCTGACCTGCAGGCGGGTGCCTTGCAAAGCTTGCGCCGCCAGCAACTGCGACAGCTTGCCCTGCGGCTCGGGTTTGATGGAAACCTCGTACTGAAAGGGCCGCTTGCTCCAGCGCGCCAGCGAATAGTGGCGACGCAGGTGGCTGCCGGGCAGCGACAGCGCTACGGACTGACCGCCCTCAAAACGTGGCAGTGGCAGCATCCGCAGCGGCCCAGGGCGTTGCAGGGTGAGGGTGAACCAGCCGTTGCCATGGTTTTGGCGCTGGCAAACAACCAGCGTGTGGGGCTGCGCAGTGCGACGGTGGCGATACAACACGCCCCGCACCAGGAGAAACACTGAACTGCCCAGCGCGACCATGGAGACCGCTAGCAGCACCCACAGAGCAAACAGCGCCAAGGTGTGCTTACCCCATCTGCGCCCGCTGGCGGCGGCTGCGCATCCACATTACCAGGCCGGTCAGCCCCAGGCCCACGCAGGCCAGGCCAAGCAGGTCAATCCAGATCCATTCGTACTCCTTGCCGAAGAACAGCTTGCCCGTGTGCATGTCCATGATGAGCTTGGACAGCGTCATGCCTGAGGCGGCTGCTTGCAACGCCTCAGCGGGAAACTCCACCGCGCGGGTTGTCCACTGGCTTGCGTCGGGGCTGACCAGTAGCCCGGCGTTCTTGCAGGCCGCCGTAAAGCCTTGCCCGGGCTGGTGCATCACCTGCCAGCAATCGCCTTTGTAGACCTGCGTGCTATGCCCGTTTTCGATGCGCCACAGTCCCTTTTTTCCAGCCAGCACTACCGCGTTGCCCGCTTGGGCCATGTCGCGGATTTCGTCGCCGGGCGAGGTATCGACGGGAACGGCACGCACGCCGTCCAGCCGGAATACGCCCTGCTTGGTGCCTATCCACTGCTCGTTGCCGACCTGGCCGGCGCTTCGGATCTCCAAGGCCTCCAGCGCCGCCATGCCCAGCGGTATTTCAATGTCTTTAGTGCCCAGCGATTTTTCATGCGCGATGAAAAACGTAGTCAGGCCTACCAGCAGCAGGGGGATGCCGAGGGCAACGCTTGCCCAGGTGTGCCAGTTGCGCATGTTGTGTTTCATGAGAAATCCTTCTGGTTTGCTCAAAACCGCGCCTCGTACGTGATGTACAGCGTGGGGTTGGATGTCTCTGTCTTTGCTTCGCCACTGGCAAATCCGCCGTTGCTGGCGTACTTGACGGCACTTTCGCGCTTCTTGACCGAAAGCACGTTCTTTGCAACCAGCCGCAGTTCAGCGGTGGGGCTGAAGATCTTGGTAACGTAGATGTCGAGCAGCGTTGATGCGTTGCGGCGCTTGATCTCGCGCACCCCATCGTCGTTGAGGCCATCTGTGGTGAACGCGGGTTGGTAGTTCACATTGGCGCCCACCGACCACTTGGTGGGGCGGTGCGTCCAGTCCATTCCCACCGATGTGATGCGCGGCGGCATGTCCTTGATGCTGCCGTAGGTGCCTTTAGCAGCGCTCAGCGCTCGGCCACGCAGTTCGGCATGGCTGCCGGTGAAGTTCAGCGCGTGGGCGCCCTTGTGGGCAATCGGAATGCGCCAGTCCAGCTCCAGCCCCCAGAAGCGCGCCTCGGCCACGTTGCGCGGGCGTTGTACATAGCGCAATCCTTCCAGCTGCGTGCTGTTCTGTATGTAGTCTTTTACATCGCGGTAGTAGGCGTTTGCGCCCACCACTCCCCGAAGCCCTTCAAAAAACCGCTCCAGCCCCAGCTCTAAGCCCTGCGATCGTTCCGGCCGCAGGTTCGGGTTGCCCGCTGTGTCCGGGTCCAGCAGCGTGCCGGACTTGCCCGTGACCAGCGGGTTGACCTGGTCGTATTTGCCCAGCCGCTGGGTGCGCGACCAGCTGGCGCGCAGGTTCAGGTTGGGCTGCGCTTCCCAGCGGTAGTGCACCGATGGTTGCGGTGCGGTGTGGTCGCTTTCACGCACCCTGCCCGTGCCATCAGTGGCCACGCGGCGGATCTGCTCCACCCGCAGGCCGGGCGTGAGCCAGTGTTTGCTGCCCACGCGCCACTCGTCCTGCAGATAGCCAATCAGGCGGCGCTCCTCGATGAGATATCGGTCGCCCAGCGCGCTTTTGTCGGCACCGTTTTCGGTTTTGCGCTTGAGGTTGTCATAGCTTCCGTCACGCCACTCCAGTCCCGAACTCAGCAGGTGGCCCGGGGCCACCGGCAGCACCAGCCCAGCGCCCGCATAGTGGTTGCGGTCCTTGATATCTTCGTCTTCCGTGGCGCGCTTGGACTGCACCCCTGCTGCGCTGGTCTCCGTGCTGGCCACAGCCCTGTCAATGCGCGCCTGTTGCACACCACCCTTGGTAAACCACTGGCCCCAGGGGGCCTGGCCGTCGTAACGTGCGCCAAGGCGTGCCACCGTGTCGTCCTTGTCCTCGGCCTTGGTGGCGCGTTTGGACAGCGCCCCGGCAGCATTGGTAAAAGTGGAGGTCTCCCGCTTCTCCTCGGTGCCGAAGCTGGCAAATGCATCCAGTGTCAGGCGGTCGGCGCCGTTGCGCCAGGTCACGCGCGGCGACAGCAGCGTCTCGGTCTTCTTGGCCGGCTTGGGCTTGACCTCGCGCTGGGTAGCCGTGCCTGCGGCGTTGAGGGTGTCCTTGTACTCGACCACATCCTCGGCCCCCACGGTGTGCGACAGGGCCAGCACCACATCCAGATCGCCCAGCTGGCGACTCCATTGGCCCACCACATCGCCCACATTCATGTGGCCATTTTTTCCATACGCCGCACGCAGGCGGGTCAGGTTGTCAGCGGTCTGCTTGAGCACGATATTGATGCTGCCGCCGATGCCGTCCGAGTCCATCGCAGCGCTGGGGCTGCGGATGATCTCGATGCGCTCAATCATGTCGGCGGGCAAGCGGTCTACCTGGATCTGCCGGTCCTTGGTGGCCGTGGGGATGGGCTCGCCGTTGATCAAAAACTGTGTGTAGCCCTTCTCCATGCCCCGCATGCGGATGTCCTTGACTACCCCGGCCGGGCCGGTGAATCCCATGCCCGGAAGTCGGCGCAGTACATCACCCACGGTGGCGTCGCCAAAGCGCTCGACCTCTTCCTCGCTGACAACGATGCGCGCCACGGGGGCATCCTTGCGCACACGCTGGGCGTCGCGCTGGCCCACCACCTGCTGGGTGGGCAGGGTGACTTCTGGCCGTGTGCTGCCGGCGGGTGGTGTGTCGGCATCCCCCGCAGCATGGGCCAGCGTGGCCGAAAGAGTTACAACAAGGGTGGTGGCTGCCTGGGCGGCAGGGGTGCGAAGGCAAAGCATGGCCAAATGTCCGAATGGGTTTCGGCGCTGGCTGGCGGCATGCTGGCGTGCGCGGGAGGAAGTGCGGCATTGTAATGCGAATAGTTTGCATTACTTTACTTTGCCCGTTCCAGGCACTGGCACCTGCGAGGGGCTTATACGCCGTGCAGATGCGGGTCTGCGGGCCTGTGCCGTCTTCAGTCCGGCACCACCGCTGTCGCCTCAATCTCCACCTTCGCCCGCTCCTCCATCAGCCCCGCCACCTGCACACACGCCATCGCCGGAAAGTTCTTGCCCAGCACTTCGCGGTACACCGCACCCAGCTCCTTCAAGCGCGCGTTGTATTCCTTGCGATCGACCACATACCAGGTCAGGCGCACCAGATGCTCCGGCCCCGCGCCGCCAGCCCCCAGCACCGCTCGCACATTCAGCAGCGTTTGCTTCGTCTGGTCGATGAAGTCATCGCTTTCAAATTGCTGCTGCGCGTTCCAGCCGATCTGGCCGCCGGTAAAAACCATCGTGCCGCGCGCGGCCATACCGTTGGCGTAGCCCTTGGGGGCGACCCAGCCTTCGGGTTGCAAAAGGGTGTTTTTCATCGTCATGTTGTTTTTGTTGAAGAGGAGGAGGGCGCGGTTGTGGCTGCCACTTGGCGCAGCTTAAAGCGCTGCAGCTTGCCGGTTTCGGTGCGCGGCAGTGCAGTGACAAACTCCATCACGCGCGGGTATTTGAACGGGGCGATGGTGGCCTTCACATGGTCCTGCAGCGTCTTGACCATCGCAGCGTCTCCCGTGTGGCCGGGTTTCAATACGCAGATCGCCTTGACCACCATGCCGCGCTCTTCGTCGGCCACGCCGATCACGCCGCATTCGGCCACCGCTGGGTGGCGCAGCAGGGCGTCTTCCACCTCGGGGCCACCCACGTTGTAGCCCGCAGTGATGATCATGTCGTCATCGCGCGCCTGGTAAAAAAAGTAGCCGTCGGCGTCTTGCGTGAACGCGTCGCCCGGGTAGTTCCAACCCTCCTTCACGTACTTGGCCTGGCGCGGGTCGTCGAGGTATTTGCAGCCTGTGGGGCCGATGACGGCGAGCTTGCCCACGGTGCCGTGGGGCACTTGGTTGCCCTCGTCATCCACCACCTTGGCGGTGTAGCCGGGCACCACCTTGCCGATGGCGCCCGCGCGCGTCTCGCCGCCTGCGGACGAGACAAAGATGTGGAACATCTCGGTGGCGCCGATGCCGTCGGTCATGTCGATGCCGGTGGCGTCTGTCCACAGCTGTCGCGTGGCGTCGGGCAGGCCCTCGCCCGCGCTCACGCAGATGCGCAGTTGCGGCAGGCCGATCTGTTTGGCGAACGGAGCCATCTGCCGGTAGAAGGTGGGCGCGGTGTAGCAGATGGTGACGCCTGCATCGCGCATCAGCACCACCATGGTTTCGGGCGTGTAGGGCTGGTCGGGGAAGTACACGCTGGCGCCCGCCCACATCGGGAACACCAGCAAGCCGCCCAGCCCAAACGTGAACGCCAGCGGCGGCGAGCCCGCCACGATGTCGTCGGGCGTGGCGCGCAGCACGTGGCGAGGCCAGGCCTCGCAAGCGGCCAGCACATCGCGGTGCGTGTGCACAGCGGCCTTGGGCGAGCCTGTGGTGCCTGAGGTGAACGCCATCAGCGCGATGTCGTCCGCCGATGTGGGGCACGGCGGTGTGGTGCCGGGCTTGCCTTGCGCGCGCTGAATCAGGTCGGCCACGTCGGGCGCGGTGTGAAACGGCACGATGGTGGTCAGCACCGGGTGCTGCACCTGCGCCGCCTGCAGCTCAGCCAGCAAACGGCCGTCGCACAGCGCCAGCGTGGGCTGGGCGCGCTCGATGATGCTGGCCAGCTCGCCCGCGCGCAGCAGCGGCATGGTGGCCACGGCGATCAGCCCGGCGTAGACGGTGCCCAGCCAGGCCAGCGCCATCTCCACCGTGTTGCCGCCGCGCAGCAACACGCGGTTGCCGGGCACCAGGCCGTGGTCCTGCGTCAGCACCTCGGCAATGCGCGCGGCCTCGGTGCGCGCATCGCGGTAGGTGTACGTGCGGTGCGGGCCGCGCAGCAGGGGCAGGTCAAAGTTGCCTGCGCGCTCGGCCTGGTCAAACAGGGCTTGCACCAAGTTGGCCTGGTCGGCGATCTGCAGCTCGGGCAAGTCGTAGCGCATGGTGGGCAGCGCATCGGCAGCAGGCAGCCGGTCGTGCACAAAGTGGTCAGGCTGGGTGGAGGGTGTGTGCATGGGGGTTACTCCTGCAGAACGGCCTTGCCGATGATGAGTTGCTGCACTTCGGTGGCGCCTTCGTAGATGCGCAGCGAGCGGATGTCGCGGTACAGCGATTCGACCTTGCTGCCCACCTCCACACCGCGCCCGCCGTGCAGTTGCAGCGCCATGTCGATGACACGCTGGGCGTTTTCGGTGGCGGTCATCTTCGCCATCGCAGCGGCCACGCTGCGATTTCGTTGTTCTCCGGCTTCGGCGGTGACACGTGCCTCGCCGGTGTCGCGCAACCAGGCAGCGCGGTAGGTCAGCAGCGCGGCGCTGTCCACCAGCGCGGCCATCTCGCCGATCTTGGCCTGCGTGAGCTGAAACTCCGCCAGCGTCTGGCCAAACATGCGGCGCTGGCGTGCGTGGTGCACCGCCTCGGCCAGTGCCCGGCGGGCCATGCCCAGGGCGGCAGCCGCCACCGACGCGCGGAAGATATCGAGCGTGCGCATGGCCAGCTTGAAGCCGCCGTTCTCTTCGCCCAGCAGCGCTGTGGCGGGCACGGTGCAATCGGTGAATTGCAGCGTGGCCAGCGGGTGTGGCGCCATCACGTGGATGTGGCGCGAGGCATCGAGCCCCGGCGTGCTGGCATCGACGATGAACGCGCTGATGCCGCGTGTGCCCCCCGCCGGGTCGGTCTTGGCGAACACGCAGTAAAAGTCTGCAATGTCGCCATTGCTGATCCAGGTCTTGGTGCCGGTGAGGGAAAAGGTCGATTTATAGTCTTTTTGGTCTCTAGCGCTTGATGGGTAAGCGCTAGTAGCTATTGTTTGCATAGCGCCTACATCCGACCCCGCTTCGGGTTCGGAGAGCGCAAACGCCGCAATCAGCTCACCCCGCGCCACGCCCTGCAGGTAGTGCGCCTGCTGCGCCGGGCTGCCCGCCAGCGTGATAGCGCCACTGCCCAGCCCCTGCATGGCAAACGCAAAGTCCGCCAGCGGCGAGTGGTAGGCCAGCGTTTCGCGCAGCAGCACCAGCGCGCGCGAGTCGAGCGCGGGCAAGGCGCCACCGTGTGCGGCGGGCACGCAGTAGCGCAGCCAGCCCCCGGCGCCCAGGCGCTTTACCCAGTCGCGGCAGGCTGCGCGGTCGTCGGTTTCATCGACCTCTTGCGCGGCGGCCCAGGGCACCAGGCCTTTGGCCAGTGCGCGGTGTGTGTCGTCAAAAAAAGGCAGGGCCAAGTGCACCGTTGAGGGCGGGCAGGGTGCGGGGGGTGTGGCAACGTGCATGGTGATGGGGTCGGCCTGTTTGAATTTGAAAACCCGTTCGGGCTGAGCCTGTCGAAGCCTTGCGCGGCACTTCGACAAGCCTGTCCTGAGCCTGTCGAAGGGCTCAGCGTGAACGGTTTAGTGGATCGAATGGCGGGTGCATAGAAAACACGGATGAGCGGGCCGGGGCGGGTTCCTCCACACCTTCATTCCTAATCTCCCTGGAACACGGGCTTCTGCTTGGCGGCAAACGCCTCATACGCGCGTCGGAAGTCTTCGGTCTGCATGCAGATGGCCTGCGCCTGCGCCTCGGCCTCAATGGCCTGTTCGATGGTCATGCTCCATTCCTGGCTCAGCATGGTCTTGGTCATGCCGTGGGCAAAGGTGGGGCCGCTGGCCAGCGTACGCGCGGTGGCCTGCACGTTGGCCAGCAGGTCGGCGCTGTCGAACAAATCGTTGAAGAAGCCCCAGGCCAGCCCCTCGTGCGCGGTCATCGCGCGGCCGGTGAACAGCAGCTCGCTGGCGCGGCCCTGGCCGATCATGCGCGGCAACAGCGCGCAGGCGCCCATGTCGGCACCCGCCAGACCCACGCGGGTGAAGAGAAAAGCGGTTTTGGTCGCCTCGGTGCCGTAGCGCATGTCGCAGGCCAGCGCCATCATGGCGCCCGCCCCGGCGCAGATGCCGTCAATGGCGCCCAGCACCGGCTGCGGGCAGGCGCGGATGGCTTTGATGAGGTCGCCCGTCATGCGTGTGAACTCCAGCATCTCGGGCATGGTCATGGTGGTGAGCGGGCCGATGATCTCGTGCACGTCCCCGCCCGAGCAGAAGTTGCCGCCCGCGCCGGTGACGACGATGGCCTTCACGTCGGTGGCAAAACGCAATGCGTAGAAAAAATCGCGCAGCTCCGAATAGCTTTGAAACGTGAGCGGGTTCTTGCGGTCCGGCCGGTTCAGCGTGACGGTGCCCACGCCGCCGTCAAAGCTCCACGCGAAGTGCTCGGCCACGTAACTGGCCTGCGGGTTGAACTGCTCGCGCATGGGGTTGCTCGCCCCGATGTAGTGCTTCATTCAGACGTCTCCAAAGAGTGGTGTTGGGTGTGTTCTTTCACCTTGCCCAGCAGTCGATACAAGGTGGCGATATCGCGCTCGCCCAGCGTGGCAAATGCCCCGACGATCCACTGCTCGTGCTGGCGCGCCATGGTGTTGAACTGCTCGCGGCCTTGGGGCGTGAGGCGCACCAGGTAGGCGCGACGGTCCCCCGCCACGTCCATGCGCTCCACCAGCCCTTCGGCCACCAACTGGTCGGTGATGCCGGTGATGTTGCCGCTTGTCACCATCATGCGGCGCGAGAGGTCTTTCATCTTCATGCCATCGGGCGCGCGCTCCAGCTGCGCCATCAAATCAAAGCGCGGCAAGGTGGTGTCGAACTGCGCGCGCAGCTGGCTGCGCACCTGCTTTTCGATGAGCTGCGTACAGGTCAGCATGCGCAGCCACAGTCGCAGGGCCTCGGGGTGCTCGCTCGGGGCGGCATCGTGCATGCGGGCTTCGAGATCCATGTTGGTTTACTCGATTGCTTCTGTTTTGATAGCTGCTTGCGCTTGATTGACCTGCGCTAGCACCTGTTTTTGCTTCGAAATCTCGCGCAGCATCTGGTCGCGACCGCTCCAGTACTGCGCGGGCCAGTCGATGTGGGCGGCCGCCATGGGGCTCAGTTGTGCTGCGGCGTGTTGTGTCCAGGCCGGGTCTGCGAGGTGGGGGCGGGCGATGGCGCACAGGTCGGCACGACCAGCGGCGACGATGCTGTTGGCCTGGTCGGCCTCGGTGATGGCGCCCACGGCCATGGCGGCAATGCCCACCTCGTTGCGGATGCGGTCGGCAAATGGTGTCTGGTACATGCGGCCATACACGGGTTTAGCGGCGCGGGTGGTCTGGCCCGACGAGACGTCGATAAGGTCGGCGCCGGCCGCCTTGAACAGGCGCGCCATCGCCACGGCATCGTCCGCGGTGGTGCCGCCGGGCGCCCAGTCGTGGGCCGAGATGCGCACGCTTAGTGGCTTGCCTTGGGGCCACACGGCGCGCAGTGCGGCAAACACCTCCAGCGGGTAACGGCAGCGGTTGTCCAGGCTGCCGCCGTAGTCGTCGGTGCGCTGGTTGGTCAGGGGGCTGATGAAGCTGGCCAGCAGGTAGCCGTGGGCGCAGTGCAGCTCCAGCCAGTCAAACCCGCAGGCCACGGCGCGCTGGGCGCTGGCGACGAAGGCTGCGGTCATCCGGTCCATGTCGGCGCGGGTCATGGCGGCGGGTGTCTGGTTCTGTTCGCCATAAGCGATGGGGCTTGCGGCCAGCAGGGGCCAGTTGCCATGCGGGTCGTCGGCGGCCAGCGGTTCGTCCGTGCCCTCCCAGCCCACGCGCGTGGAGCCCTTGGGGCCGCTGTGGCCCAGTTGCAGGCCGATCTTGGCCGTGCTGCTGCCGTGCACAAAGCTCACGATGCGTGCAAACGCCGCTTGTTGCGCGTCGTTCCACAGGCCCGTGCAGGCGGGGGTGATGCGGCCTTCGGGCGTGGGGCTGGTCATCTCCACCATCACCAGCGCAGCACCACCCAGCGCGCGAGCGCCCAGGTGCACCAGGTGAAAGTCCTGCGGCACACCATCGACCGCGCTGTAGGTGGCCATGGGCGAGACCACGATCCGGTTCTTGAGCGTGCAGTCGCGCAGCGTGAAGGGGGTGAGCATGGGAGGTACAGCAGCCTTGCCGCCAGCCAGCCACGCTTCATATCCTTCCAGCCACGCCGCATCGCGCAGGCGCAGGTTCTCGTGGCTGATGCGCTGGCTGCGCGTGAGTAACGAGTACGAAAATTGTTCTACTTCCATGCCCGCATAGCGCTCCACGTTCTCGAACCACTCGGTGGAGTTGCGCGCGGCGTTCTGGATCTTGAGCACCTCGATGCTGCGGCGGGCTTCGTAGTGCTGCAGCACGTCGTCGATGGGCAACCCGGTGGCAAACTCGTTGGCCAGATCAATCGCATCTTCGAGCGCCAGCTTGGTGCCGCTGCCAATCGAAAAATGCGCGGTGTGCGCCGCATCGCCCATCAGCACGATGGCACAGGCTTGCCGCCAATGGATTCGCGGTGCACCCAGGTGTTGCAGATCACACGCGGAAACCGAATCCAGTTGGCCGAGCCGCGCAGGTGCGTGGCGTTGCTGATGAGCGCGTTGCCGTCCAGGTACTTGGCAAACAGCTTCTCGCAAAACGCAATGGCCTCGGGCTGCTCCATGGCGTCCAGGCCGTGGGCCTTCCACACCGCCTCGGGCGTTTCGATGATGAAGGTGGAGGTGTCGGCGTCGAACTGATAGGCGTGTGCCTGAAACCAGCCATGTTCGGTCTGCTCGAAGGCAAACGTAAAAGCATCGAGTTTTTTGTGCGTGCCCAGCCAGACAAAGCGGCACTCGCGCAGGTCGATGTCGGGCTGGTAGGTGCTGGCGTAGCGCGTACGGATGCGGCTGTTCAGCCCGTCGCAGGCAATCACCAGGTCGGCGTTGTATTGCGCGGCCAGTGTCTGGTCGTCGGCCACGTCGGTCTCGAACACCAGGTCCACCCCCACCGCCATGCAGCGCTCTTGCAAGATATTGAGTAAGCGCTTGCGCCCAATGCCGCAAAAACCGTGGCCGGTGGAGCGCACGCTGCGGCCCTTGAAGAAAACCTCGATGTCGTCCCAATGGTTGAACGCATCGCCGATCAGCGCGGCGGTGGGCGCGTCTGCCGCCCTGAGATTGCCGAGCGTCTGGTCTGACAGCACCACGCCCCAGCCGAAGGTGTCAAACGGCCGGTTGCGTTCGACCACCGTCACCTGGTGGGCTGGGTTTTGCTGCTTCATGAGCAGTGCGAAGTAGAGGCCTGCGGGCCCGCCGCCAATGCAGAGGATGTTCATAGGAAAATAGTTTAGGCTTAAACAAAATGCTGTCAATGGGGCGTTCCCGAAAACAGCGCTCCCTGCTGCTTTGTGCCTGTATATCCGACAGGCTGAGTGCGCGGTGGCCTGCATGCGGGCAGGCGCAGGCCGCACAGGGCGTTGCGGAGCGTGGCAATACCGTAGGGTGTGTGTGCTGGCTGCACCAGGCCGCCACTGTCTTCCGGTTCAAGCCAGCATGGATGGCTTTACACGCGCCTCGACCAATGCCGTCTCCGGCGCACAATGGGTGACCCGTTTCATACGGGCGTGCAAACTATCCATACAAGAAGCAACCACCGCGAAGCGCAACTGCGAAGACGACGACCGACAACTACGTCCTGCAACGACTGCAACCTGAAAGAACACGTCACACCATGCTCTACAAATTCAAGTCCAAAGCCACTGCCGATCTGATCATGCTGGAACCCCAGGGCCGTCAGATCCTGGAGATCATCGGCAAGACCCCTGGCAGCAGCGGCATCGTGACCGCTGCGCAGATCCCTGACGCGATCTCCGCGCTGGAAGCGGCTGTGAAGGCCAGCGAAGCACAGCAGCCAGCCCAGGAGGGCAAGGACGCCGAGGAGGAGGAAGACCAAGGTGGCCGTGCCGAGATGGTGAAACTGCGCCAGCGCGCAGCGCCTTTCATCGAAATGCTGCGCAAGAGTGCTGCGGAGAAGGCGGACGTGGTCTGGGGCGTATGACCATGCTTGCCGGTCGATTTGGTTAAGCTGATGGCAAAAATTGACCTGAAGAAAGACCTCAAGAACCTGTACCAGCCATCGATGCGCAACGTCGTCGAAGTCGACGTTCCCACGTTCCGCTTCCTGATGGTAGACGGAGCAGGCGATCCCACAGGTTCGGAATCCTATGTTCAGGCGGTTGAGGCCTTGTTCGCAGTTTCCTACACGGCCAAATTCATGGTCAAGAAGGGCACACAGGCGGTCGACTATGCGGTGATGCCGCTGGAAGGTCTGTGGTGGGCGGATGACATGTCCGCATTCGCCGCCAATGACCGGGCGCAGTGGAAGTGGACGATGATGATCATGCAGCCACCCTTTGTCACGCGGGAGATCATCGCCGGTGCCATCGCAGAGGTAAAGCGCAAGAAGTCGCTGCCTGCGGTGGAGCGGTTGCGGTTGGAGGATTTCACCGAGGGTCGGTGTGCCCAGGTGTTGCACCTTGGGCCTTTCACGGAAGAGGGGCCCACCATACAGCGGGTCCACGACTTCATTGATGCACGGGCGTCACGGGCTGGAAAGCACCATGAGATCTATCTGAGCGACATTCGCAAGGCAGCTCCCGAGAGGTGGCGTACCGTCATTCGCCAACCCATGGCGTGACGGCGACGCCCTCGCTCCATCGGGTTTCTGGCGTTAATCCACCTTCGCCCCCGACGCCTTCACCACGCCCGCCCATTTCTTGTGCTCTGCGTCAATGTGCTTGGCAAACTCAGCGGGCGTATTGCCGCCGGGAATGGCGCCCTGCGCCACCAACCGTTCTTTCATCGCGGGCGATGCCAGTGACTTGGCGACTTCTTGCTGGATGCGGTTCACGACCTCTGGGGGCGTGCCCGCAGGGGCCAGCAGGCCAAACCAAGAACTGGCTTCGTAGCCCTTTAGCGTGGGACCACCGGCCTGTTCCACCGTGGGCACATCCGGAAGCGCGCTGGAGCGCTGCGAACTTGTCACCGCAAGTGCGGTGAGCTTGCCGCCCTTGATCTGCGCCATGGACGAAGGCAGGTTGTCGAACATCACGTCGGCATTGCCAGCCACCATGTCCATGAGCGCGGGGCCAGAGCCGCGGTAGGGCAAGTGCAGCATGAAGGTGCCAGTCATGCTTTTGAACAACTCGCCCGCCAGGTGGATGGACGTGCCGTTGCCGCTGGACGCCATGTTCATCTTGCCCGGATTGGCCTTGGCGACGCGGATGAAGTCCTGCACGTTCTTCACGCCCATTTGTTTGGCCTTGTCGGCATTCATCACCATCACGTTGGGCACCGCAGCCACGAGCGTGATGGGCATGAAGTCCTTGATTGGGTCGAACGGCAGCTTGGCGTACAGCGCGCGGTTGATGCCATGGGTGCCCACCGTGCCCATCAGCAGCGTGTACCCATCACCCGGCGCTTTGGCCACGATGTCAGCACCCACGTTGCCGCCCGCACCTGCGCGGTTGTCCACAATGAATTGCTGACCGAAGGCCGCACTCAGGTCGGGCACCAGTGCGCGCGCAAGGATGTCGGTGGTGCCACCGGGGGCAAAGGGCACCACGATGCGCACGGGCTTGGTGGGCCATGCGGCTTGGGCGTGTGCGGTGGTCGTTGCCAGTGCGGTGATGGAGCCGAGCGCCAAGGCAATGAGGGCGGAGAGGGTGGAGCGGCGATGTTGTGCGAGCCGGTTCATGGGAAGCCTTTCATATGTGTGCTCATCGTTTTACGCGCGGCGCCTGGATCCATGCAGATGGATAACCCGCATCGCGGCCGAAAGAGTCGGCCGGGGACTGACCTGCATCAGGCGTTTCATCCGCAGCGGCACGCTTGCGAGACGGTGTTGATCGATTGAACGCCAATCCGTTGTCTGGGCGAATAGACAGCCCATGGTCTGTTGTTCACAAGGCCGTCGCTACGTGAAGCGAAACGGATGTCTCAGTAAAAAAGGCCGTCCACCTTTCGGTTGGACGGCCTTTGTTCTTGCTTGTTTCGGCGGGCGCTGCCCACCTGTCTCGGGGCAATCAGTCCGCAAAAGTCCCCGCTGCCTTGATCACAGCACCCCACTTTTCGATCTCGGCGGCCACAAACTTCTTGTGTTCGGCGGGTTCGATGCGCTTGTCGGTGATCACCACGGCGCCCAGGCCTTCTTGCTTCTTGATGAAGTCGGCGTCTTTCAGGGCAATCTTCAGCGCGTCGTTGATTTTGGTCACGACAGCGGCGGGGGTACCCTTGGGGGCGTATAGGCCGTGCCAGATGCTGACGTTGAAGTCCTTCAGGCCCGACTCTGCCAACGTGGGCAAATCCTTCAGCGCGGGGGTGGTCAGGCGCTGGCTGGTGGTCACGGCGTAGGCCTTGACCTTCTTGCCTTCGATTTGCGGCGTGGTGTTGGTGGTCTGGTCGCACAGCAGGTCGATCTGGCCGCCGATCAGGTCGGTGATGGCGGGGGCCGTGCCCTTGTACGGAACCGTGGTCATTTCAACCTTCATGGCGTCCTGGAACATCAGGCCGCACAGGTGCGACGCAGCGCCCAGGCCGGCGTTGCCCAGGTTGATCTTGCCCTTGTTCTGGCCAATCCAGGTGGTCAGCTCTTTCATGTTGTTCGCAGGCATCGTGGGGCGAGCGATCAGCGTCATGGGCACATCGTTGACCATGCCCAGGTATTCAAAGTCGTTGGGCACGCTGAACGACAGTTTGCGGTACAGCGCTGGCATGGTGGACATGCCGATGTGGTTGAGCAGCAGCGTGTAGCCGTCGGGTGTGGCACGTGCCACGCGGGCGGCGCCGATGGAGCTGCCCGCGCCCGCGGTGTTGTCCACCACCACGCTCACACCCAGGGGCTTGCGCAGGGCTTCGGCCAGGTCGCGGGCGACGCGGTCGGTGGGGCCGCCGGCAGCAAAGGGCACCACGATGGTGACAGTCTTGTCCTTGGCAGGAAAATCCTGCGCGCTGGCGCCGAATGCGGTGGCTGCGGCTGCAGAGATCAGTGCGAGTTTCAGCATTTTTTTCATGGGTGCTCCTGTGAATGACGGGCCATGATAGCGAGGGGTGTTTGCAGGGGCATTGCGGATATTACGTAGCACGTGCGGGACAGGGTTTTTAAGTAAAAATGGCCTGTAGCGCTTATTAATAAAGCGCTTGCAGCTATAAATAGATGAGCAATGCTAGGGTAAACACTGCGCGATCAAGGCCGGTTTCCTGCGCAACGTCGCGAAAGTTTTTGCGCTGTCGCAAGGGGTTTTGTGGGCCAGCTGAGCCGCTTGCTGCAGACACGCGACATCCCGGCCCCGGCGCAGGGTTTATGCAAGGCGCTCGTAAGCCAGCCGGCGTAGCACAGCGGGCGCCCCAGTGTGACGCCGCTTTGGGCCTTTTTCAGCGGTAGCTGCGCGCGTCTTCGATGACCTTGCCGTCATTTGGCAAGGTGCCAGGCGGCACCATCTGCACGTCGCCGCGCAGTTTGGTCACTTCGCGGATGGCGTCCGAGAGCTGGCGCGCCAGGCCTTCGGCGGTCTCCACGGTTTCCACCTGCAGCACCATCTGGTCGTTGGCCATCTCGCCGCTGACCACCAGCCGTGCGCGCAGTACCTGCGGAAAGCGTTTGGCGATGGCCGCAATCTGGCCCGGGTGCACAAACATGCCGCGCACCTTGGTGGTCTGGTCGGCACGGCCCATCCATCCCTTGATGCGGGTGTTGGTGCGGCCCGTCGGGCAGACGCCGGGCAACACCGCCGACAGGTCGCCGGTGCCAAAGCGGATCAGCGGGTAGTCGGGGTTGAGCGTGGTCACCACGAGTTCGCCCACCTCGCCTTCCGGCACCGGATCGCCCGTGCCGGGGCGCACGATCTCGACAATCACGCCCTCGTCCAGCACCAAGCCCTCGCGCGCAGAGGTTTCGTAAGCGATCAGTCCCAGGTCGGCCGTGGCGTAGCACTGGTAACCCGCAATACCGCGCTCGGCAAACCAGTCGCGCAGCGATGGGGGGAAGGCCTCGCCCGAGACCAGCGCCTTGGTCACGGTGGGCAGGGCAACGCCCATTTCAGCCGCCTTCTCGACAATGATCTTGAGGAAACTGGGGGTGCCGATATATCCCGCCGGGCGCAACTCGGCCATGGCCTGCACCTGCTGCTCGGTCTGACCTGTGCCACCCGGAAACACAGTGCAGCCCAGCGCATGGGCGCCGGTTTCCATCATCGAACCCGCAGGCACGAAGTGGTAGCTGAAGCTGTTGTGGATGAGTTCACCGCTGCGAAATCCCACCGCATGGATGGCCCGCGCCATGCGCCAGTAGTCGCGCCGCGAGCCTTCGGGTTCGTAGATGGTGCCGGGGCTGGCGAACACACGGGTCATGCCGGGGCCAAAACCGAGCGCACTGAAGCCCCCAAACACATTGGCCGCGCGCCCGGCCTGCTGGCGCTCCAGCAGCTCGTACTTGCGTGTCACAGGCAACTTCGCCAGCGCAGCGCGGGTGGTGACCGCAGCGGCATCCACGCCAGCCAGGATGCCCGCAAACGCGGGCGACGCCGCCTGGGCGTGGGCCACCTGGGTGGGCAGTGCGGCCAGCAGTGCGGCCTCGCGCTCCGACGGATCGCGGGTTTCCAGGGCGTCGTAAAACGTGGTCATGCCATGGGTTCCTATGCGGTTTTATGAATGAAATTGGCCTCTAGCGCTTATGCAGCAAGCGCTAGCAGCTATGAAATGAGGAGTATCTCTTCGTACTGCTTGCAAATTTGGTGGCGGCATCACAGCAACTGTCACGCCGCCATTCCCAGCGCACCCGTGGAACTGGCTGCGCCAGGCCACCGGGTGCGTCCCCCTGAGGGGGAAGGCGCGCCAGCGCCACAGGGGGCTCCTATGCAAGCCAGCGCTTGCGCCGCTTGTAGCTCTTCACATCCTTGAAGCTTTTGCGCTCCCCACCGCCCACGCCCAGGTAGAACTCCTTGACGTCTTCGTTGTTGGCCAGGTCGCTCGCAATGCCGTCCATCACCACGCGGCCGCTTTCCATGATGTAGCCGTAGTCCGAATATTTGAGCGCCATGTTGGTGTTCTGCTCGGCCAACAGAAAGGTGACCTTCTCTTTGGTGTTCAGGTCTTTCACGATGTTGAACACCTCTTCCACGATCTGCGGTGCGAGACCCATGGAGGGCTCGTCCAGCAGCACCATGCTGGGGTTGGCCATCAGCGCGCGGCCGATGGCGCACATCTGCTGCTCGCCGCCCGAGGTGTAGGCAGCCTGCGAGGTGCGGCGTGTTTTAAGCCGCGGAAAGTAGTTGTAGACCTTCTCCAGATTGGCCGCGATCTCGGCCTTGCTGGTGCGGGTGTAGCTGCCCGTCATCAGGTTCTCTTCAATCGTCAGGTGGGCAAAACAATGTCGCCCCTCCATCACCTGCACCACGCCGCGCTGCACCAGGTCGGCGGGCGAGAGGTTTTCGATGCGTTCACCACGCAGCTCGATGGAGCCCTTGGTGACCTCCCCCCGCTCCCCCTTGAGCAGGTTGGACACGGCGCGCAACGTGGTGGTTTTACCCGCCCCATTGCCCCCCAGGAGTGCCACGATGGCGCCCTGCGGCACCTGCAGCGAGACGCCTTTGAGCACCAGGATCACGTGGTTGTAAATGACCTCGATGCCGTTGACGTTGAGAACGATGTTTTTCGGTTCCATGGTGTTGCCTTCTGTGCCAATCCAAAGAGCTGCTCAACAACTCTTTGGATTGGCGGCTGCCCCACCGGGACAACCGCTGATCACTGGCCGTAAACACTGTCGCGGCCCAATGCGAGGGCCACCGTGCAAGGGCCGCCCCGCCGCACCGGTGGCGTCCCCCTCCCCGAATTGCGCAGCGATTCGAGAGAAGGGGCTGAGGGCCGCGGCTCCAAGCCTGCCTGCGCAGGCTTGGACGGCCCCGAAGAGCTGCCGCCTCTGGTGGCTGCACCGAGGCGCGTCAGCGCCTCAGGGGGATGGTCTGAATCAAGACTGGCAGTCCGCCGGCGTGCGCGGTGTCAGCTTCTTCTCGGCCGCGTACTTGGCAGCCGTCGCCTTCACCAATGGCTTGATGATTTGTTCATCCGCCTGCAGCCAGTCCGACGTGAACTTCCAGGCCTTGCCGTCCCAGGTGTGGATGCGGGCCCAGGCAGCGCCCATGTGGTCCGTGCACGAGGTGCTGATGGGGCGCATCACGCCCGCAAAGCCCAGGGCATCCAGCTTGGGTTGCGTGAGGTTCAGGTTCTCCAGGCCCCAGCGCACTTGCTCGCCGGTCATGACCTTGCCTTTGCCAAAACGGTCTTGTGCAGAGCGGATGCCTTCCACGCCCAGCATCGCGCTCATGGCGCCGCGCATGTACAGCACCTGGCCCACTTCGTCCTTGGGGCCTGTGCCCTGGCCCTTGTCGTGCAACTGGGCCAGCACGTCCTTGACCAGCTTGGACTGGGGCTCTGCGCCGTGCTGCATAGTCACGGCGTTGTAGCCCTTGGCGCCATCGGCCACGTCCTTCACGTCCGGCTCTGCACCGGCCCACCACACGCCATACATCTTCTCGCGCGGGTAACCGGTGGCCTGGGCTTCCTTGATGGCGGTGGAGTTCATCACACCCCAGCCCCACAGTGCCACGTAGTCAGGGCGGGCTTGGCGGATCTGCAGCCAGGTGGCCTTTTGCTCCACGCCGGGTGCTGTCACGGGCAGCAGTTGCAGGTCAAATCCGTGCATCTTGGAGCGCTCCTGCATCAGCGGGATGGGCTCTTTGCCATAGGGACTGTCGTGGTAGACCAAGGCAATTTTCTTGCCCTTGAGCTTGTCCAGGCCGCCTTCCTTGTTGCCAATGGCCTGGATGATCGCGTCGGCGGCCACCCAGTAGGTGCCCGCGATGGGGAAGTTCCACTTGAACACCGTGCCATCTGCGCTTTCAGAACGGCCATAGCCGATGGTCACGACGGGAATCTTGTCGGTGGGGGCCTTCTCGGTGATGGCAAACGTGGCGCCCGTAGACAGGGGCTGCACAAACGATGCGCCTTTGCTCTTCAGGCGCTCATAGCACTCCACGCTGCGGGCGGTGTCGTAGCCGGTTTCGCACTCTTCAAACGTCAGCTTCACGCCGTTGATGCCGCCGCGGGCATTGACCAGCTTGAGGTAGTCCACGTAGCCATTGGCCCAGGGCGCGCCGTTGGGGCCGTAGGGGCCGGTGCGGTACGACAGCACGGGAATGAATTGGTCTTTGGGCTGCGCGAAGGCACTGGTCGAAAAGACCGATGCACCGGCGGCCACTGTGGCCACGGCCAGAACCAGGGTACGAAGCTTCATGGTTGTCTCCTGTGAATAAAGTTGTTGAAGCACTGCGAAATCACACGGGCTTTTAGTAAACGAACATTCGGTGCATAACGCATCGGTGTTATCGAGCAAGCCTCTTTGTGGATGAGGGAAAACGATGGCAAAACGCGGGAAAAACGTGGCGCAAGCGAGGTCAATGCGGGAAGGGCCACAGGCGCATCTTCTGTTTACCGATGGACCACAGCTTGGCCAGGCCATGGGGCTCCACGATGAGGAACCACACAATCAGGCCGCCAAAAATCATGAGTTCGGCATGGGACACACCCGCAGTGGAAATGCTGATGCCAAACAGACCCAGGAACACTGGCAAAAACTGGTTGAGCGCAATGGGCAGCACCACGATGAAGGCAGCGCCAAAGAAGCTGCCCATGATGGAACCCATGCCGCCGATGATCACCATGAACAGCAGTCGAAACGACATGTCCACCGAGAACGCGCCCGGCTCCCATGCGCCCAGGTACACAAAGGCCCACAGCCCACCGGCCACGCCGATGATGAAAGAGCTGACCGCAAACGCGCTGAGCTTGGCGTACATCGGGCGGATGCCGATCACCGCCGCCGCCACATCCATGTCGCGGATGGCCATCCATTCGCGCCCAATCGCACCACGCACCAGGTTCTTGGCCAGCAGAGCCATGACCACCAGGATGGCCAGGCAGAACAGGTACTTGCTGGTGGCGCTCTCGATAGGAAAACCGAACACCTGCAGGTTGGACACCGACACCGAGCCCGACGGTGTGTCGAGCGTGAACCAGCGAATGCGCAAGAACATCCAGTCGCTGAAGAACTGCGCCGCCAGTGTTGCCACGGCCAGATACAGGCCCTTCACTCGCAGGCTGGGCAGCCCGAACAGGATGCCGAAGAACGTGGCGCACAGACCGCCCAGGATCAGTGCCGGGATCAGCGGCAGGCCCGGAAGCCGCACAAAGAAGTTGTAGGCACCATAGGCTCCCACCGCCATGAAGGCGCCTGAGCCCAGCGAGATTTGCCCGCAGTAGCCCACCAGAATGTTCACCCCCAGCGCAGCCAGGGACATGATCACGAACGGGATCAGGATGGCGCGAAAGAAGTAGTCGCTGGACAACATGGGCACGGCCACAAAGGCCACGGCCAGCAGCAGCGCGATGGCGATGCGGTCCTGTGCAATCGGGAAGATCTGCTGATCAGCCCGGTAGCTGGTCTTGAACTGACCATTTTCACGGTAGAGCATGTGGTTCTCCTGTTGTTCTTGTTATGGGTTACACGCGATCAATGATCTTCTCGCCAAACAGCCCTTGAGGCCTGAACAGCAGGAACACCAATGCCAGCGCATACGCAAACCAGATCTCGATGCCCCCGCCCACAAACGGTCCCAGGTACACCTCCGAGAGCTTCTCGCCCACGCCGATGATCAGCCCGCCGATGATGGCGCCGGGCACCGATGTCAGGCCCCCCAGAATCACCACCGGCAGCGCTCGCAGCGCCACGGTGGCCAGCGAGAACTGCACCCCGAGCTTGCTGCCCCAGATCATTCCGGCCACCAGGGCCACCACACCCGCCACACACCACACGATCACCCAGATGCGGTTGAGCGGGATGCCGATGGATTGGGCGGCTTGGTGATCATCTGCCACGGCACGCAGGGCGCGGCCGGTGGAAGTCTTCTGGAAGAACAGCGACAGCGCCACCACCAGCGCCGCTGCAATGGCTGCAGCGATCACGTCTTCCTTGTTGATCAGAATGCCGCCGGGGAAAATGTTGTCCAGCGCGAACAGCGGCTCTTTGGGCATGCCGATGTCGATCTTGTAGATGTCGCCTCCAAAGATGGTCTGGCCCAGGCCTTCCATGAAGTAGGCAATGCCCAGCGTGGCCATGAGCAGCGTGGCGCCCTCCTGGTTGACGAGGTGGCGCAGCACCAGCCGCTCGATCACCCAGGCCACCACAAACATCACAACGCCCGCCAGCACAAAGGCGATCAGGTTGGCGGCGATCTTGCTGTCCAGACCGGTCCACTTCGGAATCCACTCGGCAAACCGTGCCATCGCCAACGCGGCAAACAGCACCATGGCGCCCTGCGCAAAGTTGAACACGCCAGAGGCCTTGTAGATCAGTACAAAACCCAGCGCCACCAGCGAATACAGCATGCCGGCCATGAGGCCGCCCAGCAGTGTTTCAAGAAAAAATCCCATGTTGTTATCTCCGTTCAGGGTCGGTCGCCGCCGGGCCGCCCCAAGGCGACCGAGGCCCCCTGGGGGGCAGCGCAATACACGCAGTGACAAGCGTGGGGGTCATATCAGTGCGATGTGCCCAGATAGGCACTGATCACGTCTTCGTTGTTGCGCACTTCGTCGGGGGTGCCGTCGCCAATCTTCTTGCCGTAGTCCAGCACCACCACACGGTCGGAGATGTCCATCACCACGCCCATGTCGTGCTCGATGAGCACGATGGTGGTGCCGAACTCGTCGTTCACGTCCAGGATGAAGCGGCACATGTCCTGCTTTTCTTCCACGTTCATGCCGGCCATGGGTTCATCGAGCAGCAGCACCTGCGGCTCCATGGCCAGTGCCCGGCCCAGGTCCACGCGCTTTTGCAGGCCGTAGGGCACCTGGCCCACGGGTGTTTTGCGAAACGCCTGGATTTCCAGAAAGTCGATGATGTGTTCGACCTTTTCGCGGTGGGCAATCTCTTCGCGCTCGGCGGGGCCCCAGCGCAACGCCTGCAGCAGGATGTTGCTTTTGATCTTGAGGTTGCGGCCGGTCATGATGTTGTCGATCACGCTCATGCCCTTGAACAGCGCCAGGTTCTGGAACGTGCGCGCCACACCCATCTCTGCCACCTGGCGCGAGTTCATGTGCGAGAACGTTTTGCCCCGGAAGGTGATGGAGCCGTCCTGCGGGGTGTAGACGCCGTTGATGCAGTTGAGCATCGAGCTTTTGCCCGCGCCGTTGGGGCCGATGATGGCGCGGATCTCGTGCTCTTTGACATTGAACGAGATGTCCGTCAGCGCCTTCACGCCGCCAAACCGCAGGCTGATGTTCTTGACGTCAAGGATGACGTCGCCGATCTTCTTTTTGGTCATGGTGGGGTGTTGCTGCTCGGGTGGGTAGAGAGCGGGTTTCATGCTGCGGCTTTGACGGGCGCAAAAGTCTTGGTGTCCGACAGCTTGAGCGTCGCGCTCACGCTGCCGGTGCGGCCGTCTTCAAACTTCACCTGGGTCTCGATGTACTGCTCGGTGCGGCCGCCGTACAGGGCCTCCACCAGAACGCCGTATTTGTCGGCAATGAAGCCGCGGCGGACCTTGTTGGTGCGGGTCAACTCGCCATCGTCGGCATCCAGTTCCTTGTGCAGCACCAAAAAGCGGCTGACCTGGCTGCCTGCCAGCAGGGTGTCGGTGGCGAGGTCGGCATTGACCTTCTCGATGCACTCGCGGATCAGCTCATACACCTCGGGTTTTTGCGCCAGATCGGTGTAGCCCGCGTAGGGCAAGTTGCGGCGTTCTGCCCAGTTGCCCACGGCATCAAAGTCGATGTTGATCATCACGCACACCTTCTCGCGGCCATCGCCCAGGGCGACCACTTCCTTGATGTGCGGGAAGAACTTGAGCTTGTTCTCCACATACTTGGGCGCAAACATCGCACCGTCGTTCGCTCCGCCCTTGATGCGGCCCACGTCCTTGACGCGGTCAATGATCTTGAGGTGGCCATGCGCGTCCAGAAACCCCGCATCGCTGGTGTGGTACCAGCCGTCGGCCGTCAGCACTTCGGCCGTGGCGGTGGGGTTCTTGTAATACTCCTTGAGCAACCCGGCAGACTTGACCAGGATCTCGCCGTTGTCAGCGACCTTGATCTCCACGCCCCGAATGGGCACGCCCACGGTGTCGGCACGCGCCTGGTTGTCGGGCTGCAGGCACACGAACACGGCCGTTTCTGTGGAGCCGTACAGCTGCTTGAGGTTGATGCCGATGGAGCGGTAGAACGTGAACAGGTCGGGTCCGATGGCCTCGCCCGCCGTGTAGGCCACGCGCACGCGGCTGAAACCCAGGTTGTTGCGCAGCGGGCCGTACACCAGCAGGTTGCCCAGCGCGTACTTGATCTTGTCGATGGCGCTCACGGCCTCGCCGTCCATCAGTGCCGGGCCCACGCGCTTGGCCACGCTCATGCACGCGTGGAACATGGCGCGCTTGAGGGTGCCCGCGTCTTCCATGCGAATCATCACGCTGGTCAGCAGACCTTCAAAAATGCGGGGCGGTGCAAAGTAGTAGGTAGGGCCGACTTCTTTCAAATCGATGGTCACGGTGCTGGCCGACTCGGGGCAGTTGACCACGTAGCCACAGGCCAGCCACTGGGCGTAGCTGAAGATGTTCTGGCCAATCCAGGCCGGGGGCAGGTAGGCCAGCACTTCTTCGCGGCTGGTGAGCTTGTCGAACTCGGCGCCTGCCGAGGCGCGGTCCAGCAGGGTGCTGTGGGTGTGCACCACACCCTTGGGGTTGCCCGTGGTGCCGGAGGTGAAGAACATCGCGGCCACATCGCCCGGCTGGGTCTTGGCCACTTCGGTGGCGAACCATTGCGGGTGCTTGGCGACATGGGCCTTGCCCGCTTCCATAAGCGCTTCCAGCGATGCAAGGCCTTGTTCTTCGTAGTTGCGCAGGCCGCGCGGGTCGTCAAAGTAGATGTTGGATATTTGGGGGCACTGCTCGCGGATCTCCAGAATCTTGTCCACCTGCTCCTGGTCTTCCACCATGCAAAAGCGCACGTCGGCGTTGTTCAGCGGGAAGATGCACTCAGCACCCACGGCATCCTGGTACAGCGGCACGGGGATGGCACCCAGCGACTGCGCGGCCAGCATGGTGGCGTACAGGCGCGGGCGGTTGGCGCCGATCACCACCATATGTTCATCGCGCTGCAGCCCGGCCAGGTGCAGGCCCGCCGCAATGTGCTCCACCAGACGCGCCAGGTCGGCCCAGCTGTGGGCCTGCCAGATGCCATATTCTTTTTCGCGCAGCGCCGGGGCCGTGGGCCGTTCGGCGGCATGCTTGAGCAGCAATTGCGGGAACGTGGTCAACATTGCAGGTTCCTAAAGTGAGAGGTGTCCGTCCGGTGACTGCCGGGATCGCGGCCTTGTGGCTGCGTGTCTTGTATGGGAGTGGATGCTAGGACTGACTTTGACGCCATCTTGTCTTGCCGACGACAATTTACGGGAAACTACCGGGTGGGTAAAACCCTTCCTGCCATTTGCCAGCCCCGGCAAGACGGCTGAGGGACCCCACCGCGGGTTGCTTCATGGGGTGGCGGTATCCTCAGGGCATGTACGCCCCGTTTTTCGGTCTCCAGCAAGCGCCGTTCTCCATCGCCCCCGACCCTCGATACCTGTTCATGAGCGAGCGGCACCGCGAGGCGCTGGCCCACCTGCTCTATGGGCTGGACGCAGGCGGCGGTTTTGTGCTGTTGACCGGCGAGGTGGGCACCGGCAAGACCACCGTGTGCCGGTGTTTTCTGGAGCAGATTCCGGCGCACTGTAACGTGGCCTATATCTTCAACCCCAAGGTCACGGTGGGCGAGCTGCTGCGCTCGATTTGCGACGAGTTCGGCGTGCCGCACGCGCCTGCTGTGCCGGGGGTGGAGACGGTCAAAGACTGCATTGACCCGCTCAATGCCTCACTGCTGGCAGCCCATGCGAGCGGCCGCAACAACGTGCTCATCATTGACGAGGCACAAAACCTGTCGGCCGACGTGCTGGAACAGCTGCGTTTGCTGACCAACCTGGAAACCAGCGAGCGCAAGCTGCTGCAGATCATCCTCATCGGCCAGCCCGAGCTTCGCGCGATGGTGGCGCGCCCGTCGATGGAGCAATTGGCGCAGCGCGTGATTGCCCGGTTTCACCTCGATGCACTCACCCCGCAAGAAACACAGCAGTACATCGCGCACCGGCTGTCGGTGGCGGGGCTCAATGGCCCGCTGCCGTTCAGCCAGCGGGCGATCCGGCGCGTGCATGCGCTGGCGCACGGCGTGCCGCGCCGCATCAACCTGCTGTGTGACCGCGCGCTGCTGGGCGCTTATGCGGCCGGGGTGCGCGAGGTCAGCGTGCCCATCGTCAATCGCGCGGCGCGCGAGGTTTTTGATGCACCGGCCGCAGCAGCAGCGGCCCGCAGCGACCGGGGGCCGATGCCGGGCTGGGCCCTGGCGGGCATAGGCGGCGTGGCGGGTGCGGCGCTGGTGGCCGCCGCAGGCTGGGCTTTAGGGGCCTGGCCGCCATCGGGGGGGGCTACAAAATCAGTCAACGAACCGGCCGCAGTGGCGCAGGCGCAGGCCTCCAGTGCGGGCGCGGGTGCTGTTCGCGCGTTGCCCGCGGCCAGCGCCGCAGCGGCGGCCGCAAGCCCAGCGGCTTCTGCCGCCGCAGCACCCGCCATTGCGCCTGTCCTGCAACAGTTTTTGGCCGCGCAATCGGCGGGTGACGCGCCCGCGTGGAAGGCGCTTGCGTCGGCCTGGGGAGTGACGCTGGCCGAGGGCGCCGATGCCTGCACCACCTTGCCGCGCGACGGCCTGCGCTGCTACCGCAACCGCCGTGCCGGGCTTAATTTGGTGCGGCAAATTGACCGGCCCGTGATGCTGACGCTGTTTCCGTCGGAAGACGCCGAAGAGTCGGTCTCGGCCGTGCTGCGCAGTCTGCAGGGCGACACCGCCACGCTAGAGGGCGGCGGCCAGACCCTGCAGGTGCCGGTGGAGGCGCTGGCGCAGGTGTGGCGCGGCGACATGGCCACCCTGTGGCGCACGCCGCCCGGCATGCCCGAGCGGGGCGAAATCGCCGACACCCCGGACGGTGCCGTGTGGCTGGACACCCAACTGGCCTCCAAGGCCGCAGGCGGCACTGGCCCCAGCAGCCGCCCGATGACTCCCGCGCTGCGCCAGTCGCGCATCCATCGATTCCAGCTGGCCCAGGGCGTGACGCCCGACGGCCGCGCTGGCCCCCTGACCCTGATGCTGCTCAACCGTGCAACCGGTGTGAGCGAGCCGCGCCTGCGCGCCGGAGGCTGACCCACCATGTCCTACATCCTTGACGCGCTGCGGCGCGCAGACGCCGAGCGGGGCCGTGGCGGTGTACCCGGCCTGCATACCCAGGCCACGCCCGTGCCGGGCGCCTTGTCTGCAGAACGGCGGTCAGCCTCTGCGCCCCTGATCGGGGTCGTGGCAGCTGTGCTGGTGGTGGCCGCTTTGGCCGCAGGCGGCACTTGGTGGGCCATGCAGCGCAACGCGCCCAGCGGTGGCGTGGTGCTGGCGGGGGCCCAGCCGCCTTCAAACCCTGCAACGCCTGCGACGCCTGCAACTCCCGTGGTAGCGGCCACGGTGTCGCCGCCAACGCAGATGGCCGCACCTGCAGCCGGGGCTGCCACGGCGCCCGCCAACCCGAGCCCCGCAATCGCCGCCATGCCTGCATCGCCCCCATCAGCGGCAGCAGAACCCCGCCCGGCCGAGCGCCGCGCCGTGCCGCCCCCGCGCGAAAAACCCGCTGCGGCAGCGGCCGCACAGCGCGCGCCGGGGGCAGAAGCTCCCCGCAACCGCGCGGTCGACGAACCCCCGCGGGAACGCACGCCCGCTCCCGCCATCAACCCGTCCGCCAATCGGGCACCCGAGCCTGCCGCCGCCCCCGCGCCCACCGGCACCGTGTTCGCCCAGAGCGACCTGCCCGACGCCGTGCGCACGCAGTTGCCAGTGCTCAAAATATCAGGCGCCACCTATTCTGCGAACCCGGTCTACCGCATGGCCATCGTCAACGGCCAGGTGCTGCACGAGGGCGATGTGGCCGCACCGGGCCTCCTGCTGGAAAAGATCGAGCCCACCCGCACCATCTGGTCGTTCAAAGGCTACCGCTACGGGCTGGCCTCGCAATGACCAAAATGTGAGTCAAATTGGCCTCTAGCGCTTATCCAGTAAGCGCTAGTAGCTATCTATTAAATAGTATTTCACTGAGCGCTGGACGTTCAAAACTGGCGCGGCGCAAGGCGAGAGCCACCGTGGAACCGGCTTCGCCGGGCCACCAGTGGCGTCCCCCTCAGGGGGAAGCGGCGCAGCCGCTCAGGGGGGCTACCTGACGGGGTCACCTGATAAACCGCCCGTCCCGCCCCACCAGTGTCAGCTCCACAAACCGCGAGGCATTGCGGTCGGGCGTGCTGGCATTGATGTCGAAGCCGCCCAAGTCCCACTTTTTGAGGTTCCAGGTCGCATCGATGAACGCGGCCCGCGTGGGGTTGCGGCCTGCGCGCTGCAGCGCCTCGGCAAACACGCGGGCGTTGATATAACCCTCAAGCGCCAGGTGTGACGGCTCCGCCGTAGCGCCCGATGTTTTCCAGGCCGACTGAAACTCGCGCACCACGGGCATCACCACGTTGGTCGGCAGCGGCACCACCTGCGAAATCGCCATGCCGGTGGCGTCTGGCCCCAGGGCCTTGACGGTGGCGGGCGTGCCCATCACCGACAGCGCATACAGCGTCACGCCCCGTTGGAGGGCGCGGAATGCTTTCACAAACTCCAGCGTGGGTTTGCCTGCCAGGCCGATGACGATGGCCTCCAGGTTGCCGCCCGCCAGTTTGGCCGCGGCGCTGCCCGCGTCGGATGCGTTGTTCTCCACCGTCACGGCAATGGCGCCCGGCAGTTTGAGGCGGTCCATGGATTGCTTGGCGGCGTTGAAGATCTCTTTGCCGAAGGCATTGTTCTGGTACACGATGCCGATGCGCTGAATACCGATGGTGGACAGGTGCTGCACCAGCTTTTCGGCCTCGTCGGCGTAGCTCGCGCGGATGTTGAACACGTTGCGGGCACTGGGGATGCGGCTGAGCTGCGCGCCGGTGAACGGTGCAAAAAACGGAATCCCGTTCTCGATCACCTTGGGCAGCATGGCGTCGATCATGGGCGTGCCCATGCAGTTGAACAGCGCAAAGGTGTCGCGCTCGGCCATGAACTTTTCGACGTTCGCCAGGGCTTTGGGCACGTCGTAGGCGTCGTCCAGCGTGACCAGTTCGATGGTGCGGCCGTTGACGCCGCCGCGCGCATTGATGCTGGCAAACGCGGCCTTGGCGCCCTGGTGCATGGCAGAGCCCAGGTCGCCCAGCGGGCCGGTGAGGGCGGTGGACTGCGCAATCTTGATGACACTGTCTTGCGCGCGGGCGCCGCCCAGGTGGCCCAGCCATGGCAGGCTGACGGCCGCAGCCAGCAAGTGGCGCCGCGCGATGGGCCTTGGGGAGGAGGCGCCTGGCGCGCGCGGTGAGCCGCCTGCGGACGTGTGGGTGGTGGGGTGCATGGGTGTCTCCTCGGAATTGGCCCCGGGCGGGCCGGAGGCGGCCCCGGGGAAAGGCGACATCATCCCGGCGAGATTGGCAATTTTTTGTCTTTCTGGCGACAATTCGGGTCGTGGTATTCCCGCATCCTCTGCACCTGCAGGGGCCGTTTTATCTGCCATTTTTGCCCGCCATGGACCCACGCATTTCTCAAGACCTGTCTTTGCACCAGCGGCGCCGGTCGCCCACCGCCGACGAGCTGGACGGCATTCCCTGGTTGCCGCTGCTGCTGCCCACCGAGCGCGAGCGTGCGGTGGCGTCGCTGCTGGTGGGGGATGCCAACGCGGGCGACTACGTGTGTCGCGTGGGGCGCCCGGTGACCTACTGGTTTGGGGTGGTGGAAGGCTTGCTCAAGATGAGCAGCGATGACGCCCAGGGCCAGACCATGACCTATGCGGGCCTGCCGCCCGGCGGCTGGTTTGGCGAGGGCACCACGCTCAAGCGCGAGCCCTATCGCTACAACATCCAGGCGCTGCGAAAAAGTGTGGTGGCGGGGTTGCCCATCGACAGCTTTCACTGGCTGCTGGACCACTCCATCGGCTTTAACCGCTTTGTGATGAACCAGCTCAACGAGCGCTTGGGCCAGTTCATCGCCGCGCGCGAGATTGACCGCCTGAACAACCCCGACGTGCGCGTTGCGCGCAGCCTTGCGTCGCTGTTCAACCCCGTGTTGTACCCCGGTGTAGGCGAGGTGCTGCGCATCACGCAGCAGGAGCTGGCTTACCTGGTGGGGCTGTCGCGCCAGCGCGTGAACGAGGCGCTGGCCGCGCTGGAAGCGCAGGGCGCGATCCGGGTGGAATACGGCGGCCTGCGCGTGCTGGACCTGGCCGCGCTGCGCTCCAGCATCTTTCAGCTCAAGGGCGGGTGACGTGCGGATCGCGGGTGGGTGGAGGACGGCTGAAGTGCGGTTGAGGGACTTCTCGCGCCGCCCACAAGCTGCAAATCAGCAAATCAGCAAATCAGCAAATCAACGCGGCAGCGACGGTAGCTTGCTGCGCGGCTTGAGCGTGGGCTGCGGGCTGGCACGCAGTGCGGGGGCGGGCACTGGCGCAGGGGCCGGTGTTGACACGCCCCAGCTGGTTTCGTTGCTGCCGTCGCGGGTGAGCTGGAAGGTGCCCACCATCTGCGTCAGACGCCCGGCCTGGTCCTTCAGGCTGTCGGCCGCCGCGGCGCCTTCTTCTACCAACGCAGCGTTTTGCTGGGTCATCTCTTCCAGTTCGCCCACCGACTGGCTGACATGGCCGATGCGCTGGCTTTGTTCCTGCGTGGCGGCCGTGATCTCTCCCATGATGTCCGACACACGGCGCACCGACAGCACCAGCTCTTCAATGGTCTTTCCTGCATGGTTCACCAAGGTGCTTCCTTCTTGCACCTGGTCGACGCTGGCGCCGATCAGCGCCTTGATCTCGCGCGCGGCCTGGGCCGAACGGCCTGCCAGGCTGCGCACTTCGCCCGCCACCACGGCAAATCCGCGGCCTTGCTCGCCCGCGCGGGCGGCTTCCACCGCAGCGTTCAGCGCGAGGATATTGGTCTGAAACGCAATGCCATCAATCACGCTGATGATGTCGGCGATCTTGCGCGAGCTGGCGCTGATGGTGTCCATGGTGCGCACCACCTGCGACACCACTTCTCCACCGCGCGTGGCGGCGTCGGATGCGGTGGAGGCCAGCTGGTTGGCCTGCCGTGCCGAGTCTGCGCTTTGCGACACCGTGCCGGTCAAATCGACCAGCGAGTTGGCCGCGCTTTGCAGGTTGTGCGAGGTCTGTTCGGTGCGCTGGCTCAGGTCCAGGTTGCCCGAGGCCACTTCAGAGCTGGCCACCAGAATCGAATCTGCCGTCTGGCCGATCTCGCCCACCAGGGTGCGCAGGCGCTCTTGCATGGCCGCAATGGCTTCGAGCAGGCGGCCGGTTTCGTCGTGGATGCGCACTTCAACCTGCGACGTGAGGTCGCCATTGGCAATGCGTTCGGCCACCACCACCGCGCGGCCAATGGGCGCTGTGATGCTGGTGGTGATGCGCCAGGCAATCAGGCCGCCCAGACCGATGGCCAGCAGTACCAGCAGCCCGCCCACCCAGCGGGCGCTCTTCTGCGTTTGTTCGGCCATTGCCGTCGCTTCTGCATTCAGGGAGTTTTGCAGGTCGATGAGTTCGACCAGCTTGGTGCGCCATGCGGTTTCGCTGGGGGCTACGCGGGTCATCAGGGCCAGCGTGGCGCTCACCGTGTCGCCGTCGTCGGCGGCCTTGATGGCGGTGTCGAGTTCGGGGCGGGTTTTTTTACCCAGTGCCTGCACGTCGCCCAGCAGCTTGATTTCGGCAGGCGTGGCGTTGGCGGGCGTCAGCAGCTCGGCCAGGGCGGTTTCTTGCGTGGCGTATTGCTTGAGGGTTTTGCCCACGGCGTCAATCTGCTCGCGCGCTTGCTTGGGGTCGATGTCGTTGAGCATGGCGGCAGAGCGGCTTTGAATGCCGATGGCGCTCACGCTCTCGAGCATGCCGTTGACCAGCTTGGCCTTGGTGGCGCCCACGCCGGTGATGAGCTGCATTTGGTCGTTGACCTTGCCCACCGACAGCTGACCGACCGCAGCCACGGCCATCAGCAGCACCAGCACACAGCCAAACCCCAGGCCGAGGCGGCTGGAGATCGACAACGATTTCAGAGAAGTAGCGGCCGGCATGGGGGATCCTTGTGGGCTCGGAGAACAATCAAACGCAGAAAACGCAGAACAACAGAGCGGCGTGAACAGGGCGAAGCAATAACGGTGCCTGGGTCAGCCTCTGCGGCAGAGGGCAGTTGGGGGCCGCCGCGAATGCAGTGTAGGCAAAAATTACAAAATGTGTCATGAAGCTTGCGGATAGCGCCATGCCCAAAGTGCATGGGTCGTTTGTTACAAATTGGGCGCTGTGGGCGTGGTTACTTCGCGCGAAAGTGAAACAGGCCAATGCATCGATATTTGAGTGAAAATTGCCTCTAGCACTTATGAATAAAGCGCTAGCAGCTATAAAACTTGATGAATTTTGCGCACCCAGGGGGTAGCCCCGGGGCTGCGGGGCAAAAGTCCCTCGGGTATAACCCCGTTACAGATGCGAGGCTTTGTATGAACCGTTTTTTCCGTCCCTTGGGTCGACGTTCCGTTGGGGGCGCGCTGTTGGTTTCGTCGTTGCTGGCAGGCTGCGCGGCGCCCCCGGCGCCTGGGGTGCCCCTGCGCGAACTGGTGGTGGCGGTGACGACTTCGCACGAGCTCATCACGTTCAACGCCGGGCAGCCTGATCGCATCCTGGAGCGCCGCCCCGTCACCGGCCTGGCTGCAGGCGAGCGCCTGGTGGGCATCGATTTTCGGGTGGCGCGCGGCGTGTTGTATGCGCTGTCGCAATCCGGGCGGCTGTACACACTGGACATCCCCACGGGCGCGCTGAAACCCGTGGGCGCAGCGCCTGCGGTGCTGGCGCTCAATGGCGCGGCGTTCGGCTTTGACTTCAACCCGGCGGCAGACCGCATCCGCGTGGTGTCCAGCACTGGGCAGAACCTGCGCCTGCACCCCGACACAGGTGCCGCGGTAGATGGCGACGCCGCGGTCGACGGCGTACAGCCCGACCCCGCACTGCGCTACGCCGCAAGCGACTCCAACGCAAGCCGCGCTCCAGACATTGCAGGCGCTGCCTACACCTACAACACCCAGGACAGCAAGCTGACCACCAACTACGCTATCGACCGCGCCTTGGGCGTGTTGGTGATGCAAGGCTCGCGCGAAGGCGCCACCCCGGTGGTGTCGCCCAACACCGGCCAGTTGCGCACAGTAGGCGCCCTGGGCCTGGGGCCCCTGACCGATGTGGCGTTTGACATTGCCGATGTGGGCAATACGGCCCTGATTGCGGTGCGCACCCCCACCGACAACCAGACCCGCCTGCACCTGGTGGACCTGGCCACCGGCGCCGCCAAGCCCCTGGGCAAGGTCGGCGAGGGCGCGCCGCTGCTGGGCATGGCCATCGAACCGTGATGAAGCCAGGTCGCCCACACCCGCACCCGCACCAGCCGGTGCACCTGCCGCAAGCCACCCACCCCGGGCGGGCGCGGTCCGCGGTGTGGGGCGCGGGCGCGCTGTTGGGCCTGTGCGCTGCCGCGCATGCGGGCACGGTGCAGGTCGAGGTGCTGGACGGCGCGGGCAAGCCGGTGGCCGACGCGGTGGTGTTTCTGGATTCCGCCGAAGCGCGCAAGCTCGTCAAGCCGCTGACGGGCGCCGAGATGGCGCAGGAGAAAAGGCAGTTTTTACCCGGCCTTCTGGTGGTGCCGGTAGGCACCGAGGTGCTGTTTCCCAACCGCGACACGGTGCGCCACCACGTGTATTCGTTTTCGCAGGTCAAGAAGTTCGAGCTCAAGCTCTACACCGGCACGCCTGCCAATCCTGTGCTGTTTGATCGGGCGGGCGTGGTCTCCCTGGGTTGCAATATCCATGACCAGATGGTGGGCTGGATTCTGGTGGTGGACACGCCTTATTACGCTCGCACCCCGTCCAACCCGACCGCAACAGCCCCCCTCGGCAGGGCGCAAATCGACAACGTGCCACCCGGCACCTACACGCTGCGCACCTGGCACACACGGCTGCCCGTGGGGGCGCCCGCGCTGGAGCTGCCGATCACGGTGCCTGCCACGGGCGTCGCTGCTGCGTCGGTGCGCTTGACGGGGCTGCAGCCTTGACGCTGCGCTGGGCGCGGCGCAGCCTCATCCTGCGGCTGGTGGGGCTTTCGCTGTTGCTGCTGCTCATCGTGCAGGCCGCCGGGTTTGCGGTGGTGCGTGCCACCATCGACCGCAACGCCCGCGCGCAGATCGCCCGTGCGCTGGACCTGGACGAAAACGTGTGGCGCCGCCTGCTGGAGCAAAACGCCGACAAACTGCGCCAGGGCTCGGCCTTGCTGGCGGCAGACTTCGGCTTTCGGTCGGCCGTGAACTCGGGCGACCAGGAAACCATCCAGTCCGTGCTCGAAAACCACGGCAGCCGCATTGGCGCGGCGGTGACCGCGCTGCTTGATACCGACCTTGCCCTGCGCGCCGTGAGTCTGCGGGACGACAGCATGGATCAGTTTCCCGACACCCTGCGGCAGGTGGTTCCCCCGCTGGCGGCGCAGCCCCAGGGCAGCCGGGTGGCGGTGATGGATGGCGTGCCCTACCAGTTTGTGATGGTGCCCATGCGGGCGCCTGTGGTCATCGGCTGGGTGTTGATGGGGTTTCCCATCAACCAGGCGCTGGCCGACGAAATGCGCCAGTTGTTGTCCGTCAACGTGGCCCTGGTTGTCACTGGCGCTGGCGGCGCCGTGCAGATTCCGGTCAGCACCTTGCCTTCCGAGATGTTGGCCGTGCTCAAGAACCAGGGAGTGGCATCGGGCGAGTTGCGCACCCCCGAAGGCACGCTGCTGGTGCGCAGCAGCCGCCTTGACAGCGCCAGCGGCGAGGTGCATGCGTTGCTGCTGCGCTCGGTGGACGAAGTGGTGGCGCCGTACCGCCAGTTGCAGGTGCTGCTGGCCATCATCACCGTGGCGGGTGTGCTTTTGTTTGCTGTGGGCACGGGTTTGATGGCGCAGCGCCTGGCGACGCCTCTGCGTTCCCTTCTGGTGGCCACGCAGCGCTTGTCGCGCGGGGAATACGACGTGCCGCTGGAACACACCGGCCGCAATGACGAAATTGGCAATCTGGCGCGCTCGTTCGACCACATGCGTGTGGACATCGGCGCCCAGCAAACCGAAATCCGCCGCCTGGCCTACTGGGACCGGTTGACGGGCCTGCCCAACCGCGAGCGTTTTCGGGACGCCGTAGTGCAGGCGGTGGCGGGCAGCGCGGTAACGGGGCAGGCCCTGGCCGTGCTCACCCTGGACCTGGACCGCTTCAAACACGTGAACGATGTGCTGGGCTACGCGTTCGGCGACCGCTTGCTGCAGGCCGTGGCCGAGCGCCTGACGCAGCAGATGGCATCGCCCGATGACATGGTTGCGCGCCTGGGGGGCAACGAGTTTGCCCTGCTGTTGCAGCATGCCGATGCCACGGCAGCGCATGCGCTTGCGCAGCGCATCAACCAGTCGTTTGAGCAGCCAATTGCGTTCGAAGACCAGACCGTGGATTTGAGCGCCGCCATTGGCTTTGCCTGCTGGCCGGGCGATGCGCCGGACGCCGACACCTTGCTCAGCCGCTCTGAAATCGCCATGTATGCCGCCAAGCGCAAGCTCAGCGGAGCCCTGCAGTACGACGCCTCGCTGGATCTGGCCAGTGCGCAAACCCTGTCGCTGCTCACCGAGCTGCGCCGTGCGGTGGAGCACAACGAGCTGCGCCTGTTCTTGCAGCCCAAGGTGTCGCTGCGCGGCCAGCCGGGGAGGGCGGCCGAAGCCCTGGTGCGCTGGCAACACCCGCAGCGCGGGCTGGTGCCGCCCATGCAGTTCATCCCGTTTGCAGAGCAGACCGGGTTTGTGCGCCACCTGACGCTGTGGGTGTTTGAAGAAGTGGCGCGGCTACTGGCCGACCCACGCACACAGGACATGCGCTTGAAGGTTTCGGTCAACCTGTCGACCCGCGATCTGCTCGACCCAGACCTGAGCAACCGATTGGCCATCATCCTGTTGCGCCATGCGGTGCCCGCCACGGCGTTCTGCCTGGAGATCACGGAGAGCGCCATCATGGACGATCCCCAACGCGCCGAGGCCATGCTCAACCGCCTGTCCGAGCAGGGCTTCAAGCTGTCGATCGACGACTTTGGCACCGGGTATTCATCGCTGGCCTACCTCAAGCGCCTGCCGGTGGATGAACTCAAGATCGACAAATCGTTTGTGATGGGCATGGACGCGGGCGAGGACGACGCAATGATCGTTCGCTCGACCATCGACCTGGCCCACAACCTGGGCCTGACCGTGGTGGCCGAAGGGGTGGAAACAGCAGCCATCCTGGAGCGGCTGCGTGCGCTGGCGTGTGACGAGGCGCAGGGCTATCACATGGCCCGTCCGTTGCCGGTCGATGATTTTCTGGCCTGGCAGGCGCGCTAGGAGCGTGTCGGACCTGGAGCGTCGATCAGCGAAAATTGGCCCCAGCGAGGACAGTTTTTGCCTGATTTGCAGCTTCATAGCCCAGCTATGGGGCAAAAAGACGGTGAAAATGGACCGCTGCGGCCAATTTGCGGCCGACGATTTCCAGGTCCGACAGGTCCCTAAGGGTAAGCTTCGGCCGTTTCCCCACCGGCCTCGGATGCCGTGGTGAAAACGCAGATTTGTTTTGAAATTTGGCCCACCCGGCCCCGCAGGCGAAAATACGCGCAATGTCTTCTTCCAGCTCCCGCCCGCCTGCCGGCCCCGCCGCCCCTTCTTTGCCCTCTGCGTCTGGCGCAGCGGGATCACCCACCTCTGCGCCCACAGAGCGCCCCGTGCTCCGCCGCCCAACGCTGTCTGCCAAAGCGGCGCCCGCCCGGCCCGCACCGCCGCCTCGCCCCGCGAGGGCGCCAGCACCGCCCAACTACCGCACAGCGGCGGGCCCGTTTGTGGCCCCCGTTCGCCAGGCGCCCCCTCGCCAGGAGCCCGTGCGAGCGCCCGCCTCGTTCACCGTCGACGGCGTGGTTTCGTCCCGCTTGAACAAGCGCATGGCCGAGTTGGGCATGTGCTCCCGTCGCGAGGCGGACGATTGGGTCGCTCAGGGCTGGGTCAAGGTCAATGGCGAGGTCGCCGAGATGGGTATGCAAGTGCTGCCCACAGACCGCATTGACGTGGACAAGGTGGCGCAGGGCTTCCAGGAGCAGCGCGTCACCATCTTGCTGCACAAGCCCATGGGCTATGTGAGCGGCCAGGCCGAAGACGGCCACACGCCCGCCGTGGCGCTGATCAACCCGCGCACCCACTGGCGGGACGACCCCAGCCGGAATCGGTTTTCGCCGCCGCAATTGCGGGGCTTGGCGCCCTGCGGGCGTCTGGACATCGATTCGGTCGGTTTGCTGGTGCTGACCCAGGACGGCCGCGTGGCGCGCCAGATCATTGGCGAGGACTCCGAGATGGACAAGGAGTATCTGGTGCGTGTGGTCTACCAGGCGCCTGGTCAGGCGGTGCCACGCCACCCGAATGAGCGCTCCGCGCCGCTTCAGGAAATCGACGAGCGAGATCCTGTCAGCACCAATGTGCAGGCGGTGTTTCCGCCCGAGTTGCTGGAGCGCTTGCGCCACGGCCTGAGCCTGGATGGCCAGCCGCTTAAGCCCGCCAAGGTCGATTGGCAAAACCCCGAGCAACTGCGGTTTGTGCTGACCGAAGGCAAAAAACGCCAGATCCGCCGCATGTGCGAGCAGGTCGGCCTCAAAGTGGTGGGGCTCAAACGCATCCGCATTGGCCGCATCACGCTGGGCAACCTGCCGGTGGGGCAGTGGCGCTACCTGTCGCCCCACGAGCAGTTTTGAGCATGGACGGGCTCCGCGCACGCATCGCCTTGCATTTTTGACCGGAGCTTTTTGCATGCCCAATCCCCCGCGTCCAGGTCCAGGTCCAGGTGCTGCCAAGGCCCCTAAGCCCGCCAAGCCCGCCAAGCCCAACCCGCTGCGCCAGCTGCGCGCCTCCGACCTGCGCGGCGTGGCCCGGCTGGCCACGCAGGCCACCACAGGCATCAGCCGCGTGGCGGAAGGGGTGCACCAGTCGGTGCTAGGCACCTTGGGCCTGCCCGGTGGGGCTGAATCGGGTCGCACCCGGGGGCTGACCGGACTGGTTTACCAGAGCATTCGCGGGGTGACGCAGCTCGTGGATGCTGGCTTGCAAGCGGGTTTAGCGCGACTGGAGCCATTTTTTAATCAAAGCGCGCCCAGTACGGCGGTGCAGTGGGAGCGCGAAGCCGTCATTGCCGCGCTGAACGGCGTGATGGGCGACCGCCTGGCACGCGACAACAACCCGCTGTGCACCCGCATGGGTGTTTACCAACAAGGGTTGCCGCTGGATGTACCTGCCTTGGCCGCATCCGGTGCAGCCACCGGCAAACTGCTGGTGCTGGTGCATGGCCTGTGCATGAACGACCTGCAATGGCTGCACGATGGCCATGACCATGGCGCCTACCTGGCGCAGGTGCTGGGCTACACCCCCGTTTACCTGCGCTACAACACGGGCCTGCACACCTCTACCAACGGTGCCGAGCTGTCGAGCCAACTGGAATCCCTGGTGGCCGCATGGCCGGTGCCGGTCACGGAGGTGGCGGTGCTGGCGCACAGCATGGGCGGCCTGGTGGCGCGCAGCGCCTGTGAGCAAGCGGCCGCGCCCGGCGCGCCGCCCAGCCGCTGGTTGCCCCTGCTGCGCCACTTGGTCTTCCTGGGCACCCCCCATCATGGCGCGCCGCTGGAGCGGGCCGGGCACTGGGTCGATGCGCTGCTGGGCAGCACGCCGTACTCACGGCCGTTTGCGCGCTTGGCGCAGTTGCGCAGTGCGGGCATTACGGACCTGCGTTACGGCCACGTGCTGGACTCCGACTGGGTAGGGCGTGACCGCTTCCGCAAGACCCCCGACCAGCGCACCCCCGTGCCTTTGCCGCCGGGCGTGGCCTGCAGCGCGGTGGCTGCCGCCGTCGCCCCCCGGCGCAGCCCGGCGGCCGACCGCCTGGTGGGGGATGGGTTGGTGCCATTGCACAGTGCTCTTGGCATCCACGATGATGCAGAGCGAACCCTGGGTTTCCCCAAGCAGCGGCAAGCCGTGTTCTACCGCCTGGGCCACCTGGCGTTGCTGGGTGACAAAGGGGTGGCCCGGCAAGTTGAACAGTGGTTGCGATCGCCCTAAAAAGCCGCCCGGACGGGGCCTTTTTCCTTGCCGACGGCGTTGCCGGTGGCTGGAGCCCCGCTACCATGTGCCCCAGAGAACCGAAATAAGGAGAATTTAGTGAGCGATGTGAAATACCGCCTGGTCACCCGCAGTGACTTTGACGGCTTGGTCTGTGCCGTGCTGCTCAACGAACTGGAACTCATTGACGAGATCACCTTTGTCCACCCCAAGGACATGCAGGACGGCAAGGTGGCCATTACCAGCCGCGACATCACCACCAACCTGCCCTATGTGCCGGGCGCCCATCTGGTGTTTGACCACCACGAGTCGGAAACCATCCGGAACTCGGGCCGCCGGGATGAGAACCACATCATCGAAGCACACGCACCGTCTGCCGCGCGTGTGGTCTACAACCACTACGGCGGCAAGGCGGCCTTCCCGCGCGTTACCGACGAAATGATGGCCGCGGTGGATCAGGCCGATTCGGCACAGTACTCGCGCGATGACATCCTCAATCCGCAAGGCTGGGTGCTGCTGAACTACCTCATGGACTCGCGCACGGGGCTGGGCCGGTTCCGCGAGTTCCGCATCAGCAACTACGCGCTGATGATGGACCTCATCCAGTATTGCCGCGACCACACCATTGAACAGATTCTGGCGCTGCCGGACGTGCAGGAGCGTGTGAACCTGTACCGTGAGCAGGCTGCCAAAGCCAAAGAGCAATTACTCAGCTGTGCGATTTCCATCGGTAACCTGGTGGTGCTTGATCTGCGCGATGAAGAAACCATCTGGGCCACCAACCGGTTCATGATTTATGCGCTGTTCCCCAAGGCCAATATTTCCATCCATGTGATGTGGGGCCTGCAAAAGCAGAACACGGTGTTTGCCACCGGCAAGTCCATTCTGGACCGCAGCAGCAACACCCACGTGGGCAACCTGATGCTGGAGTTTGGCGGTGGCGGCCACGCCGCGGCGGGCACCTGCCAGGTGGCCAACGAGAAGGCCGATGACATGCTTAAAACGCTGATCCAGCGCATCAACGCCGACGGTTGACCCGCTGAGCGCAAGGGCGGCCAGGCACTGGCAGCCCTTGAAAAGCCCTGAGTTGCCCCTAAATCACGCCTGCTGGTTCGGCAGGCGTGATTTTTTGTGCCGGGCCCTTTTCCCCTGTTTTGTATCGACCCATTCGACTGAGAGAGAAACCTCCCATGAGCAAGCAAACCCTGTCGTTCCAGGCCGAAGTGGCCCAACTGCTGCACCTGGTCACCCACTCGCTGTACTCCAACCAGGAAATTTTCCTGCGCGAGCTGATCTCCAACGCGTCGGACGCCTGCGACAAGCTGCGTTTTGAGGGCCTCAACAACTCCGCGCTGTTTGAAGATGCCCCCAACCTCGAAGTGCGCGTGGCTTTCGACAAGGCCGCCAAGACGCTGACCATTACCGACAACGGCATCGGCATGAGCGAGCAGGAGGCCATCGACCACCTGGGCACCATTGCCAAAAGTGGCACCAAAGACTTCATGGGCAAGCTCAGTGGCGACCAGAAGCAGGACGCCCAGCTCATTGGCCAGTTCGGCGTGGGTTTCTACTCAGGCTTCATCGTGGCTGACAAGATCACGGTCGAATCGCGCCGCGCGGGCTTGCCGGCCGAAGAAGGCGTGCGCTGGACCAGCGGCGGCACGGGCGACTTTGAGGTCGAGGCCATCAACCGCCCCGCGCGCGGCACCAGCATCATCCTGCACCTGCGCGACGATGCCGAGGAATACCTCAACGCCTGGAAGCTCAAGCAGGTCATCGCCAAGTACTCCGACCACATCAGCCTGCCCATCCTGATGGAAAAGGAAGAATGGAAAGACGGCGAGCTGATCAACTCCGACGACGAAAATGGTGGCCGTCAGCCCGGTGGCATGGTCAAGACCGGCGAGTGGGAAACCATCAACAAGGCCAGCGCGCTGTGGAGCCGCCCCAAGAAGGATGTGACCGAAGAGCAGTACGCCGACTTCTACAAGGCCATCAGCCACGACCAGGAAGCTCCGCTGACCTGGGCCCACAACCGCGTGGAAGGCAACACCGAGTACACACAACTGCTGTACATCCCTGCCAAGGCACCGTTCGACTTGTGGAACCGCGACAAGAAAGCCGGAGTGAAGCTGTATGTCAAGCGCGTGTTCATCATGGACGACGCCGAAGCGCTGATGCCCACGTACCTGCGTTTTGTGAAGGGCGTGATCGACTCGGCCGACCTGCCGCTGAACGTGAGCCGCGAGCTGCTGCAGGAAAGCCGCGACGTGCGCGCCATCCGCGAAGGCTCCACCAAGCGCGTGCTGAGCATGCTGGAAGACCTGGCCAAACACGACAAGCACGAAGCTGCTGCTGCTGCGACGGCCGACGATGCAGTCACCGACGTGGTCGATGCCGACGACAAGGCCAAGGAAGGCAAGTACAGCCAGTTCTACGCCGAGTTTGGCGCCGTGCTGAAAGAAGGCCTGGGCGAAGACTTTGGCAACCGCGAACGCCTGGCAAAGCTGCTGCGCTTTGCCAGCACGACCAGCGACACCGCGACCGTCGGCTTTGCCGACTACAAGGCCCGCATGAAGGAAGGGCAAGAGGCGATTTACTACATCACCGCCGACAACCTCGCTGCCGCCAAGAACAGCCCGCAGCTCGAAGTCTTCAAGAAGAAGGGCATCGAAGTGCTCTTGATGACCGACCGCGTGGACGAGTGGGCGCTGAATTACCTGCACGAGTTTGACGGCACCCCGCTGCAAAGCGTGGCCAAGGGCGCCGTGGACCTGGGCACGCTGCAGGACGAAGGGGAGAAAAAGGCCGCAGAAGAAGCCGCCGAAGCCTTCAAGCCCGTGCTGGCCAAGCTGAAGGAAGCGCTCAAGGACAAGGCCGAGGACGTGCGCGTGACCACACGCCTGGTCGATTCACCCGCCTGCCTGGTGGTGCAAGACGACGGCATGAGCACCCAGCTGGCCCGCATGCTCAAGCAGGCTGGTCAGCAAGCGCCTGAGACCAAGCCCGTGCTGGAGGTGAACGCCGAGCACGCGCTGGTCAAGAAGCTGGACGGCAGCGTGCATTTTCATGACCTCGCGCACATCTTGTTCGACCAGGCATTGCTGGCCGAAGGCGGCCTGCCCGAGGACCCTGCCGCCTATGTGAAGCGGGTGAACGCCCTGCTGGTCTAAATTTTGGTCAAAATGGCCTCTAGCGCTTATTCATCAAGCGCTGGTAGCTATCAAAATAAAAGCGAAACCCCGGGGTGCCATGGCACCACCGGGGTTTTGTGTTTTGGCGGAGTCCTGGATGGGAGGACCCGGAATAACCTGGATTGACCTGGATTGACCGGCTGGGGCTATTCCTCCGCCCGGGCTTGCTCCAGGATGCGCGAGTGCGCTCGGTTGCGTTCCAGCGGGTCGGCTTCCATCAGTTCTTTGAGCGCGCCTTGGGGCACCAGCTGTCCCTTGCGCCGGTCGGTTTTCACGGGCAGGTTGCGCCAGCCCGAGAGCACCAGCCAGTCCCACAGCTCGCGGGGCAGGGGCTGATTGACGGCCATCCTGACCTGCCCGCGGATGATGAATGTCCCCACCTGGGGCAAAGGACCCACCGGCGCCGCCTTGCGCTTTTGGCGGATGGAAAAAAGGTTACGAAGCAAATCCTTCATGGGCTGACCAACTCGCTGGGGGATAAAGTGCTTGCAGCATAGCCCAGGGCGACCCCATTGCTCAAGACCGCGGTGGCTGTCCGGGCGCGGGTGGTCCGCCGAGGAGGGCCTGCATGGCGCGCAGTTGCAGCAGGCCTTCATGTGCGGCGGCGGTCAGCTCCTGGTACTGCTGGACAACGGCTTGGGGCTCCTGGGCCCGGGCCGCGTCTTCGAGCGCCTGGGCCACGTCGTTGAGCCTGAGCAGCCCAAAACTTCCCACCGAACCGCCCAGCGCATGCGCCTCGCGGTGCGTGGTGCCCCAATCCCCACGGTGGACGGCCGACTGGATCACGGACATGCGGCGTTCACAGTTGCGGATGAAGTGGGCCAGCAAAGTGCGCAGACTGGGTGGGTCGAACAGAACGAGGAGTTCTTCAAGGATGCGCGCGTCAAACGGTGCGCGCTGCAATGGAGCATTTGGCAGAGGTTGCGATGACGGTGACGGTTGCGCTTTGGCTGCGATGTGGTGGAGGGGGTGGATGCGGTGGATGGGCTGTAGCCAGGGCGCAAGCGTCCGCCACAGAACGTCTTCGAGCAGCGGCTTGGCCAGGTAGGCGTTCACTCCCGCCGCATGCGCCGCTTCGATGTCGGCGTGGGTGGCGTTGGCGGTCATGGCGACGATGGGCAGATTGCGCCACTGGGGCTGGGCTCGCAGGGCACGGGTGGCGCTCAGGCCATCCATCACGGGCATCTGCATGTCCATCAACACAGCGGTGTAGGTGCCGGGCGGGGTGTTTGCCAGCTGCTCCATCGCCTGAGCCCCATCGGCGGCGCTGTCTGCCGGGATGCCCGCGTACGCAAGCAGTCCGCACGCCACCTGCAGGTTCAGGGGGTTGTCGTCCACCACCAGCACACGCTGTACCGGGCTGACGGGCAGCACCAGCGCCGTCTGCGGTGGCGTGGGCGCGTCGGCTGGCATGGCAAGCGGCTCGGGCGCGCGCTGCACGCGGGCGGTGAACCAGAAGGTGCTGCCCTCATCCGGCGCGCTGTGCACGCCCGCGGCGCCCTCCATCAGCTCGGCCAATTGGCGAGAAATGACCAAGCCGAGTCCGGTGCCGCCAAACCGGCGGGTGATGGAGGTATCGGACTGGTGAAAGGGCTGGAACAGTTGCGTCATCTGGGATTGGGTAAGACCCATGCCCGTGTCCCTCACCTCGCCGTGCAGAACAAGGCCTTGCGCATCCTCTGAATCGATCCGCAGCGCTATGACAACTTCGCCCTTCGGGGTGAACTTGATGGCGTTCTGAACGTAGTTGATCAGGATTTGCGCGATGCGTTGTGGGTCCCCCATCAGGTGGTCCGGCACGTCGTCGCCGATGTGCATGTGCAGCGCCAAGCCCTTGCTCAGTGCCTTGGGCGCCAGCATGTCCATCACGTCGGCCAGGACGTGTTGCAGCGCAAATGCGCGCTTCTCCAGCTGCAGGTGGCCACCATCCATCTTCGAGAAATCCAGGATGTCGTTCACCATGTCCAGCAGATGCTTGGTGGCGCGCAGCATTTGCTCCACGCGCTCTTGCTGCGCAGCGTTCAGTGGCTCCTTGAGCGCCAGCTGCGACAGACCGAGAATCGCGTTGAGCGGTGTGCGGATCTCGTGGCTCATGACGGCAAGAAATTGAGCCCGGTCGTGCGCGGCCTGCTCAGCGGTGTCCTTGGCTTCGCGCAACGCGTGGGCTTCGCGTTTGCGTTCGGTCACGTCCAGCCACACTCCGTTGAACATCGCGCCGCCGTCTGGCAAGGGGCGGGCAGTGGCCAGTGTGCGGAGCCAACGCGGGCCGTCAGTACCGTCGTCCACTTGCACATCAAAGTCCACAGGGCAGAGGGTGTGCATGCTGGTCGTGAATGCCTCCCGTACGCAGGTCTGCAATGCATTGGTGGCACCATAGGCCTCTTCGATGGGGCCTTCGGTCCGTCGCAGAGCCTTGGCGGGCACACCAGGCAACTGGGCGGCCTTGTCGCTGACAAATAGAAATTGGCACCAGCCGTCGGTACGCAACCGCATCTGGAACACAGCGCCCGGAATCGCACCCGTCAAATCGACCAGTTGTTCGGAAAGTCGTCGCGCCTCTGCGCTCGCCACCACCTCTGCCGCCAACTGATCAGCCCGCTGCATGCTGTCTTTGAACACCTGCAGCGCTCTGGCCAAGGTGCCCACTTCGTCGCGTCGTTGCGTACCCGGGATGGCCTCGCCATAGTCCCGTGCGGTCAGCCGCTCCATGATGCGCGTGAGGTGAGCCACTAGGCGAGAAATCTGGGACACCGCTACATAGGCGGACACCGCGATCACCATCGCCAACCCCAGCGTCACTGCCAGCGTTGTGGTCCAAAGGGTGCGGTCTGTGGCCGCATTGATCGATGTGACAGAGGCTTCGAAGCGGTGCAGATACCGCTGGCGGAGTTGGCCTATATCGTCACTCAGCGCCTGAATCGCAGGCTCGAAACGGTCGCGCACGATGCGCTGCGCTTGCCCCTCCGGCTGCGTGGCAACGGCGTCGGTTGCCTGTATGGCCTCTTCAAAGAGCACAGATGCCTTGGCGGTCAGCAAACCGATATCGGAAGCAGAAGCGGGCTGCATCTGCCGGACTGCATCCAGCTGAGCCATGACGGCGCGTTGCATGGTGTGCACTTGATGCCCCGCGCTTTGCCGACGCCCGGCATCTGGATCAAAAACCGCTGTATGAACGGTACGCCGGGTTTCATTCAGCGTTGCCGCTGCGTCGCCGAGGCGGGTCGCCAGGCGCATCTCGGACTTAATGAGTGACCGGTAGTTGTGATCCACGCTGAGCATGCTGTTCAGCGCGTAGCCCATCACCGCCAAAGAGATCAAACCCATCAAAGCCACCAGCAAGGCGATCTTGGTGGCGAGCGGACGGTGGTGAAAAAGGCGCTCGGAAATCATGGTGCGATGCGCGGGCGTAGCACGTAGATGTCCCGCTCGGCAGCGCAGGAGTTGCATGCGGCGAACTGGCGGACTGCGTGTGATTGCCGCATTGACATGCACCGGAGTTTAGGTGGGCACGTGGCGCAAACAACACGCCAGATGCGCGCCGAAAGTTAACGATTGTTGCCCCGCGGGCAGCGCAGTTTTACGCCGATAGATTCGAGACCTGCTTTCATCCGCCGCGGTCAGGGCGCGTCTTCGTACTCCCTCGTACCAAACCAATTTCCACCCCCAGAAAGGTGCTTGGCGAGGTTGCGGCGTGGCTGAAATTTTCCAGCAGTTCACATCAGGAGAATCTATGTTTGACCATTTAGCGCGATGGCTTTCGCGCGGGCTTCCCACAAGGCGGCACGTACAGCGATCTCACAGTGATGCGAGTCCCTCCGGGTTGTATAACTCGGCAGGCGAAGCGGGCATCCTTGCCAAACGAGCAACCGTGGCTCGGGGATTTCGCTGGCTGCTGATGGCGGGAGGGCTCTTTGCCGGGGCTGCGTTTGCGCAGTCGGCCGACCTCGGGATCAGCCACTCCGGCACGCCCGACCCCGGCCCTGCGGGCGGCATCTTCACGTACACACTGCGTGTAGATAACAGCGGGCCCAATGGTGCGGTGGGCGTTACTCTGGCAGACACGCTTCCAGTGGGCTCCACCTTCGTTGATGTGAATACTACCGCCGGGACGTGCAACCCCCCGGCAGGCGGAACGATCAACTGCACGTTGGGAGACATCCCCTTTAACGCGAACCAGACGGTGACCATTCGTGTGCGTCTGCCGTCGGCGGGGGTATGGACGAACACAGCCACTGCAGGCAGTGCCACGACGGATCCGAACACCAGCAACAACGTCAACAGCATTCAGGACGCCACGGCCACCCAGGGTGCTGACCTGGCCCTGGCCGCCACCCCGTCGCTTTCCAATGTGACGGCGGGTCAGGCGTACAGCTACGCGCTTCAGGCAAGCAACAATGGCCCGGATGCGGCCGATGGCAGCCAGCGTATCTCCTTCACTGTGCCGATTGGGGCGTCGATCACCGCGACCCCCACCGGCACGGGCTGGACATGTTCTGCTTCGGGTGCTTACCCATTGAGCAGCGGCACGGTCAACTGCACGCGCACGGGAACGCTGACCAATGGATCGACTACGTCGGTGCTGACAGTTCCGGCAGTATTGAATGTGAACGGCACCGTGACGGCCGCGTTTGCGATTGCCGGCATCAAGCCCGACACATCGGCCATGCCCGATGGTGATCTGAGCAACAACACGGTGACGGCGAACGTGACGTCGGCCGACGGTGCCGATGTGAGTATCACCAAAACGCGAGTCAGTGCGAACGTAGCCCAAGGCGACAACGTGGTGTACACCCTCACACCGCGCCTCAACGGGGGGCAGTCGCTTGTCGGCCAGCCAGTCACGGTTACGGATACCCTCGGCGCCGGTCTGACACTGGTTTCGGCGGCTGGCACAGGTTGGGCCTGTGACGCCACCATCACCTGCGTCCGTACTGAATACACCGGCGTCAACTTTAGCAACATGCCGGTCATTACCGTGACGGCAACGGCAACCGCGACGGGAGTGTTGGGCAACACCGCCGGCATCAGTACCGCACTTGCAGATCCAGCATTGGGCAACAACACGTCGTCAGTGAACGTGACATCCAGCAATGAGTCGGACATGCAGATCACCAAGGCCGCCAGCTTGAACCCTGTTGTGCCCAACCAGGCATTCAATTACTCGCTAACGGCACGCAACACGGGCCCTCTTGCGGTGCCTCTTGGACAGACCATCACTGTGACCGACCAGGTGCCTGCAGGGGTAACTTTGAACAGCGTGGTCAGCGCGACGGGATGGACCTGTGGAGCACTGCCCCTGGTGGGCCCCGGAGCGTGGAGTTGCAACCGTGCTGACGGGTTGTCGGTCAACACGAATGCGCCTGTTGTGCAGGTGTCTGCCGTAGTCACTGGAGCGAGTTCGGTCACCAACAACGCCTGCGTGGCGCTGGGCGGCGGCGGGCGTGTGGACGGGAACGGTCGTAACGACTGCGCCGGTGTGACGGTGACCGCATCGGCCACCCAGGCTGATCTGCGCGTGGTGTCCAAGACGGCGGCACCCAACCCCGTGGTGGCAGGCGAAAACCTGACCTACGTGATCACGGTGGAAAACCTTGGCCCGGCCACCGCTACGAACGTGGTCGTATCCGATACGCTGGCGAGTTTGGTGAGTGTTGGTGGATTCCAGTCCGCTGCGTCTTCACAAGGCACTTGTACGCCCAACGCTGTGACCAATGGAGTGAGCCAGAACTTGAGTTGTAACTTGGGGATGTTGACGTCAGGAGCCCAAGCCACCGTAACCTTAGTGGTTCGGCCCAGCATTGCCACGACGGGTCCGCGCACCAACACCGCGTCGGTGCGCTCCACCGATATTGGTGACCCTGATCAGAGCAACAACAGCGGCAGCGTGACCACCCAGGTCAATGCCATTGTGGATGTGACAGCTGCCAAGACGGCCACTCCAGCGACCGTGCAGGCCGGTGCGCCGATCACCTTCGTAGCCACGATTCGCAATGCGGGACCATCGACTGCGCAGACGGTGCAGATGGTAGACACCTTGCCTGCCAACGCGGCGTTCATCGACCTGGTTTCTGTGAGCGGCGGTGGAACATGTACGCCCATCGTAGCCGGGACAGTGGGCGGCACTCTGACCTGCACCTGGTCAAGCGTTGCGAGTACCGTACAGCAGACCGTCAATTACCGCATGCGCCCGTTGGGCACGGCGGCGGGTAGCACTGTGGTCAACAGCATCGCGGCCACGACGGCAACGGTAGAGTCGGACCTCACCAACAACTCCGCCACCACCACCACACCTGTTACAGCCGCCCAGCTGGATATTCTGGTGAACAAGGTGGACAGCTCGGATCCGGTGGACCTGGGTCAGCCCACCACGTACACCATCACCATCAACAACAGCGGCCCGTCGTATGGCACGAATGTGGTGATGACGGATATCTTCCCGGCGCCAGGATCGTCTCCCACAGCCACCTTCAGCTACCAAGGAGCGCTGACGGTCAACGCCGGCGGCGTCTGTACCCAACCGGCCGTCGGCGCTACCAGCGGCACATTGCGTTGCGTGTTCCCTGGGCTCAGCAGCGGCCAGACCGCCACCGTGACCTATGTGATGAACGCCGAGACGTTGACCTTGGTCGGAGCCACCAGCGGTACCGCCTTCAACCGGGCCAGCGTGACCGTGGATGAAACCGAGACCACCCTGGCCAATAACGCGGTAACGCATGACACGACTGCACGCAGATTTACGGTGGCGACCGACCTGGCGTTGACGAAGTCGGCCCCTGCAGGCCCCCTTGCGCCCGGTGCGACGCTGGACTACACCTTGGTTGTCACCAACAACGGCCCTTTGGTGAGCGATGGTGCGCAGGTGGTTGATGTTCTGCCTGCCGGTGTGAACTTTGCGTCCGCTGCGGGTTGTGTGAACACTGCCGGTACAGTGCGTTGCGCCATAGGCTCGCTTGCTGTGGGCGCATCGCGTACGTTCACGATCGGTACCACCCTGTCCTCACCGTATACCGGTGCACGTCCGTTGGTGAACTCGGCCTCTCTGGATGCTCCGGGCGACACCAATCCCGCCAACAACACGGACGACGCTACGACCACGGTGTCCAACCCACCTGGCGGAGTGAGCAGCATTCCAACACTGTCCGAGTGGGGGCTCATCATCATGTCGGTATTGCTGGGGCTGATGGCTTGGCGGCATTCGGTGGTGACACGGCGCCGATAGGTGCGGTGTGCGGGCGCGCCTCCGACGGGGAGGCTTGCCGCTGGCCATTGCAGAAAAGGGCTGGCACGTTGTAGGGCGTGCTGGCCTTTTGTTTGTCGATAATGCATCCTTTGCCCCTTGTTGCCTGCCTTTTGCGTACGCAAGCAGGTGAGGCAATTGACCGTTTCACCAGACCTTCCCATGCTGCGATTCTTTTTGACCTTTGTGGTTCTTCAGCTCACGCTGTTCGGCATCAACATGCTGGGAGTGGTGCAGCAGCATCTGGTACTGCCTTGGACTGCATTGCTGGCCCGCATTTGCGTGGCACTGGTTACGCTTTTCGATTCAACGGCGGCCTCTGCGGGCAAGGTGCTGTGGAACACGGTGACCGGGTTCGGCGTGTCGATAGAGCCCGGCTGCAATGGCATCGAGGCTTGCATCGTCTTGTTTGCTGCGGTGCTGGCGTTTCCATCGTCCTGGCGGCACAAGATGATCGGCCTGGCCCTTGGGTTTGTTGCCGTGCAGGGCTTGAACGTGGTGCGGGTGATCAGTCTTTTTTATCTGGGACAGTGGAACACCGCGGTATTCAACTTTGCCCACGAGTACCTGTGGCAGGCGCTCATCATGCTGGATGTTCTTGTCGTCTGGCTGTTGTGGGTGCGCGCGGGGGCCAAGTCGCAGGCGTTGCCGCCGTCGGATGAACCACCGGCCCCGCCTCCAGCCGCTCCCCCGCCAGCGCCTGTGCCACCAACACCGCCGGTGCTACGCCCGGCGGAGGGCTTGGTCAGCACTTCCCTTGATCTCTCCCCGCCCTTGGCGCGCTGACCTCCTGGATGCCCGCCATGCGCCGCCCTTCTGCCATCACGATTTTTGTCCTGTCTGCTTTTGCCTGGATGATTGTTCTCACTTTGGCGTGGACCAAGGTGTCCGCCTGGACCTCGTATCCGGTAGGCATGTTGGCGCATATTGCGCTGGAGCAAACTGCGCCGATGTGGGTGCGCGATGTGCATCTTTCTCCAGGCGCCATGGAGGTGGATACCGCTATCTCCGTGCCGGTGGCCGAGGCCGCAGGGCGTCTCGGAGAGATCACCATCGAGGCCAGCCCAGCCCGTTACGCCTACGGACTGCCCATCTTCTTGGCACTATTGCTCGCGGCCCGTGGCAAGGGCAGAGTGGGGCGCGCGCTTGCGGGTTATGCGCTGCTGCTGCCGTTTCAGGCCTTTAGCCTGACGATGTTTTCTTTGATGCAGATGATGCTGGCTGCGCAACTCAACATTCGGTTGTTGCGCATTTCGCAATGGCAGATGGAGTTGATCGTGTACGGCTACCAGGTCGGGTCGCTGGTGTTGCCGACGCTGGTGCCAATCCTGCTGTGGCTGTGGATGGATCGGCGCTTTGTGAACGACGTGCTGGTGCGGGGTTGGCGCGAGTCGTTACCGCCAGCGTCATCCCCGCCCTGAAGCCCTCAGGAAGCGGTTTCTTCCGGTGAGTGGTTGAGGTTTCTGATCTCTGTGCCAACAGGATCAAGCCTGTACCCCATTCCGTAGATCGCGGTGATGGTGTACCCGTTGACCTCGTTCAGTTCGAGCTTGGAGCGCAGGCGCGAGACATGGGTGTCGAGCGACCGCGACGGGGCCTCGTTGGTGTCGCCCCACACCACTTCGCGCAGGTGCGCGCGCGACAACAGCCGGCCGGGGTTGCGGAACATGAAGAGCGCTAGTTCGTATTCGCGGTTCTTGAGTTCGACCGTTTGGCCGTGTACTGCGAGTGTTCGTTTCTCTGCATCAAAGGTGTAAGGGCCGAACACCAGCCGCAGGCCCATGGCCTCCGGGAACGCGCGGCGCATCAGTGCAGTGGTGCGTGCCACCAGCTCGCCCATGCGCAGCGGCTTGGTCATGAAGTCATCGGCACCGCAAGCCAACGCGTGGACAACATCGCGTTCGTCCTGGCGGCGGGTGATGAACAAGATGGGGAGTTGCGGGCCGCCCATCTGGCGCACGGTCTGCACGACTTCGGTGCCTTCCATGTCGGGCAAATGCCAGTCCACGATCAGCAGGTCGAAGGTTTCGTGCCTCACATCCTTGAGCAGGCTGGTGCCGTTGTCGTAGGTGTGGCACACGTGGTGATGGCGCTCCAGCGTCCCTTTGATCAGCTCCTGCAGGATCGGGTCATCGTCAAGAACTGCAATGCGCATGGGGGTGGGGCGGGAGGCATTGACCTCCCCTAAATATTCAAAGAAAACTCCCCCCAATGGGGAGTGCTTTGATATTGCCCGACATCAGTTGGCTGTGCGTGTGGGTTGACAATGGTTTGCAATGTGCTCTACCCAGGCTACCAAGAGCCTGGGGCAAGACGTTCAGGCGGCGTGGCGGTGTTGCACCCACCGCATGCCTTCGCGGGTAGCGTAGTGGGCGGCCGTGGCGTGGTCTGCAAACACCGGCACAAAACGCATCACGCGGTCGTGGGTGCCGCGGCCAGAGCCCGAGCGGATGGACACCGAGGCGGCGTACTGGCCGTCGTCGAGCATGCGGGTCAGGGGCGAGATCAGGTATTTGCCAACAATGGTGTTGGGTTCGGTCAAAGTCATGGAAAAGCAGGCCGCTGGCAGTGCTGCGGCGTCGTCAAAAGGGGATAGCAAAATGGGCAGCCTGGGCGCTGTCCGGGTGATTCGATCCTGGGCGCAAACCTCGCGCGGAGGCTTGGAGCAGCAGGAGAGCACCGACAGGATCCACAAGAGCGTGGAGTGGATCCTGGGTGGCCAGACGTCGGTAATGTCTGGCCCAGTGGCACAAGGGCCACATGATCAACGGCGGAGCGCGGACCTGAAAGGGTCTAAATAGCGCGCCATTATGAAAACTTGGCTTTATCGAATCGCTGATTATATAGAAGTTCGCCTTGGTGTGCCCAAACGAGATCAAACATGCTCAAACGCTCAGCGGTTCTTCTTGCATGGCCTCGATCTGCTCGATCAACATGTCCACTTGCCCGCGCCAGTAGTCGCTGGTGCCAAACCACGGAAAGTTGACTGGGAAGATCGGGTCTTGCCAGCGGCGCGCGAGCCAGGCACTGTAGTGAATGAGGCGCAGGGTGCGCAGCGGTTCGATGAGCGCCAGTTCACGGCGATCAAAACTGCGGAACTGCTCGTAGCCGTCTACCAGCGCACTGAGCTGGTGGGTGCGCTGGCGCCGGTCGCCCGACAGCAGCATCCACAGGTCCTGCACGGCCGGGCCCATGCGCGCGTCGTCCAGGTCTACAAAGTGCGGGCCGCCACGGCCCCATTCGTCCAGCGGGGTCCACAGGATGTTGCCGGGGTGGCAGTCGCCGTGCAAACGGATGGCGGTGGCATTATTTAAGCCAAATTGGCCTCTGGCGCTTGATGGATAAGCGCTAGTAGCTATCAAATCAAGAGCTTTGTCGCATTGCACCTTCCAGGTGGCTTGCATGTCGAGCGGAATGATGTCCTGCGCCAAAAGCCAGTCGCGCGATGCCGTGCCAAAGGTTTGCAGGTCTAGCAGGGGGCGATGCACAAAAGGCTCAGCGGCGCCCACGGTGTGGATGCGTGCCAGAAAGCGGCCGATCCATTCGAGCACCTCAAAATCATCGAGCTCAGGCTGGCGGCCACCGCGCCAGGGGCTGACCGAAAACGCAAAACCGTCGTGCTGGTGCAACGTGCTGCCATTCAGCACCTGCGGGCCCACGGCGGGCACTTCAGCGGCCATCAGTTCTGCGGCAAAAGTGTGTTCTTCCAGGATCTGTGCATCAGTCCAGCGGCCCGGGCGGTAGAACTTGGCCACCACACGCTCGCCGTCTTCCAGCGTGACCTGGTACACCCGGTTTTCGTACGACGACAGGGCCATCAAGCGCCCGTCGCCGTAGAGCCCCACGCTGGCCAGCGCGTCCAGCACATGGTCGGGGGTGAGGCGGGCGTAGGGATGCTGGTCGTTGGCGCTGTTGGCGCTTTCGGCGCTGGCGGGGGCGGCGATGTTGTAGTTGTGGTCGGCGTCGTCGGGGGGCAGTGCGGTCATGCCCCATTGTCGCTGCCAGCCTTTCCGCGCAGCCCGGCCCGTTGGCGTCAGCCCGCCTGCATCGTGGCGATGTGCCCGGCGCGCGGGTCGCTGTGACCGGCCAACACGGCGGCAAACAGCGCCTGCGTGGCCTCTGGCCCCGCGTGGTGCTGCACTACCAGCCAAGGCTGGGGTGGTGCCGCCACGGCGTCGCTGAACTGGGTCCAGGCCGCCAGCAGCCGGTCGTTCAGGCCCTGTGCGCCCCAGTCCGCATGCCGCTTCTTGACCTGCGCTGGCGCAAAAAACATCACAGGGCGCGGGCCGGGCAGCTGGCCTGCGCCGCCCAGGTCCTGCACGTGGCTGGCGCCCACCGAGCAGCTGTAGGCCAAACCCGTGAAGTGGGCGTGGACACGCTGGCGCAGGCCCACGCTGCCCGCAAAGTCGATGTACACGCTGGGCGTGGCGCCGTCGATCTGGTCCAGCGCGTCGTAGCTGACCACCCGGTCGTAGCAGCCCAGGCTTTCGCAGAAATCCACGTTGCCGGAGGACGTGAGGCCGATGACTTCAATGTCGTCCCGCTGCGCCAGCTGGAACGCGGTGCCGTAGGCCGTTTTGCTTGATGCGCTGGACAGCAGCATGCGCTTGGCGCCAAAAAACTGCTGATCTGCCAGAAAGTCGTCAATGAGCCACGAGGTGATGAACAGCGGCCGCAGCAGCGCCTGCACGTCCTCGTTGTCGGCGCGGTACAGCCCGTCGGCGCTGGTGCGCAGATAGTGGTTGTACACAGCGTGCAGGCCTGCGCGGTGGGGCGCCCCGTCGCTGAAGCCTTGGGGCGTGGCGCGCTGGGGCGACAGCACGGCGTGGCTGGCCATGGGCCAGTAGCCATACAGCCGCTCGCCCACGGCGATGGCCGGGTGGGTGGACTGCAGCACCGAGCCAAAACCCCACACCGGCACGATGCCCCAGCCGGGCTCGTTAGTCGGGAAGAACTGCCAGTAGTTCAGCATGTCGCCCAGGGCAGCGTAAGTGATGTTGTTGGCGGTCAGCGCAAACTGCTCGACCCGCACGCGCACCTGGCCGTCGGCAAGGGCGGTGTCTTCGGTGGTTGACAGGCGGGTGGTGGCCAACTGGTCCTGGCGCACGAGGAGGGTGGTGGTACTCATGCCGCCACGCTAAACGAAACGGCCCGCCGGTTCAACACAGGCGGGCCGCTTTGGTGACAGGGAAAACGCCCTGCCGACGTGTTTACACCAGCGTGATGGTCACGTCGATGTTGCCGCGCGTGGCGTTGGAGTAGGGGCAGACCTGGTGGGCTGCGTCTACCAGCTTCTGGGCGGTTTCCTTATCCAGGCCGGGCAGGCTGATGGCCAGGCGGGCAGCGACGCCATAGGCGTTCGGGATGGGGCCCAGGTCCACTTCGGCGTCGATGGAGACGTCTTGTGGGACAGGGATGCCGATCTTGCCGCCCACGGCCTTCATCGCGCCGATGAAGCAGGCTGCGTAGCCGGAGGCAAACAGCTGCTCGGGATTGGTGCCGGTGCCGGACGTGCCGGGCGAGGACAGCTTGACGTCCAGGCGGCCGTCATCGGTCTTGGCGGCGCCATCGCGGCCACCGGTGACGTGGGCCTTGGCGGTGTACAGGACTTTTTCGAGTGTGGTCATGGTGTCTTCCTTGGAGGTTGTTGCCCACAGCGGGCGGTGAAGGGAATCGGTGAGGGTGAGCGGTGGTGGCGGGACAGGGTCAGCGCTGGCTGAGCTTGTCCCGCAGTTGTTTGAGCTCGGTGGTCAGGGCCGTGAGCTCGGCCACCGAGCACTGGCTGCTTTGCAGCACGCATTGCGGAATCACCTCGGCACGGTCACGCAGCGCGCGGCCCTCGGCGGTCAGGGTGATGCGCACGCGGCGCTCGTCCTCTACATCACGCAGCCGGGCAATGTGGCCCTGCGCCTCCAGGCGCTTGAGCAGCGGCGTGAGCGTGCCGGAGTCGAGGAAAAGGCGCTCGCCCAGCTCAGACACCGTCAGGCCGTCGCGCTCCCACAGCACCAGCATCACGAGGTACTGGGGGTAGGTCAGGCCGATGGCATCCAGCAGCGGCTTGTAGAGCTTGGTCATGGCCAGCGAGGCGGAATACAGCGCAAAGCAGACCTGGTTGTCCAGCTGCAGGACCGCAGGGCTGGGGGTGTGGGGAGTGCTGTGGCGGGGCATGGGGTGGATTGTGGCGATTAATTCAATTGTGTGCAATTGAATTGTGAAAAACCTTGTTGACGCATGGGATTGGCTCAGGGTGTGGACGGCATTGCGCAGTCGGTGTTATCTGCAGGCTATGTCCACGCAGGCGAAGGAAGGCGGCATTTGCGCAGTCCGGATGTGCCCTGAATGCGTTTGCTATAAATAGTGAAGCTATCAGCGCTTATGGAATAGCGCTAGGGGCCAATTTGACCTAAAAAATGGGGTCCATCTGTCCATCTGTCCATCAGCAGCTGCGCCATCACCGCCCGCTGAACTGCGCGGGCCGCCGTTCGACAAATGCGCGCAGGCCCTCGGCTGCGTCCTCGCTGTTGGCCAGCTGTTTCTGCACCGGGATGAAATCCGCCACCGCCGCTGCCTGCCCTTGCTCGATGGCCTTGAGCACATTGAGCCGCGTGGCCACCACGGCGCGCGGTGCCTGGGCGGCGATGCGCTGGGCAATGGCCAGGGCTTCGTCCAGCTCCTGCCCCGCAGGCACCACCTTTTGCACAAAGTTCAGGCGATACGCCTCGGCGCTGCCGAACTCGTCGGCGGTCAGCAGATGCAGCAGTGCGTTGCCCGTACCCGCGCGTTCGGCCATACGCAGCGTGGCGCCGCCCGTGGCCATGATGCCGCGCTGCACTTCCATCTGGGAAAAGCGGCAGTTGTCGGCAGCCACCACGATGTCAGCACCCAGCATCAGCTCAATGCCCACGGTAAAGCAGATGCCCTTGACCGCAACCACCATCGGCTTGGTGCGGCGCCGGTAGCCGGGCAGGCCGTAGTCGTGCGGCTCCACCAGTCCTTCAGGGATGGCCTTTTCGCCGCGCTGCATGTAGGCGCTGACAGCGGGCAGGTCCAGCCCCGCCGTGAAATGGTCGCCCATGGCATGCAGCACGCCCACGCGCAGGGCTGGGTCGTCGTCAAGGCGGGTGTAGGCCTCGGCCAGCTGGCGGAACATGGGCGGCGTCCAGCCATTGCGCTTGGCCGGGCGGTTGATGCCGATCAGCAGAACGTGACCAAGCACCAGGGTGTCAATGCATCCCTCGGGCGGGGGCATGGCGCTGGATGTGGGGGTTGCGGTGGTTTCTGACATGGCCGGGTCTCCTGTTCGTTTTCACCATTGAAAACCCGGCGCGCCGCCTGCGCCGTCCCCAGGGGGACAACGCAGTGCCCTGCACGGTCAGTAGGTGTAGACGCCCTGGCCTGTTTTACGGCCCAGACGGCCAGCGGCCACCATTTCTTTCAGCAGCGGGCAGGGGCGATATTTGCTGTCGCCAAACTCGGTGAGGTACACGTCCATCACGGCCAGGCACACATCCAGGCCAATCATGTCGGCCAGCGCCAGCGGGCCAATCGGCTGGTTGCAGCCCAACTTCATGCCCGCGTCGATGTCCTCGGGCGTGGCCAGGCCTTCGGCCAGCACAAAGAAGGCTTCGTTGATCATGGGCACCAGGATGCGGTTGACCACAAAGCCCGGGGCGTTCTTCACGGTGATGGGGCTCTTGCCCAGCGCCTCGGCCAGTGCCTTCACGGCGTCGTGCGTGGCGTCAGAGGTCTGCAGGCCGCGGATGATCTCCACCAGCGCCATCATGGGCACGGGGTTGAAGAAGTGCATGCCGATGAAGCGGTCTGCGCGGCTGGTGGCGGCGGCCAGCTTGGTGATGGAGATCGACGAGGTGTTGGACGCCACGATGACTTCCGGCGCAACCACGGCGTCCACCTGTTTCAGGATCTTGAGCTTGAGTTCGTAGTTTTCGGTGGCGGCCTCAATGACCAGCTGCGCGGCCTTGAGGTCGTCGTAGCTCGTGGACGTCTTGATGCGGGACAAGGCGGCATCCTTGTCGGCAGCGCTGATTTTTTCCTTCTTGATCAGGCGGTCCAGGCTGCCTGCCACGGTGGCCAGGCCTTTTTGCACGGCCGCGTCCGAGATGTCCACCATCACCACGTTGATGCCCGACACCGCGCAAGCCTGCGCAATGCCGTTGCCCATGGTGCCCGCGCCGATGATGCCTACGGTCTGAATCGTCATATAGAGAGCCTTCTTCAAAGTGAAACGGATGGCCAGATGGTATGCCGAAAAGCACGCCCGTTCGGTTATCGTGGCGCCAGCCCGCATACCAGACGGGCGCTGGAGACAACACCATATGTTCGACTACATCGTGATTGGCGGCGGATCGGCGGGCTCAGTACTTGCAGGCCGACTGACCGAGGACCCCGCCGTGCGTGTCTGCCTCCTGGAGGCGGGTCCTGCCGACAAAAGTGTGCTGATCCACTGTCCTGCGGGGCTGGCCGTGATGGCCAAGTTCGAACTCAACGGCTGGGGCTTCAACACCACGCCCCAGGCAGCCCTCAACAACCGCCAGGGCTACCAGCCGCGCGGCAAGGTGCTCGGTGGCTCCAGCTCGATCAACGCCATGGTCTATGTGCGTGGTCAGCATGCGGACTACGACCACTGGGCCGCACAAGGCAACCCGGGCTGGGGTTGGGACGATGTGAAACCCTACTTTTTGCGCGCCGAAAACAACGAGCGCGGCACCGATGACTGGCATGGCCAAGGGGGGCCGTTCAATGTGGCGGACTTGGGCGCGCCCCATCGCTTCAGCCAATATTTCACTGATGCAGGAGTGCAGGCCGGGCACCCGCACAACCCCGACTTCAATGGCGCCACACAAGAAGGCGTTGGCCTGTACCAGGTCACCCACAAAAACGGCGAGCGCCACAGCGCAGCCAAGGGCTACCTCACGCCGCACCTCGCGCGGCCCAATCTGCAGGTGGTGACCGACGCCCGCGCCACACGCATCCTGTTCGACGGCAAGCGTGCGGTGGGTGTGGAGTTCCGCCAGGGCGGCAGCTTGCAGCAAGTCAAGGCAAGCCGCGAGGTGCTGCTGAGCGCAGGCGCGTTGCTTTCGCCGCAACTGCTGATGCTGTCGGGCGTGGGCGCGGGTGCGCAGCTGCAAAAACACGGTATTGCCGTGCTGCACGACCTGCCTGGCGTAGGGGAGCACCTGCATGACCACCCGGATGTCGTGCAGGTCATGGACGCCCCGGCGCTCAAGGATCTGTTCGGGCTTTCGGCATCGGGCATGGCGCAGACATTGCGCGGAGTGCTCGAATGGCGCAAGCACCGCACCGGCATGTTGACCACCAACTTTGCCGAGGCCGGAGGGTTCATCAAGAGTGATCCATCTGAACTTGCACCCGACCTGCAGCTGCATTTCGTGATCGGCAAGCTCGTGGACCACGGGCGCAAAACGGTGTTCGGCCACGGCTACTCAGCGCATGTGTGCCTGCTGCAGCCTAAGAGCCGCGGCACGGTGTCACTGGCCAACAGCGACCCCATGGCCTTGCCACGGGTCGATCCGCAATTCCTCGCCGATGCGGACGACATGCGGCGCATGGTGCGCGGCTTTCAACGCATGCGCGAGATCCTGGCGCAGCCTGCGCTGGCAAAGTTTGGTGCTAAAGAATTGGCTGCGTCGGCAAGTGCGCAGACCAACGCGGAGATCGAGCAGTTCATTCGGCAGTACGCCGACACCATCTATCACCCCGTGGGGACCTGCCGCATGGGCCCCGGGCCAATGGACGTGGTGGACGCCGAACTGCGGGTGCGCGGGGTCGAAGGTCTGCGTGTGGTGGATGCATCCGTCATGCCGCGCATCGTGAGCGGCAACACCAATGCGCCCACGGTGATGATTGCGGAAAAGGCGGTGGACCTGCTGCGTGCTGTGGCCTGAAGAATCCGTCAAAGCCTCAAGTCTCAGGCCTCAGGCCTTGAACCGCTTGCGTGTAAGTGCCAGCGCGCACCAGAACGCCGCGACGGTCGTGACCACCAACACCAGCCCGTGGCGCCACGGCTGGTCCGGCCACTGGTCCATGAACAGCGGGCGCACCAGTTCTACCGCATTGGTCAGCGGCAGCCAGTCAGAAATGGCGCGCACCACGGCGGGCAACTGGTCGCGCGGAAAGAACACCCCGGACAAAAACATCATGGGCGTGAGCACCAGCGTGAAGTAGTACGTGAAAAAGTCGTACCCCTTGGCCAGCGCGTTAAAGATGAGCGCAATGCTGGAAAACATGATGCCCACGAACACCAGCACCGGCCAGGCCAGCAGCAGTTTGGGGCTGTGGCTGATGCCCAGCGCCAGCATCACACACAGGATGGCGGTGACGGTGTACACCGCCTTGAAAGCGGCCCACAGCATTTCTGCCAGTACGACGTCATCCAGGTTGACAGGCGCGTTCATGATGCCGTCCCAGGTCTTTTGCACATGCATGCGCGAAAACGCGGAATAAAGCGCTTCAAAGCTCGCAGCGTTCATCGCGCTCATGCAGATGGAGCCGCTGGCAAGGAACAGGATGTAGGGCACCTTGGTGTCGCCACTGGCGGTGGCGACGGTCACCTGGCCCACCAGCGCCCCCATGCCGTAGCCAAAGGCCACCAGCCACATCAGCGGCTCGGCAATGTTGCCCACCAGGCTGGGAATGGCCAGCTTGCGCCAGACCAGCAGGTTGCGCATGAACACGGGCCAGCACCGGGTGGACAGGCTGGGCGCACGCCATACCGAAGGATTCTTGGGCGCTTTGGCAGCATCAGCTGCATCCGCCGCCGGGTTGGGAACAGTTTGCATGGGGCTATTGTGCTGGGTTCGCATGTGCGTCTGATGTGCGTCTGATGTGCAGCGCTGCAAGCGCGGTGGGCACGGCCATTGCTTGCTTGAGTTGCATGACGACCACCCACGTGCTCAATCTCCCGGCTGGCGCCAGTGCCCTGTGGCAGAACCGGCTCGGGCTGCTGCTCGATTCCACGGGAGAAGGCGTGTTCGGCATTGACCTGGCGGGCAACTGTGTGTTTATCAACCGGGCCGGGGCGCAGATGCTGGGCTTTGCTGCAGACGAGGTGATGGGGCGCAACATGCACGCTCTGACCCACCACTCCCATCCCGACGGCAGCCACTATGCCGACAGCGATTGCCCCATCTTCAACGCCTTTCGCAATGGCCTGCCTTGCCGGGTGGATACCGAAGTCTTCTGGCGGCGCGATGGCTCATCGTTTGCGGTGGAATATTCGAGCCACCCCATCTTGGAGGGTGAGCAGGTGCATGGCGCCGTCATTGCCTTTCTGGACATCACCAGCCGCAAGCGCGCTGCCGACGAGCTGCAACGGGCGCATGACGAGTTGGCCCGCGCCAATGACGAGCTGGAGCGCCGCGTGGCGGCGCGCACGCAAGAGCTGTCGCAGGCGCTGGTGCAATTGCGCGAGCTGTCGGCCTACTCCGAGCAGGTGCGTGAAGACGAACGCACCCGCATCGCCCGCGAGGTGCATGATGAGTTGGGCAGCCTGCTGGTGGCGCTGAAGATGGATGTGAACTGGTTGCACAAGCGCTTGGGTGAGCAGGGTGACCGCACCCCTGAGGCCGCGGGCGACATGCGCATGCAGATGCGCTGCAAGTGCCAGAACATGAGTCGGCTGATCGAAACGGCAGTGGACAACGTGGGCCGCATCATCACCGACCTGCGCCCCAGCATCCTTGACCACCAGGGCCTGTGGGCTGCGCTGGAGTGGCAGGCGCAGGAGTTTGTGCAGTCGGCAGAAATGCACCTGACATGGCAGATGAACGTGCCTGACACATTGCACCTGCCCGAGCCTGCAGCCATTGCTGTGTTTCGCATCTTCCAGGAGATGTTGAGCAATGTGGGCCGCCACGCTCAGGCCGGTGCCATCGACATCGCCATCGACCTTGAGGACGACACGCTGCAGTTGCGGGTGCAAGACAACGGCGTGGGTGCCACCCGCGAGGCGTTGGAGGCCCCCACCGCGTATGGCGTGATGGGCATGCGCGAGCGGGCGCGCCAGCTGGGAGGGCATTTGCGCATCACCAGCGAGCCGGGGGCGGGCTCGTGCCTGCAATTACTGATTCCGCTGGAGATGTCATGAATTCCGTCGTTCGCGTGTTGATTGGCGATGACCACCGCATCGTGCGCGAGGGTCTCAAGCAGGTGCTGGGCGACCCGGCCAACGGCCTGCCGGACATTGCGGTGGTGGCCGAGGCAACCCAGGGCACGGAAGTGCTGGAACTGGTGGCCGCTTTGGCAGGGGCGCAAGGGCTGGACCTGGTGCTGCTCGACATTGCCATGCCTGGACTGGATGGTCTGGAGGTGCTGCAGGCGCTGCGCAAGGCGTGGCCCGCGTTGCCGGTGCTCATGCTCAGCACCTACCCCGAGCGGCAATACGCCGTGCGCTGCATTCAGATGGGAGCTGCCGGCTACCTGCACAAAAGCGCCGACCCGGACGACATGGTGGCGGCAGTGCGCAAGGCCGCAGCGGGTGGGCGGTATTTGACCGAGGCAACGGCGCTGGCGCTGGCGGGCGCAGTGGAGCGCACCGGTGTGGTGCGAGCCGCCCAAACAGGTATGCCAGCGGGTATTGATTCGCTATCGTATCGAGAGCATCAGGTGTTCCGCTTGCTGACGGCAGGCCAAAGCGTGAGCGAAATTGGTGCACAGCTCAAGCTCGCACCCAACACGGTCAGCACCTACCGCGCACGCATCCTCGAAAAAACCGGCGCGCGCAACGACGTGGAACTCGCACTTCTGGCGCGCGGGGCGCCAGAAGGCTGAGTCGTGTGGGTTTGCAGGCTGTTTTGTAGTGCTGGCCCTACACGCTGTAGATGCCAGCCCCACGAAATAACGGGCGGCACCACAACAACGCGCGAACTGGCCCGCGCTTTGCGTAACGCTTGGCACCAACTTCTCCGAGGTGTGCCATGTCTGAATTCTTCTCGCCGTTTGATGCCGACCGCCCGTTGATGCTCAAGTGCAGTTGTGGTCGCGACCACACCGCTGCCGACCACCAGGCCGAACTGTCGGCCGAAGCCGCCGCAGCAACGCTGCGTGCGCGCAGCCTCACCAGCCAGTTCGAGGCGTACAGCAACGAGTTCATCGAAGCCACACTGGTCAAGGCCATCTTTCCACAAGACGCCGTGCGCCGCCGCTTCATCAAGGCCGTTGGCAAGAGCACCGCCATGGCCGCCATTGCCAGCGTGCTGCCCGTAGCCAGCATGCAGGCCATGGCGCAGGAAAAGCAGGGCGCACTGGAGAAGACCAACCTCAAGATCGGCTTCATTCCGATCACCTGTGCCACCCCTCTGATCATGGCCCACCCCTTGGGCTTCTACCAAAAGCAGGGCCTGAATGTAGAGGTGACCAAGACCGCTGGCTGGGCACTGATCCGCGACAAGATGATGAACAAGGAGTACGACGCCACGCACTTCCTGTCGCCCATGCCGCTGGCCATCTCGATGGGCCTGGGCTCCAACGCCATGCCGATGAACGTGGCGACCATCCAGAACGTCAATGGCCAGGCGATCACCTTGGCGCTCAAGCACAAGGACAACCGCGATCCGAAGAACTGGAAGGGCTTCAAGTTCGCGATCCCGTTCGAATACAGCATGCACAACTTCTTGCTGCGCTACTACCTGGCCGAAGCGGGGTTGAACCCTGATACCGACGTGCAACTGCGCGTGGTGCCCCCCGCCGAGATGGTGGCCAATCTGCGTGCGGGCAACATCGACGGTTTTCTGGGCCCAGACCCGTTCAACCAGCGCGCGGTGTACGAAGAGGCAGGTTTTATCCACCTGCTCACCAAAGACCTGTGGAACGGCCACCCCTGCTGCGCGTTTGGCACCAGCACCGAGTTCATCCAGAAGAACCCCAACACCTTTGCGGCGCTGTACCGTGCTGTGCTCACGTCGGCCGCCATGGCGCGCGACCCTGCCAACCGCGAACTGATCGCCAAGGTGATTGCGCCCCAGGCCTATCTGAACCAGCCCGAGGCCGTGATCAACCAGGTGCTGACCGGCAAGTTTGCAGACGGCCTGGGCAAGATCCAGAACGTGCCCGACCGCGCCGACTTCGACCCCATGCCCTGGCAGAGCATGGCCGTGTGGATGCTCACGCAGATGCAGCGCTGGGGCTACGTCAAGGGCGACGTGAACTACAAGCAGATCGCCGAAAAGGTGTTTTTGATCACCGACGCCAAAAAGCACATGAAGGCGCTGGACCAAAAAGTGCCGGACGGCGCGTACCCCAAGTTCAAGATCATGGGCAAGGAGTTCGATGCCGCCAAGGCCGCCGAATACGCCGCCAGCTTCCCGATCCGCAAGGCAGGCTGACATGAACAGCGCGCGCAACCTCAACGTCCGCGCCGGCGTATTGTCGGTGCTGATCCTGCTGGTGCTTCTGGGCATCTGGTATGCAGCTACCGCTAGTTCGAGCCCCGCGAACACGTTGGCGGGCATGACGGCCGAACAGATCGAGTACGCCAAGATGATGGGCAAGGACCCGGGCACTACCAAGAGTGACGGGTTCCCCACCTTGGCGGACATGGGGGCAACCGCCTGGGGGCATCTGTCCAACCCGTTCTACGACAACGGGCCCAATGACAAGGGCATTGCGTTGCAGCTGGGGTATTCGCTGGCACGCGTGGCGCTGGGTTTTGGCCTGGCCTGCCTGGTGGCGATACCGCTGGGTTTCGTCATCGGCATGTCGCCCTTGCTGCGCCGCGCGTTTGACCCGTTCATTCAGGTGCTCAAGCCCATCAGCCCTCTGGCGTGGATGCCGCTGGCGCTCTATACCATCAAGGACTCGTCGATCTCGGGCATCTTCGTGATCTTCATCTGCTCGGTGTGGCCCATGTTGGTGAACACGGCGTTTGGTGTGGCCTCGGTCAAGCGCGAGTGGCTCAACGTATCGGCCACGCTGCAGGTCAACCCGCTGCGAAAAGCCTTTTTGGTGATCCTGCCTGCGGCGGCACCCACCATCCTCACCGGCATGCGCATCAGCATGGGCATTGCATGGCTGGTGATTGTGGCGGCCGAGATGCTGGTGGGTGGCACGGGTATCGGCTACTTCGTATGGAACGAGTGGAACAACCTGTCGCTGACCAATGTGATTTTTGCCATCCTGGTGATCGGTGTGGTCGGCATGTTGCTGGACCTGGCCTTTGGCCAACTCCAGAAGGCGGTGACGTATGTGGAGTGACGTGACTCAGCGCGCCGCCGCAACACCTGATGCACCCGATGCAAGCGGCTCGCCGCAACGAAAGGCTTCTTCCGTGAACGGTTTCCTTCAAATCGAGAGGCTCAGCAAAGCCTACGTTCCCGCCAAGCCCGTGTTTGCCGATGTGTCGTTCACGCTCGACAAAGGGGAGTTCGTTTGCATCATCGGCCATTCTGGGTGTGGCAAGACCACCATCCTCAACGTGCTGGCGGGGCTCGACACCGCTACCTCGGGCAACGTCATCATGGATGGGCGCGAGATCTCGGGCCCCAGCCTGGACCGCGGCGTGGTGTTCCAGAGCCACGCGCTCATGCCTTGGCTCACCGTGCGCCAGAACATTGCCTTCGCCGTCAAGTCGCGCTGGCCCGACTGGAAAAGCGCCCAGGTCACTGCGCATGTCGAGAAGTTTGTCGCGCTGGTGGGCTTGTCTCCCGCCATCGACAAAAAGCCTTCGCAGCTGTCGGGCGGCATGAAACAGCGCGTGGGCATTGCCCGTGCGTTCTCCATCCAGCCCAAGATGCTGCTGCTGGACGAGCCCTTCGGTGCGCTCGATGCGCTCACGCGCGGCACCATCCAGGACGAACTCATGACCATCGTGCGGCAGACCCAGCAGACGGTGTTCATGATCACCCACGACGTGGATGAAGCCATTTTGCTGGCCGACCGCATCTTGCTGATGAGCAACGGCAACGAAACCCCGGACGGCTATCGCGCCGGTGGCATTGCCGAGGTGGTGATCAACCCGCTGCCCCGCGACCGTACCCGCGCCAGTCTCCACCACCTGGATGGCTACTACGCGCTGCGCAACCACATCGTCGATTTCCTGGTAACCCGCGCAAAAGCCCACTGACCCTGCCAGCGAGCAGCTCCGCTGTGCCACCCATGCGTGTGGCAGGGCGAGCCGCAGCCTGATTTTCTCTTCTACCCCGTTCCCACGTCCAACCCAAGGAGCCATCACCATGAACCGCAACGACGTCACCGAAAAAATCATCGGCACCAAAGTTTCCAAAGGCCTGCAATGGGACGCCATTGCCAAGAAGGTCGGCCAGTCCAAGGAATGGACCACGGCCCTGTGCCTGGGCCAGATGACGGCATCGCCTGAACAAGCCAAGGTGCTGGGCAAAATCTTTGGCCTTACGGCGGAAGAACAAAAGTGGCTGCAAGTGGTGCCCTACAAAGGCTCGCTGCCCACGCCCGTACCGACTGACCCGCTGATCTACCGCTGGTACGAAATCGTGAGCGTGTACGGCACCACGATTAAAGAGCTTATCCATGAAGAGTTTGGCGACGGCATCATGAGCGCCATCGATTTCAGCATGGACATCACGCGCGAGGCCGACCCCAAGGGCGACCGCGTGAACGTGGTGCTGTCGGGCAAGTTTTTGCCCTACAAGCAGTATTGAAATCTTCCCAAGACCACGTTCATCAAAGCACCTTGACGGCGCGGCCGATGAACTGAATCGGCCCGGTGGGCTTGCCAATGGGCGAGCCCGTGGGCGGCTCCAGCGTCAGCTCGAACAGCTGGTTGGGCTGCAAAGGTGGCAGCTTGTCCAGTGGGATCTGCAGAGGCTGCCCCGGTTTGACCAGGCCCAAAGAGACGGGCCCGCTCCAGTCGTCTGCCTTGGTCCAGAACTCCAGCGCCTTGTCGGCAGGGACTTCCATCACCCCCAGCGGGATCAGGCTGATCTGTTGCGGCGAGCTGGCCTGCACCACCCAGCCTGGTGCTTTGTCCTGCGGTGCTACCAGCACCACCAAGAACTGCGGCGGCGCGGCAACGGGTGCCATGCGGGTCACCAGCACGGCTGCCAGAACCGCGGCCATGGCAAACCCCGATCCAGCCAGACCGCGCCACAGACCCAGGTGGTTCCACCAGCGTTCGCCCAAGGGAGCACGAGCACCTCGGCTTCTCTGCTGTGGGGAGGACTCGGTCGCCAACGGTCCGATCGTGGTTTGCAGCGATTGGTCTATGCGCGTCCACAGTGCGGCAGGCGGCGTAACGGGCTCGGCCAGCTGTGTCAGCGGTAGCAACCGCGCCTCCCATTCGGCCACCGCCTGCTGTAACGCGGTATCGGTGGACAGGCGCTGCGTGACCGTGTCCCGCGACGCAGCAGTCAGGGTGCCCAGCACATATTCTCCGGCCAGCAGCTGCAGGCTTTCAGGCGACGCCGGTGTGGGTGGGGTGTGCGGGTTCATGCCATGCACTCCCTCAGCGACACCAGCTGCGCCTGATCCAGGCCTTGACCGTTCCCAAGGGGGCGCCCAGGCGTTCGGCGATTTCGCCGTGCGAGCAGCCGTCCACATAGGCGTGCAGCACACAGTTGCGCCGGGCCGGGTCCAGTCCCTGCAGGCAATGCTGCAGGCGGCCCAGGCTGGCGTTGAGTTCGAAGGTTTCTTCCACCGCATGGTAGGCCTGCACAGACATGTCGGCCTCCAGGGCTTGGGTGGTGATTTCGTCCACATCGATGTGGCGGCCCGCGTCGCGCACGGCGTTCAGGGCCAGGTTGCGCACCACGCTGTAGATCCAGCCGCGCGCACTTCCCCGGCTGCCGTCAAAGCTGGCCGCTCGGGTCCAGATGTTGACGCAGGCGTCGTGCACGATGTCCTCGGCCAGTGCCCGCTGGCGCACGATGCGCAGCGCTACACCCAATAGCCGCGCACCTTCTTGTTCGTACAGGCGGTGCATGGCATTGCGGTCACCCGCTGCGCAGGCAACCAGGGTTGCTTCGTAGTCAAAATCGCCAGGGGTGTCAGGCACGGGTTGGAGTGGGCTCGGCTAAAACGTCGGCGCATCGTAGCCGAGAACCCTCTGCTGCCTGCACGCAATCCCCCGCGGGGCAGGGGATTGCCGTGGCGCTAAGAACGTGTTTGCGATCTCGCGGCCTCTGGGAGACCGTGAACACGTTCTTAGGCTGCTTTCCAGAAGATGTAGTCGGCCTGGTACTTCACGATCTGGCGCTCGCCCTTGTTGCTGGGTGCGCAGGCAGCGGCAGGTGCTGCGCCGCCCTTCAAGGCGACGCGCTGGATGTAGGTCACGCCGGTCATTGCGCCCATGCCCATGGCGGGGTTTGCCTTGACCAATTGGTAAGGGATGTTGCCGGCTCCGGCAGGAGCCACCGCCAGTTGCGTGGCCGTGACCTTGGATCCGTCCATGGATTCCCATGTGGCGGGAGGACCATAGTAGGTGCCCACTTGTTTGCCGCTGCGGTCATTCAGCGCGGCCTTGGGGCCCACAAACACCCATTCGGTCTGGCCGGGCATGTTGGCCTTGTCGCGGCACTCATAGGTGATCTCGCCCACGCCCACGGTTTCCATGACCACCCGGTTTCCCGCAGGCACCTTGATGGTGTCGGGCAGGCTGTCTTGCGAGAACATGGGCTTGGCAGGCGATGACGCCATGGAGCCGCAGGCGCTCAGCAGCACGGCGGCGGCAATGGCGCCGATCAAGGGGATCAGGCGGGAGAGGGTTGGATGGGTCTTGGTCATGGCGTTTCTCTTCTTCGGTTGGGTTGAAAGAACAGCAGCAAGATCCGCTGCTCTAGGTACTACCCACGAAAACGCCATTTGGATGCAGTTCGCGTAAAAAATAATTGAATGCCCTGGGTTCTTGCCACCCCAGCGTGCAGCGGTCCAAAACCAAATCAATGCAGGGTCAATGCAGAGTCAGCGGCCGGGTGGTGGTTTTCACCCGCACCACAGCAGTCCGGTGCTCGTAGGGGCTGGCTGCCAAGCCCAACACGGCAGCGGCCAGGGTGCGCGCCTGCCGGGCAATGGGTTCGATGTACCGGCTGCACTGCCCGTCAATGCTGATGCAATCGCCCAGCGCATGGATGCCGGGCACGCTGGTCTGCAGCGTGTTGGTGTTCACCGCAATGCCATGTGCCCAATCGAGCCCCGCGCTCAATGCCAGGCGGTTGGGGGGCAGCAGCCCTGCGGCCACTACCACTTCGTCGGCGGCAAAACGTTGCCCGCTGGTGGTGGTGACGCGGTAGCGCTGCCCCACGCGCTCCACCTGCTGCACCTGCAGTCCGCCTTCAAAGCGGATGGACAGGTCCTTCCAGGCGTCCAGCAGTTGCGGCCCGGCCTGCTGGTCGTGCCAGCGCGACAGGGGTTCGGTGGCGGTGTCCAGCAGCGTGATGCGGTGGCCTCCCAGCGCCAGGTCGTTAGCCAGCTCGCTGCCGATCAGGCCCGCGCCGATGATGAGCACGTCCTTGGGTTGGTCGCCCAACTGCTTCCGCAGGCGCTGGTAGGCGTCCAGGTGGTTGATGCGCCAGCACAGACTGGGCGACAAACCAGGGGGCAGGGCCGCCTGCGCGCCATGGGCCAGCACCAGGTGACCATAGCGCAGCGTGCCGCGGGTGGTGCGCAGCTGGCGCGTATCGGCGCAGATGCGTACCGCATGGGTGTGGGCCAGCAGCGTGACGCCCAGGCGCTGGGCGGCATCGCGGCCGGTTTCAGACACCAGCGCCTGTGGGTCCAGCTGGCGCGCCAGGGCTACCGATAGCAAGGGCTTGTCGTACCGGTCGCCCGCGCAGGCGGTGACCAGGGTGATGGGGAGCGTGGCGCTGCGCTGGCGCAGGGTTTCGGCCAGTTGCCACCCCGCGCGGCCTGCGCCCACGATGACCACACCCGGCTCGCCGCGCGGGCGAAGGGCGGGGGGCGATACGCTGGCCTGCGCCCGCAGTGCCTCCAGCGTGGGGGCTTCATACGGCGAAAAATCGGCCTTGGTCACGCCACACAGGGGGCAGGCCCAGTCGTCGGGTATGTCGGCCAGCCGCGTGCCAGGGGGCAGGCCGCCATCGGGGTCGCCATCGGCCTCGCTATAGATATAGCCGCAGGCGTTGCAGATGTAGCTTTGCCAAGGCGCTTGGGCAGTACCGTCGGCACCAACGGCGAACGCGTTGCTCAGCGCTTGCGACGCCGTACTCAACGCAAATTCCGACGTGACCAAGGGCGTGGGGGCAGCGGTTGTCATGCGGGCATTTCCTCGGTGCTGAGCCGGGCGATCTCTTTGCGCAGGTGTTTGATGGCGGGCGTGACGATGGCCACAAAGTGCGATTCGCGCACACGCCGCTGCACGTCTGAGCTCATGAGGTAGCCGCGTGCGCCCTGGTGCATCAGGGCCGACTGGGCGGCGCGCAGGCACAGCTCGGCGCCGTGGGCGCGGGCGTCCAGCACGTCAATGAAAAATTCGGTGCTGGTGTCAAACGGGGTCTGGGCCAGTTGCATGACGCGTGCGGTCAGCGCGTCCAGCTCGGCCTGCAGGGCGTCGGGCCGGTCTTCCAGGAACTGGTTGACATGGCCCAGCTGCGCCTCCACCGCCCACATCGTGTCGATGGCACCCTGCGTGACGCCCACGGCCATGCCACATTGCAGCATCACAAACGCGGCGCGGATGCGGGCGATGAAGGGGCGGGTGGGGTCGGCCATGATCTCGGTCGTGCCGATGAAATGGGCCTTGTGCCGCCGCGCAGAGGTGCCTGTGCCCTCCATGGCCGAAAAGCTGGGGCATTCGCGCATCTCTACGCCGGGGGCATCGCAGCGCAGCAGGAACATCACTTCGCGGGGTGCGGCTGACCCGGCGGTTCCATCGGCCTCCACCACGGCGGCAATGGCGCCGCAGTAGTGGTCGGGCCCCAGGTTGCTCACCCAGGGCAGCGTGCCGCTGACGAGGTAGCCGCCCTCCACCGGTGTGGCCTTGAGCAGCAGGCTTTCGATCTGCGCGTAGCTCTTCATGGGGTTCGACAGCGCCGTGCCGCCCATGCCCGCGCCGTTGGCGTGGCGCTGCAGCACATCGCCCACCAAGGCGGGGTTGCCCGACTGCTGCAGGTACAGCCCACACACCGCCTGGCACCACATCATGAAGCCGGTGGCCCCGCACACGCGCGAGGCCTCGGCCATGGCGCGGATGGCCAGGCCATAGTCGGCGGGGCCCGCAGTGCTGTCCAGGTGCGCGCTCATCGCGCCCACGGCGGCCAGCTGATGCAGCTCGGCGCAGGGGTAGTAGCCGGTGCGGTCAATCGCCTCCACCTGCGCGGCCAGCGGGCCTTGGGCAATGGCGCGCACAGCAGCCAGCAATGCTTCGCCGCGGAGGGCACCGTCCAGATGGAGTTGGGGGGGAAGGTCGGCGGGGTTCATGGGGCTCCTTGGATGGTTTTGCTGGCTGTTGACATCGTCTCGACGTCGTCCTGACATGGCGCCCCCGACCATTCGGGCCCAGGGCCGGTCTCTTGGGGGCGGGGCATCACGCCCCCGACCGTTCGGGCTGAGCCCGTCGAAGCCGGGGCGCGCGCTCGTCGTTGCCCTCGACAGGCTTACGGCGAACGGGGAAGAACAACGCGTTGGTTTCGACGTGGGTCAGTCCATCAGGCTGATTTCAAAAGGAATCGGATTGCGGATGCTGTTGGCCACCGGCGAGTAAAAGTTGGCGTGCTGCACGATTTCATCGAGCACCTCGCGCGGTGCATCGCCCTCCACCAGCACCTTCACGCGGATCGCCTGGAAGCCCATTTCGGGCGGCAGCTTTTGCAGCGCTCCCCCGGCACCCCAGGCGGCGGGGTTGCCGATGTCGCCTTCCATGAAGATCTCGATCTTGCTGAGTTGGACTTGCTTCCAGGTAGCCACAGCCGTAATGCCCACCGCCAGGCAGCCGCCCAGGCCCGACAGCACGATTTCGCCGGGGGCCGGGGCTGTGTCCTGGCCGAACAGGTGCAGCGGTTCATCGACCACCACCGGCGTGTGGTTGCCCACCGTGCTCAGCGAGCGGTACTGCCCCTCCATCACCGTGTGGACCTTGTTGGTGCCCCGGCTGGCAGGGTTGTTGCGGCCCTTCTCGGCAAAGGCCATCAGGCCGTCGCGGTCGATGGGGCGCAGGTGCGTGTGCACAGTGGTGACGGGGGCAGAGGGTTCCAGCAGATCGGTGGACATGGTTTTCCTAAAGAGAAGGGGTTCAGTGAGAAAGAGGGGAACCGGGGAACTAGGGCCCTGCGACAGGGCACCCAAGCCGCAGGCAGGCGCGGCAGGCAGGCAGGCGCGTCAGGTCAGGCCGCCAGTGCCAGCGCGGGCTTCTTGGGAAACTTGACCAGCGGCAAGCCGCTTTCAATCGGCAGCTTGTCGTCGCGCGACCACTCGTTCCATGAGCCGAAGTACATGCGCACATCGGCAAACCCCGCCTGCTTGAGGGCGAGAAAGGTGTTGGACGCGCGCGCGCCCTTGAAGCAATACAGATACACCGTATCGCTGGGGGCAATGCCCGCCGTGGCGCATTCAGCGCGCACTTCATCCGGCGACTTGAAGACCGGGCCCTGGGCCGATGGCTTCATGAAGCGGTACCACTCCAGCCACTTGGCGCCGGGCAGGCGGCCCTTGCGCGGCGCGAAGTCCTTGCCGTAGGGGCTGGAGCTGTCACCAATCCAT
>JAUXZO010000030.1 GCA_030692685.1 Acidovorax sp. | reverse complement strand
GGGGAATAAGTAAATTGTGGGGTGGGCTGGGGGACCGCAGGTCCCCCAGCCCTCCCCTCAAGCTCCCCTCCCAACCCCCTTTATAGGCTTTGGAGAAGACGGGGCCGCAGGCCCCGACTTCTCCAAACCAATATTCTCCATAAGGGATTGGGGGTGGGGGCTTGGGGGAAGGGGGTAAGGGGCTGCGCCCCTTAGCCCCCTCCCCCAAAACTCAATTTCCAAACAGCCGCACGGAGACCGGGTCGTCCCGGTTGAGGCCTTCCACGCCCAAGGGGATCATGACCAGCCCGTCGCTTTTCACCAGGGGGGAGAGCAGGCCGGAAGGCCCTAAAATGGGGTCGGCCCAAAGGGTGTCGTCGGCGAGGCGCAGACGCACCCTGACATAATCTTCCCGGCCGCTGGCCCCGGCCAGGTTGCGGGACAGCAAGGCGGTGACGGTGCCCCCCCAGGAGGACGGGGGTTTTAGGCCGGCCAGGCGGTTTATAAGAGGCCGGCCCAGCACCTCCATGACCACCGCGGCGGAGGCCGGATGCCCCGGCAGGCCCAGCAGCGGTTTCCCCCCCTTTTTCGCCTTTTCCCTAAGTGAGGCCAGGATGGTGGGCTTGCCCGGGCGGATGGCCACCCCGTGCGCCAGGATTTGCGCCCCCGGTAAAGCCTTGATGGCCGTGAGCGTCAGGTCCCGGGCGCCCACGGAGGAGCCGCCGGAGATGAGAATCAGGTCCGCCTCGCCCAATGCCTCGGTCAGGGCGTTTTTTAGAGAAGCAAAGTCGTCTGGGATTATGCCTTTGAGAATGGGGAGGCCGCCCCACTCTTGCACCTGGGCGGCCGTAAGATAAGCATTGCAGTCCCGCACCTGGCCCGGGGCGGGATTCTGGTCCAGGGGCACCACTTCGTCGCCCGAGGACAGGACGGCCACCCGGGGGCGGCGGTAAACCGTCAAGGTGGTGACCCCCAGGGCGGCTAACAGGCCGATCTCCTGGGGACGCAGGCGGGTTCCAGAGGAGAAAAGCACCTCCCCCAGGCGCACATCTTCCCCAGGTTGCAAGACACTTTCCCCCGGGGCCACGGGCTTGCGCACCTCCAGGGTGCCGTCGGGGTGCTCCGCGGTGTACTCCAGCATCACCACCGCGTCCGCCCCGGCAGGCAGCATGGCGCCGGTGGGGACGCGCAAAGCCTCGCCCGGCCCCACGCCCCGCGGCGGCGCCGCGCCCATGGGCACTTCGCCCTTGATTTCCAGATACTGGGGCGCGCCCACGCCGGCCCCGAAGGTGTCCTTGGCCCTGACCGCATAGCCGTCCATGCCGGCCCGAAGGAAGGTGGGCACATCTTCAGGAGCCGGCACCGGCGCGGCCAACACCCGCCCCCCCGCCGCGGCCAATTCCACCTCCTCCACCCCCACCGGGGCAAATCGATTGTATTGGGCCAGGACCTCTTCCCGGGTCTGCAGGCGGAAGAATTCTAAGGTTGCCATTCGTTACCTATTGATTCATATTTCCCCGATGTATTTTTCTTTAAATAAATTAAAATGAGTAATTAGCTTGCTATGGATTTTATCGTTAAATATGTCTATAAGCTTATCAACTAACTGCTCTAAATATATAATCTTCACCTTGTTTCTATATTTTAATAATACAGTGTTCAAAATGATATCTTCTTTCATTTTTAACTCATTGTTTCTTTCTGGAAAAATGAATATGCAATAGTTGTCATTCCCTCGGCCAATATAAATTAAATTACGAATAATTTGGTAATTTTCAAAAAATTTTTCACATGATGTAAATTCAGATACCATTATATTATTAAGTAAAGCTCTATAAATAATTTCATACTTTTTTAAGTGGCTTGCATCATTTGTTGCTTTTCCGAATTCGTTTTCCGAATATTTTAATTCAAAGAAAACATTGGTATCAGATTTGTATTTGACAAAGAAGTCAAAATTAGTCCCCTCATCGGGCCATTCTATCTTCTCAAATGGAGCTTCAGTTACTTCTCCGAAAGATATATTTAAAGAATCCAATAAAAGAGGTAAAAACCGCTTGTCATGGTAGATGAATGGAAAAAACAAATTAAATGCCATAGCTTGTGACGAATTTAAGTGATGAAAATGATTATGTAACTTAATGTGTCCAAGTTGGCCAGTTTCATAATCTTCCCAGAATTCCTTTCTATAGGTCTCAAGTATGTTTAATTTCTTTAAGGGTTCAGGAAGTATATGGTTATAAGTCCGTTTATTCTTTTTCCAAATTCCACTTTGCTCGATACCAAGTCTCTTTAATTTATATATCTTCAGATTAGTTTTGATTAATTCGGCGTATTTCATCAAATTGCACCCATTCTAATTTTGCTTAACACTGCCAAGCACAGGCGGGACGCCTGTCCCACATTTTTTCTATCTTGGCCGGGGAAGGTGGGGCCATTAGGCCCCGCTTCCCCGGCTCCTTACACGGGTTGGGAGGGGGTGCAGGGGGAGGGCAGGGCCGTTGGCCCTGGCCCTCCCCCTGCATCATTTTTCCCCCCTCCTAAATCCGTGAGAAAATCCTTACGTCCACCGCGAAGAGGCCCTTGTCGTAGAGGAGCAGCGGGTTGAGTTCGATCTGGTCCAGTTCCGGGTGGTTTTGGGCAAAGCGGGAAAGCGCCTTCATGGCGGTGAGCAGGGCCTCGGTGTCCCTTTTGGGCCGGCCCCGGTAGCCGGTGAGCAGGGGGTACCCCTTGATTTTTTTCATAAGGTCTTCTAAATCCGCATCAGTGGCCGGGAGAAGGCAAAAGGCCACGTCCTTATATAGCTCGGTGTAGATGCCCCCTAAGCCAAACATCAGGGTGGGGCCGTACTGGGGGTCGGTGATGGTCCCTAAGATGACCTCCAGGGCTCCTCCTTTGGCCATGGGGGAGACGGTGACCCCTTGCACCCGGGCTTCCCGGGCGCGGAGCCGGGTGGCGGCCATGATTTCCTTAAAGGCAAGGCGCACCGCCTCGTCGTCTTGAAGATCAAGGGCCACCCCGCCCACCTCGCTTTTGTGGGGCAGGTCCGGGGAGGCGATTTTCAAGGCCACCGGGTAGCCGAAGCCCTGGGCCAGGGTGACGGCCTCGTCGGCATTCTCCGCCAGGGGGGCGGAGGCCGTGGGAATGCCGGCCTGGGTCAGGAGATGGGCGGCCTCGAACGCCGGCAGCAGGCGCAGACCCGGGGTGGCGGGAATTTCCAGCCCAGGCGGAGGCGCCGGGGCCTTGGGTGCCGCGAACCGAAAAAACTGGGCCAGGGCCGCAATCCCCCGCTCCGGGGTGGGAAAGACCGGAATGCCCCGGCCGTACAGAAGTTCCCTTTCCTCCCGCTCAACCTCAGCCCCGCCCAGGAAGATGACCAGCTCCGCAGCCCCGGGGGTGACCACCTGGGAGGCCCCGCCGATGGGGTCGCCGAAGATCACCACCTGGGTGTCGTACTCCGCGGCTGTTTGCGCCATCACTTTTTGATAAAGGGAAGCGTCAGACATGACATCGCCGGTCAAGTCCACCGGGTTGCCCACGGCGCAGTGGCCGGGCAGCATGCCCCGCAGCTTCTCCTTAAGGCCGGGGCTGGGCTCCGGAATCTCCAGCCCAGCCGCTTCCGCCTCGTCAATAGCCAGA
>JAUXZO010000053.1 GCA_030692685.1 Acidovorax sp. | reverse complement strand
CTTGCGTGACGGCTTCGTTGATACCCTTTTCGACGGCAGGAATGTATTCGCGTGGAACCACACCGCCCTTGATGGCGTCGATGAACTCGATGCCCTTGCCGGCTTCGTTAGGTTCGATCTTGAGCACGACGTGGCCGTACTGACCCTTACCACCGGACTGGCGCACGAACTTGCCTTCGGCTTCTTCCACCGTCTTGCGGATGGTTTCGCGGTACGCCACCTGGGGCTTGCCCACGTTGGCTTCCACGCCGAATTCACGCTTCATGCGGTCAACAATAATTTCCAGATGCAGCTCGCCCATACCGGCGATCAGCGTCTGGCCCGACTCTTCATCGGTCTTCACGCGGAAGGATGGATCTTCTGCAGCCAGGCGTTGCAGGGCGATGCCCATCTTTTCCTGGTCGGCCTTGGTCTTGGGTTCCACAGCCTGGGTAATCACAGGCTCAGGGAACACCATGCGCTCCAGGATGATTGGCGAGCCCACATCGGCCAGCGTTTCACCCGTCGTCACGTCCTTCAAGCCCACGCAAGCAGCGATGTCGCCCGCACGGATTTCGTCGACTTCCACGCGGTCATTGGCCATCATCTGCACGATACGGCCGATGCGCTCTTTCTTGCCCTTGACCGAGTTGTACACAGTGTCGCCCTTAGACAACACACCCGAGTACACGCGGACAAAGGTCAACTGACCCACAAACGGGTCGGTCATCAGCTTGAAGGCCAAAGCCGAGAACTTCTCGCCGTCATCTGCCTTGCGGGTGATGGGAGCCTCGTCTTCGTCCGTACCGGTCACGTCCGGGATGTCCACGGGCGATGGCAGGTAGTCGATCACGGCATCCAGCATGCGCTGAACACCCTTGTTCTTGAAAGCCGTGCCACACAACATGGGGTGGATTTCAGTGGCGATCGTGCGGGTACGCAGACCCAGCTTGATTTCGTCTTCTGTGAGCGCACCCTCTTCGAGGTACTTGTTCATCAGCTCTTCAGAGGCTTCAGCCGCAGCTTCAACCATCTTCTCGCGCCATTCCTTGGCCAGTTCCAGCAGGTCTGCAGGAATCTCGGCGTAGTCGAACTTCATGCCCTGCGACGCTTCATCCCACAGGATGGCCTTCATCTTGAGCAGGTCGACCACACCCTTGAAGCCTTCTTCGGCGCCAATTGGGATGACCACGGGGACAGGGTTGGCCTTCAGGCGCAGCTTCATCTGGTCATGGACCTTGAAGAAGTTGGCGCCTGTGCGGTCCATCTTGTTCACAAAGGCCAGACGTGGCACCTTGTACTTGTTGGCTTGACGCCAGACGGTTTCCGACTGGGGCTGCACGCCACCCACGGCGCAGTACACCATGCAAGCGCCGTCGAGCACGCGCATCGAACGTTCTACTTCAATCGTGAAGTCCACGTGGCCGGGGGTGTCGATGATGTTGAAACGGTGCTCGGGGTAGGACAGGTCCATGCCCTTCCAGAAGCAGGTCACAGCAGCCGAAGTGATCGTGATGCCGCGCTCTTGCTCTTGCTCCATCCAGTCCATGGTCGCCGCGCCATCATGCACTTCACCAATCTTGTGGTTCACACCGGTATAGAACAGGATACGTTCGGTGGTCGTGGTCTTGCCAGCGTCAATGTGGGCCGAGATACCGATATTGCGGTAGCGCTCGATGGGGGTCTTGCGTGCCATGGTGGATCCTTGGTGATCTTTGTATTGGTGAGGTCGGGGCGCCCATCTTGCAGGCCAGACCCGACTATTTTGTGACTGCCCCAATCAACACAAGGCTGCAGGCAAAATTGCCGGCAGCCTTGCGCCCTGATGGGGACAAATCCGCGTTCTTAGAAGCGGAAGTGGCTGAATGCCTTGTTGGCTTCGGCCATGCGGTGCACTTCGTCACGCTTCTTCATGGCGCCGCCACGGCCTTCGGTGGCTTCGAGCAGTTCGTTGGCCAGACGCTGGGCCATCGACTTTTCGCCACGCTTGCGGGCGGCTTCCTTGATCCAGCGCATGGACAGAGCCAGGCGACGGACAGGGCGCACTTCAACAGGCACCTGGTAGTTGGCACCGCCGACACGGCGGGACTTCACTTCGACCATGGGCTTCACGTTGTTGATGGCAACGGTGAAGGCTTCCAGCGGATCTTTGTCAGGGTGCTTCTTCTCGATCAGTTCCAGGGCACCGTAAATGATGCGTTCTGCAACAGCCTTTTTACCGCCTTCCATGATCACGTTCATGAATTTGGACAGCTCTACATTGCCGAACTTAGGATCCGGCAGAATTTCACGTTTGGGGACTTCGCGACGACGTGGCATTTTTTCACCTCATATTGCTTCAGTTGGCATCTTTTCAGACACCGCGAGATTCATTCAGAACCCCACTTACTCGACCCACACGGAACATCCGCGCTTGGGGTCACTTCGTTTGACTGCGCCTGCCAGGCGAATCAAACACCGATGGAGACACAACCGCCAGGGCTTATTTAGCCTTTGGCTTCTTGGCACCGTACTTGGAGCGCGACTGCTTGCGGTCTTTCACGCCTTGCAAGTCGAGCGAACCACGCACGATGTGGTAACGCACACCGGGCAAGTCCTTGACACGACCGCCACGAACCAGCACTACGCTGTGTTCCTGCAGGTTGTGGCCTTCGCCGCCGATGTAGGAGATGACCTCAAAACCGTTGGTCAGGCGCACCTTGGCGACCTTACGCAGAGCGGAGTTAGGCTTTTTAGGCGTCGTGGTGTACACACGGGTGCACACGCCGCGGCGCTGTGGAGAGTTTTCCATCGCAGGGCTTTTAGACTTGGTCTTTTCGACCTCGCGCCCCTGACGGACCAGTTGATTGATGGTTGGCATGAAATACGTCCCTAAACGTGAATTTGCTTCGTGAAAGCTACAAGCTTCGCTAAAAGCGAAAACGTGAATCCCTTCGGAAATTCCGAAAAGCCTTCTAATGTAGCAGCAAGCCTCGAAACGGGCAAGCTGCACACCATTTTCCCTCTGCAGTCACCCCAATAACAGCCGCAAGCTCGGCCATGGACTGCGAAGGCGCACGGCCCAGGCCAGGGCCACCGTGCAAAAGCTGTCCAAGCTGCCCAAGCTGCGCAGCAGCGCTCCACTTGCGGGCATCGGCTGCGCTCTCCTTACTGAATCGCACAGCGATTCGAGTGAAGGGTGAAGGCGCGCAGCGCCTCTGGAGGATGCACCTGCTACTACTTAATCCACAACCGGATAGCGTCCCAGGCGCGGCCCAGAATGCCCGCCTGCTCCACGCCTTCCAGCGCGACCAAAGGCACCTCTGCCACAGCTTGGTCGGCCAGCATGACCTTCAGAGTGCCAATCGACTGGCCCTTGGTGAACGGCGCCACCAACGGGTCGGGGCGCGAGATTTGCGTGGTGAGCTTGCCCGCGCTGCCTGCAGGAACAGCGACCACGATAGCCTCTTCACGGCCGATTTTGAGGGTGTTGGTGGCGCCTTTCCACAGCGCAGGCGTGGCCACGGGGTTGCCCGCCTCGAACAGCTTGACGGCTTCAAACGCGGTGTAGCCCCAGTTCAGCAGCTTCTGGCTTTCGTTGGCTCGCGCATTCTCGCTGGCCGTGCCGAGCACGATGGACAACAGACGGCGCTGGCCCACCCCCGGAAAGTCGCGCTTGGACGTGGCGACCAGGCAATAACCTGCGGCAGCCGTGTGACCGGTCTTGAGACCGTCCACGGTCGGATCGCGGAACAGCAGCGAGTTGCGGTTGGCGCCGTTGGACGCCGGGGTGCCGGGGTAGCTGTACTGCTTGGTGGAGTAGTAATGCATGTACTCCGGGAAGTCTTTCATGAGCCGCGTCGCCAGCACAGAGAGGTCGCGGGCGGTGGTCAGGTGGCCGGGTTCGGTCAGGCCTTCAGGGTTCTTGTAGCTGGTGCCGTTCATGCCCAGCGCCTTGGCCTGGTCGTTCATGAGTTTGACGAAATTTTCGTACGTGCCGCCCACGCCCTCGGCCAGCGCCACCGTGGCGTCGTTGCCGGACTGGACGATCATCCCCTTGATGAGGTCTTCGACCGGCACCTGCATCTTGGGGTCGATGAACATGCGCGAGCCGGGCATCTTCCAGGCGCGCACGCTGACGGGCAGCTTTTGGTCCAGCGCTATTTTTTTGGAGCGCAGCGCATCAAACACGAGGTAGCCGGTCATGAGCTTGGTCAGCGACGCCTGCTCGACGGGCGAATCAATGTCCTTGGCGGCCAGCACCTGGTTGGCGGTGATGTCCACCAGCAGGTAGGTGCGCGCGGCGATTTCGGGGGGTTGCGGCGCCTGGGCGAGTGCCCCGAAGGCGGCAGGTGCCACCGCAGCAAAGACGGCCAAAGATCGCAACGCGGACAGGATTCGTTTCATGGGGCAATAAGGGGCTGGGAAGGCTCGAAAAAGGGTGAGGGGAGACGCGCGGATCAGCGCAGCGGGCAGGCGCTCTTAAACGCCCGATTGCAGGTGGCGGACCACCAAGTTTTTCAAAAGCGGCAATTGTCCGTGAAAGAAATGTCCCCCAGCCGGAACGACTGTGACAGGCAGTATCTGGGGACGGGCCCAGTCCATCACGGCCGACAGCGGCACGGTGTCGTCGAGCTCGCCGTGCACCACCAGTGTGCGCAGGTGCGCTTCGGGCGGGACGGGCGCCACAGCAAAGCGGCTGGCCGCCGTGCCGACAAGCACCGCCTGGTCCACGCGGTCTTGCGGCCAGAGCGTGGCCAACGCGTGACTGGTGACAAACGCGCCAAACGAGAACCCTGCCAGCGCAATGCGCTGGCCTTCGGCGACCGGCGCTACCTGCTCGACCACGGCCAGCAGGTCCTGCAGTTCGCCCCGACCTTCGTCGTAAACGCATTCGGTGGTGCCCACGCCGCGAAAGTTGAACCGCACCGCCGTCCACCCGCATTGCACAAACGCGCGCGCCAGGGTCTGCACGACCTTGTTGTCCATGGTGCCGCCAAACAGCGGATGGGGGTGCGCAATGATGGCCACGCCACGGGGCGCGGCAGCACCGTCAGCCAGCGCGGCAGCGTCGCGCACAGCCTCGATGGCGCCTGCGGGGCCAGATAAGGTCAGGCATTCGGTTTGGGCATTCACAGGATTACTACCAAATTAATAGCTACCAGCGCTTTATGGATAAGCGCTAGAGGCCAAAATCATTAAAATTTTTACAACAAGACGGATGGAGGCGCTTTCAGCGCCCAAGTTCCGCCGGGGTGACCAGGCGCTCCACCACTTGGCCATTTTTCAGGTGCGACTCGACGATCTCGTCAATATCAGCCGCGTCCACGTACGTGTACCAGGTGCCCTCGGGGTACACCACCGCGACGGGGCCGCCCGCGCAGCGGTCCAGGCAACCGGCCTTGTTCACGCGCACCTTGCCCGCGCCCGCCAGGCCTGCCGCCTTAACCTGCTGCTTGCAGCGGTCAAAACCCGCCTGGGCGTTGTGGTGGGCACAGCTGTCTTCGCCATTGGTGCGCTCGTTCAGGCAGAAGAAGATGTGGCGCTGGTAGTAGCCGGGCGCTGCGGCCGGTGCGGAGGTGGTGTCGCTCATACCGGGCATTTTACGAACCCCCACGCCCCACGAAACCCATGCAACCGTCGCGGCATCCGCCAGTGCACCCGTGGAACCGGCTTTGCCGGACCACCGGGTGCGTCCCCCTCCCGCGCAACGAGAGCGGGGCTGAGTGCCGCGGCTCCAGGCCTGCCTGCGCAGGCCTGGACGGCAACGAAGAGTGGTCGCCTCTGGCGAACGCACCGAGGCGCCGAAGGCGACTCAGGGGGAGTGTTCTCTCCTCGACAGGCGCAGCACCACATACAGCAGCGTGGCATAGGGCCACAGCCAGCCCAGCCACTGGCCCAGTCCATAAAAACGGATGAAACGCCCCTGCTCCCAGATCTGCAGCGTTTGCGCAAAGTAGGCGCTGGTGGGCGCATGGTTGAGCAGCGCCAGGTGCCACGCCAGCGCCAGCAGCAGCACGGCGGCGCAGGCCCGGCGCGGCAGCCCCATCAACAACAGCGCCAGCGCCAGCGCGCCCCACACACCTACGCGCACAGGCAGGCCCATCCATTCCCAGGCATGCACGGGCCCCCAGCTCAGTGCGGCCGACAGCGCGGTCAACGCCACGCCGATCGCCACCACGCCCAGTGAAAACAAGGCGCGCCGTCCCATCTGGCGGATCACGCAGTAGCCCAGCAGGCAGGGGATAAGCAGGCCCAGCACCACACACAACAGCTCGCTACCAGGCGACAGGGGAGACAGCTCGCTCTCCCGCAGCGGCAACCAGTCCAAAAACGGCGTGTCTTCCAGCACCTCGATGAGTGCCGCCTCTAGCCGCTCCAGAACCTGCCCCAGACCAAAAGGCACGGCCGCCGGGAACAACAACGCCATCGGCCACAGCGCCAGCAGCACCATGGCGCCGCTCGCATCGGCCACAAACCAGCGACCCCGAAAATCGCTCCAGCGGTCGATGGCACCCAGTCGCTCCAGCAGCGCCGCACTCAGCGCACCCGCCAAGGCGCCTGCGGTGTTGAGCACCAGATCCAGATTGGAGGGAACACGCCGGGGCAGATAGATCTGCAAAAACTCCAGCAGCACCGACAGCAGCCCGCCCGCCAGCATGGCCAGCAGCACCGGGCTGCGCGCCCAGCCCGAGCGCAGCATGGCCAGCACCAGCAAAAAGCCGAGCGGCGCGTAACCCACGATGTTGGTGGTGACGTCAAACCCGGTCCAGTAGGGTGGCGGCAGCGGGGCCAGCAAAAAGACCAGCGGATCGATGCCCTGCGCGCGCCAGCCGTCAAACGGGAACAGGCTGGCAAAAACGATCAGCGCTGTATAGATCAGCGCCAAAGGCCATGCGGAGGTTCTGTGCACCGGCATCGGGCCTGTGGTTCTATGCGCTTAAAACGGCTTGACGACAACCAGCACCACAGCCGCCAGCAGCAGCAGCACGGGCGCTTCGTTGAACCAGCGAAACCATACATGGCTCCTGCGGCTGGTGCCGTTGACCAACTTGCGCAGCACCACGCTGCAGGCGTGGTGGTAGCCGATCACCAGCACCACCACCGCCAGCTTGGCGTGCATCCAGCCATTGCCCGGCCCCCAGCCGATGCCGTAGCCCATCCACAACCACACGCCCAGCGCCAGTGCAGGCACGGCCAGCAGGGTGGTAAAGCGCAACAACTTCTTGGCCATCAGCAGCAGTCGGTCACGCTCCGCCGCCGAGCCGGGCGCCACCATCGCCAGATTGACGAAGATGCGCGGCAAATAGAAAAGGCCAGCAAACCAGCTGGCCACGAAAACGATGTGAAAGGCTTTGACCCAGAGCATGGCTGCAGTTTACGGGCCCAGAGGGCGCTAAGGGCGCTAACGGCGCGAAGGGCCGAAAACACCGGTCCAAAAAAAAGCCCGGCAAATCCGCCGGGCCGGGAAAGCCTGTTTTGCATCGCTGCAATTCAAGGCCCCGCTCAGGGAGGAAAAGCGGGGAGCGGCAAGCCGCCCGGCGCCAATTTAGCACCGGGCGCAGAGCGTTACAAGTGGCATTTTGGGCTGACATCCACGCTGGCCTGTGCAACCGGCGCTCCCCCCTACCAGTGCACCCGTGGATCCGGCTTTGCCGGTCCAGGGGGTGCATCCCCCTTGGGGAAGCCGCACGGCGGCTCAGGGGGATAATTCTCTCCATGCAAAGCCCCACCCCCTTCCCCCAGAACCGCCCGCGCCGCCTGCGCCGCGATGCTTTCACCCGCAACCTGGTGCGTGAAAACGCGGTGTCGGCCCACGACCTGATCTACCCGGTGTTTGTGCATGAAGGCAGCCAGCGCCGCGACGCCGTCACCTCGATGCCCGGCGTGGACCGCCTGAGCCTCGATCTGCTGCTGCCCGTGGCCGAGGACTGCGTGAAGCTGGGCATCCCGGTGATGGCGCTGTTCCCGGCGATTGACCCGTCGCTCAAGACGCCCGACGGGAAAGAGGCGCTCAACCCCGACGGCCTGATCCCGCGCGTGGAGCGAGCGCTGACAACAGAAGTCCCGGGCCTGGGCGTGATGACCGACGTGGCGCTCGACCCCTACACCAGCCACGGCCAGGACGGCGTGCTCGACGCCACCGGCTACATCATCAACGACGAGACGGTGGAAATTCTCACCGGCCAGGCGCTCACCCATGCCGAGGCAGGCGTGGACATCGTTGCCCCCAGCGACATGATGGACGGCCGCATTGGCGCAATCCGCGACGCCCTGGAGGCGCAGGGCCACATCCACACGCGCATCATGGCCTACAGCGCCAAGTACGCCAGCGCCTTTTACGGCCCCTTCCGCGACGCAGTGGGTACGCGCGGCGCCCTGGGCAAGGCCGACAAGAACGCGTACCAGATGGACCCCGGCAACAGTGACGAAGCCCTGCGCGAGGTGGCCATCGACATCGCCGAAGGTGCCGACATGGTGATGGTAAAACCCGGCATGCCCTACCTTGACATCGTACGGCGCGTGAAGGACGAATTTCACGTGCCCACGTTCGCCTACCAGGTCAGCGGCGAGTACGCCATGATCAAAGCCGCCGCCGCCAACGGCTGGCTCGACCACGATGCCGTGATGATGGAAAGCCTGCTGGCCTTCAAGCGCGCGGGCGCCGACGGTGTGCTGACCTACTTTGCGCGCGATGCTGCGCGCTTGCTCCTCAAATAGTAGCTATTAGCGCTTTACCCATAAGCGCTAGAGGCACTTTTCACTATAAATCGGGGCGCCATGCGCATCTTTCACATCCACAGCAGCGGCGTGCAGGAGCTGTCGGCCCTGCCCACACAGATGCCGGAGCAGGGTTTTGTCTGGGTCGCCTGTTCCCGCCCGGCATTTCAGTCGCGGCTGGCAGAGATCCAGGCGAGCCTGCAGGCCCTGGTGGGGCTGCAGTTGGTGGACTTGCATGTGTCCGATTTGCTCAACGCCCAGTTGCCCTCGCACTACGACTACACGTCGCAGTACGACCTGCTGGTGTTCCGACGCCTCGCCACTGCACAGGGTGACCGCGCCGACACCACAGCAGCAGCAGGCACCGCCCCCACGGCCCCGCTCAAACGCAGCGGCCCACCCGTGCTGCGGCGCATTGACACGAACCCCGTCGGTTTTGCGGTGTTTGACCAACTGCTGCTGACCGTGCACCCCGCCGACTGTGCGGTGCGCGACGCGTATGCAGCCCGCCTGCTGGCCGCCCTGCCCACCAGCCCCAGCGAGGGCCGCGCCAGCCCCGTGCCCGGCGCACGCAGACCAACCACGCCCGCCGACCTGATGCTGCGCGTGGTCAACCTGATGGTGGACGGCTACCTGGACCTGCGCCGCGAACTCACGCGCCAGCTCGACCACTGGCAAAACGAGCTGCTCAAGCCCCGCGCGCGGTATGTGAACTGGAGCTCGCTGCTGGAGGCGCGCCTGTCGCTGCACATGCTGGACGAGATCTGCGAAGACCAGCGCACTGCCGTGCAGGACTGGATCGACGCGCTGGAGACCTGGGCCCTGCCCGACAACCCAGCGGGACTGCGCGAACTGGACCTGCTGAAAGTGCGCAGCCGCGACGTGCTGGAGCACATCGAACGCGTGGTGCACCACGTGCGGCGGCTGGAGCAAAGCACCGAGACCGCCGTGCAGATGCACTTTTCGGTGCAAAGCAACCGCACCAACGACATCATGCGCACGCTCACGGCGCTGACCGCCGTGTTCTTGCCGCTGAACCTGATTGCGGGCATCTTCGGCATGAATTTCGAGTTTTTGCCGCTGATCCACAAGACCAACGGTTTCTGGTGGGCGCTGGGGTCCATGGCGTTCACCGCGCTGGCGCTGGTGATGTTGTTCTGGCGCAAGCGCTATCTGGCGCGTTCGAGCCGCATGTAAGTTTGCTGGTTCGCGGTCCACCCCGGGGTCAAAGCCCGGTGAACCCTGTCCGCCGGGCGCGCTTTGCAGGGCATTGCCGCCCCTCGGCTTTCAGCCTCTCAGGCCGCCAATGCCATCGCCAGCGGTTGCCGTGCGCGAAAAGCCCACTTCGGCCCCAAACGGAACGCCTCCAGCCGACTCGACGACGCGGTGGAAAAGAACAGGTCTTCCGACAAGTTCAAGCGCTCGAACGCCCGGCGCTGACGCACCGAGCGGCGGCGCAGATCGCCCTCAAACGCATTGCCATCGCCGCGCGATTGCTCAAAAAACGCCGCCGCGCGCGCCAGGTTCTGCAGCGCCTGCGGCGTCAACGCTGGCACGGCCCGCGGTGCAGACAGGCGGGCCTGGGTAATAAACGGATTGCGCCCCACCAGCAGGCCCCACGGTCGGCTGCCCTCGACGGGATCGACGCTCAAGGCTTCCAGCTTGGTCAAGCCAAAGTCTCGCGCCAGCGTCAGGCGCACGGCCAGCCAAGGGTCGCCCTGGCGCACTTCCTCAATCGCTGCGCGCGCTGCGGACTCGTCCCCCTCCAAAGGCAGCACCAGTGAACCCAGCAGACGCTGCGCGTGTACGTCGCCCTGGTTGGCCGCCGCATGCAGCCACGCAATGGCCTGTTCCGACTCCACCACGGAATTCGAGGAGCGCAGTATCAAGGCCCCCAGCTTGCGCTGCGCCTCAGACCGCCCCGCGATCGCAGCCTTTTCCAGGAAGAAGCGGGCCATTTGTGGGTTGGACACCGAAGAGCGGTGGTCAGCGTGTGTCTCGTACAGGGCAAGCCATGCGTCATCGCGGCCCGCATCAGCGGCGCGCAGCAGCAGGGCCACCCCTTTGCGCAGGTTCAGCGACGTGCTCAACCGGGCAGGTGTCAGCGTGCCGCTGTCCAGACCGCACCGCGCACGGCCGAGCAGGCTGGCAGCATCCCGGTCGCCGCGGACGATGGCCAGTTCCAGGCAGGCTTCAATCTGGTCGGGCGCCAGCCCGCGCAACGAATGGTTCTCGCGTTCGGCCCACAAGACAGCGGCCACCACCAGGTCCGACAGGGCGTGCGTCAAGCGCGGCGCCACCATCAGAGCCACGCGCAGGCAGTCGATCAACGGGTCCAGCGCACCCGCTTCATGCGCCTGACGCGCTGCGATCACGGAGACCTGCACCACATCCACCGCTGCGCTGGACTGGATAGCACCCACCATCGCCTCCAGGGTTTGGTCCGAACGCGCAGCGCCCAAGGCCGCCATCACCTGGCCCGCCTCGACATGGCCACCGGCGGCGGCGGCCTCCAGCCACGCCTGCCCCGCCGCGACGCGACTGCGCGTCAACGCCATCCACACGCCCAGCTTGAACTGCGCCAGGGGACTGCCCACCGCAGCGGCCTTGTGCAGCGCGTCTTCCTGCTTCAGTGCCAGCAAGTCTTGCAGGGGCAAGCTCTCTGCAATGGCGCACGCGGTTTCTGGAAGCTCGCGGACGCTGGGGTGCGAGAGGTATTCAATCCCCGTGGCCACGTGGCGAGGGAAGCCGTCGCCCCCCACCAAATAACGCCGACCCGCTTTGCTGCGGGCGGCTGGATCGCCCTGGCGGGCCAGGATCAGCAGTTGGATGTCTTGTCTGCGCATGCTTGGCTCTCTTCAATGTGTTGCGGGGGCGGCACAACCAAGCGGCCTTTAGAACCTGTTCAAAATCTTTTCGGGGATCGCATTGGAGTGCAATCGGGATGAGTGGATGCCTCGGATGCGCCGCATGGGCTCATGCCCATGCAAGCAGCCGGGGCGTCCAATCGCCCGATTTCACTCCAACCCTTCGGGCAAGTGCCTTGTCGGGCGGTCTGCGGCGTTGCGGCGCTTGTGGATAGCCGGGCTATCCACTGCGCACCGCGCCTTGCATCCCATCCCGGCAAGGGACTTGTGCGACCCTGAAAAGATCTTGAACAGGTTCTTAGCACGCAAACTGGCAAACACCCCCTGCTTTGGACAGGTTTGAAGAATAGAAATGCACGCCTGACAGCGAGGTTGCACCAACATGACATTCGCGTAATGAACCGAATGGCTTGCAGCCCCACCATGCAAAAGGCCCGCGTCCCCCGAAAAGGGGAGCGGGCCCAAGCGTTTACCTTGGAGAGGGTTGCCCACTGCAATGGGCAACGATCACATCGCCTTAGAACGAGTGGCGCAGGCCGATATCCAGGCCCTTGGAGTTGCCACCTTGGCTGGTTCGTGCGCCGTTCAACGCCAGCGCCGAGCCGTTCTTGTTCTTCAGGTACGCGAACGTGGAGTACACAGCCGTGCGCTTGGACAGGTTGTGCACGTAGCCAACTGCGAACTTGTTGGCCTGGACATTGGTGTCCTGAACGCTGATTCGCGTCCACGAAGCGCGAACCTGGCCAACACTGCCCACAGGGGCTGTTGCGCCGACCAGATAGTGGCGAGCCTTCTCGTCACGGGCGTCGGACTCATCCTGGCCCGCTTGGAGCAGCAGCTTGGCCACGCCGAAATCGTAAGAACCACCAATGTTGGCATTCGTCACGTCGCCGTACACACCCAGGCTGGAGACAGCGCCATAGCTCACGCCCACATTGAGCGGGCCATTTTCGTAGCCACCGCGCAGGCCGTAGCCCGTGCCGTCGTTAGAACCGTTGGCGGCTTCGCCACGGTAGTACTGCGCCTGGCCAAAGAATCCACCCAGGTTCTTGGGGGTGAAGTACGAAATGGCATTGCTGGTGCGGGTCTGCGTGGCATAGCCGTAGTTCGCGCCCAGCGAGGTCGTCTTCAGAAGAGCGCCCACGCCGTTGTCGCCGAAGGCGTCATAGATGTTGTTGTAAGTCGCGGTGAAATCACGACCCAGGCGCACTTCACCCCAGCTGTCATCCATCAGGCTGACGGTGGAGCGGCGGTTGAAGTTGAAGGTGTTGGCGACGCCTGTACCGTCGTCCAGGTTGAAACCGGCTTCCAGCCAGAAACCAGCCTTCAGGCCACCGCCGAGATCTTCGATACCGCGAAAGCCGAGGCGGCTGGAGGACAGACCGCCGCTGCCTTGGCTGGTCTTGTTTGCTTCAGTGCCGCGGCCAACTTGGAACGCCACGTCAGCCACGCCGAACAGCGTGACGGACGATTGTGCATAAGAGGTTGCGCTGATGGCTGCAAGCACAGCCAGAGTGGCGAATTTTTTCATGGTCATCCTTGATAAGTGGGTTCAATCGGAGTCATGTCCCACGCCTTCTTGGCAGGACATGGTGCAAGCGTAGGCATTGCGCCCCCGCTTCCACAGACCGGACGACTCAACGGCGGGGGACACGCATGTACACCCCCCCTGGTTTAGGACCACGCCGTTTCGCACTTGCCACACCCCGCCTGAAGCGGCGACTGTTCGTGAATTTGCAACAGTCCATTTCAACCAGGCACGCTTCCCAAACCCAGGCCTACCCCCAACAATCCACCCTAGTCAATCCGCAGCTTCCCTTAATCCGCCTGCAGTCCATCGTTTTTGAACATTGAGAATCCTTCGGGATCTCGTCCCATGCGCTTGCTTTCCATTGAAGACGAAGAATCGACCGCCGCCTACCTGCACAAAGGCCTGACTGAGCATGGCCATATCGTGGACACCGCGCTCGATGGCGTAGAAGGCTTGCATCTGGCCACCTCAGGGCACTACGACCTCATCTTGCTGGACGTGGGGCTGCCTGGCGCCAGCGGCTGGGACGTGCTGCGGGGCATTCGCGCGCAACAACAGACGCCGGTGTTCTTCCTATCGGGCCGTGATGAGGTAGAGGACCGTGTCAAAGGGCTGCTGCTGGGCGCAGATGACTACCTGGTCAAGCCCTTTGCCTTTTCTGAACTGCTCGCCCGCATCCAGGTGGTGGCGCGCCGCCGCGCTGCACTGCCGGCGCCGGATGGAACGTTGCGCGTGGGCGACCTGGAGGTCGATACCGCACGCCGGCGCGTAAAGCGGGGACGCTCGCGCATCGATCTCACCACCAAGGAGTTTGTTCTGTTGGACTACCTGGCGCGCCATGTGGGCCAAGTGGTATCACGCACCCTGATCGCGCAGAACGTGTGGGACATGCACTTTGACAGTGACACCAATGTGGTGGATGTCGCCGTGCGCCGACTGCGCGCCAAGATCGACGAGCCGTTCCCGGAGAAGCTGGTTCACACGGTCAGGGGCGTGGGCTATGTCCTTGAACTCCAGAGCGCCTGAGGCGGTGGCCGTCGCCCCGCCCGCAGAGCCCGCAACGCGCCCGCATGCACCCAAACGGCGCCTGGCCACCAATCTGCGGCGATCTCTGACCCTGAGGATTGCGCTGGCGATTGCTGCGATCACCCTGCTGCTGATCACCGCGAGCTTCTGGATGGTGATCTACCTTCTGGGCCAGGATTTCGACGAGATCGAGCCGCTCCTCGCCAGCGCTGGGAGCATGGTTCATATCCCCGCCGAGGATCTCCTAGCGCGGCGCCATGCCTTTGCCCTGCGCTCATGGCGTGCATTCGCCCTCACGCTCGGTGTCGGCGCACTGGCCGCCAGTCTGTTTGCGTGGTGCACCACCCGGCTCATTCTGGCCTCGGCCAACCGCTTGGCCAACACGGCCAACCGCATCAGCGCCCAGGCACTGAACGAACGGCTGGCACCCGAGGGCAACCCCGCCGAACTGGAGCCCGTGGCCAGAGCGTTCAACCACATGCTCGACCGGTTGCAAAACTCCTTCACACAGCTGTCGGGCTTTTCATCCGACATTGCGCACGACCTGCGGGCGCCCATCCACCGCCTCCTGATGAACGCCCAGGTGACACTCGCCCGCCCGCGCACTGCCGACGAATACCGCGCGGTGATCGAATCGACCGTGCCAGCGTACGAGCGCATGGGACGCCTGATCGAGAACATCCTGTTCCTGGCGCGCACAGAGAGTCAACACAGGGCCATCCACGCGAGCTTGATACCCCTGGAGGAGCGGCTGGAGGCCACCGCAGCCTTCTTTGAACTGCTGGCGCAGGAGCGGGGCTTGCAACTGGCGCTGCAGGTCGAGGCAAACGCCCAGGTCTGGGCCGATGACACCCTGCTCACCCGCGCGACGGCCAACTTGCTGACCAATGCCATTCGCCACGCGCGCCCGGGCAGCACGGTCGTGCTCTCAGGCGCAGTGCCATCGAACGGCGGCTGCCACATTGCCGTCTCCAACGAGGGCGAACCCATCGCCCCCGAGCACCAAGTCAAGATTTTTGAACGCGCGTACCGGGTCGAAGGCCCGAGCAAGGAAGAAACACCCGGCGCAGGCCTGGGACTGGCCATCGTCAAGAGCACGATGGAACTGCATGGAGGGTTCGTCCGCGTGCGCAGCGCCCCAGGCCATCCAACGGTGTTCACCCTGTGGTTCCCGCCACCGCCATCGCCATCGCCGCCGCGTGCTCCCGAGGCGGGACCACCCCGTGGGCGAATCAGCCGGTAGCCAGGGCTGGGTGCGGCCGGACCTGGACCGTCGGTCGCAGCGTCAGCGGGGTGCCGTCACCCCAAATAACCCCGCCCCGTTGTCCCACGCCACCTTGCGCGCCACGTCGGCAGGCAGGCCGCCCAGCCAGGTGCGGTAGCCCTTCATGAGGCTCTCGTAATACTGCCAGCGCTGGTTCACCCACGTGTCCGAACCGATCACGAACCGCGTGGGGTACTTGAGCAGCAGCGCACGCCAGGCGGGGCACAGCTGGTTGTCGTCGCACACAAGGCCAGGGCGGTACGACAGCTCGCCGATGAGCCCCGGGTAGCGCGCCATCAGGGCATCCACCCGCTCCACCGGGGCGCCGCCGATGCCGGTATGGGCCCAGATCAGCCGCACCTTCTGCCCCCTCGAAGGCGTGTTGGCCATCAGCAGGTCAATGGCAACGTCATCCACATGGGCCAGCACCACCAGATTGCGCTGCTCGGCCAGCGCCATGAGTTTTTTGGCCACCGGGCCGTCGGCGTTGGCGCTGTCGTACAGATGAAATTCGCCAATGCCCCGGTAGGGGCCCGAACCCGTGCCGCGCTCCAGCTCGGCCAGCACCATGTCGTAGATGGTTTCGTCGGCAAACCAGCCGGCGTAGTCCGCCCGGTTGCGGTACAGCCGCACAAACGGCACCACCGCCACGCCCGCCGCGCGCACTTCGGGCAAGGCCGCCAACGCCAGCGACCCGGTGTTGGGCCGCGAATTGGCCACGATGGCGCGCACGCCAGACGCCTTCATGCGCGCCAGCACATCGGCGGGCGGGTGCGGGCCGGTTTTGCCGTCCCAGGCCTCTTCGTTGTAGTGCAGGTGCGCGTCAAACAGCGGGCCGGAGTAGTCCGCCGCATGGGCCTGCACCGCACCGACTATCAAAACAATAGCTACCAGCGCTTGCTGGATAAGCGCTAGAGGCCAAAAAGGCTTGAAAACCGGAACGGCTTGTGCCATGGCGGCTGGCTCCTTCAGGCCAGGTGTTTATCGAAGAATGCCAGGGTGCGGTCGCGCGCTGTCATGGCGGATGGCTCGTCGTAGCTGCCACGCTGGTCGCAGTTAAAGCCGTGGTCTGCGGCATAAACGTGCACTTCCACTCCGGGGTGGGCGCGGCCAAACGCCTGCACGCCATCCAGCGGAATGTAGTGGTCACGCTCGCCAAAGTGCGCCAGCACGGGCACCTGGGGCTGGCGGGCGGCTTCGTCGGCGCTGGTCATGCCGCCGCCGTAGTAAGGCACCGCAGCCGACAGGCCCGTGAGCTGGCAGGCAGCGCGCCAGGTCAGCAGGCCGCCCCAGCAGAACCCCACGATGCCCACCTTGCAGCCGCCTTGCGCTGCGGCGTAGTCGATGGCGGCCTGGATGTCGGGCATCACGCCCGGTGCGGGCAGCGCCTCCACCGCCGCCTTCAGCCCCATGCCCGCCTGCATGTCTTCGGCGGTGTAGCCCAGGTCCACCCCAGTCTGCACGCGGTGGAACGTGGCGGGTGCCACGGCCAGGTAGCCGCGTGCGGCAAAGCGGTCGGCCACCGCACGGATGTGCGAGTTCACACCAAAAATCTCCTGCAGCACCACCACGGCGCCGCGCGGTGCGGCATCCGGGCGCGCTACCCACGCAGGAAAAACAAAACCATCGCTAGAACTCAGATCGACAAACTGTCCCATGCTGCAATCTCCTTGATAAAAATGCGCTGGCGAAAGGTTGTGTGCGCTGCAGGCCACTACCCACTGACCCTCTAACCCGCTGCCCACGGCGCCCAGAACCTGTTCCAATGCGCCATTCTTGCAGGAGACCGCATTTCATGGACAACAAGATTGCGTTAATCACCGGCGCCAGCCGAGGCATTGGCGCGGCCACCGCCCTGCTGGCCGCGCAGCAGGGCTGGGCGGTGGCGGTGAACTACCAAAACAACCAGGCCGCTGCCGATGCCGTGGTGCAGCAGATCCGCGCCGCGGGCGGCACTGCGCTGGCCGTGCAGGCCGACGTAGCCGACGAAGCCCAGGTGCTGGCCATGTTTGCCACGGTGGATGCGCAACTGGGCACCCTCACGGCGCTCGTCAACAACGCCGGTGTGGTCGATGTGCCCGCCCGCGTGGACGAGATGAGCGTAGAGCGCCTGCGCCGCATGTTCGACGTCAACGTGATCAGCAGCATCGTCTGCGCCCGCGAGGCCGTGCGCCGCATGAGCACCAAACACGGCGGGGCGGGCGGCACCATCGTCAACGTCTCCAGCGCCGCCGCACGGATGGGCGCGGCCCACCAGTATGTGGACTACGCAGCGGCCAAGGGCGCCATCGACACCTTCACCATCGGTCTGGCGCGCGAGGTGGCGGCCGAGGGCATTCGTGTGAATGCCGTGCGCCCGGGCCTCATCGAAACCGACATCCACGCCAGCGGCGGCCTGCCCGACCGCGTGCGCGACCTGTCGCACCTGGTGCCCATGCAACGCGGCGGCACGGCCGATGAGGTGGCGCAGGCCATCGTGTGGCTGATGTCGGATGCGTCGCCTTACACCACCATGTCCCTTTTAGATGTTTCCGGAGGCCGTTGATGGATCTCAAACCACTGATTACTCTGCTGGCCATCGTGAACCCGCTAGCCATCGTTCCGTTTTTCATTCACTACACGCAGGGGTTTTCGTACCCGCAGCGGCGGCGCACCATTCAGGTCGCCAGCTTCAGCGTGTTCTGCGTGATCGCGGCCTGCGCGCTGCTGGGTCTGCAGATCCTCGATTTTGTCAATATCTCGCTGCAGAGCTTTCAGGTGGGTGGCGGCATGCTGCTGCTCATCAGCGCGATGAACATGCTGAACGCCCAGCCTGCCGAAGCGAAACCCAGCACCAATGAATACGAAGAAGGGGCGGAGAAGGCCGCTGCGGGCAGCAGCATTGCCGTGGTGCCGCTCACCATCCCGCTGCTGACCGGCCCGGCCAGCATGTCCACCGTGGTGATTTATGCCGACCGGGCGCAGGGCATCTGGCAAATCCTGGCGCTGGTGGGCTATGGCGTGGTCATTGCGCTGGCCACGGCCGTGTGTTTTGCACTGGCCGACCCGATTGCGCGCGTGCTGGGCAAAACCGGCATCAATGTGATGACGCGGCTGATGGGCCTGATCCTGGCGGCGCTGGCGGTGGAGGTGATGGCAGACGGGCTGGGCAAGCTGTTCCCCATCCTTGTAGCGCGCTGACCCAGGCATGTCAGCACGGCTTTTACTGCTCGAAGACGACCCCGCCATCGCCCGCACCGTGGCCTATGCGCTGGAGCGCGATGGTTTGACGGTCACGCACAGCCTGCTGGTGCACGACGCGCGCCAGCAGATGGCATCGCACCGTTTTGACCTGCTGGTGCTGGACGTGGGTCTGCCCGATGGCAGCGGCCTGGACCTGCTGCGCGATGTGCGCAGCGCTGCGCCCACGGCCACCCTGCCCGTGCTGATGCTCAGCGCCCACGGCGAAGAAATCGACCGCGTGCTGGGCCTGGAGCTGGGCGCCGACGACTACCTGACCAAACCCTTCAGCCCCCGCGAACTGGCCGCCCGCGTGAAGGCGCTGCTGCGCCGGGCGGGCAATGGCATAGCAGCCGCGCCACCTGCCGCCGCCCCCCTCTTCCACGACGACGAAGCCGGGCAACGCATCAGCCTGCGCGGCCAGCCCTTGCCGCTGACCCGGCGCGAATACCGCCTGCTGGCCCACCTGCTGCGCGGCGCAGGCCGCATCCATTCGCGCGACGCGTTGCTGGCCGCCGCCTGGGGCGACGACAGCGAAAGCACCGACCGCACGGTAGACACCCACATCAAAACCCTGCGCGCCAAACTGCGCGAGGTGGACCCGGCGCGCGAATACATCAGCACGCACCGGGGCATGGGGTACTGCATTGACGTTTGAAGTAAATTTCAAGCCAAATTGGCCTCTAGCGCTTATCCATCAAGCGCTAGCAGCTATTATTTTTGAATAGACACTGACTGCGCCATGCGCCTCGGCATCCGCCTTCTCTTCGCCTTCTTCCTCATCAACGGCATCGCCGCGTTTTTTGTGCTGCGCGTGTTCATGGCCGAGATCAAGCCCAGCGTGCGCGAGGTGATGGAAGACATGATGGTGGACACCGCCAACATCCTGGCCGAGCTGGCCAGCGACGACCTGGCGGCGGGGCGCCTGGCCATCGGGGCCGACAACAGCAGCACCAGCGCGTTCGCGCAGCATGTGCGCCGCTATGCCACACGGCCCATCGATGCGGCGATCTGGGGGTTCTCCAAACAGTCGCTGGACTACCGCATTTACGTGACCGACACCGCAGGGCGCGTGCTGTTTGATTCTGAAAACCGCGCGGTGGGCGCCGATTATTCGCAATGGCGCGACGTGGCCCGCACGCTGCGCGGCGAGTACGGCGCGCGCTCCACGCGCGATGTGGAAACCGACGACAGCAGTGGCGTGATGCATGTGGCGGCGCCCATCTACGTGCAAGCAACGGGTGAACGCAAGATTGCGGGCGTGCTGACCGTGGCCAAACCCACGCGCACCGTGCAGCGTTTTATCGACCGCGCCGAGCGCAAGGTGTTCATGGGCGGCCTGCTGCTGCTGGCCCTGTCGGCGCTGGTAGGCGTCGCCGTCACGCTGTGGATGGTGTGGAACGTACGCCGCCTGCGCGACTACGCCCTGAGCGTGCAAGGCCCCGCCGACGGCGAACACCACGACCCCAGCGCGCCGCCCACCGCCGCCCTGGCCGTGCCCCAAGTGCCCGGCGAACTGGGCGACCTGGCCCGCGCCATGGACCGCATGCGCGCCCGGCTGGAGGGGCGCGACTACATCGAAGGTTATGTGCGCGCCCTCACGCACGAGCTCAAAAGCCCCGTGGCCGCCATCCGCGGTGCGGGCGAACTGCTGCAGGACGACCTGCCCGCCGCCGACCGCGCCCAGTTTGCGACCCAGGTGGTGGAGCAAAGCGAGCGCCTGCAGCGCATCATCGACCGGCTGCTGGAGCTGTCGAAACTGGAGCAGCGCCAGCACGCCGAAGGCCGGGCGCCCGTGCCGCTGCAAGACTGCGCCGAGGCCGCCATCGCACAGACGCGCGGTCGGGCTGCGCAGCGGGGCATCACCCTGGCGCTGTCGGGCACAGGCCGCAGCGGCCCGTGGGAAGCCGAGCTGGTGACCATGGCGCTGACCAATCTGCTGGACAACGCCATCGACTTTGCACCCGCGGGCAGCACGGTGCAGGTGCAGCTCTATGGCACCACCGTGGCCGTGTTGGACAGCGGCCCCGGCGTGCCCGACTACGCCCTGCCCCGCCTGGGCGAGCGCTTCTTCACGACGGCGAGGCCGGGGGGCGAGCGCAGCGGATCGGGCCTGGGGTTGGCCATCGTCAAGCGCGTGATGGCGCTGCACGGGGGGCAGATGGTGGTGCGCAATACCGCGCCCGGCTTGCAGGTGCGGCTGGAGTTTCCAGACGCCTGACCCCGGCGCCAGGGCAAGCCAACCCACTTCACACTGGCCTCACAAACTTCATAGCGCCCTCACGCCCAGGCGAAACACTGCCTTCACAACATTCACTTGTGGAGGATCTCTTGTTCAAACACCCCCTGTTCACCAAACTGGTCGCGCTGGCAGCCATCACCGTGCTGCTGCTCATAGGTCTCGGCATGATCGAAGACGTGGTGCGCGACCGGCTGCGCTACCGCAGCATCACCGCGCAAAGCGTGGCCGACAGCCTGGCGGGGCCGCAGACGCTGATGGGGCCGATGATTCACAGTGCGTGCGTGGAAAGCTGGGACGTCGAGACCGGCAAGGGCGACGAGCGCCGCATGGTGGAGCAGCGGCGCGAGTTTTTGCTGACCGCCATGCCCGAACAGCTCAAGCTGACGTCGGGCGCTGCGATGGAAGAGCGCTCGCGCGGGCTGCACAAGGTGAACACCTACAACCTGAAGGCGCACATCACAGCGCAATGGGGGTCACTGGCCAGCCTGCAGCCGCAAAGCACCATGAAAAATTCGCGCATGCACTGCGGCGCACCCATCGTGATGATGGCGGTGGGCGACGCACGGGGCATTCGCACTGCGCAGCTCAACCTGGGCGAGCAGGCCTTGCCGCTCAAGCCCGGCACGTTTCACCCTACCTACAGCCGAGGCCTGCACGCAGCGCTGCCAGAGTCGGTGCGCGGCAAAACCGACGGCCTGACCGCTACGCTGGACCTGGAACTGGTGGGCACCGAGCGCATTTCCATCGTGCCACTGGGCGGCAATACCGAGGTGCAGATGACCAGCAGCTGGCCACACCCATCGTTTGGGGGCCGGTTCCTGCCGTCTGAACGCACGGTGAAGGACGATGGTTTCTCGGCACAGTGGCGTCTGTCGTCGCTGGCCACCACGGCGCAGGCCGACGTCGCCAATGGCAGCCGCATTTGTGTGGGTGGCTACGACGAAAGCCCGTCCGAATACAACGCGGGCGGCAGCACGCCGCGCGACTGCGCCGACAGCTTCAGCGTGGCTTTTGTGGACCCGGTCAACCCGTATTCGCTGAGCGACCGCGCCACCAAGTACGGCGTGTTGTTCATCGCCCTGACCTTTGTGGCGGTGGGCCTCTTCGAATTGATGAAAAAGCTGCGAGTGCACCCGGTGCAGTATTTGCTGGTGGGCAGCGCGCTGTGCAGCTTCTTCTTGCTGTTGGTCAGCCTGTCGGAGCACCTGTCGTTTGGTGCGTCGTACGCGGCGGCAGCTACCGCCTGTGTGTTGCTGCTGGGGTATTACGCCAGCCACATGCTGGGCAGTCTGGCGCGGGGCATTCCGCTGGGCGCGGGTGTGGCGCTGCTGTATGGGCTGCTGTATGTGTTGCTGCAGCTGGAGCAGACAGCGTTGGCGGTGGGAGCGATTGCGCTGTTCCTGGTGCTGGCTGCGGTGATGGTGCTGACGCGCAAGGTGAACTGGTACGGACTGACGCAGGGGATGGCGCCCCAAACGCCCCGCACGCCCAAGGCAACGGGCTTTCCCCTTCCTGTTGCCCCTGGCAATACCCCCAACACCACAAATACCACCAGCACCACCCCCACGGAGTCGCCATGAAAACGCACACCTGCCCCCCTGACCACACACTCTGGGCGCAGCACCTGGTGGCACCGGCAGCCGACGGTGGTGCAGCGCCGTGGCAGCCAATGCTGTCGCCCGCCGAGGCGGCACGCGTGCAGCGCCACCAAGACCGGTTGATGGCCGCGTTGCAAGCGCATGACCGCGTCGCACTGCTCTGCGCCAAGCAGGAGGTGCTGGCCGACGTGTACTGCCCGGGCAGCGCGGGGGGCGCACCGGCGGCAACCTCGTCGACCGCGTTGCGCTGCGCACTGCGGGACCTGTCCTGGCGCATGGCGGGCCTGCTGCTGCCGCGCAGATCACACCACTGATCACTGGCGGATGCAGCTCACAAAATGTGCATCGAAACAGGCTCTAGCGCTTTATCCATAAGCGCTATTAGCTATAAAAATGATAAATAAACGTCTCCCACAACGGACGCGGAGGCCAGGAGCCCAGCCGCCGCGCTGTACCAGCACGGTGCGGCTGCACCCCTCGCGTTTGCCGGCGTACAGCGGCCGAAGGGGGAAGTGAACGCTCGCGCGACGCGCTCAGCCCCGCGTCCACGATGTGCAACGTGCCGCTGTTGTCCGTTGTCCGCGCAGGTGCAGGGCCAGGGCGTCAGGCCAGCGCCACCTGCCGAGATTCGTCAGCTACCTGAGCGCCAGTTGTCCCATCACCGCACGTTGCGCCCCCACAGCCGTGGATCAACTCGCCCGGCAGCGCGTCGGGCGCGTGCACCACGCCGGTGGCGGCATCAAAACCCACGCGCCGCAGGTGCAGTGCCAGCGCCGCGTCCATGCTCTGCGCATGCTGCACAAACCAAAGCGCCAGTTCGCTGGCCATCATGCGCAGCACTTGCAGATCACCCTGCTGCGCGCGCGCCACGCCCTCACGCATCACCTGCAGCACCACTTTGTGCTGCATGCTGTGGCAGTTGCCCGACGCAAATCGGGTGGATTTCATCCAGGCATCTTCCTGCCCGAAGTGCTGCTCTGTGTGGTCCACCAGCGCCTGCCAAGTGGACTCCAGATGCGCGTCGTCTGCGCCGTCCACGGCGGCCAGCAAGTCCACAAACTCCCGGTGCGTGTCATCCATCAACGGCAAGTCCAGGTTCAGTGCGTCCGACCATTCGAGTTGGGCCATGGGCGTTCCCTTTGCATACGTGATACCAAACAAAGGGAGAGAGTAAGAGCGGTGGCGCGCGGGCGTATTGACGCAAGTCAGACGCCGCACGCGGACGCGCATCCATTGGGGGTGCAAGTCCGTGCGCCATAACGACAATGCCCCGCACGGGGCGGGGCACAGGCATTTGCAACGGCGGCAGCACGATGCGCAATGTCATTGCGCTGCCGATAAGAGCTTTTAGCTTTTGCTATTAGCTCTTGCTTAGCTCTTGTTGTACATGCGCTTCATGTCGTCTACACACTTGGACTTTGCGTCACCCGACATGGCGTCGCAACGCTCCTTCGAAGCCTTGTAATTGGCGTCGTTCTTTTCTGCGTTCGCGTCTTTCTTGGCTTCAGCAACGTCTGCCTTCTTTTCAGCCATGCTGTCGGCAGGCTTGGCTTGCACTGCAGCGACCTTGGCGTCTTCCTTGGCCTTCACTTGGGCGGCCTTGGCGTCTTTCACGCAGACGTCTTTGTCGTTGCCCTTGAGGTCGTCGCACTTTTCCTTGGCCACTTCATAAGCAGCTTCAGCACGTGCTTCGGCTACCTTCTGGGTGTTCTTGGCGCTGGGTTTGTACTGGGATTCCAGTTCAGCCTTGGCCACATCTTCCTTGCCCTTGGCTTCCTTCTGGCAGATGTCCTTGGCGTTGGCCGTCATGGCATCACAAGCCTTCTTGTCCGCCTTGTACGTTGCCGAGATGGTGTCCTTTGCGGCTTTGTGCTCGTCAGATGTCATGGCGAAGGCGGACGTTGCCAACAAGCCGGCAGCCACGGTAGCGATCAGAGTGCGTGCGAATTTCATGGGTTTCTCCTCGGGGTCAAACAAATATTGGATGTTGTGATGAAAGCAGTGGCGGGGGGATTTGCCCCGCACCCAGCTAGCAATTAGTCGTTGAAGCGGAAATCAGGGTGGCGGTCTTGCCAGTCCTTGAGCTGCGTTTCAGCGGCGTCACGGGCAATTCCCTGGCGCTCTTGCAGCTTGCCCAGAAACTGTTCGCGCTTGCCGTCGATCACGTCGAAATCGTCGTTGGTGAGCTTGCCCCACTGCTCGACCATCTTGCCCTTGAACTGCTTCCAATTGCCCTGGACGGTGTCTTCATTCATGGTGTGCATCCTCGAAATTTCGCTTCAGCCATCCACTCGGAACGCGTGGAACTACTTGCGTGATGCGATGGGGTTGACTGTAGAAATGAATCCGCAGCGCGCTCGTAGGTCGTGCAAGCCAGCACACGTCAGCACAGGACTACGGGGCTGACAGACGCTGCCCATGGCGTGTTGCGCGCCGTGGCGCCGGGGGCTGTAAAGCTCTCCATACGCCCCGCAGCGGCGCTTTGGCGTCAGCGAGTGTTGCAAGCGCCCATCACTTCGCAGGGCGTGCAACCCACGAAATTCCAGCGCGCTCGCAGAGCGAGGCCCACAGCATGTTTCGTTTGGTAACGCTTGTGTTTCCATGCAACGCAGCCGTGTGCTTAAGGCAACGCTGATTAAGGTCCACCATTGAGAGGGGTCAAACGTTATCCGCAGATGAAGCAGCAGACCTTGGCAATGGCCGCAGATCAAGACAACGGATTCGAGCATTCGCGCAAACCCACCCGACGCGAAGAGTTCTTGCGG
>JAUXZO010000016.1 GCA_030692685.1 Acidovorax sp. | reverse complement strand
CCTGGCAAACCCTGGCCGCGGGATTGGCTGCGTTCGAGCCAGGGTTCGAGATCACCCGCGAGCAGCCTGACGAGCAGATTCGCGCCGGGATCGATCCATGATCCTGCTCGACACCAACATCTGCATTTACATCATCAACGCTAAACCACCAGCGGTGCTGGCGCGTTTTGAGCAATACCGGCTGGGCGACATCGGGTTGTGCAGCGTGGTCGCCGCAGAGCTGGCGTACGGTGTGGCCAAAAGTGGCTCGGCGCGCAACCGCCAGGCGCTGGAGATGTTTCTGGCCCCTCTGAGTATCCTGCCGTTTGACGATGCGGCTGTCTGGGCCTATGGCGACTTGCGGGCGGACCTGGAGCGCCGTGGCACGCCGATTGGCTCACTCGACACCATGATTGCCGCACACGCGCTCAGCCAGCAGGCCCTGCTGGTCACCAACAACACCCGCGAGTTTGCCAAGGTGCCCGGATTGCAACTGGACAACTGGGTCACTGCCGCCTGAATTTCAGGTCGGGCTATGACTTGGCCTTGTTCACCGCCACCGCCGCGCGTATCAGCGCCTTGAAGGCTGCCTCATCGAGGACGTCGCCCTCCCCCAGATCGATGGCGCGTCTGACCTTGCCGTCGAGGCTGGAATTGAACAGCCCGGTGGGGTCGATCACTGACGCGCCCCTGGCAAAGGTCAGTTTCACCTTGGCCTTGTAGGTCTCGCCGGTGCAGACGATGCCGGATTGGGACCAGACCGGAATATTCCACTTCCACTCTTCGACCACTGCCGGCTCCACCTGCTTGATCAGCGCACGGACTTTGGCCAGCGTCTTGCCGCGCCAGTCGTCCAGGCTTTTGATCTTGGCGTCGATGAGTTGCGAAGGGGACTCGTCTTGGTTGCCTGTGCTCTGTTTCATGGTGCCCCACTAGAAGGTTGGCGTTCAGCGCAATCAAGATTTGCCGCCCGGCCGGTGCTTGACGGACAGGCGCACCGCAACGCCTGCATCCATTTCTTCCACGGTGAGTGCACGCTTGGGCCTGGACAACAAACCGCGCAAGGCCGCCCCACCGGCACTGGGTGGCCGCTTCAGAATAATGGCGTCATCGTCCTGGATGGTCACCAGCAGATGGTCGCCCGCCTTCAGGCCAAGGCGCGTCCGCACCGCGCTGGGCAGCGTCATCCGTCCTTTGGAAGTGAGTGTGGCTTGCATCATGTCGGCTTGGATTTTGTGAGGATATCTCAGAGCGCAAATACATACATTGATAACCCCACCGTTCGGGCTGAGCCTGTCGAAGCCTGACCGAGCCCGCCGAAGATCCCTTCGACAAGCTCAGGGCGAACGGCAGTGAGAGGGTCACATCTTCTCGCCGGGCAATTGGCTGGCCTGCTGGATCCAGGCGACAAGCTGGGCTTCGTCGAGCCCGGGCTCCTCGCGGATGTCGTGGTAACGCGTGTCCCCCACTTTCGACGGACCCGCCGGCACCGGCGACAGCGACTGACCGCGGAAGAAAGTCACCTTCACATACTTGGTGAAGCAATGAAAGCTGATGAACCAGCCCTCCTGCCCCGGCGCGCCATAAAACGGCGAGTTCCACTTGACCGCCCTGCGCACGCCGGGCACGGCGGCGGCGCCAAGTTCGTCCAGCCGCCGCCCGACACCCTGCTTCCAGCCCGGTATGGCGGCGATGTAAGCCTGCACCGGGCCATCGCCCTCGCCTTTGGGGATTTGCGGGTTGCCGCCGGCGAGCAGCACGGGTTTGCGGGACTTGGCTCCCGACATGGATGTTGGTTTGTTCACTAAACCTCCGCGTTATCAAAGAGACTCAGGAACTGCTTGGGGTACCGTACAGCACCAAATCACCGGCAATATGCACCAGCCCGGCCTTCTCCAGTTTTTGCACCATGGCGTCAACCTGCGCAGCCGTACTGGCTTTGCCGAGTTGCGCCTTGACATGACTTAAAAATGACTTGAATTTGCGCGGAGCCTTGTTGCCCATCTTCGCCAACCCGTTTTTGATGCGGGTGAAGTCTTTCGTCTCTACCGAAACGGCCTTGGGCCGCGCGGCGACTTTGGTGGCCGGAGGCTTGGGGATTGCCGCCTTTTTCGCAGCCACCTTCTTGGCGGGCGCTTTCTTGACTGCCGCAGCTTTCTTGGCTACAGGTGGTTTGGGGGGCGCTGCCTTTTTTGGCGATACGGCCTTGGCGACAGGAACTGTTTTTTTGGTTGCCGCCGGCTTGGCAACCTTCGATGGCAATGCAGTACGCCCGACACGTTGGACGGTGAAGCCCAGAATCTGCGCATGCCTGATCATGGGGTCGTAGTCCTTGTCATTTGAAACTACCACCATCCGTGCATCAGGGTGTTTCGCTGCCACATAACCCAAGTAAAACGTCAAATGAAAGTCCAGCGCGTTGGGACCTTTTCCAGAGCTTGGCACCAGCGTCACTGCGGAGTGAAGGGTTTCGAATTTTTGTGCCGATTTAAGCTGGTGTAGGCCGTGAAACAGCCAGACATCGGTGAATCCGGGAACGAGGTCTTGCAGCTCTTCGAGCGTGGGTTGAATGTTCTCGAAGTCCAGCAAAGCATGTAGTTCGCTCATCTTTTCCCCCTCTGATTATTCTCGTCGGCGAATTCAATCGAGCGTAACACCGCGGTTGGCGCACTTCATCTTAAGAGTCCGATCGGCGCCCAGAACGTCCGCCCATGCACGGCGTGATCCGCGCGGCCATGGTCTTCTATTGATCCGCCCGCTGTTCAAGCCTGTTTTCATACTTGCGCTTCGTATTAAAGATTGGTTTAATGTGACTTCTTCAAATTAAAGAATGCTTTCAAACGATGCGCAGCACAGGCACCTACGCCACCTCCACCACCTCGGGCGAGTCTGTGCAGGCGTTTGTGCCGCACGCACTTCCGCCATCTGGTCCCGCGCTGGCGCCCGAGTCCTTTGTGGAGGCCAACCGGGCGGCCGAACTGGCGCTGGCCCGTTTGTCGGGGGTGTCGGGGCTGGTGCCCTCGGTCGACTGGCTGCTTTACAGCGCCATTCGCAAAGAGGCCCTGCTGACCTCGCAAATCGAGGGTACACAAGCCACGCTGGCAGATTTGTTTGACGAAGAGGCGGGTTTTGCGGTCAGCAACACCGACGACGTGGAAGAGGTCACCAACTACCTGCGCGCCTTCCGGCTGGTGCAGTCGCAACTGCGTGACCCGGCTGGCTTGCCCTTGAGCGTGCGTTTGCTGTGTGATGCCCACCGGCTTCTGATGGACGGCGCGCGGGGCAACGGCAAGCAGCCTGGCGAGTTGCGCCGCTCGCAAAACTGGATTGGCGGTACGCGGCCGGGCAAAGCGGTGTTTGTGCCGCCACCGCCTGAGCGGGTGCCTGCCTTGCTGGCAGACCTGGAGCGTTTCATACACAAC
>JAUXZO010000005.1 GCA_030692685.1 Acidovorax sp. | reverse complement strand
GCTGGGCGAGGCCGCGCTGACCAGTGCGGATGCGCAGCGCTACTACCAGTCCTACGAACAGGCCATCCACGCGATCGGCAAGGCGTCTGCCGGGCGCGGCATCTACGAAGGGCCGGGCATCTCGATCAAGCTGTCGGCCCTGCACCCGCGCTACAGCCGCGCACAGTTCGACCGCGTGATGAAAGAGCTGTACCCCCTGGTGTTGCGCCTGACTGTGCTGGCCAAGCAATACGACATTGGCCTGAACATCGACGCCGAAGAAGCCGACCGGCTGGAGCTGTCGCTGGACCTGCTCGAGCGCCTGTGCCATGAGCCCACCCTGGCGGGCTGGAACGGCATTGGCTTTGTGATCCAGGCCTATCAAAAGCGCTGCCCCTTCGTCATCGACTACGTGGTGGACCTGGCCCGCCGCAGCCAGCGCCGCCTGATGGTGCGCCTGGTCAAGGGCGCCTATTGGGACAGCGAAATCAAGCGCGCCCAGGTCGATGGCCTGGAAGACTACCCCGTGTACACCCGCAAGGTGCACACCGACATTTCGTACATCGCCTGCGCAAAGAAGCTGCTGGCCGCGCCAGAGGCCGTGTACCCCCAGTTCGCCACGCACAACGCCGAAACCCTGGCCACCATCTACCAAATGGCCGGCAGCAACTACTACCCCGGCCAGTACGAGTTCCAGTGCCTGCACGGCATGGGCGAGCCCTTGTACGAGCAAGTGGTGGGCGCTCTCACTGCCGGCAAGCTCGGCCGCCCGTGCCGTATCTACGCCCCCGTGGGCACGCACGAAACCCTGCTGGCCTACCTGGTGCGCCGCCTGCTGGAGAACGGTGCCAACACCTCGTTCGTGAACCGCATTGCTGACGAGACCATTGCGCTGGACGAGCTGGTGAAAAGCCCCGTGCAGGTGGTGGACCAACAAGCTGCGGTGGAGGGCACCGCTGGCATGCCTCACCCACGCATCCCACTGCCAGCGGCGCTGTATGGTGCCCACCGCGCCAATTCACGCGGGCTGGACCTGTCGAACGAAAACACGCTGACTGAACTGACAGCCGCTCTGCAAGCCACGGCCACCGATGCCTGGACAGCGGCTCCCCTGCTGGGCACCGATGCGCCCGCAGGCCCTACCCAGCCCGTGCGCAACCCGGCCGACCACAGCGATGTGGTGGGCAACGTACAAGAGGCCACCACCGCCGACGTGGACCAGGCCCTGGCCCACGCCCAGGCCGCCGCAGCCCCCTGGGCCGCTACGCCACCTGCCGAGCGTGCCGCCGCCCTGTTGCGCACCGCCGACCTGCTGGAAGCACGCATGCAACCCCTGCTGGGCCTGCTGATGCGCGAAGCCGGCAAAAGCGCCAGCAACGCCGTGGCCGAAGTGCGCGAGGCCGTGGACTTTCTGCGCTATTACGCCACGCAGGTGCAAAGCACCTTCGACAACGCCACCCACATCCCGCTGGGCCCGGTGGCCTGCATCAGCCCCTGGAACTTCCCGCTCGCCATCTTCATGGGCCAGGTAGCAGCGGCGCTGGCCGCAGGCAACCCCGTGCTGGCCAAGCCCGCTGAGCAAACCCCGCTGATCGCCGCCGAGGCCGTGCGCCTGCTGTGGGAGGCCGGTGTGCCCCGCGCCGCCGTACAACTGCTGCCTGGCCAGGGCGAAACCGTGGGTGCCCGCCTGATTGGCGACGCCCGCGTGATGGGCGTGATGTTCACCGGCTCTACCGAAGTGGCGCGCATCCTGCAGCGCACCGTGGCCGGGCGGCTGGATGGCGCTGGCCGACCCATCCCGCTGATTGCCGAGACCGGTGGACAGAACGCGATGATCGTGGACTCGTCCGCCCTGGTCGAGCAGGTGGTGGGCGACGCCGTGTCGTCGGCCTTCGACAGCGCAGGCCAGCGCTGCTCTGCCCTGCGCGTGCTGTGCGTGCAAAGCGACGCTGCCGATCGCGTGGTCGAGATGCTGCAAGGCGCCATGGGCGAGCTGCGTGTAGGCAACCCCGGCGCGCTGCGCGTGGATGTGGGCCCGGTGATCGATGCCGAAGCGCAGGCGGGCATCACCCAACACATCGAGACATTCAAGGCCAAGGGCCATCGCGTATTCCAGCACCCTAACCATGTCTCGGCTGCCAGCGCAGCGGGCACCTTTGTGCCCCCCACGCTGATCGAGCTAAACCACGTCGGCGAGCTGCAGCGCGAGGTCTTTGGCCCCGTGCTGCACCTGGTGCGCTACGCCCGCAACGACCTGGACCAGTTGCTCGACCAGATCAACGACACCGGCTACGGCCTGACGCAGGGCGTGCACACCCGCATCGACGAAACCATTGCCCGTGTGGTGAACCGCGCCCACGCAGGCAACGTGTACGTGAACCGCAACATGGTGGGCGCCGTGGTCGGCGTGCAGCCGTTTGGGGGTGAAGGTCTGTCGGGCACTGGCCCCAAGGCGGGTGGGCCGCTGTACCTGCTGCGCCTGTTGTCGGAACGCCCGGCCGATGCGCTGGCGCGCACCTTTGCTGACGCCGACCGCACCACGCCCCCCGAGGACACACAGCGCGACCGCCTACTGGCACCGCTCGCCACCCTGCAGCAATGGGCGCAGAGCCAAGGCAATGCAACACTGACCAGCACCTGCCAGCGCTTTGCCCAGCAAACCCAGAGCGGCACCGCCCGCACCCTGCCCGGCCCCACCGGCGAGCGCAACGTCTACACCCTGGCCCCGCGCGCCCGCGTGCTGTGCGTCACCCAGAACACGGACGAGTTGCTGACGCAAACCGCCGCCGTGCTCGCTACCGGCGGCACAGCACTGTGGCCCAGTACCCAAGCGAGTCTGCGTGCCAAGCTGCCCACCCCGGTGCAGGCCCAGATCGCACTGCACGACAACGCACTGGACGACGGATCTGTAGCACTGGACGCAGTGCTTCACCATGGCGACGCCACATCGCTGCAGACCGTGTGCGCCACCCTCGCCCGGCGCGCCGGGCCCATCGTCGGCGTGACAGCGCTGCCGTCAGGCGCCGTCGATATCCCGCTGGAACGCCTGCTGATCGAGCGCGCATTGAGCGTGAACACAGCGGCCGCGGGGGGCAACGCCAGCTTGATGACGATTGGATGAGTGCCGCGCTACCGGACGAACCTGTTCGCGATTCGCAGCCTCTGGCAGGTCGTCAACACGTTCTAAGGTCGCCAACCTCTGAAAATTTGAATGAAATTAGCCTCTAGCGCTTATTGGTAAAGCGCTAGCAGCTATCTATTCAATAGCGCCTCAAGACGAGGATGCCAGCGGCAGATTGAGCAGCAGATTCTGCGGCTTGATGCGCACCAGACCACCCGCATCGGTGGCCAGCCCCAGGTACACCGGCTTGCCCGCCACGTCGGCGCGCATCTCGGCAGGGTTGGCAAAAGTCAGCGTGAACAGGCTGACCAGGCGCTGCATGCGGTCAGCCTCCACCACGCGGTCCTCGTACAGGTCATTGAGGATGGCGGTGGACTCCACATCCAGCCCCACATGCCAGCGCCACGCATTGTCAGTAATCTGGTGCGCGGGCTCGATCACCACTTGCACCCCCAGAAAGTGCGCAACCCAGCGCTCCAGCACCCGGGCCAACGACTTCAAACCGGATCGCGCGCGCGTCATCTTGAAGGTCAGCCCGTGGCTCAAGTCCTGCGTCAGCTCGTGGGTCAGGTCCAGCAGAAACCGGTAGCGACCGCTGTCCTGCCAATACTGCGACGCGTTGTCGGCGCCAAGGACTTGCAGGTCGATGCGCGGCTGCAGTGCGCCACTTTCCAACAGCAACCGCCCCACATCGCCCAGGCCCGCGGTTTCGTTGAGCATGTCCAGCGTGCTGCGGTCACCGGCCAGCATCTGCCCGTCCTGCAGGGTGACGCGCTGCGGCCGAAACAGCAGCTCGGCGGCGCGGGCTTCTGTGGCATCGTTGCAATCGTCCAGCAGGTTGCGCAGCATCGCCTGCACCATCGCGTCGATGAACACGGCCGGGACGTTGATGGCACCACCGCGCATGAGCTGCAGGTAATAGGCCTCCAGCGTGCCAGCGCTCTGTAACGCGTCGCGAAAACGCAGAAATACCGTGTAGTTCTCGCGGGCGTCAGCGTCCTCGATGGCGGCTAGTTCGCCCGCAGCAACCACACGCGAGGGTTGTGCCGCCAGAGACTCATGCAGTGCGATCTCGGCCGCGCACGACTCGGACACCAACGCCAGCTCGGGACGAGCCAATACCCCTTGCAAATAGGCATCAGTGGGCACCAGCCAGCCCCGCGCGTTGCGGTTCAACGCATGAAAGCCGCAGTGGGGCCAGAAGTCATTGGCAAGTGTCATGGAACTTTCGCTCGTTTCAACGGTGGTAGCCAGCTCATTCCCACTCAATCGTCGCTGGCGGCTTGCTGCTCACGTCATACGTCACGCGGTTGATGCCGCGCACTTCGTTGATGATGCGGCCCGAGACCTTCTTGAGCAGCGCATACGGAAGCTCGGCCCAGTCGGCAGTCATGAAGTCGCTGGTCTGCACGGCGCGCAGGGCGACCACGTAGTCATAAGTGCGGCCATCGCCCATCACGCCGACGCTCTTGACGGGCAGGAAGACGGTGAAGGCTTGGCTGGTGAGGTCATACCAGCTCTTGCCCGTGGCCTCATCGATGAAATTGTTCAGTTCTTCGATGAAGATCGCGTCAGCTCGGCGCAGCAGGTCGGCATATTCTTTCTTTACTTCGCCGAGGATGCGCACCCCCAGGCCGGGACCGGGGAACGGATGGCGGTAGACCATGCCACGGGGCAGGCCCAGGGCCACGCCCAGTTCGCGCACTTCGTCCTTGAACAGGTCGCGCAGGGGCTCGAGCAGCTTGAGGCCCAGTTGCTCTGGCAGGCCGCCTACGTTGTGGTGGCTCTTGATGACGACGGCCTTCTTGCTCTTGGCGCCACCAGACTCGATGACGTCGGGGTAAATCGTACCTTGGGCCAGGAAGGTTGCGCCCTTGCTGCCTGCGTTCGCTGCCTTGAGCTTGGACGCTTCGGACTTGAACACGTCCACAAACAGGCCACCGATGATCTTGCGCTTGGCTTCGGGTTCGCTCACCCCGGCCAGCTTGCCCAGGAACAGGTCGGCTGCATCAACGCGAATGACCTTGGCGTGCAGCTTGCCCTCGAACATTTCCATGACCATGTCGCCTTCGTTCAGGCGCAGCAGGCCATGATCGACAAACACGCAGGTCAGCTGGTCGCCAATGGCGCGGTGGATCAGGGCTGCGGCCACGGACGAATCGACGCCGCCAGACAGCCCCAGAATGACTTCTTCATCGCCGACTTGCTCGCGGATCTTGGCCACGGCTTCTTCGATGTAGTCGCCCATGATCCAGTCTGCTTGCGTACCGCAGATGTCGAGCACGAAGCGGTTGAGCAGTGCCTGACCTTGCACGGTGTGCGTCACTTCAGGATGAAACTGCACGGCGTAATAACGGCGTGATTCGTCCGCCATGCCTGCGATGGGGCAGCTGGGGGTCGAGGCCATGACCTTGAAACCCGGGGGCAGCTGGGTGACCTTGTCGCCGTGGCTCATCCAGACCTTGAGCATGCCGTGGCCTTCGGCAGTGGCGAAGTCTTCAATGCCTTCCAGCAGCTTGGTGTGCCCATGGGCGCGCACTTCGGCATAGCCAAATTCGCGGCTGTTGGAGCCTTCGACCTTGCCGCCCAGCTGGGCGGCCATGGTCTGCATGCCGTAGCAAATGCCCAGCACAGGCAGGCCCAGCTCGAACACAGCGTCGGGGGCGCGATCATCCACTTCGTAGACGCTGGCGTGGCTGCCCGAGAGGATCACGCCCTTGAGCTTGCCGTCGGCGGCAAATTCACGCACCCAGTCGCTGCTCACATCGCAGGGGTGGACTTCGCAATACACATGGGCTTCGCGCACGCGGCGGGCGATAAGCTGGGTGACTTGCGAGCCGAAATCGAGGATGAGGATTTTCTGGTGTTGCATGGTGGACGGCGGTTGAGGTTTAAAGGCTTGAAAGGTCGAGAAGCGCAACGCCGCTGCGCTGGGCGGCTGCGGCCTGCGCTGCGTCGAAGGTGGCCAGCGGCAGGCGCAGCGAGCGAGCCAGCCAGAGGTAAGCAGCGTCGTAGGTAGGCAGGCCGGTGTCGAGCGCCACGTCAAGCACCGCCTTGTGCTGGGCTGGGGCCAGGTCGTGCAGCTCCACGCGGTGGCGAATGGCTTCGAGCACGCCCCACAGGCCTTCGACCGATGCGGGCGGAATGCGCCCGCTGTGCACGCCGCCTGCGAGGATGTTGCTGCACTCCCACTGCCAGAGGTTGGGGGCCTGGGGCTCGACCTCGTCGCGGCGGATCAAGGTGTACAGGCGGCGGGTGTGCTCGCTGGCTGCATCGGGCAGCAGCCAGGCAGCGGTGACGGAGGCGTCAAGGACAAAGGCGGTCATGCAGTGGCCCTGCCGGTGCAGCGCAGGGTGTCGGCGGCGGTCTCGGGTGCGGGTGCGGGTGCGGGACGGATGCTGGCGTGCAGGGCCTCGATCTGACCCAGCTCGCGGGTGATCTGCTCGTCGGTGATCACGGGGCGGCGGCGCACGGGCAGCATGCGCACCACCTCTTTGCCGTGGCGAGTGATGCGCACTTCTTCACCCTGCTCGACGAGCTCAATCAGGGCGGAGAACCTGCTTTTGGCTTCGTAGATACCGACGGATTGCATGAATGGGTGGGTCCCAAAAAAGAAAAGTCTGGCCTGAATGATGAATTCAGACCAGACTATATCATTCTGACCAGATATTTTCAATCAGGCCAGATTACGTCCACAACGATCATTCAGCGCGGTAGTTCGGCGCTTCCTTGGTGATCTGCACGTCATGCACGTGGCTTTCGCGGATACCGGCCGTGGTGATCTCCACGAACTCGGCCTTGTTGTTCATGTCTTCGATGGTGGCGCAACCGCAGTAGCCCATGGCGGCGCGCACGCCACCGGCCATCTGGAACACGATGGAGACCATGGAGCCCTTGTAGGGCACGCGGCCTTCGATGCCTTCGGGCACGAGCTTGTCGGCGTTGGGGTTGCCGGTGGTCGATTCCTGAAAGTAGCGGTCGGCACTGCCCTGCTGCATGGCGCCGATGCTGCCCATGCCCCGGTAGCTCTTGTAGCTGCGGCCCTGGAACAGGATGACTTCGCCGGCAGCCTCTTCAGTGCCGGCGAACATGCCGCCCATCATGATGGTGCTGGCACCTGCGGCCAGCGCCTTGGCGATGTCACCGCTGTAACGCACGCCGCCATCGGCAATCAGCGGCACGCCGGTGCCCTGGAGGGCCGTGGCCACGCTGTCGATGGCCATGATCTGGGGCACGCCCACACCCGCCACGATGCGGGTGGTGCAGATGGAGCCAGGGCCGATGCCGACCTTGACCGCGTCTGCACCCGCTTCGACCAGTGCCAGCGCTGCCGCGCCGGTGGCGATGTTGCCGCCTATCACGTCGATGTGCGGGTAGTTCTGCTTGACCCAGCGCACACGCTCGATCACGCCGCGGCTGTGGCCGTGGGCGGTGTCCACCACGATGGCATCGACACCCGCCTTGACCAAGGCTTCGACACGCTCCTCGGTGCCCTCGCCCACACCCACCGCCGCGCCCACGCGCAGGCGGCCGGCGCTGTCGCGCGCGGCGTTGGGAAAGCTGGTCTGCTTGGTGATGTCCTTGACGGTGATCACGCCCTTGAGTTCGAAGTCGTCGTTCACGACCAGGATGCGCTCAAGCTTGTACTTATTGAGCAGCGCCTTGGCCTGGGCAGGCGTGGTGCCTTCCTTTTCGTTGACCGTAACCAGCTTTTCGCGCGGGGTCATGATCTGGTGGACCTTGACGTCGTAGCGCGTTTCAAAGCGCAAGTCGCGGCCCGTAACGATGCCTACTACTTTGCCACCGTCACATACTGGGAAGCCGGAGATGCCCAATTGCTCGGACAGCTGCAGTACCTGCAGCACGGTGTGCTCGGGGGTGATGACAACGGGGTCGCGCAGCACGCCGGACTCGTAGCGCTTGACCTTGGCCACCTGGGCGGCCTGCTCCTGCGCCGTGAGGTTCTTGTGCACGATGCCGATGCCGCCCTCCTGGGCAATGGCAATGGCCAGGCGTGCCTCTGTCACGGTGTCCATGGCGGCGGACACGAGCGGCAGATTCAAGTGAATGTTACGGGAGAGTTTCGTCGCGAGGGACGTGTCCTTGGGCAGGACCTGGGAGTACGCTGGCACCAACAACACATCGTCGAAGGTGAGCGCTTTTCCAAGAAGGCGCATGAGAAGGCTCCAAAAAACCGATTGTACCCGCGCCAAGGAGGGTGTCGGGCTTGGAGCGCCGAAAGCGAAAATCGACCCTAGCGAGCGCAGTTTTCGCCGGGTTTGCAGCCTCATAGCCGCAGCTATGGGCAAAAAGCCGGTGAAAAATGAGCCGCTGCGGTCGATTTGCAGCTGGCGACTCCGAGTTCGATAGCCTCCGAATGTGGCGAAAACGCGCCCACACGTCGCCCTCGCACTGGCGGGCCTCGGGGCACATGGATAAACTTGTCCGCATGAAAATGCACAAGCTTCTCCTGCTGGCCGTGGCCTGCACCTGGGCCATGGGCGCTGCGGCGCAATGGCAGTGGATCGACAAAGACGGCCGCAAGGTGTTCAGCGACCGCCCACCGCCACAAGAAATTCCCGAAAAAAGCATCTTGAAACAACCGGGTGGCACCCGCCCCACGCGTGCAACTCCCCCGGTAGCGGTGCCCGCTGAAGGCGCCCCAGGCGCGGCGGCAGCACCCACGTCTGCGGCCAGCGCACCCGCTACTGCGGCCAAGCCAGCGGCCAGCGCGGCAGGCAGCGGCAAAGACAAAGAACTGGAGCAGAAAAAAGCCCAGGCCGAAGCCGCAGAAGCCGCCAAGAAAAAAGCCGAAGAACAAAAACTAGCCAAGGCCAAGGCAGAAAACTGCACCCGAGCCCGCTCTGCCAAAGCTACTTTTGATTCCGGAAAACCTGTTACCCAATCCAATGCCCAGGGCGAACGCATCTTTCTGGATGAAGCCGGGCGTGCAGCCGAAACCAAGCGCATCGACGGGATCATTGCCACAGACTGCGCACGCTGACCCTACCCGTCGAGGGCAGGCGCCCACAGGCGCTGGTCAGTAGCCGGACTTGCCCCCGGGGCGCTGCCGGGCAAAAAGCCCGGTGGTGCGGGCGCCCTGGCTCGCAAAACGTTCGCGCCGGGCCACTTTGGGGTCGACCTTCAAGCCGCGATACACCTCCACGCGGTCCAGGTGCTTGATTGGCCTTTCAACCGTGGTAGCGCGCCCCCAAATGCCCAGGCGGCAGGGCTCCAGCCCTGACTGCTTGCACACCGCTTCAGCGCCACTCTCCCGCAGCGCGTCGCCGACGGTGGAGCCCGCGGGTAACAACAGCGTCCATTCGCGTATCTCCCGCGGTGCAAGGCAAACCACCACCGTCACCTCGACGGTGTCTCCCAGCGCGTGCGCCACAGCCGTGAAAGCGACAACGCCCGCAGCTTCAGCCATACACCTGCTCCGCGCGCTTCACAAAAGCATCCACCATGCTGCCGGCGATGCGATCAAACACCGGGCCTACCAGTGCCGCCAGGGTGACGCTGTCAAAACCATAGTTCAGTTGCAGCTCGACCTTGCAGGCACGTTGGGTTCCGTCTCCCACGGGATGAAAGTGCCAGTCGCCATCCAACCGCGAAAACGGGCCTTTGACCAGGTGCATTTGCACACGACGACCCGCTTCGTGCGTATTGCGCGTCACAAACGTCTGGCGGATGCCACTGAAGGAGATGCCGACTTCGGCGGTCATGCCGTCCTCCGTGGTCTCTAGCACGGCTGCATGGTCGCACCATGGCAAGAACTGTGGGTAGTGCTCCACCCCGGTGACCAGGGCAAACATTTCTTCGGGGCTGTACCAGATGAGGACGGACTTGTGAACAGTTTTCATGCAGACGGTGCATGCGCGAAGACGCGCACGCCGGAGGAAATTAGAATCGCGGGTACAAGAAGCGGTAAGACTGGAGATCGGCAGCGGCAAATGCGCCGCAGTGGTCCATTTTTTTACTGTCTTCTCCCCCTGTTGCAGGGCTGTGGGGCTGCCGATCTGAAAGCAATGGCCCTGAAGGGGCCCAATTTTCGCCGATCAACGCGCCACATCCGACCGCCTCCTGGACGACAACCATTGTAGGGAGGCCTTTTATCTCCCGGTTTGCGCCGCATTTAAACCCTCATGGCCAAAAAACCCGACCCGACCTCCCGCATTGCAGACAACAAGAAAGCGGCCTACAACTATTTCTTCGAGGAACGCCACGAGGCAGGCATGGTCCTGTACGGCTGGGAAGTCAAGGCGCTGCGCGAAGGCAAGGTGCAGCTGACTGATGGCTAAGTTCTCATACGCGAGGGCGAGTTGTTTATGCTTGGCTGCCAGATCAACCCGCTCAAGACCGCCTCCACCCACGTCAACCCCGATGCCATCCGCACCAAGAAGCTGCTGCTCAAAAAGGATGACATCAAGCACTTGATCATCAAGGTCGAGCAAAAGGGCTACACACTGGTGCCGCTCAACCTGCACTGGAAGAACGGCTACGTGAAGTGCGAGATCGCCCTGGCCAAGGGCAAGGCCGAGCACGACAAGCGCGACGTGATCAAGGACCGCGAAGGCAAGCGCGAGGTGGAACGCGCCATGAAGAGCAGAAGCAGGTAACCCCCTAAGTCACTTCGCTCCTTCCCCATACAGGGAGACGATCCCAGTGCAACGGGACGGCGCTTGCAACGGGGATACTGGTTTGGACTGTGCCAGCTTCAGAGACAGCGCAACGGGGAAAGCGCTTTTTTTCATGCGCGGTGGAATAAACCGGGGTGTTCCTGTGTTTGTGGAGGTGCAAGGCGGCATACGCCGTTCACTGCAATCCCTCTTCTACCTGGAGAAAGCATGAAAAAGACCCTGATTTCCCTCGCCGCGTTTGTCGCCATGACGGGCTGCTCCACGATGGCTGCTGACGGCCCCGTCAAAACCATGGACGGCGTGCTCGTGGGCGCTGGCAGCATGACGCTCTACACATTCGACCGCGATGCCGCAGGCAGCGGCAAGTCGGTATGCAATGGCCCCTGCGCCACGAACTGGCCTCCACTGATGGCCGAAAAGGCCCCCGGCGGCGACTACAGCATCGTGACGCGCGATGACGGCAAGACCCAGCTGGCCTACAAAGGCAAGCCGCTGTACTACTGGATCAAGGACACCAAGCCCGGCGAGAAGACCGGCGACGGTGTGAACCAGGTCTGGCGCACCGCCCGCCCCTGAATACTGTTCGACGTGGGCTGCACCGCCGCATGAACCGCACCCAGGTTGTGGAACAACTGCCAGGCCTGCGCCGCTATGCGCGGGTACTGACGGGCGACGCCTGGGCGGCCGACGACCTCGTGCAGGACACCCTCGAGCGCGCCTGCAGCAAGTGGATACTCTGGCGCACGGGCAGTGATCTGCGCGCTTGGTTGTTTACGTTGATGCACAACCTCTACCTCAACCAGCGCCGCTCCCTGCCGACATTGGCGCCCCTGGATATCGAAGACCTGCAGGAGCAGCTGCCGGGCGGTGGTGGCGGCCATTCGGATGACGCGCTGGACCTGGAGCGGTGCCTGCTGCGCCTGCCTGCCGACCAGCGGGCCGTATTGCTGCTGGTGGCGATGGAGGACATGAGCTATGAAGACACCGCGCGCATTCTGGACATTCCGATAGGCACGGTCATGTCACGCCTGTCCCGGGCACGCACACGCTTGCGCGCATTGATGGAACACACACCCGCTCCTGCAGCTGTTTCACCACCCGCTGGCACAGCAGGCCCCGCAGCGGGCTCTCCGCCCGCGCTGCGCCGCCTCAAATGATGACGCCCACAAGCGGCAACACCACCATGGACACGTCCCACCCCACACCACCGCCCCGCGCAACCGATGAGACCATCCGCTGGCACGCGCTGGTGGATGGCCAGTTGTCAGCGGCCGATGCCGCCGCGTTGCGAGAGCAGTTGCAGGGCGACCCTGCCGCCATGGACACCCTCGCGCAATGGCAAACACAACGCGACCGGTTGCACGCGCTGCACCAGGATGTGCTCCAGGCCTCGGTGCCCGACGCCTTGGTCGCTGTGGCACTGCGCACCTCGGGCCGCAGTGAACGGCAGGCGCAGTGGTGGCGCTGGGGCGGCATCGCCGCATCGGTGGTGATGGCATTTGTGCTGGGTTGGACAGGACGCAGCCAATGGGGCCATTCGCCCGTCGAGACGCTTGCTGGCAGTGCCGCGCTGCTGGCAACGACCGCTTCCGCCCCGGCGCAGCGTTTTGCCCAGCAAGCATCGGTGGCCCATGCCGTGTACCAGCCAGAAGTGCGGCACCCCGTCGAGGTCACGGCCGCGCAGCAAGATCACCTGGTGCAGTGGCTGTCCAAGCGGTTGGACCGACCACTCAAGGTGCCAGCGCTTGGCGCCCAGGGCTATGAACTGGTGGGCGGCAGGCTGCTGCCAGGAGACACCGGGGCACGGGCACAGTTCATGTACCAAAACGGCGCAGGCCAGCGCATCACGCTGTATTTGGGATCCCTTACACCGGCCACGGCGGCCTTAGCCGAGAACAACCAGCCCAATACGCCGCCGCCAGCACAGCCGGCGCCAACGACCACGGCCTTTCAGTTCACGCAGGAAGGCCCAGTGCCCGGCTTTTACTGGACCGACGCTGGGTTTGGCTATGCGCTGAGCGGACAGCTGTCACGCACCGAGTTGCTGGAACTGGCCACGGCGGTGTACCCGCAGCTGCAGCCGTAGCGCTGGTGCACCGGGGTTGCAGCGCTGCAACCCCGACAACCATCAACCCAGCGATGCCAGCGGATGCGCGTGCGCAGGCCAGGGGCTGGCAAAGAACGGTGCCACCATCTCGGGGGTCACGTCTTCGATGCGCACAGGGATCCACTGTGGCGCGTGGTCCTTGTCCACGGCCAGGGCGCGGATGCCCTCCACCGTTTCGCTCTGGCCGGGGCGCAAAAAGAAGCAGTGGCGCACCATATCGCGCTCCATGCGCAAGTCATCAGCCAGGCCCATGGTGCGGGCGCGGCGGATTTGCGCTAGCACCACATGCAACATCAGCGGCGAGCGCTTGCGCAGCGTGGCTGCCGTGGTGCGCCCCCATTCGGTGTCCGCCGCTTCAAGCGCCGCGATGATCTCGCCTACACTGCCCAGCGAAAAATATTGGTCAATTTGGCCCCTAGCGCTTGACTGTAAAGCGCTGATAGCTACAAATTTAGAAGCAACATAGTCTTTGATGGCCGCACCGCTGGCAAAGCTCTGGGTGCCCAGGGCATCCCATACGGCAGCTTGCTGGTCGGCAGGCAGGCAACCATCGGCCAGCTGGTTTTCGATGGCGTCACCTGCGCCAATCGTGTCACCCGTCAGCGCCAGCCATTCGCCCACGCGGCCGGGGCAACGGCTCAGAAAGTAGCCCCCGCCGACATCGGGGAACAGGCCAATCGCCGTTTCGGGCATGGCCATCTTGGTGCGTTCTGTCACCACACGCAGTGCGGCACCCTGGCTGATGCCCATGCCGCCGCCCATCACGATGCCATCCATGAACGCGATGTAGGGCTTGCCGTAGTTGTGGATGAGGTGGTTGAGCGCGTACTCCTCGGTGAAAAAGTCCTCGAGCAGCGGGTTGCCCTGGCTGCCCGCCTGGTGCAGAAACCGGATGTCGCCACCCGCGCAGAAGGCGCCAAACGGCCCCTCCTTGTTGCTGCCGCGGATCGCCACTGCCAGCACATGTGCATCGTTTTGCCATGCCAACAAAACGCCCATCAAGTCCCGCACCATGCCCAGGGATAACGCATTGAGCGCGCGGGGGCGGTTCAGAGTGATAAAGCCGACTTGACCACGCACTTCACTCAGGACCTCAGATGCCACTGTCTCCGTCATTTTTGTTCCTTCCAACCCAACAATTCATTGAACACCAGCGCACCAATCACCAGTGCGCCCCCTGTAAGCACGGCTGCACCGGGTTCTTCCCCCGCGCCCACCCATGCCAGCAAAATACCGAATATCACCTCGAGCAGACCCAGCAGCGCCATCTCGGGCGCCTTGAGCACGCGCCCGCAACGCACAGCCAGCACACAAGGAATCGCCAATTGCATCACGCCCAGCAACGCCAACAAGCCCAAGTCGTGCAGTGACGCTTCAAACGGCAGCGCCAACGGCAACGTGGCAATCACAGAGATCACGGCGCCCACGAGCACGGCGGGTACCAGGTCCACTGCATGGCCATGCTGCTGCGAGTGCTGCACCACGGTCCAGTTGATGGCGGCCGCCACGGGCACACACAGCGCCACCAGCGTGCCGGCCACTGGCAGGCCCGCCATCTGCGAACCATACATCCACGCGATGCCCAAACCCGCCACGGCAATGGCAGCCCAGGTGCGCGGTGCAATGTGGTGGCCGATGAAAACACGTGCAAACAATGCCGTTAGCAACGGGCCCGCCGCCATCGTGACCAGCACGTTGGCCACGGGCATCAGCATGATCGCCACCATGAAGGCCGTGAACATCACGCTCCAGCACACGCCAGAGATCCAAAGCGCGCGTCCGCTGTGGCGCATCGACGCGAACATCGCACGCCCCTGCAAGGCCGGCAGGATGACCAGCAACGCCAGCAGCGTGAAGAAGCTGCGCCAGAAGGTCACCTCAAAGCTGCGCGCGTGCTCCAGGTGGCGCGTGACCACACCAGCAATGGACCACATCAGGGTCACGGCCACCATCAAAACGACCGCGCGGGAATGCGTGAGCTTCAACATGGGCGCCTGCAATTGAGGGGAATCCATACGGGAAAAGGGCCACAGCAATGCAGTGGCCCTTCGGGTCGCGCGACAGAAACCACAACGGTCCTGCACGCACTGGAGAGGGTGAATCCAAGCCGCTTCCTTTCCGGAAAGCGACCCCATCCTCAACGCGAAGCTATCAGCGACCGGCGCGCTTGCGTTCGCCTTCGGTCAAGTAGCGCTTGCGGATACGGATGGACTTGGGTGTGATTTCAACCAATTCGTCGTCTTCGATAAATTCCACAGCGTATTCCAGCGTGGCATCGATAGGCGGCGTGATCTTGATCGCATCTTCCTTGCCGCTCACGCGGAAGTTGGTCAGCTGCTTGGTGCGCGTGGCGTTCACGATCAGATCGTTGTCACGGCTGTGGATGCCCACAATCATGCCTTCGTACACGGGATCGTTCGCCTTGACGAACATGCGGCCGCGGTCATCGAGTTTACCCAGGGCATAAGTGAAAATTTCACCCGCATCCATAGAAATCAGCACGCCGTTCTTGCGGCCACCGATGTCGCCCTTGTGTGGCTCGTAGCAGTCGAAGATGTTGGCAATCAGACCCGAACCGCGGGTCAGATTCAAGAATTCATTGGTAAACCCGATCAGGCCACGGGCCGGAATCCGGTACTCCAGGCGCACACGACCACGGCCGTCCGGCTCCATATTCACCAGCTCGCCCTTGCGCTCGCCCAGGGCCTGCATCACGCCGCCTTGGTGACCTTCTTCGATGTCGGCCGTCACCAACTCGATAGGCTCATGCTTTTCGCCGTTGACGTCCTTCATCACCACGCGTGGCTTGGACACCGCCAGTTCGTAGCCTTCTCGGCGCATGTTTTCCAGCAGGATGGTCAAGTGGAGTTCACCACGGCCCATCACTTCAAAAATACCTTCTTCGTCGGTTTCCTTCACGCGCAGGGCCACGTTGTGTTGCAGCTCCTTTTGCAGACGGTCCCAGATCTGGCGGCTGGTCACAAACTTGCCTTCACGGCCCGCCAGTGGCGAGGTGTTCACGCAGAAGTTCATGGTCAGCGTGGGCTCATCCACCTTGAGCATGGGCAGTGGCGCCGGGTTGGCAGGGTCCGTTACGGTCACGCCGATGCTGATGTCCTCGATACCATTGATCAGCACGATGTCGCCAGGGCCAGCCGACGGCGTCTGCATGCGATCCAGGCCCTGGAAGGTCAACACCTGATTGACACGGCCCTTGACAGCCTTGCCATCGGGGCCTTCCATAACGACCACATCCATCATGGGCTTGATGGTGCCTTGGCTGATGCGGCCCACACCGATACGGCCAACGAACGTCGAGAAGTCCAGCGCCGAAATCTGCAACTGCAGCGGCGCAGCCGGATCACCGGAGTTCGGCGGCACGTGCTTGAGGATGGTGTTGAACAGGGCCGACATGTCGGGGCCCCACTGCTCACCGGGCGCACCTTCAACCAGCGAAGTCCAGCCGTTAATGCCCGAGGCGTAAACCACGGGGAAATCGAGCTGTTCGTCAGTGGCACCCAGCTTGTCGAACAAATCGAACGCAGCGTTCACGACCTTGTCGGGGTTGGCACCGGGCTTGTCCACCTTGTTCACGACCAGGATGGGGCGCAGGCCGAGCGCCAGCGCCTTCTTGGTCACGAAACGCGTCTGGGGCATGGGGCCCTCTTGCGCATCAATCAGCAGCACCACGCTGTCGACCATGGACAGCGCACGTTCCACTTCACCGCCGCAGTCCGCGTGACCGGGGGTCTCGACGATGTTGCTGTGGGTGCCTTCCCAGCTCACGGCGCAGTTTTTGGCCAGAATCGTGATGCCACGCTCTTTTTCAATCGCGTTGTTGTCCATCACGGTGTCGACGACCTTTTCGTGGTCGGCGAAGGTGCCGGACTGGCGCAGCAGCTGGTCAACCATGGTGGTTTTGCCATGGTCAACGTGGGCAATGATTGCAATGTTGCGGATTTGTTTAGTCATAGTTCTTCCAATGTGCCGCTGGCTTTCAGGGGCGTCGTGCTTTCCAAAATTTGTTGAATTTCCAGCGGACTCAGGAGCCTGTCGGGCACCAGCTCCCCGCCAACGATGTGACCCACCCCCAGCAATGCTGGAGGGGTGTCGCCAAAGACGGCCACTGCGCTTGCATCGGGCCATGCGCCACGGCGGCGCACACCCGACAGGAACCGCGCTGCATTGTCGCTATCGAGCGTGACACGCACGTGTTGTGCCAACAAAGACTCGGGAGCCTCCAGGCACGCAAGGCGGTCGGCCTCGGTCATGGCTTCGAGTTGGGCCAGCGTGACGCACCGCTCCACACCAATACCGCCCGTGTCGATGCGGCGCAAAAACGTGAGGTGCGCGCCACAACCGAGTGCCGCCCCGATGTCTTCACCCAACGTTCGGATATAGGTACCCTTGCTGCAACTCACTACCATTTTGATAGCTGGTTGCGCTTGTTCCGTATCCGCTAGCGTCAGTTCTAGTGCATGAATGACCACATCCCGTGCTTCACGTTCGACCGTAATGCCTGCACGCGCGTACTCGTACAGCGCCTTGCCGTCTTTCTTGAGGGCACTGTGCATAGGCGGCACTTGGCTGATCGGCCCGGTGAACTGCTGCTGCACGGCGGCCAATCGTTCCGCCGTCAGCTGTGCAGGGTCTACGTCGCAACGCTGCACCACATCGCCTTCGGCATCGCCGGTGGTCGTCGTTGTGCCCAGCAAAGCCACGGCTTCGTAAATCTTGGGGGCATCCAGCTGCAACTGGCTGAACTTGCTGGCCGCGCCAAAACACCGGGGCAGCACGCCGGTCGCCACCGGGTCGAGCGTGCCCGTATGGCCCGCTTTTTCGGCGCGCAACAACCATTTCGCCTTTTGTAAGGCGTCGTTGCTCGACAGACCGAGCGGTTTATCCAGCAGCAACACCCCATGCACAGGGCGCCGCTGCACCCTGGTGCGAGGCGCGTGCATGGCTTACTCCTCTTGAGCGCGAGAAGAAACCGCCTTGGCAATCAAGGCGTTCATGTCGGCCGCACGCTCAGAGGTACGGTCGAACATGAAGTGCAACGTGGGCACCGTGTGGATGTGCAGGCGCTTGAACAGACCATTGCGCAGGAAACCTGCAGCCTGATTGAGCGCTGCCTGCGTCTCGACGGGGTCGCCGGTCAGCAGGCTGAAGAACACCTTTGCATGGGCATAGTCGGGGGTGACCTCCACGCCCTGCAGCGTCACCATGCCCACGCGCGGGTCTTTCAACTCGCGCGCGATCAGTTCCGTCAGATCGCGCTGGATCTGATCGGCCACCTTGAAGGCGCGGTTGGGGGTAGAGGACTTCTTCTTGGCAGCCATGTCGTCTTCGTCGATGCCTTACAGCGTCCGCGCGATTTCCTTGATGTCAAAGAATTCGAGTTGATCGCCTTCCTTGATGTCGTTGTAGTTCTTGAGCTTGATACCGCACTCAAAACCTTCCTTGACATCCCGGACATCGTCTTTCAGGCGCTTGATCGAATCGACTTCGCCCGTGTAGACCACCACGTTTTCGCGCAGCAAGCGGAAGCGAGCGTTGCGATGGACCATGCCCGAGGTGATATACGAACCGGCAATCGTACCGATCTTGGTCGCCACGAACACCGTGCGGATCTCGGCTGTACCGATGATCTCTTCGCGCTGTTCTGGCGCCAGCATGCCGGACATCGCCACACGCAACTCGTCCACAGCGTCGTAAATGATGCTGTAGTAGTGCATATCGACACCATTGTTCTCGGCCAGCTTGCGGGCACCGGCATCGGCACGCACATTGAAACCGATCACGATGGCCTTGGAGGCGATGGCGAGGTTGATGTCCGACTCGCTGATGGCGCCGACAGCGGCATACACCAGTTGAACTTTGACTTCGTCCGTCGACAGCTTGAGCAGCGACTGGGCCAGCGCTTCTTGCGAACCCTGCACGTCGGCCTTGACGATGATGGGCAGCATTTTCACTTCGCCCGCCGTCATATCGGCAAACATGTTTTCGAGCTTCGCCGCTTGCTGTCGGGCCAGCTTGGTGTTGCGGAACTTGCCAGCGCGGTACGTGGAGATTTCGCGGGCACGACGTTCGTCGGTCATGACCATGAACTCATCACCCGCTTGCGGCACTTCCGTCAGACCCTGAATTTCGACCGGAATCGATGGACCCGCTGTTTTGGCCGTCTTGCCGTTTTCGTCCAGCATGGCGCGCACGCGGCCATAGGTCTGGCCTGCCAGCACAATGTCGCCCACCTTGAGGGTACCGGACTGCACAAGCACCGTCGCCACAGGGCCACGGCCCTTGTCGAGCTGGGCTTCGATCACAAGACCCTTGGCCAGTGAATCCACTGGGGCCTTGAGTTCAAGCACTTCCGCCTGCAGCAGCACTTGTTCCAGCAACGTATCGATGCCCATGCCGGTCTTGGAAGACACATGCACGAACGGCGAATCGCCACCGTATTCTTCAGGTACCACCTCTTCAACCACCAGTTCTTGCTTGACGCGCTCGAAATTAGCGTCCGGCTTGTCAGACTTGGTGATAGCGACCACGATAGGAACACCAGCCGCCTTGGCGTGCTTGATGGCCTCCTTGGTCTGGGGCATGACACCGTCGTCGGCAGCCACAACCAGAATCACAATGTCGGTGGCCTGTGCACCACGGGCACGCATGGCCGTGAAGGCCTCGTGACCGGGGGTATCGAGGAACGACACCATGCCGCGTGGAGTTTCCACGTGGTAGGCACCAATGTGCTGGGTAATGCCACCGGCTTCGCCAGCAGCCACCTTGGCACGGCGGATGTAATCCAGCAGCGAGGTCTTGCCATGGTCAACGTGGCCCATGACCGTCACCACAGGAGCGCGTGGCAGCGATTCGACGTCTAGTTGCTTGGAGTCGTCATCCGTGAAAGCTTCTGGATCGTCCAGTGCAGCCACCACCGCCTTGTGGCCCAGCTCTTCCACGATGATCATCGCGGTATCTTGGTCCAGGGGCTGATTGATGGTGACCATCTGGCCCATCTTCATCAACGCTTTGATCACTTCAGACGCCTTGATGGACATCTTGTGGGCCAGTTCGGCCACCGTGATGGTTTCAGGCACATGCACTTCAATGATGCGCGCCTCGACCGGAGCCGTTTGCTGGTGGTGATCATCGCGGTGATCGCGGTTGCCGCCACTGCGGCCACGCGGGCCACCACGCCAGTTGTTGCGACCAACACCGCCGCTACTGTCGCCGCGGGTCTTGATTTCTTTCTTCTTGGCAGGGTCTCCCGCCCAGCTGGAGGACAACTTGGCAGACTTGACTTCCTTGCCAGCACCCGGTGCGGCAGGCGCAGCCGTGTTGGCGCCAGTGCGCGCCACGGCAGAACCCACGGCCGGCTTGTGCAACGTGCCTTTTTTGGCGTCGCCAGTCAGCGCGGGCTTTGCCACGGGCTTGGGTTCTTCCGGCTTCTTCGCAATCATGACCGCCTTCTTGGGCGTGGCCATCATGGAGCGGATTGCTGCTGCTTCGGCCTCGGCCTTGCGGCGACGGGCGTCCAGATCTGCAGCGCGAGCGGTTTCTTCGTCGGAGCGTGCTTGGGATTCGGCCGCAGCCTTTTCCCGCGCTTCGGTCTGCGCAGCGATGCGTGCGGCAGACTCTGCAGCCTGCTCACGGGTCGCTTCCTGCTTGACGGCAGAGGCCTGGGCCTTCTTTTCGACCGCTTGGGCTGCGTAGGCAACAGCGCGCTCTTCAGCTTCTCGCTCCCGCTTTTCGCGGGCTTCCCGCTCGGCGCGCTTTTCAGCCAGCTCAGTTTCCTGGTGACGAATCAGCTCAGCCTGGCGGCGCGCTTCTTCTTCGCGCCGGGCCAGTTCGAGGTCTTCGCTGGACACCGCGGTTTCCTCTTGCACCGACACGTCGGATTCCGGAACGCTTTCGGCGCCCTCATCACGCTGGATGAACGTGCGCTTCTTGCGCACTTCCACCTGGATGGTGCGGGCTTTGCCCGTGGCGTCGGCCTGCTTGATTTCGCTGGTGGACTTTTTCACCAGCGTAATCTTCTTGCGGTCGGCAGATGCCGTGCCATGGCTGGCTTGCAGGTAGGCAAGCAGCTTTTGCTTGTCTGACTCGGTCAGCGCGTCCGATGGAGCAGCCTTGCCCACACCAGCAGCTTTGAGCTGGTCGAGCAGGGTTTCAGGCGATTTTTTGAGTTCGGTTGCAAACTCGGCGACAGTATTACTGGACATATTTGGTTCGTGCCTCCCTGACCTTACTCTTGCCCCGCGAACCAATGTTCGCGCGCCTTCATGATCAAGGCTTTGGCATCTTCTTCAGACTGCCCGGTCAGGTCGGTCAGTTCATCAATGGCCAGATCGGCCAGGTCATCACGTGTGTGAACACCACCGTCTGCCAACTTGGCAATCAGCTCGGGGGTGAGGCCTTCGAGGTCGCGCAGGTCTTGGGAGACTTCATCCACGCTTTCCTCACGGGCGATTTCCATCGTCAACAGAGCGTCCTTGGCACGCGCACGCAACTCGTTGACGGTGTCTTCGTCGAAGCTTTCGATTTCCAGCATCTCCTGCAGCGGCACATAGGCCACCTCTTCCAGGGTGTTGAAACCTTCGGAGATCAGGATGTCGGCGATCTCTTCGTCCACATCGAGTTTTTCCATGAACAGCTTGCGGGCCGTATCGGACTCGTTGGCCTGCTTTTGCGCAGACTCTGCAGCGTCCATGATATTGATCTTCCAGCCGGTCAGGTCGGACGCCAAGCGCACATTTTGACCACCACGGCCGATGGCAATGGCGAGATTTTCCTCGTCCACAACCACATCCATGGCATGCTTTTCTTCATCGACCACGATGGAGGACACATTGGCTGGGGCCAGAGCGCCAATGACGAACTGCGCGGGGTCTTCAGACCACAACACAATGTCCACGCGCTCGCCAGCGAGTTCGTTGGTCACCGCATTCACGCGGGTGCCACGCACGCCGACGCAGGTGCCGATGGGGTCCACACGCTTGTCGTGGCTCAGCACGGCGATCTTGGCGCGCGAACCGGAGTCACGGGCGCAGCTTTTGATTTCCAGCAAGCCTTGTTCGATCTCTGGCACTTCCTGGCGGAAGAGTTCAATCATGAACTCAGGGGCAGAGCGCGACAGGATGATGGGGGCACCGCGCAGCGTCAGATCCACTTCCATGATCATGGCGCGCACACGGTCGCCACTGCGTAGATTTTCCTTGGGAATCATCTCGCCGCGGCGCAAGCGGCCTTCGACGCGACCGGATTCGACAATGATGTCGCCCTTGTCCATGCGCTTGACGGTGCCCGTGAAGATGCGCTCACCCCGCGACATGAAGTCGTTGAGCAGCATTTCACGCTCGGCGTCGCGAATCTTTTGCAGAATGACCTGCTTGGCTGCCATGGCGCCAATGCGGCCAATGGGAACGGATTCGACGCCTTCTTCGATGTACTCGCCGACTTCGATGTCTGCGATGCGGTCTTTCGCATCCATCAGCAACTCTTCAGCTTCGGGATTTTGCAGACCTGCGTCATCGGGCACAACCAGCCAGCGACGGAAAGTCTCGTAGTTGCCGCTGTCGCGATCAACGGACACGCGGATGTCCACCTCACCTTGGTACAGCTTTTTGGTAGCCTGGGCCAGGGCAGCCTCCACGGCGCCCAAGACCACATCAAGCTCCACGTTCTTTTCGCGCGAAATGGCCTCAACCAACATCAACAATTCGCGATTCATGCGACGACTCTCCTGTTTCAATCACCCGAAGGCGAGGGGCTGCACTTGGCACATGCCTGGCGGCCACCCGACCCAATTCATCCGACAGTTCAGGCGGGCGTTGGCCCGGCCTTGCCTGCACGGCCCTTGAAATCCACGATGGACGCCAAACGGACGTCTCGCACTTCATCCAAGGTGAAGCCCAAAGCCTGCAACGGGGCGGGCACGCGCTTCTTGCTTACTCTTTGACCTGGCTTTACCGGTGGCGCATCGCTCCAGACGATCTGCCAGCCTCCAGCCTCGGCCCGCTCCAGCGTGCCGCGAAATTTCTTGCGGGTGGCGTTCACCTGCCCCGCCGCTGCTGCTACGCCAATGGGCACTCGCAGGGTGACGTCGATGATCGAACCCTCAAAGCGCACAAAGTCTTGCTCGTGGCGCAAAGGGCGATCAATACCGGGAGAGGAGACTTCAAGGCGCTTGTACTCAGCACCGTCCACTTCCAGCGCAAACTGCAGCTGGCGGGTGACTTTCTCGCAATCTTCGACCGTGACAAACTGCTCCAGCACGGGGGCGGGCGCATCGGCGGCCGGCTGCACCCAGGGCAAATCGATGGTGATGCGCAGCAGGCCACCGGCAGAGCGTTCAATCTCCACCAGGTCGTACCCCAGGCCCGTCACAATTTGTTCAACGACTTGCTGCAATGCCACGTGTTCAGTTCAATCCCGTAAAACAACACGACTTACACAAAGGAGGAGCGGGCCAGCAGCCCATTCCAAAGAAGCACCTTTGTGCACCCTTGATTGCGTAAATCCAAAACAAAAAACCCGATAACCCCCGGAGACTCTCTCCGACAGCTTCGAGCTCCAAAAGCGTTCGACCAAAAAAAACGGGCGGTTGGTACCCGCCCGCTTGGTCGTGAGACTCGTATTGTAGCGTGCAAAGTGCTGATCTGCAAAGACACGCACGGGGAAAACTGTTGTCAAGACGCCTTAGCAAGCATCTAAACCGCGTCTGCACCAGCGTTCATGCGGCCCACAAGGCGGTGTAGTGCCAAAACAGCGCCTGACGCTCACCCAACATGCGCCAATAGCTATAAGTGCGATAGCGGCTGCAGCAGCTCCGCCAGGTCGCCCTCGGTAAACAACGGCTCCTTGCGCGCCGCAGACCCGCTGTACAGGCTGCCCGCCAACTCGGCCTTGCGCTCTTGCAGCGCCAAAATGCGCTCTTCAATCGTGCCCTGCGCCACCAGCTTGATCACCCACACGCTTTGCGTCTGGCCGATGCGGTGAGCGCGGTCGGTCGCCTGGTTTTCCACGGCGGGGTTCCACCAGGGGTCGTAGTGGATCACCGTATCCGCCTGGGGCAGGTTCAGCCCCACTCCGCCCGCCTTGAGGCTGATCAGGAACAGCGGCACCTGCCCGCTGGTGAACTGTTCAATGATCGCGTCGCGCTTTTGGCTTTGGCCCGTGAGCTTGACCCAGGGCAGGTTGCGCTTTTTCAGCTCGGCCTCGATCAGCGTCAGCATGCTGGTGAATTGCGAGAACAGCAAAATGCGCCGCCCCTCAGCCAGCATCTCGGGCAGCAGCGCCATCAATTGATCCAGCTTGGCAGAGGTCTTCACCTTTTTGGCGGCATCGAACGGCACCAGTTGCGGGTGGCAGCACACCTGGCGCAACTTGAGCAGCGCATCGAGGATGGTGATTTGCGACTTGGCCAGCCCCTTGGACTGCAGCGCTTCGCGCACGGTTTTTTCCATACCCAGGCGGATGGTTTCGTACAAATCGGCCTGGGCGCCGGTCAACTCCACGGGCATCACCGATTCGACCTTGGGCGGCAGCTCGCTGGCCACCAACGCCTTGGTGCGGCGCAGCATGAACGGCGTGATGCGCGCGCAAAGCTGCGCCATGCGCGCACCATCTCCCAGTTTTTCAATGGGCGTGCGAAACACCTCCTTGAAGCGCTGCTGGCTGCCCAAAAAACCGGGCATCAAAAAGTGAAACAGACTCCATATCTCACCCAAATGGTTTTCCATCGGTGTGCCCGACAGGCACAGCCGGTGGCGCGCCTGCAACTGGCTGACCACCTGGGCCGCGTGGGTGCTGGCGTTTTTGATGTTCTGGGCTTCATCGAGCACCACCAAGTGCCATTGGTGCGCCAGCCAACGCTCGCGGTCGCGCTGCAGCAGTGAATACGGGGCGATGACCAGGTCATGTTCTGCCACCGCATCAGCAACCTCGTGGCGGCCTGCGCCATGCAGCACCAGGCACCGCAGATCCGGACAAAACCGCGCGGCCTCGCGTTGCCAGTTGCCCATCAGGCTCACGGGCGCAATGATGAGTGCGGGGTGGGTCAGGCGGCCGGCGTCCTTTTCGACCTGAATATGCGCCAGGGTCTGCAGGGTCTTGCCAAGGCCCATGTCGTCGGCCAGCACACCGGCCAGGCCGTGGGTGCTCAAAAACTGCAACCAGTTCAGGCCCTGCTGCTGGTACGGTCGCAGTGTGGCCAGCACGCGGGCGGGCAGCGGTACCTCGGGCAATGCGGTGGCGCCTTGCAGCTGGGCCACCATGGCCCGCAACGCATCGGCGCCCTCCCACACCGCGCCCTCGCCCAGCGCGGCACTGGTGCGCAAGGCGTCCAGGCGCGACAGCTGCAAGCTGTCGCCATTGAAGTCGTGCGCCCGGTCGCCCACCAGGTCCAGCAGCGCTGCCATCCACGGCTGGAGCGCATCGGTGGGCAAGCGCACAAACCCGGGGCCCGCCAGCGACGGCAGATACACGTGCGACGGCAACTGGGGCAGGCCCGTGTCGGGGTTCACCGGCTGGGCTGCAGCGGCGGCGATCAGGTTGGGCAGCCAGGGCAGGATGTTGTGGCGCACACCGTTGATCTCCATGCCCAGCGACAACGCAAACCAGGGCGAGGTGGCCTCGTCATCGCCCTCGGGCTGCAGCGCCACGGCCAGTGTGTCGGCATGCTGGATCCAGCCTTCCAGCGCGGGGCCCAGTGTGATGTCAAAACCCGCGTCACGCAGCACCACAAAGCCGTTGTCGGCCCAGTGCATCCAGTCATTCTGCGAGCGTTCGCCCGGGATGCCGAACAGGCCGTCGTCCGTGCCCAGCAGGCCCACGTCCATGAGGCGTTCGATGGCGTTGAGTTCGGCCAAAGCGTCGCGCTGCAGCACCACCTGGCCACCGTCAGCCCCAGGCACCAGCACGGCCAGCTCCTGCCCCGCCCACCAGCCCACATGGCCCTGGTAATCAAACCGCAATTGCGCGGTAATGAGGCCCAGGTCAGCCACGTCCTGCGGGGGCGAGGGCGCCAGATGCACGCGCGCTACCGGTTTGACGCCCTGCACGCGCGTCAGCGGGCCGAGCACCGGCGGCAGCGGCAGCACCCCACCGATGCGGCTGGCCACCGCGGCATGGTGTCTTTGCAGGGCGGTGGAATTGAGTGCAGGCGCCTTGAGCAGCATGGCCACCTGCGCCGGGCTCAGGCCCTCGGCGTGCACCGGTCCGCAGACACCCTGGGCAGCGTCCAGATACAAAGGTGGGTGGTTGTCGCACAAGAGGGCGGTGGGAGTGGGCAGCGTGGCCCGCAAGCCCCAGGCACTCTCGCCACCCTGGGAAACCACGGACTCCCTCCAGCCCCACGCGAGGGGCAGCGAGTCGCCCCAGCGCAATGGGGTGCCCACGGTGGATCCGCCCGCATCTACAAACAGGCGGCCCGTGGCAGCTGCTTGCTCCAGCGCCAGCAAGCCCACCGCGCCCTCGAGCACCCCGATGGGCGCAACGCTGTAGGCCGAGTAGTACCCCACGCTGCGGGGCATGGCGCGCAGCAGTTGCAGCACCTGGCGGTCGGCATCGCTGGCGCGGTCGTATACCGCCTGGCCTGGCCCGGGCTGCGTGCGGATCTGCTTGGGCTTGGACCAGCCGCCGGTGACCTTGGGGTAAGACACCACGGCCTCCAACTGCATCTGCGGCACCGTGGTGCGGGACTGCCCCACCGTGGAGACCAGGTACAGATAGCACTCGGGCCGCCCTGGATGTGCACTGGGCGCCTGCGAGTTGGCAGCGCCCACAGCGCGGTCCCAGTCCTGCAGCCAGTGCACCAACCGCGCCTCTGCCTCGGCGCGTGCCAGGGCATCCTTTCGATCTTGCTGGGATTTGAGCGCATCCGCGGCTTGTACCGGCAGTTGGCCCTTCTCTGGGCCCAGATGCGCGGCCTCCAGCGTCAGGGCCACGGCGTGTTTGCAATCCCCCCCGACGGGGCAGCTGCAGTCACCCGACCAGTGCTTGACCTGCCCATTGGGCGCAAGAACAAGCTCTACCGACACTTCGTAGGGCTCGGGCAGGCTGCCCTGCACCTCGCCCTCGATCAGCCAGCTGCCGCCCCCGGCGTCGTCGATATGGATGTGGACCACCTCCGCGCCGCGATACAGGTCCATCCCACGCGACCATGCACCCTTGTCACATTGGGCTTGCAGTGAATTGAGCGGAAACCACGGAGTGTGAGATGTAGACACAAATTTCAAGCAAAAAATGGCCCTAGCGCTTGTCCATCAAGCGCTAGCAGCTATAAAAATAGGAGTATTCACTGACACAAGCATGGGCAACGGCGACATGCACGAGCTGCCAAGCCGGGCCACTATGCCCCGCGCGCAGCCTGCACACGCTCAAAAACCGCTTGCGCCTCGCCGCCCGCGCCTGCGCCACCCGGCGCCGCCTGCAAGCTTGTCAACAGCCGCGCCAGCACAGGCGCCTGCGGCAGCAGCGGCCCCAAGAAAAGCGCCCGCTGGCCGTCCGCAATCAGTAGCGTGGGGAAGGTTTCCACGTCCAGATCCCCCGCGATGTCCGAATCATCCTCAATGTCCACCCACTCAAAACGCACGCCCGGGTGCGCGCGGGCCAGCTCATCAAACAAGGGGCGGTACACGCCACAGGTGCCACACCAGCCTGCGCACAAGCACACGGCCCACCAGCCACTTGGCACGGTGGCGGCAGGAAGATGGGGCTGGGTGGGTTCGGGCAATGCGGCCGGGCTTTGCATCAACGGGGCTCCTGGGTGGTCAGTCAGCACGCGACGGGTGCTGAAGGCGGACGAACACCGCCGCCTCCCCCGTCACCTGCTACAAACCGCGCCGCTCGCGGGCGCGATAAACCTCGATGGTACCCACACCGGGGGCCTGATTGCCCCAGCTGTTGCGCACAAAGGTGGTGACAGCGGCCACTTCGTCATCCGACAGGAACTGCTGAAACGGCGGCATCCCATGCGGGCGCGGGTTGCCGGCCGTGGCGGGCAGGTAGCCGCCCTGCAGCACTACGCGCACCAGGTTGGTGGGGTCGTTCAGCACCACCGCCCGGTTGCCTGCCAGCGCCGGGAAAGCCCCAGGCTCGCCCTGCCCCTTGTCACCATGGCATTGGGCGCACTGCTGCTCATACACCTTGCCACCGCGCAACATGGCGCTGGCTGGTGGTGCGGGCACGGTGGACGGGGCCTTTTCGTCTTGCTGCGGCAGGGCTTGCAGGTACACCGCCATGGCGCGCGCATCGGCGTCTGTCAGGTACTGCGTGCTGCGAAACACCACCTCGGCCATGGGGCCCAGCACCGATCCGTGCGGTGCCACGCCGGTCTTCAGCAAGGCCACCACGTCTTCGGTGGCCCATTCTTTGACACCCGCCTCGGCCGCCGCATTCAGCGCGGGCGCATACCAGTTCTGCACGGGGATCAACCCCCCTGTGAAAGCTTTGGCATCGGTGGTGGCGCCCAGCGCATTGCGCGGGGTGTGGCAGGCCGTGCAGTGGCCCAGGCCGTTGACCAGGTAGGCGCCCCTGTTGTACTCGGCCGTCTGCGTAGGTTCAGGCTTTGGTGCACCCGGGCTGAAGAACAACCCCCGCCACACCCCCAACGCAGCCTGCGTGTTGTACGGAAAACGCAGTGCGTGCGGGCGGTTGGCCTCGGCCACGGCGGGCACGGTTTGCAGGTAGGCAAAGATCGCGTCCGAATCCTCGCGCGTCACCTCGGTGTAATTGGGGTACGGAAACGCCGGGTACAGCAGCCGCCCGTCCTTGCTGCGGCCGTGGTGCATGGCGCGCCAAAACTCGGCAGAGGTCCAGCTGCCCACCCCGTGGCGCTCGTCGGCGGTGAGGTTGGAGCTGTGCACCACGCCAAACGGCGTCTCGATGCCGCGCCCACCCGCAAACGGAGCTCCGCCCTGCGTGGTGTGGCAAGCCATGCAGTTGCCCACGCGGGCCAGGTATTCGCCGCGCGCCACCAATTGGGGCGTGGTTTGCAGGGTTTCGCTGGTGGGCAGCGGCGCTTCGCCGCGCAGGTTCAAGGTGATCAGCACCGCTGCGATGACGCCCAAGGCCGCCAGCACGGAAGAAATCGTCCAGAGAATGCGTTTCATGAAGGGCATCCTTTCTTAGCGCACCGCGCCAAGTGCAGGGGCCGCACTGCCAGTAGTAGCAGTAGTAGCAGCAGTAGCCGCCGCCGCAGCAGCAGCCACAGGCACACCGGCCACACCACCGCACCGCACGGGCATGGCAGCGGGCAAGGCGCGGGCGGGCTTGCCACCTGCCGCCACCGGCTGCGCGGCCAGCCAGGCAGACACAGCACTCACATCGTCGGGCGTGAGTTGTTTGGCAATGTCGGCCATGCAGTCGGGCGCATGGGCGCGGCGCTGGCCAGTTTTCCAGGCACCCAGCTGGCTGTTGAGATAGTCACGCGGCAGGCCCAGCAGGCCGGGGATGGACGGGTTCACGCCCGTCATCGCCGCGCCGTGGCATGACACGCAGGCAGGAATGCTGCGCGCAGCATCGCCGTGCTGCACCAGCACCCGGCCCCGCTCTAGCGCAGCGGGGGGCGCCTGGGGTGCGGGTGGTGGCGGGTACGGCAGGTCCAGCGCCGCAAAGTGCGCGGCCATCTCGCGCAGGTAATCGTCGGTCAGGTGCTCGATGAGATAAGTCATCTGCGGGTAGCTGCGCCGCCCATCGCGAAAGTTGAGCAACTGGTTGGCCAGGTAGCCCGCTGGCTTGCCCGCAATGCGCGGAAAGTAGCCGTCGGGCGTGGCGCGGCCTTCCTTGCCGTGGCAGGCCGTGCAGGCGAGCACGCGCGATGACATCGATGACGCAGACACCGTGGCCGAGTGTGTCGCCGAAGCCGAGTCGGCGGGGCTAATGGGTTGGCTGGCCACCTGCTGCGCCCACGCGCCTGCGCTCGATGCCACCGCGATCACGGCAGCCACCGCAGGCAGACAGAAAACAAGGTTGAGCAGGCTGCGCAGACGATTGATCATGGGTCGTTTTATAGGGTTTTTTATGGGTGGGTGTCGGTTGGGTGAATGGCAAAACGGTCAAACCCCAATACATGCCAATACACCCCAATACACGCCAAGACTCTACGCCCAAGCCCCAAAACAGTACAGATTCAGATTCGAGTTAAAAATACAGATCAGTTTTGACTGCACCAGTCTCCCAGAACCGGTTTTGCCCCCAATGAAACGCTACGAACGCCACGCCGACGCCATTGCGCAGCTCATCCACAGCGGTGCACTGCGCCCCGGCGACCGCGTGCCCTCGGTGCGCGAGGCCAGCCGCACGCGCGGCATCAGCCCGTCCACCGTGTTCGAGGCGTACTACCTGCTGGAGGCCCAGGGCCTGATCCACGCGCGCCCCCGCTCGGGCTACTACGTCAGCACACGCTTGCCCGCCACTGCCGAGGCGCGTCCCGCCGAGCCCCTGCCCTCCCAGCCCGCACCCACCTCCACGGGTGTGGCCATCAGCGACCTGGTCTTTGAGGTGCTGGGCCTGGCCCGCGACCGCGACCTGGTGCCGCTGGGCTCGGCCTTCCCGGGCGTAGAGCTGTTTCCGCTGGAGAGGCTGGCGCGGTGCCTGGCCAGCGGCATGCGCAAGCTCGACCCCTGGAGCATCGTGCAAAGCCTGCCGCCTGGCGACGAGCGCCTGCGCCAGCAGATCGCGCTGCGTTATGGCCTGCACGGCAGCGCCGTGGATGTGGACGAAATCGTCATCACCAACGGCGCGATGGAGGCGCTCAACCTTTGCCTGGAGGCCGTCACCCAGCCCGGCGACATCGTGGTGGTCGAGTCCCCCACCTTTTATGCCGCGCTGCAGGCGCTGGAGCGGCTGAATCTGCAGGCCCTGGAAATCGCCACCCACCCGCGCGACGGCATCGATTTGGTGGCGCTTGCCGATGCCCTGGAGCGCCAGTCGTCGCGCGCCCCACAGCAACGCATCAAAGCCTGCTGGCTCATGCCCAGCTTTCAGAACCCGCTGGGCAGCCTGATGCCCGAGGGCAAGAAACGCGAACTGGTCGCCCTGCTGGCGCGCCACCAGGTGCCGCTGATCGAAGACGACGTGTATGGCGAACTGCACTTTGCCCCCCAGCGCCCGCCCCCTGCCAAGGCGTTTGACGACGAGGGGCTGGTGATGCATTGCAGCTCGTTCAGCAAAAGCCTGGCCCCCGGCTACCGCGTGGGCTGGGTGGCGGCGGGCCGCTTTGCCACGGCGGTGCAGAGGCTCAAGCTGATGACCACGCTCTCGGCCGCCACGCCGTCGCAGCAGGCGCTGTCCGAATACCTGGCCCAAGGCGGCTACGACCGGCACCTGCGCGCGCTGCGCCGCAGCCTTGAGCAGCAGCAGGCGATTGCGTTGGCTGCAGTGGCACGGCACTTTCCGCCCGGCACGCGCGTGTCGCGGCCCGAGGGGGGATACTTTTTGTGGGTAGAGCTTCCGCAAAAAGTCGATGCGCTGGCCCTGCACCGGCAGGCACTGGCACGGGGCATCAGCCTGGCGCCGGGGCAGATCTTTTCGGCGGACCAGCGCTTTGCCAACTGCGTGCGCATCAACTACGGGCACCCCGCGCAAGCGCGATTTGAAGCCGCGCTGGAAACCGTGGGGGCGCTGGCCTGCGCTTTAGCGGGTTCGAGCCACCCAAGCTAATACTATCAAAAGAGGAGCTATCAGCGATTACTTATCAAGCGCTAGAGGCACTTTTGGCTCATATTCTTAGCTTGCAAGTCACTCTACACAACCGCGCTTACACAACCGCGCTTACACAACATCACCTTGCGCGAAACTGACGCCTCGAACGCCGCGTTGGAAACGCCCAACGTCGGGTTCTCCCCGCTCCGGCATGGGACTTGCAACGGCATACTGGGCGCCGCCCGCACCCCGGGCCGCGCTCTGCGACCGCTGGCCATCCGCCAGCCCACTGGCACACCACCACCACTGTCCAACCATGGCCACACCGCAGCCTGTCCCGTTTCTGACCGTAGAAGACGAAGACGACTGGGTCGTATCGTTTGCGTTGGGCCCCCTGGGCGCCAACCGCCTCACGCTGATGCGCGCCCCCCGGCTGGAGTTCATGCTGCGGCCCGAGCAACGTGGTGTGTCAGTAGGGGCAGAAGCCGGCCAACGCCCGTCGCTGCTGGTGGCAGTGCAGTGGGGCGCCAAAAGTGTGGATGTGGTCTCTACCGAGCGGCGCTACAGCCTGGACATCAGCAAAGTGGACGGCACCACGCTGGCGGCGGCGCTGCGGGTGCTGGGCAAGATGAACTTCGACCAGCGGTTTCAGCTGGCGGGCGCGGTGTAGCAGCCGTTGCCCCCGCAGCGCCTGCTTGGCGGTTCAGAGCGATTCGCTCCTGAATAAATAGCTACTAGCGCTTACTGCACAAGCGCTAGAGGCAAAAAACACTTAAATTCTTCAACGGCAGCGGCAGCGGCAGCACCGCCGCCGCGTGCGGGCCCCATCAGCGCATCATTTTGAACAGCGCGGTGGTCACTGCCACTTGGGACTCGTCCAGCCGGGTGGACGTCGTGCTGCCAAAGGCCATGCTGTCATCAATGGGCCAGATTTGCCCAGGGGTGCCTGCCGTAACGTCATCGGCCAGGGTGACATCGCGCAGGCGACCAAACCGTGCATCGCTGTGCCCGTCAATCTGCTGATCCAGCGCGCCCGCCAGCGAGAACGTCACGCCTTTCATCACCATCACATTGCGCGGCCGCGTTGCGTAGGTGTTGACGGCTGCACCGGGCTCCGCCCAATTCACGCTCTGAAAACACACCTGTACCTCCTGCGGATTGCCATTGCTGTCCAGGTACACATACCGGTCTTGCTGGCCTTCGGTGCGGCCGTCCGGCAGCTTGATACCAGCGGCCAAAAAGGTATTGATCATGGCGGGGCCGCACATCTCGGTCCCGGCAGCGGCTACGCTGCCGTTGATGCGACCCGTGGGGTCGACGGGATTGTCACCAGGCGGATAACCCACACCGTTGACAAACGCCTCGTACGCCAGTTGCCAGCCCTGGACGAAGTCGGTGGACAGCCGCTGGTTGGCAGCAGAGCGCTGCAGGTCGCGACCGATGGCGACAGCACCCAGCACCAGCCCGATCACCACCAGAGCAATGCTCAGCTCCAGCAGCGAAAACCCCTGCTGGCCGCGCGAGGCGGCTCTGCCTCGTTGAAAAATATGGAATGGGGTCATGGTGCGTGACTCGGTAAGCAAAATATCAATGACCAATCGCATCGGCGGTCAGGGTGTTGCGATTGACGGAAGTGGAAAGCTCGGTCGCCGCAGTGGTGCGGGCTGCAAACGCGGTGTGCACTCTCCTGGCTTCCGCCAGCGAGGCAATGGCGTCGATTTCCGCGTCGATTGCAGTGGCCAAGCCAGCAGCAGCAGCAACGATGCCCGCTGCGGCCAGGCCGATCTGCACGGCACGGGCGCCAGCACTCATCGTGGTGTCTGCGGTGGCCGACAACATTTCCTTGGCCGCGTCCGCTACGCTGGCAGCGCCCCCGGCAAGCCCTGCAGTGGCAGCGGCTAGGTCCGACTCGGCCAACTTGACGGCCACATACAGCTGGTCCCGGTAGTCGTACAGCGCGCGTTCCAGCACGAATGCACCAGTGGCTGCATTGAAATGGGCGTGGGCCACGGCCGAAAGCGCTGCACCGCAGTGCAGTTCGGAAAACAGCTCGGCATGGCTGGACGACATCACGATGTCGTCATAGGTGTTTGAGACCGCAATGCCGGGCGCCTCAAACGTAGGCGCGGCACTGGTGGCGGTGGCGTTGGCCCCGTCAAATGCCCTCCCATCCCCGTCCGCGTCCAGCATGCCGGGCGCAACAATCACGAATGCAACCGACTGCCGCACCCCGCGCAGGTTGGTGGCCAGCAACCCTGCGGGCGGCGTCAGCGTCTGGCTTGCGGTGTTGAGAGCCAGGCACACGTCGATCAGATTCACAGCCCCCGCCACGCCCAACGGACAGGCGGGGTTGTCGGCAGGGTTGCACGGCGGACTATTCAACGGAGCGGCGTCGTTGCCAGAGTAGGTAATGCCCAGCAGCCCCTCGGTGGCCGTAGGAATGGGAGGCGCGTCGTCGTTGGGTGCATCGCGGTTTTGCGGCACCGGAAACGGTGTGCGCACGCGCAACGGGTTCATGCGGTCCCGCGCCACCGCAAGGTCGCGGTCCTGGTGCGCGGTGGCCGATGGCTCACGAAATACGCCGTAGCGCAATGCGCCGGCCTCGGGGCGGGGCAGGCCCAGCGTGCGCCACGGCACATAGCCCATCTGCCGCGGGTCCACCCCGTCGAAACAGGCTTCCGCGCCCGTGGTGTCTGCCGCCGGGCACGGCAACCGATAGTTGGCATGCAGAAAACCCAGCACCGCGTCGCGCGACTGCTGCTGAGCGTCCATCTGCACGGCGGTGACACGCTGGCGCTCCTGCAATTGCCAGAAGATCACTGCGCCCGGCAGTATCAACCCCAGGGCCAGCAGCACCACAGAGAGTTCAAGCAGGGTAAAACCCATCATGTGGCGCTTCATGGATTGAGCCCTTTCACATCCAGGCTGACCGCCCGGCCTAACGTCTGCGTGAACGTGTCATACAACTGAACGGCGTAGGCATCGGCAGCAGCCTGCTTTTCCCGCGACGCCACCAATGCTGCCTCTGCTTCGACCAGTTCCTCTGCAGCCAGCACGGTTTCTGCAATCGACAGCGCCACGTTAGCGGCCGCCATCACCACCACAAAAGCCGTCACACCCTCGGTATTGGCTGCGGACGCGATACTGAGCACGCCACTGGCGGTCGCCAGAGCCAGCCCCATCGTGGCCAGTGCCACACCCGTTTTGGCACCCTGAACGGCAGACTCGGACGTTTCGATGTCAAACACCCGCAGTTTCCAGTACTCCTGCATGACCCGTGCGTTGTCATACGCCGCATAAGCGCCCTGGGCTGTGGCCTGCATCTCGCCAAGGCGCGCCGCACAGCCGATGCGGGCAGACAGGTCGCCCGGACCTACGGCCAGCGCCAGGTCGTCAAAGTTGTTGTCCTGCGGCCGCCCCGGGAGGTCGAACTGCCACGTGCCACCAGCCCCCACGGCGTTGTTGCCGTCAAAGTTCGCGTTCTCGCCAGGGTGCACGACGATAAAGGCCACCGGCACACTGCTGGCCACATTGCCAGCGGCCAACACACCTGCGGCCGCCGGGTTGGCTGCAAAGCGGCGCAGCACCCGGCACCAGTCCAGTCCGTTCACTTCAGGGCGTCGCTCACTGGCAGCAACCTTTGCAGCGTTCACCCTGTCTCGCGCAGCCACGACAGCAGCAGATGCAGAAACTGCAACTTCGAGAGTGGGAGGGTACGTGGGCAGCTGCGGCATCCCGGTGAAATTGATATTCAGGTCCGGCGAAACCGCATCTGCAGGGCGAGCAACCAAGTTGGGCACCGCCGCCAAATCCCAACCCGCGCCCCGGTTGACGCCGTAGTGCAAGCGACCGAACTCGCCGCCTAACCCCAGCAACCTCCAGGGCAGGCGGACTGCGGTGGCGTCACCACAGCTTTCATTTCCATTGGTGCCTGCTGCAGCGCAAGGCAGCCGGTGGTTGGCCAGCACAAAGCCCTCTACGGCGGCCTGCGCCTCGCTCAGTTGGCGCACCATGGCGGGGCGCTGCATGGGTTCGCGCGTGGACACCACCCAGCGCCACACAAAGATGCCAAGGACGCCCATGATGACCATGGCCACCGCCAGTTCCACCAGGGAGAACCCGTCTTCGCGGTGCAGGGAGCGCTTCATCATCGCGTGCCTCCCTTTTCGTCTACTTGAATGAGGATCTGCATGGACCTGTTGGGTGGCATGGGCGTCACGCCCCGGCCGGTAATGTTGCAAGGGGGTGGATTGGCCGCCAGGGTTTGAAGCCGGGTGAGCAGGTTCCCGGCGTCCGTGAGCCGGATCTCAGCCTGAGCAAGCTGTCCTTCCAGCGCAGTGATGATCCGTCGGATCTTGATGGGCAAGAGGTACTTCGCATCTGGGTTCGGGGCCGAGCTCGATGTGCCCAGCAGGTCATTCAGCGCCGCCAATATCGCGCTGGTGTTGTCGAAATCCCCCGTTTGGCAGACGCCCGATGCAGTGGAAGTACAGCCTGTGACGACGGCCACTCCATCGATGGAAATGGTGTAGCGCCCCGCGTTCCGCAGGTTGTTGTAGGCGGTCTGATAAGAGCTCTGAGCAAAGCCCAGGCTGGATTGCGCAGCCGTGAGGTCGCTCTGTGCAGCAGTCAGGTTGTTTTGCGCCGTTGTGCGCGCAGCAACGGCATCGTCGTACTGTTTCTGCAGTTCCACGGGGTCACTCAAAAGCATTCGCTGCGAGGTCTTCTCCATCCGCTGTGTTTGTAGCGCTGCTTTTGCCGCAGGATCCGCAGTGGCCGCAATCTGAAGATCCAGCGCGGCAATTTCGGTGTCAAGCTGCGCCAGCAAGGCCGTTCGGTTGGCAATCATGTTTGCGTAGGTGGCGATCTGGGCCGTCCAGTTATTGACGGCATTCTGGTAGTTGTCTCTTCGCCGCGTGGCGGCAGTCACGGCGAACGATCGGGTCTCCCAGGTGTCCGCTGCACTGAGCAGGGGCGCAACCAGGGTGTCAATGCTGGAAGAAATGCCTGGTTGCCGGATGCGAGCAACGAGCGTGTTGATTGCAATGGTTCTGGCGATATCGGCCGCTGTGAGCTCAGCACGCTTGGTGGCAAGTGCCGTAGCGATGTCGTCGCGATCATTGGTCGCGTCGGCTACCTCTGCATCTGCTGCACTAATGGCCTGCGTGTAATCTGCCGAGGGGCAAGTCAGCGAAGACGCGTCTACCGAGCTATCGGCCAACGCCAGGGCATTGCCCGCCATCACTGCAGCGGCGACATTTGCAACTATCGACAATCCGTTCAACCCAATCGAAACTCCGGTCAACACAATCGGGGCGGTGTGCTGCGGCGCCGCAGCACAGGCATTGACAGCCAACCCGAGCGTGGCCGCGCACGTAGCCCAGGCGACCGCGGCGTTGCCGGCCTCCGAGATCCCTTCCAGCACGGTGGCCGTGGTTTCGATAGCGGTGATGCCAGCAGATATTGCGGCAAAGGCAATCGACTGCTTGGCGGACTCGATATTGCCCGTCCGCAGGTCGTCCACCTGCTCCACCACGTCGTGCGCCAACGCGACGGTGTTGATGGAGTCAATGAGCGGCTGACAGTGAAAGCTGTACAGCAGGCTCTGGTAAGACCGCTCCAGCACGATGTCGTTGTAGGTCGACAGCAGCGGTCTGCGGGCGGGGTCTTCCACGGCCGGGTCGGCAGACGCATTTACACCATCGAACGGAGAGTTATTACCGTCTGCGTCGTCGTTGCCCGGGTGCACCAGTGCATAGGCCACCGAGCGCACCGGTGACGAGCGGACCTCTGCCATGCCCGGTGCATGGGCCGTCGTGCGGCCAGTGTCCAGCCGCTGGCACAAATCGGTCAAGGTCAGGATGTCGGCCTGGTAGGTTCCCGCCGCGGGGGTTTCCCGCATGGACGCAAACGTCTTACCCGTGTCGTCGTATTCAAGCGGGCGCCAGGAGTCCGTCAGCACCGTCAGGTCCGTGGTGCCACCGCCGCGCTGTACCAGATAGCGCAACTGACCCACGTCCACCCCCGGGTCGGCACCCGCCAGTCTCAGAGAGACGGAAGGCAGCCAGCCCTTCTGATCACCAACGCCGCAGTCTTCCAACCCATCGCGGTCAATGTCCGGACACGGCATGCGCCGCAGCACCGTGGCGAAGTTGACAATGGCCCTGTCGGCCTGGGCCAGGGCCTGCCGCTCTTGCCGGGCAGAGTTGATGGCAGAGCGCTCGCGCCACTGCAGGTAGCCCATGGTGGCCAGCCCTGCAACCACCGAGATCAGCAGCAGAACCTGCAACAGGCCGAACCCACGCGCGCGACCAAACGCTCGGCGGGGTGCGGGGGCAATCAAGTTAGTCATCAGCATGGGAAATAAAGGCGGATGCCGCTAGGGAAGACTTTGGCGCAGCCAGCCAGCCAGTTGGGCAGGTGATTCCGCCACCACCACATCGTCCGCACCGAACCGAAGTGGCGCCGAGGGCCCCGCTGCACAAAGGCTTGTGGTGGCATGGGGCGCATCAAGGCGATTGCCGTTGTTGTCGGCGTCCTTCAATGGCACTACCACCCAGTACGCAACGGACATGACAACATTGGTGGTGCAGTTGATGGCCCCGGCAGCCCCCGCGTCACCCGTCAGGTGCGGGCGACTGGTTGCCACAGACAACCCAGAAGCGTTGTTCAGCCCGGCAATCAGGTCTGTCACATCGTTGTAGTTTGCTTCGCTCTCCACATCGCCGGTGCGCTCCAGGGACACGGCCAAGTCGGCATCCCGCAGCCGGTTGTCATCTCTTCTTGCGCGAAACACCGCATAACGTGCACGCAGCGCCTCCTGTGGAATCTGCAGGCCCAAGCTCACATAGGGGAACCAGCCCAGCTGATTTCCAGCCGCGCATTCCAGGCCCGCCAAAGACTCGTAGCCGCTTGCCGCTACACCTACATCGGGGCACGGCAAGCGACCATGTCGCAACGCAAAAGCGCGCAGGATGGACTGCAGCTGCTGGCCCTCTGCACGGCCCCGTTCAATCTCCTGCTGCGAAGTCACTGTTTCATAGGCGCTGAACGATGCCCACGACAGCAGGCCAGCTACCACCAGCGCGATGGCAACCTCCAGCAGCGACAGACCCAACTGATGGGCCCGTGCCGAGCGATGGCCTTGGCCTTTGCTGTAAAAAAAACCGGCGTTCACGGTGCCTTCCCTTGAGCTTCGGGCTTGCGCGAATAGGTCTGAAGTTTGGTGGCGGCAACGCCAATGCGCTCGCTGAGAACACGCAGCTCCACCAAAATAGCCTCCCGGCGTGCCACGTCCTTCGGCGCTGTACTGCTAGTCAAGCCTTGCAATTCACGATTAAGGTCCTGCACCTTGCCAGTGCCTTCCAGCAGGTCACGCAGTGCCTGAAAATAGCGCGGATCAAACGAGCCCTGCGAAAGCACCTCTAACTCGTCCAGTAGCTTTTGGACCTGCGCAGGGGATGCCTGCGAGCCCTTGGCCATGATCGCTGACAGCTCAGCTCGAACTGCAGACAACCGCTTGCGCCGCTCAGAAGAACTGATTGCTGCAGCCGAAGCGCCCGCATCCGGTTGCATCTGGCCTGAAGCCATGCCCGAAGCTTGAGCCCGGTCTGGCACAGGGGCACCCGGCGAGGTGGACGGCACCACTGCGGAACGCTGCGCGCCACCAGCAGCGTGTTGCGCCACCAAGTCGGAATCGGCTCTTGGCCACACCGACCATGCCATACCAAGCACGACCAACACCAGCAGGCCCAAGGCGCCGCCGATCCACACACTCTTGCGCATCACTGTGCTGCCCGACAGTTCGGGCAGACCTCAGAAAAGCGGAGCACGCGCATGCCTGTTGCCGCGGGCAACACGCATCGGACTGTGTGGGGCTGCGTCTGGCAAGGCAATAACAGCATCACCATCACCCTCCCATCGTCTGCGTTACCGACTGCCGAACGAGGTCGTAGACAGGCAACAACAAGGCAACAATCAAGAAAAGAAACAGTCCACCCGCCACCAGAATGATCAAGGGCTTGAGGATTTCCGCCAAAGACTTGACCAGCACTTCCAGCCGCTTGCGATAGTCAGCAGCCAGGTGCGACAGTTGTTGATCAAGGCTGCCCGACTCCTCTCCCACCGAAATCATGCGCACTGCCATCGCAGGGAAGCCCCCGACGCGCCGCATCGACGACGACACAGATTCGCCCCGAGACACCGACTCAGCGACCTGGATCAGTCGGCTGCGGTAGTAGCGGTTCTTGGTAGCCCGGCCAAGGATGCGCAAGCTGGACACAAGGTCTACCCCTGCGCGTACAAGAATCGAAAGATGCTCGGTAATGTGGGCCATGCCCGAGGACACCAACAAGGTGCGGACGATAGGCAAGCGGTGCAAAACGCGGTAAGTGGTCAACTGGAACCGCTCAGAACGTTTGAACGCAATCGTGCCCACGATCACAACAATGGCTGTTACCAGGAGCACCCAGGGCAGATGGGTGGAAAGCATGTCGGCAAATGCCACCAGCCCCTCGGTGATGGGAGGCAGCTTGGCCTGCATCTGCTTGAACAGCCGCGCCATGCTGGGCACCACGTAGTAGATCCAGAAGATCGCTACGCCAATAATGGTGGCAAACACAAAAGCCGGGTAGATGAGCGCGGTCTTGATGTCGCGCCGGATGTTGATCATGCGTTCGACGTGCTCGGCGGCCTCGCCTAGCATGCGGTCCAGCGTACCGGTCTGGTCTCCAATTGAAATGAGGTTGCGCACGGTTTCTGGGAACACATTGGGATGGCGGTTAAACGCCTCTGTCATGCCCACCCCTGCGTTCAGGTCGTCCAGCATGTTGCGCGCCACGGCCGCCATGGCCTGGTTGCCCACGCTGTTGCTTTCATCCACCAGCGTTGCCAGCGCATCCAGCGCGGGCACGCCAGCGCGCATCATCAAGCCAAGGTCGCGCAGAAAACCGGCCAGGTCTTCACTGCGCACCTGCTTGCGAAACAGGTGCGTCAACACGTCGGCAACCACTGCCAGCCATGCCGGAAAACGCCACAAACCGATCACCGTTCCGTCAGTGTCCGATTCAAGCCGCAGGCGGGCAGACAGGTCGCGCTTAACCGCCAGCCGCAGCAGACCGGACCTGACAGCGCCATGCGGGAGCAGCACCCGGTAGTAGTAAGTATTTAGATTGGCCATGGAGTGGTTCTGCCAATGAGGCTCAGTCTTCGCCCACCGTGCGCAGGATTTCTTCCATGGTGGTCTCCCCCGCCAGCACGCGATGGCGGGCCAGCGTCAGGATAGGTCGCATGCCTGACGCCAGCGCACGCTGGCGCATCTCGGCACGGGTCGCATCCGACGCGATGGCGTCGGCCAAATCACGGTTGACTATCAGCATTTCGTAAACCGGCAACCGCCCCAGGTAACCGGTATCACGGCAATGGTGGCAGCCTGCGCCATGAAAGACCTGCAAGGTCTCTCCTGCGTTGGCCTGCCCCAGCCAGCGACGCTCGTCATCCGTCGCCAGACGCGGCGTAGCGCAGTGCGGGCAAATGCGCCGTACCAGGCGCTGGTTGATGACTGCCACCAGGTTTTCGCCAATCGTTTCGGCGTCAACACCCAGCAGTTTCAACCGCGGCATGACGCCAAAGATGCTGCCGACGTGAAGGGTGGAGAGCACCAAATGTCCGGTGGACGACGCGTCCAGCGCGGCCCGCGCCGTTTCGGAGTCGCGAATTTCCCCCACCAGAATGATGTCCGGGTCGTGCCGCAGAAAGTGCCGCATGGCGTTGGCAAACTCATAGCCCGCGCGGCGGTTGACTTCTGTCTGGCAGGCCACTGGCACCCGGTATTCCACGGGGTCTTCCACCGTGAGCACGTTGCGCTCGATCAGGGGCTGCATGCGCAGCGCTGCGTGCAACGTGGTGCTCTTGCCGGACCCGGTGGGGCCGGTGATCAGAATCAATCCGTGCGGACGCGAGAACGCCTTGGCCATGACCGCGACATCCTCTTCCAGAAAGCCCAGATCGGCCAGCTTGTCGAGGTTGCTGCGTTCCGGCAGCAGGCGCAGCACCATGCGCTCGCCAAACTCGGATATCAGCGTGGACACGCGCATGGTGTAGTTGTGCTCCATCACCTGGGCGGTAAAGCTGCCATCCTGCGGCAAGCGTTGCTCGCTGGCATCCATATCGGCCTGGAGCTTGACGTACACCACCAGGCGGTCCAGCGCGGGCGACAGTGCAAACACAGGCCGCAATACGCCATCCACGCGCAGCAGCACAGAGCGGCTGCGGGCCGTGGGCGCAAGGTGAATGTCGGTGGCTCGCTCACGCACCGCCAGGTGCAGCATGTGCTCCAGCAAGCGCGCGGGGCTGTAGGCGCGGTCGATGTCGGCCTCCAGCTTGCGGACCTCGCTCTCGATCAGACGGGCCGGAGGGTGCTCTGCAAAATAGTAGTGCTGCTGAATGGCCTGGGCCACGCTGTCGAATTCGCCCTGAAAGAAATGGCACCCCTTGCCAAGCTTGCGCTGCACCAGTTCGGTCACTGCATCTGGTTGGGCATCTCCCAGCACCACTTCAATCAGGCCTTCATCGTTTTCCCGCACGGGCAGAAAACCATAGGTAAGGCACAGTGACCGATTGAAGATGCCCGCCACGGCCGAGTCGGGCTCGGGCATTTCAGCGGCGTTGACAAAACGCAGGCCGCGTTGTCCCGCCAGCTGACGCGCCACTTCATTGGCACTCGCAAAACCAAGTTCGACCAGAAGGTTGCCCATGGGCACCTTCTCGATCTTCTGCTTTTGCAGCACATAGTCGATGGCCACGGCCGACACCAGGCCCGCATTGACCAAGGCAGCTCCGAGCGAAGGACTTTTGTCTCTCAATACAGCAAGGCGGTCGGCAGCCGAAGCACCAGACGGCTGCAACTGGCCAGAGGCCTCCAGCAAAATTTCAGCGGGGGGATGCATCCTGATGCTCCAGAAGTAAGAAAGTCAGTTCGTCGGGTTTGCCCGTGGCGGCCAAACCGTGCTGCTGTTGAAAGCGAGCGAACGCCTCTCCAGTCTTCGAACCAAAAAAGCCGTCATTCGGCTCTCGGGTATCCAGCAAGCCCATGCTTCTGAGTTTCCCCTGGACCTTGCGGGTGGCCTGCTGTGCGGCAGCAATCTGCTGCGCGTCATTGCGGCCCAGCCATGCCACCCACAACTCCTTGCCCACCGCAAATCGGCACAGGCGGGCAGAAGATTTCAAGCTATCGGTTACGCCATCTGGCAGGCGCTGCACGTGCAAGGTGTCGTCTGCCGTTGCGACTGCCCGCAGTTGACCTTCACACACCCCGCGTGGCGACAGGGAGGTGCCTTCTGTCGGCGCCACGGCGGTAGTTGGTGCGGTTGCAGGGGATGTCGCTTTGGAAGCACTGGCAGAAGTGGCGCTACCGGACGAAGAAACAACGCCCGGGGCAGGCGCAAGTACAGGCGCAGACGCAACAACGAGCGCCGTCACCGCTGCAGAGGCCACACCGGGCGATGCGGGTGCGGCGGCAACCACAGCGTCCACAGACACCACAGGCGGACTGATCTGTTGCTGCGACACCAGGCCAAAGCCCGCCACGGCCACCGTAGCGCTGGTGCCCGCCAGCAGGCCCGCGATGATCCAGGCCTTGCGATGGCGAGACCCTGTCAGGGCAGCCACCTGCGCGACCGCCTCGTCACCCAGGGCAGGCAAGTCGGCGACAGCGCGCTGCACCAGCGCGGCGGTTACCACCGATGCGCGGGTGCTGGCCAATCCGTAGAGGCAGCGGTCCAACACCAGGTGGATGCGGCGAAGGTTGCCCTCCGTGGCGCGGTGCAGGATGTCTGCAGCCGCAGGCTCCAACGACAGGCGCCCTTCAGCACCCGCAGCATTGACCCGAAAATCGAAATAGCGGGCTACCTCATCCCTTTCCAGGCCACTCAGGCGTGCATGTTTGATGATGCGGCTCTTGAGCTGTCGCAGTTCCGGCTTCGCCAGCGTTTGCTCCAGTTCTGGCTGGCCCACCAGCAAAATCTGCAACAACTTTTCCTGCCCTGTTTCCAGATTGCACAGCAACCGCACCAGCTCCAGAGACTCGATGCTCAGGTTCTGCGCGTCATCAATCACCAGCAGATTGATGTCACCGGCCTGGTGCTTGGCGATAAGGAATTCGGTAAGGTGCGCCAAGCCCTGGTCGACAGAGTCCGTGGGCGGCAGGCCAAAGTCGGCCTGAATGGCTGACAACAACGCGCTGTCTTGCAAGAAGGTGTTCAGGATCAGTGCGGAATGGCAGTTCTTGTCTTGCAGCGTGTCCAGCAAGCGGCGCACCAGCGTGCTTTTTCCCAGCCCCACTTCGCCCGTCAACAATACAAAGCCTTTGCGGGCTTCAATGCAATGCACGATCTCGGCGAAGTCCTCTTCCAGACGGGGCGTAAAGAAATACGATCCCGCATCTGGAGTGGGAGGAAACGGGTTGCGCGACAAACCCAGCGTTGCATAGAGGGCGCTGGCAGTCATTACCGCGCCGCCGGAGTGAACTGGCCCAAGGCCGCGCGCAGGGCGGCAGAGTCGGGACGCAGACGCAATGCGGCGTCCAGGGTTGCCCGCGCTTCTTCGGGCTTTTGCTGGCGTGCCTGAATGCTGGCCAGATTGATGGCTGCCTCTTCGTCACCCAGCATGCGTTCAAGGATGGCACGGTATCCGGCAGCTGCAGCCGCGTCACGACCGGCACGCAGATCAAACCATGCCTGCGCACGCAGCAGGCCCAGCGACCCCGCAGGCAAACGCTCTTTCAGGGCGGCCAGTTCACGCTCTGCATCGGCGCCACGGCCTTCTTTCATGGCCGTAACAAAACGGGCAAACCGCAGTTCTACCGGGGTGTCATCCACTGCAGGCGCAGCAGCGGGCATTTGTGCCACCGAAACAGGAGCGGGCCTGCTGGAGCGTGCTTGACGCTCCGGCGCAAGTCGGGGCGCCGCTTGCATCGCTGGCGCTGACCCAGCCTGCGCATCCGCGACTCGGCTTGGAGCCAAAACCATGGGCGCAGCAGGCAACGAGGTGTTAGCGGGCAACGAGGTGCTAGCGGGCGAAGGAGACTGCAACACGACGTTGGTGGCCATAGCAACCTGCGGCGCTGCAGACGGGGCCACTGGTGCAACGCCGCCAACGTCTGCCACCACGGGTGTTGCCACAGTGGGCGCAGCCACCGCAGATTGCAACGGATCTACAGGAGAGGGCGCATTGACCGGCATGGGCGCAGCCACAGGCTGAGGCGCGGCATTGACCGGCGCCACGGCAACGGGCGTCAGGTCTAACTTGGGTTTCATCTGGCTTTGCCATACCAGCCAACCCACCACGCCCGCACCCAGCACGATGAAAAACGCCAGCGCGGCATCCAGCCATGCCGGACGACGGCGCGCCACCGTCACTGGCGCGCGCGCCAGCACCAGCTTGGGGTCTTGTGGTGGCGTATCCATGGACTTCAGCGCGTCGTGGATGAGGCTCATAGCACACGCACCCGCAAAACGATCACCAGCTCTCGGCTGCCGTGCACCTTGTTCTCGTTGCCAAACAATTTGCCCAGCAGCGGAACATCCGAAACACCCGGTGCGCCGCGGTCGTTGCTGGACGAGCGCTGGTCAATCAACCCGCCCACCACCACCACATCGCCATCGCCCACATTGAGCGTGGTCGTCAGGCCCTTGTAGCTGACCTTAGGCAACGACACCAGGTTGTCACCGCCCACAGACACCAGCTGAAGGCTGGCAGGGTCTACATCGCTCTGCATCGGATTCAGCAGCAACTCGATACGGCCGTCGTCCCGCACCATCGGAAGCACACCGACCATAACCCCAGAAAACACGGTGTCCGTCTGCACGCTCGACGACGTGGTGGAAGCCCCGCCGCCCGGAACAGTCTGCGTGGACGCAGACTGGGAGACATAACGCGAACTGGTCCCCACCGACAGCAAGGCAGGCGTTCCGTTGCGCACCTGCACGTTGGGGTTGGACAGCACTTTCAGGTTACCGAACGAACGCAATGCGTTGATCACCACCCCATAGTTGCTGCCCTGATAAGACATTCCCAATGCGGGCCCTGCAACGCTTCCAATGAGCGCGGCGGGAATCGAGATGGCGCGCGCCGGGTAACCCGTCGCAGCGTTGGGCAGCAAGCCAGAGCTGCCGCCCAGCTGCATCGGCGAGGAACCAAAACCCGCGGCCAGACGGCTGCGCAGGCTGGTCCAGTCCACACCAAACTCGAAGTTGTCCGACAGCTGAACGTCGATCAGTTGCGCCTCGACATACACCTGCTTGCCCAGCACCTTGTGCACCTGGGCCAGCATCTTTTCGACGGCGCGCATTTTGGAAGGCCGCGCCTTCACATACAGCGTGCCCGTCATCTTGTTCAAGGTAAATCCGCTGTCGTCACCCATCGTGGCCAAGGGCGCTTGGGGGACGGGGGCAGGCCTGCTGGGTGCTGGAGCGCCTGGCCACGTGGGTAGCGTGGCGCCGGGCGTCGACATGCTCAGGTTTTGTTGCTGCAACATCGCCTGCTGCTGGGCAGCGCGCTCCTGGTTGCTGTCGCCCAGCACCGACTTGAGCGCGCTTTCCAGCTCCAGATAGGGGTCGGTGTTGGAGCCGCCCGAGCCCGACATCGTCAGACTACCCTGCTGAGCACCCGATCCGCCGCCGCCACCGCCACCGCCGCCACCGCCCGAGTTGCTGCTGCCAAACACATTGCCGCCAGAACCCATTTGAATGCTGGTCTTGGTGTTCAGAAAGTTCAGCGCAAAAAACTTTTCTTCCGTCAAATTCACTCGCAGGGTATTGCCGCGGAATTCGCCAGACACGTCGTAGGTGCGCAGCACCTCGTTAAAGCCTTCGCGCAAGGTCACCTGTCGCAAATGCATGTCCGCAAGTTGCCCGCCCTTAAGAACGTTGGGGTCCACGATCAGATTTAGATTTCCTGCATCGGCAAACGCGCTCAGGATCTGGCTGATGCTGGCCTTCGACATCGCCACGTTGATCAACTTGCCTTCCAGAGGATCAAACACGGGCGCCATGGGTGCGATGACAGGAGGTGTGGCCGTTTTGGTCATCTCTGCCAGCAGCATTTGCTGGTGGGCGAGAAGCCGTTGCGACTCTTGCACAGCGTGTTCACGCATCTGGTCTGCAGCCGCCGTATCGGGAGGCGGGAGGCTGGAAGCACTGCGAGGCGGTTGACCAGCACAACCAGTCAGTACCAGAACGGCACACACCAGCGCGAGGGGCTTGAAAAACGGAAGATTGTTCATATCGCTGTCCTTGGCGCTACTAGCGTGATTCTTGAAATTTCATGAGAAAAACCTGGGTGCTGGGGCGCGAGGGGCCCGATGGCACCCTGGCCCCGCTTTGCGCAAGCTACCCGCGTCATGGAAGGCTCCTGATCGGACCCGGCTGGCCGCCCGGCAGTCCTGTGCGGAATTCCTGGGTGTTGACGCTTGCCAGTGAGCCGTCGGGCCAGCGCAACGTCCCTACCCGCATCTCATCCGCAGGCAATACCAGCGTCTGGCGCCCCAGCCTCTCCGTTACCACCGCTTCGTTGGGGCGCACACGAACAACGCGTCCGCCGCCATCCAGGCGCGTACCCTGGCGCGCCAGGTGACCATCAATGACGACCGACTGTGTCTCGGCGCCAAGGTTGTCCAGATGCACTGACAGCGACCGGCGCGGCATCTGCACACTACCGACGACATCGCTACCGGGCACAGGCAATGCAATCAGCCTTTGCGGATCCGTGCCCGCGCTGGCCGTCTGCGTCTGGATGCGAGACATGGCGCCAAAGGCATCCACCACGCGCGCCTGGTCATTGCGCAGGGCCAGGGGCAGAGGTGACAGCTCCATCGTCAGGGGGCGCACCGATGGCGTGCGCGCCTGCGTCAACTGGAACACCCCATACAGTCCCCATCCCAGTAGAAGAATGGCCAGACCGTTCAGAAGCAAGGCTGCGTATTTCATGGTTTCAAATTTCCTGCTTCTGGTGCTGCTGCTGTTGTTGCTGCTGTGGCAACCAGCTCATATGAGAAGGCTCCGGGCACGGTATAGGTGGGGTCCACGGCTTTGAGCTTCCAGCCGGACGCTGTCATCTGAGACACCCAACGCGTGACCGAGGCCGATGCGCCCGGAGCAATCACGCCATCCACCCGAAACGCCCGAACGCGCGCCAGCCCCGCTGCAGACTCCAGACGCACCCGCTGGATGCGGATGTCATTGCCCGCCGACGCCTTCAACAACGACATAAAGGCCACCGGGTCATGCCGCGCGCCTTCATCCAAGGTGCGCGAAAACTCAGCCACCGGAAGCAATTTCTGGGGCGCCTCTACCGTCGAGACTGCCTGGATGCGGTCTTGCAAAGCCGTCAGTTCGGCTTGTTGGTTCAACCCTGCGGACCGCTGCTGTTCGGCCATCTGCCCCACCAGCACGCCAACAATCGCCAGCACCAGCCCCACCAGCGCAGTCACCACCGTGATGGGGGCCACCCAGCGCTCGGCACGCCACGCTACTGTTTCCACAATGGGGTTGAGGGGATGGCGACCCGCCGCTTCGCGCGCCAGCGCGGGCATGACGGTCTGCACACGCTCGCCCGCAAGGGCTAGCTCTCGCGCAGGCATCACGACAGGAGCGCCACCCAACACGGCGCGCACTGCAACGAGACAGGTTTCGCTGTCGCTCGGCTGTGTGGACCACAACGTGCCCCACTCCACGGTTTCAAGCCCCAGGCGGGACAAAAGAGCATTGTTGTTGGCCACAAGCACCTGCGCCGCGCTTGTCATGGCCGACGCGCCCGAACCGAGGGCCTGGGTCGAACCGAAAACCATGCCCGCTTCCGTTTGAGCGAAACACATCAACCGCCGCTGAGACAACATCAAACGCGCATTACCCACGCTCACACCGTGGCACAGCAAACCGGATGCCATCATTACGATGCAGTGATCGTCTTGCTCCTGAGCCCACTGCGTGCAACGCTGCCAAAAATCAAGCGACACGGCGGAAAAGAAGGCCTGAAATCCGCGCGGCAGCTTGACCAGGCGGTGGATAACGATATGAGCGGCACCCTCGACCAGACCCTCGGTCCTCACGCGCTTTTCAATCAACGCTGCGGCGTAGTCGGCCTTGCCTTCAAAGCGCCATACGTCTGTGAGGACATCATCCAGGTCCAGCACCACCAGCGCACTGTGCGTCAGCCGGGGCCATGCGGGCACTTCCTGCACCTGGTGGCCGTGGCAGTGAAGCCATCCGGAGTTGGCTACGCGATAAACATGTTCAGCGCTCATGGGTCACCTGGGCGATTGAGAGACAGACACCGTCTGGAAATGCAGCGTGCCGGTGACACCGAGCGTCAGCCCCTGGTCGCCCGGTAGCGGAGGATGAAAGAGACTTGCATCCGATGAGACCGTGGCGATGTCAAACACATCGGCCACAAAAATCTGCCCCGCCCCGCCCCGCCCGAGCTCGCCCAGAAACTGGGCTGCCTCTGCACGGGTGGCAGGCCCTTGGGCACGGCGCAGCCTGCGCTCCCCCCATTGCGACGGATCAAAGCCCATGCGGTCCACCTGCGCAGCCACCTCCTTGATCGAACGCACCAGCTGCTCACGCTGCTGCACTTCGGGGATCAGGCGACGGGCGCTATCCAGCCCCAACTGCAGTTGCGCCAATTGCTGGCGCTCCCAAGCCAGTTGCTTGAGCCCCTTGTGCGCCATCCAGGCGCCGCCACCCAAAAGGGCGGTGGCCAGCGCCAGGACTACCAGCTTGAGCGTGCGGGTGGCGTTCAATTACTGCTCCATCGTCCAGTGGGCGGTCAGCAGAATGACGCGGTCTTCGTCAAACGTCCGCCCGGTAGCGGTTCCGCCTGCGTTGCCGCTGGTATTGGTCACGGTCTGGCGCGCATCGCTGTTGGTCATGGCGCTATTGGCCGCCGTGTTCGCAATGTTGTTGCCTTCGGTGTTGTTGGCTTCCCATTGATTGCCGGGCGCATTGGCTTCGGCCGCCGCAGTGTGCGCAGGACGGCTCTGGATACGGAAACGGCCTTCACGCGAGTCGGGCTTGCCGTCAATCACCTGGTCCATAAAACGGGCCAGGTCAGGGGTGAGGCCCCGAATCACCATCACGTTGCCCGCACCACTGGCGGTACCCGACGTGTTCCATTGAAAGCACACCTGCATTTCCACAGCATTCCCGTTCGAGTCGATATACAAGAAACGGTCTTCATGCCCCTCACCACGGCCTGGCGGCATGCGCACACCGGTACGGGTCATGATGGTGCGCAGATTCTGCGTGGCCAAGGCGGTATCACCCACGCCAGCCTGTCCTGCCGCATAACCCTGGCCGCTGCAAATCTTCAGCCCCCGGTTCACAAAATTTTCAGGAATGCCCGCAACCGCCATTGACCCCGCCCGTGTGCAGGCGTCGGTACCAGCCGGAATCTGGGTCTCGGACCCATTGACCATGTAGGTTGGCGCCTGCTGGCAGTCCCCCACCACCACGCCAGCGCGTTGGTAGTACTGGTCGTAGGACATCTTCCACTGGTAGGCAAACTTGTTGACAGCCTTTTGATATTCAGCGTTGCGCTGCACATCTTTGGCAATCGCCACGGCCCCGATGATGAGACCAATGACGGCCAGCACAATGGCCAGCTCTACCAGCGTGAAGCCTTGCTGAACCTTGCGGCCAAGCCTGCGAAATGAATTGGATTTGGGCATTAAAAAATCTCCGGCGATGAGTCGATACGGATGGGGTGCGGTATGAAAAATAGATGGAGACCAGTTACTGGTTCATCTTGTAGATGGCGGTGACGATGACCACTTGGTCTTCGTCAAAGCTGCGGCCCAGGGCGTGGGCAGGGTCGATGGAATCGCGATTGGTGCGATTCCACTCCTGCCCCGGCGCATTGATGGCTCCCCCGCCTTCGTTATTAAGCACACCCTGGCGGCGGAAACGGCCTTCACGCTCATCGGGTTTGCCATCAATCATCTGGTCTAGCGACCGGGCCAGATCGGGGGTCAGACCCGTGATGATCATTACGTTGCCCGAGCCTTCGCCCACAGCATTGTCCGCGGAGTTGTCAGCCAACGGCACGTTCCACTGGAAGCAAACCTGAATCTCTTGTGGGTTGCCATTGCTGTCCAGATAGACATAACGGTCCTCCAGACCCTCGGCGCGGCCCGGCGGCATGCGAACGCCGACACGGGTCATCAAAGCACGCAGGTCCGTACGGTCCCCAGCCCGAACTACCATACCCCGACCGAGCGCCTTGTCACACACAGCCCCAGGGGGGGTAAATCCGGTCATATTGCGACCTGAGCGCGTGTTTAACGGCAGTCCTTCACCGTTGACCATGTTTTGTGGAGCGGTCTGGTTATCACCGATGACCACGCCCGCGCGCTGGTAGTACTGGTTGTACGCCTGCTCCCACTGGTCGATGAACTTGTTCTTGACCTTGGTGTACTCGGCGTTGCGCTGCACATCCTTTCCGATGGCTACGGCGCCGATGATGAGACCGATGACTGCCAGAACCACGGCCAGCTCAACCAGTGTGAAACCCTTTTGACGCAGCGCTTGCATACGGCGTGCAGGGAGCTTGAATGCTTGCTTCATGATGTTGATTCCTCGCCCTGATTCACTGATTCATCTTGTAAATGGCGGTCAGGGTGATGACCTGTTCTTCATCACGCGTCTGCCCTGCACCGGTCGCGGTCGGCGTTGTAGCCCCTTGGCCAAACGTGTTGTTCGCAGACCATTGGACGCCCGGCCCGTTCGGCGTACCGTTCGCAATGCCTCGTAGACGGAAGCGCCCCTCTTGCGCGTCAGGCTTTCCGTCGATCATTTGATCAAGCATGCGAGCCAGATCAGGCGTAAGCCCCGCTAACACCATTACGTTGCCAGCGCCCTCTGCGCTACTAGGCCGATTCCACTGGAAGCACACCTGAATTTCCTGGGGAGCGCCATTGGTATCCGTGTAGACAAACAGATCCTCCTGTCCCTCAGCACGCCCGGGGGGCATCCGGATACCGGCGCGCGTCATGTACAAGCGAAGATCATTCGTCGTCGCAACGTAGGCATTTGCCGAGTCGCGCACATCCGCATTCCCCGCAGGAGCGTGCGCGCATACCGGCGCGGGCTCGACTGCAGTGAGCATGTTGCCCCCCGATACGGGATTGGTGCCAGTCGCGACGTATGCCGCGCCATTGACCATGATCCGCGGCGAAACCTGGCTATCTCCCACCACCACACCCGTGCGCTGGTAGTACTGGTTGTAAGCCTGCTCCCATTGATCAACAAACTTGTTTTTGATCTTTGTGTACTCAGCGTTGCGTTGCACATCCTTGCCGATGGCCACGGCGCCGATGATGAGCCCGATGACGGCCAAGACCACGGCCAGCTCCACCAGGGTGAAACCACCCTGCGCGGCTCGGAGGCTAGCGGGCCGGTGCATGCGCCGAGACGGCAGGACGGAGAAAAGTGATCGCATGATTTCCTCAAGCGTTGAAATAAGAGTGAGCGCCGAGACTACTAAACGTAACGAATGTAAACAAGTGAAAACTGGCGTCACAAATTGAACAGCACCAACACTTCGTGTACCTCCATCAACCCACTGAATAGCCTGGAATCGCCGAAGACCCGCAAGGTCGAAAAGAGTCGTTTTTTTGAATGAAATCAACGACCAACTCCTACTTTTCTTCACGCTTCCTTCTCCTTCAGAAGGTGCGCAAGCATCGCGCAACTAGCCCTTGCAAGCCATAGTGCTTATGTATTAGTGACACAACATACACACAAAGAAACAATTACCAGGGACTTTCGATACTTTTTGACTATTGGAAAAACGAGGGTTTACCCTTAATCCTTTAGTCAAGTCCGTCTGTCGCGAGGCTCACCACCCCAAAGTGGTTTGACTGCGGGTGCTGCGAGTGGGATTTGCGCCGTGAGGAAAGCGTCTGCACACGCCATCCGCATCGATGTTTGAAGCCTGAGGACCCAGGGGTCCACGCGCCAACCGGGCTGGTGCTGCCCAGTGTTTTGAAGATGGTTCGAGAAGCCGACGCGGCCAATTACCACGCCAACCACCGCGCCAACCACCACGCCAATTGCGCGGCCTTGCAACGCAGGTGCACCCGCAGCATCCGCAGGTGCGTTCAATCCTTGAACGGTGCTGCGATACGGGGCTTCACGGACACCATCAAAGCCACGCGAAAGCAGCTCGCCCGCAGGTCATCCGCACGATGGCGTCATGCGTGCGATGCGTGCGATGTGTGCGATGCGTGTGATGTGTGCGATGCGTGCGATGTGTGCGATGCGTGCGATGGGGCCATTGATTAGGTTTGACCGCGTTCGATGCGGCCAAGCGCTGCGAGCATTGCACTACGCACGCAGCCGCACTGGCAACTTCACCCCAGCGCCGTCCACTTGCGCTCGCTCGCTGCAGACTCCACGACCTTCTCGATGAATCGCACTCCGCGCGCGCCGTCTTCCACGCGGGGGTAGTCGGCATGCAGCGGGTCAGCGGCGGCGCCCGCCTGGCTTGCGCGGATATCGGCGGCCACGCCCAGGTACACGTTGGCAAAGGCCTCGATGAACGCCTCGGGGTGCCCAGCGGGAATGCGCCCTGCCAGCAAGGCCGACGGGCTGAGCCACGGCGCGCCGCGAGTGAGGATGCGGCGTGGCCCATCGACCGGTGAATGCACCAGCTGGTTGGGCTCTTCCTGCCGCCAGGTGATGGTGCCCAGCGTGCCCGACACCTGCAGGCGCAGGTCGTTCTCCAGCCCCGCCGCCACTTGCGATGCCACGATGAAACCACGGGCGCCGTTGGCGTAGCGCAGCAGCATCTGCGCGTCGTCGTCCAGCTGGCGGCCTGCGCCAAAGGCAGTGAGGTCCGCGCACAGGGCCTCGGGCGCCATGCCGGTGACGGTGGCGGCCAGATTTTCAGCGTGTGACCCTATGTCGCCCATGGTGCCCGCGCTGCCGCTGCGCGCGGGGTCTAGCCGCCAGTCGGCTTGTTTGTTACCGCCGCCCTCTTCCACTGCGGTGGCCAGCCAGCCTTGGTTGTATTCGACGGTGATCTTGCGCAGCATGCCCAGGGCGCCGCTTTGCACCAGGTGGCGCGCCTCGCGCACCATCGGGTAGCCCGTGTAGTTGTAGGTCACGCCAAACACGGTGCGCGCCTGCTTCACGGCGGCCACCAGCTCGTCGGCCTGCGCGCTGGTGTGCACCAGCGGCTTGTCGCACACCACGTGAAAGCCCGCCTGCACAAACGCCAGCGCCACCGGGTGGTGCACGTGGTTGGGGGTGACGATGCTGACCAGGTCAATGCGGTCTTCAGGGCTGCGGCGCAGTTCGTCAGCCAGCAGGTCTTGCCAGCTGCCGTGGTTGCGGTCGTCCGCCAGGCCCAGCACGGCGCCCGATGCGCGGGCGCGTTCGGGCGAGGACGAGAGCGCACCGGCCACCAGATCGAACTGCCCATCCAGCGCCATGGCCTTGCGGTGCACCGCGCCGATGAAGGCACCATTGCCGCCGCCCACCATGGCGTAGCGGAGCTTTCTTTGACTGGACATACGAGAAGCCTTTATTTGTTGTTGTGAGTACCAAGCCGTTCGCCCTGAGGTTGTCCAGGGGTTCTCACCTGCAGCGCCCCGGCTTCGACAGGCTCAGCCCGAACGGGTGGGAGTTTGGGAGCGGTGGCCTGCAGCGCCCCGGCTTCGACAAGCTCAGCCCGAACGGGTGGCGGATTGGGAGCGATGCCTTGCAGCGCCCCGGCTTCGACAGGCTCAGCCCGAACGGGTGGCGGATTGGGAGCGATGCCTTGCAGCGCCCTGGCTTCGACAGGCTCAACCCGAGCGGGCGGCAGATTGGGAGCGATGCCCTGCAGCGCCCCGGCTTCGACGGGCTCAGCCCGAACGGTGGGTGAGAGGGCATGCGGCCAAGCGCCATCACACGACCTGCTTGTCTCGCGCAAACACCGCGTCAAACGCACCCGCCGCAGGCTTGAAATCGAGCCGCTTGCAAAACGCCGCGCTCTCGGTGGCGCCGTGCACGCGGTCCATGCGGCTGTCTTCCCACTCCACTGAGAGCGGGCCCTGGTAGCCGATGTCGTTCAGCGCGACGATGATGGATTCGAAATCGATCATCCCGCGCCCCACGCTGCGAAAGTCCCAGTTCCGGCGCGCATCGCCAAAGCTGGTGTGGCCGCCAAACACGCCCACCGTGCCGTCGCCCTTGCCCCACCAGACGTCCTTCATGTGGGCGTTGTAGATGCGGTCTGCAAACTGGCGGATGAACTTCACATAGTCCACGCCCTGGTAGGCCAAGTGGCTCGGGTCATAGTTGAAGCCGAAGCGCTTGTTGCCGCCCACCGCCGCAATGGCGCGCTCGGCCGAGGCAATGTCGAACGCGATCTCGGTGGGGTGCACTTCCAGCGCAAAGTTGATGTCGTGCTGCTCGAACACATCCAGGATGGGCCCAAAGCGTTGCGCAAAATCTGCAAAGCCTTTGTCCCAGAATTCCTGCGTGGTGGGCGGAAACGCATAGATGGCGTGCCACACCGACGAGCCCGTAAAGCCCGTGACCGTCTTCACGCCAAACTTTGCCGCCGCGCGCGCCGTGTCGGCCAGCTCGGTCGCGGCCCGCAGGCGCACGCCTTCGGGCTCACCGTCGCCCCACACATGCGGCGGCAAGATGGACTGGTGACGCTCGTCGATGCGGTCGCACACGGCCTGGCCCACCAGGTGGTTGCCGATGGCAAAACACGAGAGCCCGTGCTGGGCCAGCAATGCGTGTTTGTCTTTGAGGTATTGCGCAGAGGCCAGCGCCTCTTGCACATTGAAATGGTCGCCCCAGCAGGCCAGCTCCAGGCCGTCATAGCCCATGCCTTTCGCCAGCGGCGCGAGTTCTGCCAGCGGCAGGTCGGCCCATTGGCCGGTGAAAAGGGTGACGGGTCTTGGCATGGTGCGGTCCAGACAGGGGCGGGGTTGGTTGTATTCAGTGATCGCGCCACCCAACGCCGTTCGGCCTGAGCCTGTCGAAGGCACTGCGCGGCTTCGACAAGCTCGGCCCGAACGGTTGGGGAAGTTGGGGTGGTTGCAGCAGTTTTGAGGCAAGGCGTAAAGCGAAACCCAGCAAGTAGCAATTACTACCAAATTGATAGCTACTAGCGCTTAATGGATAAGCGCCAGAGGCCAATTTGACCTGATTTTTCACCCATCTCAGATGGCCCTCACACCCTCTTTCCTGGTGGGAGAGGGCCGGGGAGAGGGGGGGTGAAACGGGCGCAGCGCGGGTGCTGCCCCCTCTCCCCAACCCTCTCCCGCAAGGGGAGAGGGAGTCAATCCCTAGCGCCGCTGCGGGTGTACAGGCTGATGCCCTCATCGGAGATAGGTACCTAGTCAGGCAATTTGACGCATATTTCCATCATCAGAACGGCGAATCAGGAAAGTAGAAGTCCTTGGCCGTTTCCTTGGTGATCAGCACCGACGGGATGATCGTGGTGGCAGGCAGCTTCTCACCCTTGATGCGCGCCTCGGCCGTCAGCTTGATCGAGTCATAAATGAACTTGGGGCTGTACGACACGTTGGCCTGGATCATCGGGTTGCTGCCGTCCATCAGTGTCTTGATCATGCCCTTGGCACCTGCGCCGCCAAACACCAGCTTGATGTCCTTGCGCTTGGCCTGCTCGATGGCCTTGAGCACGCCCACGGCCATGTCGTCGTCGGCGGCCCACACCGCGTCGATTTTGGGGAAGCGCGTGAGGTAGTCCTGCATCACCTTGAAGGCGTCGTCGCGGTTCCAGTTGGCGTACTTGGCGTCCAGCAGCTTGATGTCGGGGTGGTTCTTCAGCACCGCGTTGAACGCGTCCATGCGCTCGTTGTCCAGCGTGGTCGCAATGCCGCGCATGGCCACCACATTGCCCTTGCCGCCCAGCGCCTTGGCGATGTACTCGGCCGGAATCTTGCCGAACGCCGTGTTGTCGCCAGCCACGTACGCATCTTGCGCACTGGTGTCGGTCAGGCCCCGGTCCACCACCGTCACGTACACACCCTTGGCTTTGACCTGCGCCACGGGCTTGGTCAGCGCGGCCGATTCAAACGGGAAGATGACGAGCGCGTTGATCTTGTTCACCGTGACCAGGTCTTGCAACTGGTTGGCCTGCTCAGGCGCGCCGCCTGCGGTCTTGACGATGACCTGCAGGCCAGGGTAGGCCTTCTCCAGGTCCTTCTTGGCCTGGTTGGCCCAGTAAACGATGCCGCCGGTAAAACCGTGCGTGGCCGACGGAATGGCCACGCCCACGATTGTCTTGTTGGCCTGCGCCATGGCTGGGCCGGCGAGCGCCAGCGCTGCGGCGGCACCCACGGCCGAGAGGGCCAGGCGGCGGGTGAAAGTAGATGTCTTGCTGTTCATGATGCGTTGTCTCCTGTTGCTGTTGCTTTGCTGAAATGGCCATGGAAGTTGGCCGACTGGGAACACTGAGAAACTCAAAAAACTGCTTGGTAAAAAACCTTTGACATGCGCTCTCCCCCGGTCGCCCTGAGGTTCTATGGCTCCAGGCAAGCATGTCGAAGACCCCGTAGGTCGGGTTAGCCCGCAAGGGCGTAACCCGACGTCCGCAGAGCACGCAGCGTTGACGTCGGGTTACGCTGCGCTAACCCGACCTACGCGACTGGACTCGGTCTTGTCGTTGTTCTGCCCGTGGCCCTCGCCGAACCCCGCTCGCCCTGAGCCTGTCGAAGGGCTGCCACCAAAGGGCGCGTGCGCCCAGGCTTCGACAAGCTCAGTCCGAACGGTGGGGGTTGAACTTCCCTGCGGAATGGAAAAACGGAATTGAGTTGCGACATGGGCATCACCTGCGCCCCCGCTGCATGAATGCGACGGCAATGATCACAAACCCCTGCACCGCCGCGTTCAAATACACGCTGATGATGCTGGTCAGGTTGAGGATGTTGCTGATCACTGACAGCAGGATCGCGCCCACCACCGTGCCGGTGATGCTGCCCGCCCCGCCCTTCAAAACGGTGCCGCCCACGATGACGGCGGCAATCGCCTCCAGCTCCCACAAGAGCCCCGTGGTGGGCGATGCAGACCCCAGGCGCGGCACATACAGCAGCGTGGCAATGCCCACGCACACCCCCAGCAGCATGTACGTGAGGATCTTGATCTTGTGCACATCTACCGCGGCGTACTGCGCCACTTGTTCGTTCGAACCAATGGCCTGCACATAGCGGCCATAGGCAGTGCGGTTCAGGATGACCCCGCCCACCAGCGCCACCAGCAAAAAGATCCACACCGGGATGGGCACGCCCAGCAGGTTGGCGTAGTACACGGGGCTGTACAGGTCGGATAGGTCGTTCTCCAGCGTGATGGCGCCGCCGTTTGAGAAGTACGTGAGGTAGGCGCGGAAGATGCCCAGCGTGCCCAGCGTGACGATGAAGGGCTCGATGCGCCCCTTGGTGATGAGCAGGCCATGCACCAGCCCGAACACCGCGCCCAGCACCACCGCCAGCAGCATTCCCACCACCACGGCCGCCATGGGCGAGCCCAGCAGAGGCGCCATGGCGTTCATGAACAAAATCACCGAGCCCGCGATGAGCGCCGCCATCGACCCCACCGACAAATCGATGCCGCCCGAGATGATCACAAAGCACATGCCCACCGCGATGATGCCGATGAAGGCCGTGCGGGTGAGCACGTTCATCACGTTGTCGTACGTGGCGAAGTTGCTGTTGAGCAGCGTGCCTGCAATGCACAACAGCACTAGGCCAATGATGGGGCCCAGGCCGTGCAGCTTGCCCCACCATGCGGTCGTGGCGCCATGGCGGCTCGCGGCCTTTTGCGGGGCGGCGGCGTTTTCAGCGGGTAAGTTAACGGGTGCCTGTGGCATGAACAATCAACTCCTCTTCGGTCAAATTTGGCTCTTGGAGCGTGGTCTGCAGCCGCCCGGCGCGCATCACCGCCACGCGGTGGCACAGGCCAATCAGCTCCATCAGTTCAGACGAAATCACGATGACCGCCAGGCCTTGTTCGGCCAGGCGCTGCACCAGGTGATAAATCTCGCGCTTGGCGCCCACGTCCACGCCGCGCGTGGGCTCGTCCAGCACCACCACGCTGGGGCCGGGGTGCAGCACCTTGGCCAGCGCCAGTTTTTGCTGGTTGCCGCCGGACAGGGATGAGGCCCGCACATCCAGCGACCCGGTGCGAATACCAAACTCTTGCACCGCATCACGCAGCGCGGTTTGCTCGGCCGCAGGCTTCAGCCAGGGCTTTGCATAACGCTCCAGCGCCATCAGCGTCAGGTTGGGCCGCAGGGCAAAGTGCACGTGCAGGCCCTTGCCTTTGCGGTCTTCGCTCAAATACGTAAGGCCATGGCGTGCCGCATCGCGCGGGCTTTTCAGCGCCACCTGCTTGCCTGCCAGCTCTACCGTTCCCGCAGAGCGCGGGCGCAGGCCCAGCAGGCCTTCAAACAGCTCGGTGCGCCCGGCGCCTACCAGCCCGGCAAAGCCCAAAATCTCGCCGCGCCGCACTTCAAAGCTCACGTCCTCTGCCCAGCCAGGCACCGTCAGGCCGCGCACCTTAATGATGGGCTCGCCCGCCGGTGCAGGCAGCTTGGGCGGGAACAAGTCGGCCAGCTCGCGGCCCACCATCAGGTTGGCCATCTGCCGCCGCGTGACGCTGGCCGTGGGCTCGCGCGCCACCAGCAGGCCGTCGCGCATTACCACCACCTCGTCGGTGGTGCGCTCCACTTCGTCGAGCTTGTGCGATATGTAGATGATGGTCACGCCCGCGGCCTTCAGCTCGGCCATCAGCGCAAACAGGCGCTCCGTCTCACCGGGCGTCAGCGTGGCGGTGGGCTCGTCCATGATGAGCAGGCGCGCATTGCGGGCCAGGGCCCGGGCAATTTCCACCAGCTGCTTTTCAGCCACGATGAGGTTGCGCACGCGGGTGTCGGGGTCGATCTGCAGGCCGACCTGGGCCAGCGCCGCGCGCGTCTTCTCGCGCATCGCCTTGTCGTCCAGGAACCACGACCCCCACGGTCGCGCACTGCGTGTCGCTTGCTGCCCCCCGGGGGGGCCGCTTTCTGCTTTGGGGCGGCCCGGCGCCAGAAACGGGCCGCGCTTGATCTCATGGCCCAGAAAGACGTTCTGCGCAATCGTCAAGTCATCCGCCAGGTTGAACTCCTGGTGGATCAGCACAATGCCCTGCGCCTCGGCCGCGCGCGACCCACCGCCGGGCGCGCGAACGGCGCCGTCCACCACCACCTCACCGCTGGTGGGGCTCTCATACCCGGCCAAAATTTTCATCAGCGTGGACTTGCCCGCGCCGTTCTCGCCCAGCAGGCCCACCACTTTGCCCGGCTGCAGCGCAAAGCTCACCCCGTGCAGCACACGCACCGGGCCAAACTCCTTGGTCACGTTGCGAAACTCGACAGCCACACTCATCGCACAGCCCCTACAGATCCCGCCAAAGCACCCACTGCAGAGCGCGATGAAGATGAAGACGACGATGAAGACCGCGCCAGACTCTGCTGCATGGCCAGCACGCCCGCACCCACCACACCGGCATCGTCGGCCAGCGGGGCGTATTGAATCTCCAGGTGCCGCGTCGACAACGCCAGCGACCGGTGGTACACGCTTTGCCGCACCGACGCGAGGAACAGCGGCCCCATGTCGGCCACGCGCCCGGCAATGAACACGTGCGACGGGTTGAAGAAGTTGACGATGGACGCCAGCATCTGCCCCACCAGGCTGCCCGCGCGCTGAATGATCGCGTTGGCCGCCACGTCACCCGCACGGCTGGCCTGGGCCACGTCTTCGGTGGTCAGCGTGCCGGTGGCTAACAGGCGCTCGGCCAGCAGGGCGCTTTCGCCGCGCTCCACGGCCTCCATCGCCATGCGCGCCATGGCGGGCGCAGCGGCCATGGCCTCTAAGCAGCCCTGGTTGCCGCAGTGGCAGCGCGGCCCGGCCTGGTCCACGCAGATGTGGCCCACGTCACCGGCGGAGCCATTGGCGCCCCTGTAAACCTGCCCGTGGCAGACGATGCCGCAGCCAATGCCGGTTCCCACCTTGATGACCAAAAAGTTGGGCAAATTGCGCTGCAGTCGCCACAGCTCGCCCAGCGCCATCAGGTTCACGTCGTTGTCTACAAACACCGGCGCGGCAAACGCCTCGCGCAGATAGTCGCGGATGGAAAAGCCGTCCCAGTCGGGCATCAGCGGCGGGTTGACGAGCTGCCCGCTTTCAAAATCCACCGGCCCCGGCACGCCCATGCCAATGGCGATGACTTGAGAAGCCTGCATCCCGCAGCGCGCCAACAGCTCGCGCATCAGCCCCCGCAGCCGCGCCAAGATCACGCCCGGCCCCTGGCGCACATCAATGGGTTCGCGGTGCCGCGCCAACACCGTCAAGTCGGGCCGCATCACCGCCACCTGCATGCTGGTGGCGCCCAGGTCGGCACCAATCACCACGCCCAGCGTTTCGCTGAGGCGTAGGGTTTCGGCACGGCGGCCACCAGAGGATTCCTGCAGGCCCACTTCGTCGAGCAGGCCTTCATCAAGCAGCGCCGCCACCATGGCGTTGGCCTTGCTCTTGGAATAGGCCAGGCGCTGCGCCAGCGCATTGCGCGACGCGCCTGCGGACCAGAAGATGGTCTGCAAGACGTCCAGGTCTTCGGTGCCGCAGTGGGTCCAGCGGGTGGATGGCAAGGCTTGTCTCCTGTCATGGTTTTATGCAGCACCTCATGGGGGTGGGTGCTTGACAGGGATGCTATGCGGTCTACTTTGGCCGGGCAAGACTGAACTTTGACCTAAACAGGTTCAAAGAATCAACCAATGCAGAAAGACTCATGCTGCCGGGAGGGGTCTCACTTCAACTCAATTGCGAATCTGAGGGACTGGATGGGGCCCGAAACGGCTTTATCAGTAACTTCGGCGAATCTCATTGTTCTGCGCAGACGAGGCAATGCACGCACAGTGGGATCCTGTCTGAGAGGAACTGTTGATAGAAGAATGCGCCGCAGACAACGACACGACCCTTTGGGCGCTCGCACTGGCGCCTTCGTAGTCGCGTAAGACCGTGCTTGCTTTGTCTGTGCCCAACTCGCGATCTCGACCTTTCAGTAGCACTTGGCCGTCTGCGCACCGTGCTGGTGCAATTTACAGGTACACAGAAATTGACAATCCCCGTACGATTGCAGAACTGAATCTTGCCTTTTTGAGCTGTAGCGCTTTCCCAGCAAGCACTTGCAGCTATATTTTTTGCACTGAACTACCTCATGCAACTCTTTAAACGACACCCCCGGCATCGGCATAGCTCCTCCGTTACCTTCTCAAAACTGTGGCGCGCATTCGTATTGATGACGTTTCTGGGTCTCGGCGCGGTGCAGCCGAGCTGGGCGATTTCCAGTGGCTGTGCAGCTATCCAGGCCTACTGGAGTGGCGGAATCACCTTTTCAGGTGGCGCCCAAGATTATCGGGACGGCTATTCCGTCACGACAGGTGAAAAAATTACCTACCAAGCGACGTCTTCAGGCAGCACGAATGCCAGCAACAATCAATTTTCCGGAGGTGGCTTCGCCATCTATAAAAACGATGGTGTCAACTTCCCGGCAGACCTCGTAGTGGAGCAGTACGCATACGATGGCAATGAGCTGAACCTGAACGGCACCTACACGGTGCTAGCCAACGACGCAAATCATGTGGTTTACCTGTGGTCGGGTAGCAGTGGGGCCACGTCCACCGCGACGGTGACCTGCCAGGCAGTTAGCCCGCCCTCCGTCACCAACGCCAACATAAGCATTTCTGGCGCCACAGGCACCGGCGGCGCCTACAAGATCGGCGATACGGTCACGGCCACCTGGGACAACACGGCGGGAGGGGACAACAACAGTGGTGTCACCGGCGTCACGGTCAATTTCAGCCAGTTTGGAGGCGGCGCTGCCGTGGCTGCCACCAACAGCAGTGGGACCTGGACAGCGACCTACACCATCACCGCAGGAGCGGTAAGCAATACAAACCGCAACGTTAGCGTCACGGCGACCAATGCCGGTGGCAATACCACCATGGCCGACTCCACCAACGCTACGGTGGATAACATCCAGCCCGCCGTCAGTAGCATTGCCGTGAGCGGAAGCCCGGCAGCAAACGCCACAAGCATGGCCTTCACAGTCAACTTCAACGAGCTGGTCGGCAACATTTCCACGGATGACTTCGCGCTCGCAGCCACCGGTACGGCTGCGGGCGCCATTGCGGGTGTGTCAGCCTCTTCCGGCTCGTCCGTGGACGTGACCGTGTCAGGTATTTCTGGCAACGGCACGCTCAAGCTCACCCTCAACGGCGGCACCAACGTACAGGACGCAGCGGGCAATGCCAGCCCTGCAGCGTATTCCAGCGGGGCAACGCACACGGTACTCATCCCCACCGCGCCTACGGCCCCCACCATCGGCACAGCCACCGCGGGCGATGGGCAAGCGAGCGTGACCTTCACCGCACCAGCAAGCAACGGTGGCTCGGCCATCACCACCTACACCGCCACCGCAAATCCGGGCGGGGCCTTTGGCACTTGCCCGGGGCCAGCGGCCTGCACCGCGACCGTCACCGGTCTAAACAACGGTACGGCCTACACGTTCACAGTGACGGCCACCAATGCCGTAGGCACCAGCGTGGCGTCCGGAGCTTCCAACTCCGCAACGCCCAAGGGCGACCAGGCCATAACCTTTGCCAATCCGGGCGCGCAAAATTTTGGGACGACACCAACGCTGCCTGCAACCGCTTCATCCGGTCTGACACCGACGTTCACCTCGTCCACCACAGGCGTTTGCACAATTACCAGCGGCGGTGCGCTGACCTTTGTGGCAGCAGGATCTTGCTCGATTGATGCGGACCAGAGTGGCAACGGCGCATGGAATGCGGCCCCCACGGTGACCCGATCCTTCGCCGTGAACGCCATCGTGCCGGGTGCACCCACCATCGGTACGGCAACTGCGGGTGACACCCAAGCCACTGTGACATTTACGGCACCTGCCTCCACGGGAGGCGCCGCCATCCTCGCTGGTGGCTACACCGTCACCGCCAATCCAGGTGGGTTTACCGGCACCGGCTCCAGCTCGCCGATCACCGTGACCGGCCTGACGAACGGTGTTGCCTACACGTTCCGAGTCACTGCGACCAACTCGGCTGGCGAAGGCAATCCCTCGGCCGCCTCCAACTCGGTGACGCCAGCGTCGCCGCAGACCATCACCTTCAACAATCCTGGGGCGCAGAACTTTGGGACCACGCCGACCCTCACGGCAACTTCATCTGCGGGTGGCGGATATGCAGTCTCATTCACTACTGCGACTGCCGGTGTCTGCACCATCACTGCAGGCGGTGCCCTGACCTTTGTAACGGCAGGCAGCTGCACCATCAATGCGAACCAGGCGGGCGATACCTCCTTTCTGGCAGCTCCACAGGTCAGCCAGACCTTTACCGTGAACGCCATAGTGCCTGGCGCGCCCACCATAGGCACGGCGACCGCTGGCGATACCGAAGCCACGGTCACCTTCGCCGCCCCGGCCTCCACCGGCGGCGCGGCCATCATCGCCTCTGGCTACACCGTCACCGCCAATCCGGGCGGAGCCAACGCCACCGGTTCCAATTCGCCGGTCACCGTGACCGGCCTGACGAACGGGGTTGCCTACACGTTCACCGTCACTGCAACCAACAGTGCGGGCACGGGCGCTGCATCGGCAGCTTCCAACTCCATTACCCCGGCGGCAATACAGACGATCACTTTCAACAATCCCGGCGCGCAGAATTTCAGCTCCACGCCGACGCTTACCGCCACATCCGACTCGGGTCTGACTCCGACTTTCACGTCGTCAACCACGGGTGTATGCACGATCACGACTGGTGGCGCGCTGACCTTTGTGAGCGCTGGCACCTGCACAATTAACGCAGACCAAGCTGGAAACGGCTCCTATCTGGCAGCTACCCAGGTGAGCCGTTCCTTTACCGTGAATGCAGTGGTACCCGGCGCGCCGACCATCGTTACCGCGAGCGCTGGGAATGCCGAGGCCACTGTGACGTTTACCGCACCTGCATCTACCGGTGGAGCATCAATTACCGGGTATACCGTGACGGCCAGCCCCGGAGGGGCGACGGCAACGGGCGCCGCTTCTCCCATCACCGTAATGGGTCTTACCAACGGCACGTCATATACGTTCACGGTGGCGGCAACCAATTCCGTCGGCCCTGGCGCGCCATCCGCTGCGTCCAACGCAGTGGTCCCGCGCCTGCTGACGGCGACGGGCACGCCACCGGGCATGGTGGGCGCTGCAACGGCAACGCTCTCTGGCGGCGGGCCCACCTGCACGCTCGATCCCACCAGTGGTTTTGCCAGCCTGTCCAACCCCGCGCCAGCAGGCAAGACGATGCCGTATGGCGAATACGCCTTCCAAGCCACCTCCTGCACGGGTACCGTGACCATGGCCATCACCTATCCGCAGGCCCTGCCAGCAGGCATGCAGTTCTGGAAGTTTGGCCCTGCCACCGCCGCAGTGGGCGGTGTGGTGGCGGCGTCTACATGGTTCCAACTGGGCGGCGTGACGCTCAGCGGAGATCGCAAGACGGTGACCTACACCGTTACCGACAACGGCGCAGGAGACTCGGACGCGACGGTGGGCGGCATCAGCGATCCGTTTGCGCTAGCGGCGGGCCCTCTGGGTGGAGGTGCGGTGGGCATCCCAGTGGACGCGCCCTGGGCGCTGGGGCTGTTGTCGGCCATGCTGGGGTTCCTGGGCTGGCGCAGACAGCGGGGCCTGTCCAGGGGTTGATGGGCGACAGCCCGCGAGCTTGAAAGGGCAACTCAAAAACAATAGCTGCTAGCGCTTGGCCAGCAGGCGCTCAGCCTGCCACCGTCAAGGGCGTACCCAGGCTAAAACACCTCAATGCCTAGACCCGGAATGAACAGAATTCCAATGGACTGAGGGATGCTGGCTGTTATTGGTATTGCACCATCCATAGTCGACGAGGAGTCCGCGCATGGGTCGGCCAAGGTTTTGGGAATTTGTTCGTTGCCTGGAATGTTTATGGCCACTATCAGTGAAAGCAACCCTTTGGGAACAAGAGCGGAACGACAGCAACCAGCCTGAAGCGATCGGGCAGGAAAAAGGGCTGACTGGCAGCTTCTAGCCGAGTACGGTCTTTCATGCCGATCACGCGCACGCCAGCCATCCCCTGAACGCAAACCCCATATAAAACATCTGCACATCGCTGAATCCGGCCTCGTGCAGAATCGCCTCGTCTTCCTGCGGCGTCAGCACCGCCAGTTCTGCAGCAATCTTGTCCCGCGCTTTGGCCGCATGTTCCGGCGCCCGGCCGGACGCCACCAGAAACGCTGCATAGCGCGACAGCCACAAGTCGCGCTCCCCTGCCCCACCTTCTTCGCCGTCAGCACCACCACCAGCCGCCACGCTCAGATGCACCGCGACGAACGGCGCCCAGAGCTTCAACCGCCGCCGGATTTCTGCCGCCATGGGCACACGCTCCTCACGCGGCACAAAGTGAAAAGTCAGCAAACACGTAGCGCCATCAAACGGCCCGAGCGGTGCGCTCTGCACATACCCGTGGTGCAGCGCTACGCGGTCTGACACACCCGCAGCCTCCAGCCGCTGCGCCGCCAAATCCAGCATGGGCTGGCTGGGGTCCACGCCATCAAAACGCCAGCCGGGGTGCGCCCGGGCCATGTCTTCTAACTCCAGCCCGCCGCCTGCGCCCACCACCAGCACGCGGCCGTTGGCGGGCACGCGTTCGGCCAGCAGGATGCGGACCATGGGTAGCAGGCTGTCGTAGCCCGGCACGTTGCGGCGCGGGCCTTCGGCATAGCGGGCAATGGCGGCGGGGTTGGTGAAGGGGGAAGTGGTGGGATGGGTCATGGTGTGGTGTCCGGTAAGTACGGCGCCTCGCGCTGAGCTTGTCCAAAGGGATTGCAAGGCTTGGCGCAGGGCTTCGACAAGCTCAACCCGAACGGGCGGGGTAGTGTTCGAGGCATGCCAAAAATTATGCCAAATTGGCCTCTATCGCTTATCCAACAAGCGCTAGTAGCTATCAATTGAGTAGTCAATCACATCCGCAACCATTGTTTCTGGACACATGCTAGCATCACGGAACTTTTAATGTTGCATGAAACGAGATAGCCGCCTTTCCAATGTCCTCCACGCGCTGCTGCACATGGCAGAGATGGATGGCCCCGCCACGTCTGAATCACTGGCGCAGGCCATGCAGACCAACCCCGTCGTTGTCCGCCGCCTGATGGCGGGCTTGCGGTATGCGGGGTTTGTGTCGTCGGCCAAGGGGCATGGCGGCGGGTGGGTGCTGTCGTGCCCGCTGGCAGACATCACGCTGCGCGACATCCACGAGGCGCTGGGCGCGCCCACGTTGCTGGCCGTGAGCAACCGTGTAGAGAGCCCCGGCTGTGTAGTGGAGCAAGCGGTAAATGCCGCGTTGTCTGACGCGTTTGAGGCGGCCGAGCAAGTGCTACTGGCGCGGCTGGGCGAGGTGTCGCTGGCGCAGTTGTCGGCCGATTTTCATCAACGCATGGTGGCCGGGGGCCACTCGCACAAGGCAATTTCTCATGACCATGACCACAACCACGACGACGCAAACAATGACCACAGCGGCCATGGCACCGACGGCGACGACAGCGGCGTATGACGCCATCGTGGTCGGCGGCAGCTTTGCAGGCCTGTCGGCCGCGATGCAGCTGGCCCGCGCGCGGCGGCGGGTGTGCGTGGTAGACGCAGGCCAGCCGCGCAACAGGTTTGCGGCAGCGTCGCACGGCTTCTTCGGGCAAGACGGCGAGCCGCCGCTGGCGATGATCGAGCAGGCGCGCCGCAAGCTGCTGGCCTACCCCAAGGTGACGTTGCGCCAGGGCACGGTGGTGTCGGCCACGGCGCAGCAACGCGCCGGGTCACCAGAGAACGGGTTTGAAGTGGTGCTGAACGATGGCGCAACCATGGAGGCTCACAAGCTGGTGCTGGCCTTTGGCGTGTTGGATGGCCTGCCCGACATTGCGGGCCTTCGCGAGCGCTGGGGGGCTACAGTTTTGCACTGCCCGTATTGCCACGGCTATGAGTTTGCGGGCCAGCGGCTGGGCGTGCTGTACCACTCGCCGCCGTCGGGCATGCACGCGCAGCTGATTGCCGACTGGGGCCCGACCACCCTCTTCTTGAATGGCGAGACCACGCTGGAGCCCAGCGAGCGCGAGCGGCTGCGGGCGCTGGGCATTGCCATAGAACCCGCACCCATCGCCGCGCTGGAAGGCCCGGGCCAGGCGCTGCGGGGTGTGCGCCTGCAGGCCACCGGCGGCGGCGATGCGCGTGTGGTGCCACTCGATGCTCTGTATGTAGCGGCGTCCACGCGCCCATCCAGCCCGCTGGCCGAGCAGCTGGGCTGCGCGTTCGACGATGGGCCCATGGGGCCGTTCGTTCGCACCGATGCCAACAAGATGACCACCGTGCCCGGCGTGTATGCCGCTGGCGACCTGACATTGATGCGCCACAACGCCACACTGGCGTCGGCTGAAGGGGTGCTGGCAGGTGTGTCTGCCCACCAGGCCATGGTGTTTGGACAGTAACTAGTGCAGCAGCACCAGCCCTGACCGGCACCGGGCGTGCCGCACGCTTGCAAGATCGGTGAAGCCCTGGTGCGCACGCTGCGGCACACTCGGCGGGCAAGGCCTCCGTGATACCCAACTACGTCACTACATCGCCATGACTATTTCATCGCTGCATCGCTTGCGCCTTCGTGCCCGTTCTTCTTCACGCTTCGGCCTGGGCATTCGTTCGCTGTTGGCCGCAGCGCTTGGCTGCGCCGCCACCCTGGCCCAGGCGGCGGGCTTTGCCTTCATCGAGGTGCCCGCAGACAAGGACGGGCCTGCGCTGCGCGGCGCGGTGTGGTCGCCCTGTGGCACGCCGCCGGGCCGCATCGACCTGGCGCCGCTGGTGCTGCAAGGCACGCGCGACTGCCCCCTTGCCGGTATTGCCGGGCAAGGCCTGCCGCTGGTGGTGGTGTCGCACGGCGCAGGCGGCTCGGCTCTGGGACACCACGACACGGCGGCTGCGCTGGCGGATGCAGGCTATGTGGTGGCCGCCATCAACCACCCGGGCGACAACTTTCAGGATGTGAGCCGCCAGGGCCACCTCTCGGCCTTTGCCACGCGGCCGGTGGACATGCGGCGGCTGACGGACTACATGCTGGGCAACTGGCCCCAGCGCGCGCAGCTAGACGCGGGCAAGGTGGGCTTTTTTGGCTTTTCGCGAGGCGGCTACACGGGGCTGGTGAACATCGGCGCGGTGCCAGACTGGACACTGCGCCCGGACCTGTGCCCACCGCTGTCCATGCGGCTCCTTTGCGGCGAGATCCGGCGCAACGAGATCCCCGCCACTCCTGCGCCGGACCCGCGCATCCGCGCGGCAGTCATCGTGGACCCGTTGAGCATGTTCGACGCCAAGGGGCTGGGGCAGGTCAGCACGCCCGTGCAGCTTTGGGCCTCGGCGCTGGGTGGCAGTGGCGTCACGCTGCAAAGCGTGGAGGTGCTGCGCGCAGGCCTGCCCCGCGCACCCGACTGGCATGTGGCCACCAACGCAGAGCACTACGCGTTTCTGGCGCCCTGCTCGCCCGCGCTGGCCGAAGCGGCACCAGAGATTTGCCGCGATGCGCCGGGGTTTGACCGGGTGGCGTTTCACCAGACGTTCAATGCGAAGGTGGTGGGGTTCTTCCAGCGGCACATTCCGGCAGGCAAGGCGCCTTGAGCGATCGTGAGCGATCGCGAGCGCCAGCATCAGCGGCGGCGTGCGTGCCCCGCTGTCTCGACGGCCTCATCGGGCTGAGGATGTGCAGGGGCCGAACAAGGCTTCGACAAGCTCAGCCGAACGGGTGGAGCAGGCAGCACCGCGAGGCGCCTGACGCAATCGCCCTGCGCCTCACCCGCTAGCCACCGCCGCTTTGCCCGGCCGCCGCAGCGTCCACAGCGCCACAGCCATCAGCCCCACGCCGCCCAGTTGGATGGGGCCGAGCGTGCGCCCATACACCACCAAGTCCACCAGCACCGCCGTGAGCGGGTACACAAACTGCAGCACCGCAATGCGCCCCAAGCCCAGGCGCGACATGCCGGCAAACAGCACCACATACGCCAGGCCGGTGTGCAGCACGCCTAGGCCCAGCAGCCAGCCCCACGCGGCGCCCTGCTGCGGCCAGCCCAGCACGATGGGCGCCCACGCCAGCGCTACCGCGCCCACCAGGCACTGCCACAGCGCCATGGCATAGGGGCTGATGGTTTTCTGTGTGTTTGCGAGCAGCGTCACGCCCGCATAGCAGAGCGAGCCGCCCAGACACATCAACACGCCAGCCATGTAGTCGCCGCTGCTGCTGGCCGCTGCGGCGGCTGCGGCGCTGTCGAGCAACCCCGTGGTCAGCACCAGGCCACCCAGCGCAGCCAGTGTGGCCAGCCACTGCATGGGCAACACGGCCTCGCGCAAGAACAGCGCGCCGAACACGATGACCCAGATGGGCTGGATGTGAAAGATCACGGTGGCCACCGCAATCGAGGTGCGCGGGATGGCCGCAAAGAACAGCGCCCAGTTCATCACCATCAACATGCCGGTGGCGCAGGCCACCCAGCGGGCGCGGCCGTGCAGAAATAGTTGCTTTCCCCGCCCCGTGGCCAGGCACCAGGCCAGCAGCGCCATTGCACCAAATGCACAGCGAAACCACACGGTGACCAGCGGGTGCTGGCCCGCCTCTTCCACAAACACACCGATGGTGCCCAGCAGCGCGCCACCGGCAATCATCAGCCACTGGCCCTGGCGGTCGCGTGCGGTGGCTGGGGTGCCGATGGTGGAGTGCTTGACGGTACTCATTCGGCATGAATCCGCTTGCACCGTACGGGCTGAGCTTGTTGAAGCGCTGCGGAAGGCTTCGACAGGCTCAGCCCGAACGGATATTTCAAGTTCAAAGATGCCGAATCCATCGCGGTTGACTCAAGCGTTGCAAGCGTTGAGAGTGCGGAGGTTTTTGGGTTCATGGCGCTGATCGTCAGTGCTTCCCCGTCGCTGGTAAAGCGCATAGTTCGAACGATTAGTATTCGATAACCAAATACATTGCGATTGCGAGACCTATCTGCATGAACTATCCCGACTTTCAGATCGACTGGCTGCGTGCGCTGGTGGCGGTGGTGGATGCGGGCTCGCTGTCGGGCGCAGCGCCTCTGGTGCACCGGTCGCAATCGGCGGTCAGCATGCAGATCAAGAAGCTGGAGGCTGCGCTAGGCCGCCCGGTGCTGCTGCGCGGCCCGCGCCACCTTGAGGTGACGCCCGCCGGGGTGGAGCTGCTGTCGTATGCGCGCCGCATGCTGGACTTGCAGGCCGAAACACAGGCCGCGCTGTTTGGCCCGCAGCTGGCGGGGCGCGTGCGGCTGGGGGTGCCAGACGACTACGCCAGCATGTACCTCACGCCGGTGCTGCGCAGTTTTTCGAACCGGTATCAGGGGGTAGAGATTGAGCTGACGTGTGAGCAGTCGACCTCGCTCATCCCGCGTGTGGTGCGTGGCGAGCTGGACCTGGCCCTGGTGTCGCGCGACAAGCCTCAGCGTGGGCATTTTTTGTTTGAAGAACCGTTGGTGTGGGTGGGCGCCGCGCAGTTTGAGGTGTGGCGACGCGACCCGCTGCCGCTGGCGGTGTACGAGTCCACAAGCATGGCGCGCACTGCCACGCTGAAGGCGCTGGCGGTACGGCGGCGCGCCTACCGCATCGTGTACCACAGCTCCAGCCTGGCGGGGCAGCTGGCAGCGGTGGAAAGCGGCCTGGCCGTGGCGGTGCTCACACGCTGCAGCGTGCCCGCCAACCTGCAGATTTTGCAGAACCTGCCCGCAGAGTTTGATCTGCCGCCGCTAGATTCGATGAACGTGGCGGTGCTGCGCAGCAAGCAGTCGTTGCGCGCGCCAGCGGTGGATGCGATGTATGAGCAGATGGTGCGGACACTGGGGGCCAAGGGTGGCCATTGAGTCGGCGTCCATCCATTTGAAGCCGTTCAAAGATGCCGTCGCAAGAACCACCCAGCCGGTAAATCACTTGCGCGACCACGCATGCAACGCAAAACCGTTTTAATGGGCTTCTGCCGCCTGCTAAGAGCGGCTAACAAAACTCAGCGAAACGGTTTTCGGTTTTGTCCAGGCGCTGTGTCGCAGGCAGTACGCTAGTTCGACAAGACGCGGCAACGATGCCAAATGGGTTTTTTTAGCTGCTTTAAGCGCGCGCCCACCTTCTCACCGAAAGCACCCCATGACCACACCCAACATTCCTTCGACCGCTCTCCAGTTGCGCTCTCTGGTGCAATCAGATGGCACCCTGCAAGTGAGCCTGGAGCCCACGCCCGTGGCTACCCCCGGGCCTGACGAAGTGTTGATTCAGATCCAGGCCACGCCCATCAACCCGTCCGACATTGGCCTGCTGTTTGGCCCCGCCGATCTGTCGACCGTGCAGGTGGCGGGCACGGCTGACCGCCCGGTGGTGACGGCCCGCATCCCTGAACGCGCCATGCCCGGGATGGCGGCACGCCTGGGTGAGAGCATGCCCGTGGGCAACGAGGGCGCGGGCCTGGTGGTGGCGGCAGGGTCGTCCCCCGCAGCGCAAGCGCTTGTCGGCCGCACGGTGGCGGTGATTGGTGGGGCCATGTACGCGCAGTACCGCACCATGCCCGCCGCGCAGTGCCTGCCGCTGCCTGCGGGCACCACGGCGGCCGATGGCGCGTCGTGTTTTGTCAACCCTCTGACGGCGCTTGGCATGGTCGAGACGATGAAGCGCGAAGGCCACACCGCGCTGGTGCACACCGCTGCAGCCAGCAACCTGGGGCAGATGCTGAACCGGGTGTGCCAGAAGGACGGCATTGGCTTGGTCAACATCGTGCGCAAGCCCGAACAGGCCGCGCTGCTGCGCGAAATGGGTGCGCAATACGTGTGCGACAGCACGGCGCCCACCTTCATGGCCGACCTGACCGACGCGCTGGCCGCCACCGGCGCCACCATTGCGTTTGACGCCACGGGCGGCGGCACGTTGGCCGGGCAAATTTTGCAGTGCATGGAAAGCGCCATCAACCGCACGACCAAGGAATACAGCCGGTATGGGTCGGCAGTGCACAAGCAGGTGTACCTGTATGGCCACCTGGACACGCGCCCCACCGAGATCCAGCGCACGTTTGGTATGGCCTGGGGTGTGGGTGGGTGGCTGCTGTTCCCGTTCCTGAACAAGATTGGCGACGCGGCAGCCCAGGCGCTGCGCACACGTGTGGCCGCCGAGTTGAAAACCACGTTCGCCAGCCAGTACGCGCGCACGGTGTCGCTGGCCGACGCGCTGAGCGCCGACGCCATCGCGTTTTACGGCCCGCGCAATACCGGGGCCAAGGTGTTGATAGATCCGTCGAAGTGAGGGGTGGGCCTGGGGCAGGCTGCTTGCAAGGCAAAGCCAGGCTTCGACCGGCTCAGCCCGAACGGGCGGGGTTTGCACGCTGCTTTCAATTCGATATCACCCGATGGCTTTTGAGGCGACACCTTCGAATTTGAAACACCCGTTCGGGCTGAACATTCGACGGGGTCAGCGCAGGCTTGTCGACGGCTCGCGCGGCGCTTCGACAAGCTCAGCGTGAACGGTTTGAAATGGTTTGAATGGTTTGAAATGGTTGGTGGTGACAAGACAAAGCGGTTGACGATACAACGCTGTTGACGCGCTTCAGGGGCTGTTTTACGCCTACCTGACACCCCTCAAACCGTTCGGGCTGAGCCTGTCGAAGCCTGGGCAGGGCAGGCCAAAGGCATGTGCCCTTTTGTAATGCCGAAGTGGCCAGACAACGAAATCGTGGCGCCAGAGTCCTTTACCGCCGCTCAGGCCGCTCAGGCCGCTCAGGCCGCCAGCACTAGCTCCAGCAACTGCTCACGCGGCCCCAGCAACGCGTCGCCGCTCAACAGCCGCAGCGCCCCGCCCTGCCCCGCTACCACCAGCTGCGGCACGCCGCGTGCCCCCACGGCTTGCATGGTGGACTGTGCGCTGGCAACACGCGCCGCCATGGCGCGGTGCAGCGCGGCATCGGGCGCCAACACCATCGCAGCAGCATCGGCCAGGCCCAGGGTGTTGAGCACATCGGCCAGCACCTGCGCTGCAGTGGTGTCGCGGCCATCGACATAGCGGGCGTGCTGCAGGGCATGCAACGCGTCCAGCTCGCGGCCCGGCGCAGTCTGTGCCACGGCGGTCAGCGCCAGCGTGGCGGGGCCCGAATCAAAACGCCCCGTCGGCGCACCCAAAATCTGGTCGCGATAGGCCTGCGTGAAAGGCTGGCCCGTGAGCTGCTGAATGCGCTGGTCGTTGGACCATGCGTACGCAGCAAACTGCGCGTCCATGGGCCGGGCGCCTGCGCCAGCAAACAGACCCGTGGGGGCCAGCGATATGTGCACGCCATCCACACCTTGCAGGTATTGCAAGGCCGGTCCGGCGGCGTAGCACCAGCCGCACAGGGGGTCGAACAGATAGGTCACCGAGGTGGTCATGGGTCAGGGTCTTTCAGTGTTTGGGACTGAGGATTGGGTCAGCGCCGCTTCGAAAAGCACCAGCTCTTCAGCCAGCGTGCCGCGGCTGCGGAAGTGGCGGCCTGCACGGTCGTACCAGTTCTCGGCGTCTTCCAGGTCGCCTTCTTGCACGTGCAGGATGCCGTGCAGCCACGCGGCCAGCATGGATCCGTCGTGTTGCACCAGATCGTGCGCGGCGTTCCAGCGCCCGGCGTGCAGGTGCTGCAGGACTTGTTGGAGGGGGTGCGTGGTCACGATCTGGTTCCTTTCAATGGCTATTGGGCCGACTCTCTGGACTTCAAAATATCCGTTCGGGCTGATGAGCCTGTAGAAACCCGCCGCAGCCTCGCGAGGCGCTTCGACGGGCCTGTCCTGAGCCCCGTCGAAGGGTTCAGCATGAAGGGTTCCATGCGCCTCGGACCGACTCAACAAAACTTCTCAACAAAACTTCTCAGCACTTCTTTATCTCACCACTTCATCTCGCCCTTGTTCACCTTGGCGCCAATGTCCAGCGACAGGCCCATGGGTGCTGCGGGGTACGCCTTTTTCATCGCGTCGATCAGCTCGGCGCTGGTCTTGGTGGCTGCTGCGTTCTTCTCAAACGTTTGCAGGTAGCCCTTGGTGTAGGTCACCGCCGTCACATCCAGCGCGGTGCCGGGCAGCATGTGGCCGGGCACGACCACGGTGGGCTGCAGGGCGGCCATTTCGTCGAGCTGGGCCACCCAGGCGCTTCGCTCGGCCACGGTTTGTGTGTCGGCCGTCCACACATGCATGTTGCCAAACACGCCGATGTTGCCCACCACGGCCTTCACCGATGGAATCCACGCATACGGGCGGTGCGCCAGCGCGCCGGTGGTGCCACGGATCTCGACCGTCTGACCGTCTACCGTGATGGTGTTGCCGCTGATGGCCTTGGGCAGCACGGGCGTGCGCGGTGCGTTGGCACCCATCTTGGGGCCCCAGAAGGCGAGCTTTCCAGCGAGCTTGGCGTTGATCTTTTCCAGCACGGCGGGGGTGGTCACCACGTCGGCCTTGGGGAAAAACTCTTTGAGCGTTTCGACGCCGAAGTAGTAGTCAGGGTCGGCCTGGCTCACGTAGATGGTTTTCAGCTCTTTGCCGCTGTCGAGCACGTTGGCGGCAATGCGCAGTGCGTCGGCACGGGTAAAGCCTGCGTCGATGACCATGGCTTCTTTCTCGCCATACACCAGGGTGGAGTTGACGTTGAAGCTGTTGCCGTCGGCGTTGTAGACCTTGATCTGCAGGGGCTGGGCGGCCTGGGCGCCAGCGAACGCGAGGGACAAGGTGGCGGCGATGAGGGTGGTGCGGAACATGGCTAAATCTCCAGGGATTAAAAGTGGTTGAAAGGGTTTGCGTTAGGTACGGGATGAAGTTTATTTGCGCCAATCGATCTAATAAACCCCATAAAATGCGCAAACTTGTTGCACCAATCGATCAAATAACCCTGCGAATGACCTGATGGACCGACTGACCGCCATGCGTGTTTTTGCCGAAGTGGCCACCAGCGGCAGCTTCAGCGCCACCGCCGACAAGCTCGATATGTCGCGTGCCATGGTCACGCGCTATGTGGGCGAGATGGAGCAGTGGCTGCAGGCCCGGCTGCTGCAGCGCACCACCCGCAGCGTGACGCTGACCGACGCGGGCGAGCTGGCGCTGCGCCGCTGCCAGCAGATGCTGGCGCTGACGCAAGACCTGGAGGAAGAAACCGCCACCACCACCGAGGGCGAGCTGCGCGGGCAGTTGCGCATCACCTGCAGCGTGTCGTTTGCGTTTGCGCAGCTGGGCGCGGCAGTGGCTGATTTTTTGGCGCAGCACCAAGAGCTCAAGATCGACCTGGACGCCAGCGAGGGATCGCTGAACCTGGTGGAAAAGCGCATCGACCTGGCCATCCGCATCAGCGCCGAGCCCGACCCGCTGCTCATTGGCCGCCCGCTGGCGCGTTGTGAATCGGCCCTGGTGGCATCACCCACCTACCTGGCCGCCCACGGCACGCCGCAGCAGCCCGCCGAGCTGGCGCAGCACCGGTGCCTGAGCTACGCCAACTTTGGCAAAAGCGTATGGCAGCTGACACGCGGCGAAGAAGTGTGCAAAGTGAGCGTGAGCGGCCATTTCAGCGCCAACGAGGCCACCACGCTGATGCGCGCAGCGCTGGCGGGCGGCGGCATTGCGCTACAGCCCACGTATCTGGTCAACCCCTATTTGCAAAGCGGCGAGTTGCAGGCGGTGCTGCCGGAGTGGGACCTGCCGGTAATGACGATTTATGCGCTGTACCCGTCGCGCAGGCATTTGTCGCCTGCGGTGCGAGCGCTGCTCGATTTTTTGGTAACGCGGTTTGCGGGTGTGCCGTGGTGAGGGGTTTGCGGCTCTGCGGTGAAAAATACTATTTTGATAGCTGTCAGCGCTTATCCATCAAGCGCTAGAGGCCAATTTGGCTATAAAAATATCCCTCCCACGAGGGGAGAGGGAGAGAAGCCCAGCGCAGCGAGAGTTGACCCCCACCGCTACCGGGCCTGCGGCCAGTTACTCCGCCTCAATCCCCGCTGCCTTGATCACCTTGCCCCACTTCACCGTCTCCGCCGCCTGGAACTTGGCCAGCTCGTCGGGTGTGGTGCTCCAGGCTTCCGAGCCCGCGTTGTCGAAGAAGCTCTTGGCGCCTGCGCTTTTGGTGGCGGCGGTCAGCAGCTCGTTCAGGCGCGCCACCACGGGTGCGGGCGTGCCCGCGGGCACATAGGCGGCAAACCAGTAGCCCATGTCGTAGCCCTTGACGCCCGCCTCGTCCAGCGTGGGTACATCGGGCAGTTGCGCGCTGCGTTTTTGGGTGGAATAGCCCAGGGCCCGCAACTTGCCCGCCTTGACCTGTGGCACCCCCGTGGAGGTGTCGGTGATCATCAAGTCAATCTGCCCGCCCAGCAGGTCGGTGATGGCCAGGGGGTTGCTTTTGTAGGGTACGTGCAGGATGTCCACACCGGCCAGTTGCTTGAGCATTTCGCCCGCCATGCGGCTCGATGAGCTGCCGCTGCCAAAGCTGAGTTTGCCGGGATTCTTTTTGGCAAAGGCCAGCAGCTCGCCCACGTTTTTGTAAGCCGCGCTGGCGTTGACCACCAGCACCTGCCCGCCCTTGCCCAGGCCGGTGACGGGGGCGAAGTCCTTGACCGGGTCGTACGACAGTTTTTTGTACAGGTGCTCGTTGGCGGCGTGCGTGGTGTTGGTGGTGATGAGCACGCTGTAACCGTCGGCCGCAGCCTTGGCAACGGCAGAGGCCGCGATCATGCCGCTGGCACCGGCTTTGTTGTCGATGACCACGGGCTGCTTGGTGTCGGTGGTGATCGACTGGCCCAGCGCACGGGCCAGCTGGTCGGTGGCGCTGCCTGCGGCAAAGGGCACCACAAAGGTGATGGCCTTGGCCGGGTAGGCAGGGGCTTGGGCCAATGCGGCAGGGGCAACCAAAGTGCCGAGCGCCAGCATGGCGGCGGCGGCCAGGGTGTGGCGGCGGGTGCGGTAGATGGTCGAACGGAAAAGCGTGTGGTTCATGTTGTCTCCTGGTCTAGTTAGGTATGGAAAAAGTGAAATCGGTAGTGCAGCGCGCGTGGCCCTCAAAACCTCTGCGTTGCTTGTCCTGGGCTAAATCGGCGGCCCTGCCAGATGCATTGCCAGCGCGGCGGGTACCAACACAGGCAGGTCCAGCAGCAGGTAGCTCAGCGCCTTGCCGTGGCTGTCGAGGTTGAGGGCGTCGTTCACGCCGCCGTCCAGCACGTCGTCGAGCACGATGTTCATGGACTGCAGTTGCGGAAGCAGGTAGCGCGTGACCTGGCGCGGCTGGCGCTGCGCAAACTGCCGGGCCACGGCGGCTTCGGTGACTTGATCGACCAGCACATCCCACAGCGCGGGGTGCCAGGCGATGACGCTGATGTTGGAGCGGTTGCCTTTGTCGCCGGTGCGGCTGTGGGCAAGGCGGTAAAGCGGAACAGATAGGAAGCCCCCCCTGAGACGCTGCGCGTCTTCCCCCTCAAGGGGGGCGCCGCCCGCGCGGCGGGGCTGCCCTTGCACGGCGGCCACTGGTGTGGGCAGCGCCACGTTGAAGGGGTGTGGGCTCAGCGAAGCATTTTTCACATCGGTCATGGTGATACCTCCAGTGGCTGCAGCGTGGGCTCCACCATTTCGAAACGCACAGCCACAGCATCGCGCGGCACCAGGCATGACACGGTGCCCAGGCGCGGGCGCATGGCGGTGCGCACGCCGCCGCCGCCCGCGGGGCCGCAGGTGTAGAGCGCCGTCACCTCGCGCACCAGGCGCTGGGCGGTGGCGTGGTCGCGGTGCTGCAAGGCCACCCGCAGGCGCACGTCTCGGGCGTCGTCGCTACCCATAACGGGTGTATCCAGCCATCGGCTGGCATCGTCGCCCAGCACGCTGGTCACGCCGATCAGGTCGATGCGCAGCGGGCCCAGGCCGTGCAGGCGCTCGCGCAGCAACTCGCCTGCCAAGCGCGCACGGGCTTCGGCGCGGGGGCCTGCGTAGGAGATTTCGCCCTCGGCAAACCAGCCGGATTCAAAGCACACGTTGACCTTGAGCGTGTCGGGCCGCGCATGGCCCTGAACACCCTCCAGCCGGACGGCATCGGTGCCCACCGTCTGCACGCGGGCCTGGGTGATGTCGGCCACTACGTCGGGTGTGAGGTAAGCAGCCGGGTCGTGCAGCTCGTACAGCAACTGCTCTTTGACCGTGCGCTCGTCGATGCGGCCACCGGTGCCGGGAGGTTTGGTGATGGTGCAGCGGCCATCAGCATCGATCGCGGCAATCGGGTAGCCCAGCTGGGCCAGGCCGGGCACATCTTTGTAGCCAGGGTCGGCAAAGTAGCCACCGGTCACCTGCGCGCCGCATTCGAGCAAATGCCCGGCCATCGTGGCGCGGGCCAGGCGGTCCCAGTCATGCATCTCCCAGCCGTAGTGCGCCAGGGCCGGGCCCAGCACCAGCGACGGGTCGGCCACGCGGCCACACACCACGATGTCGGCACCCGCACGCAGCGCATCGGCAATGGCCTGCGCGCCGATGTAGGCGTTGGCGCTGACGATGGGGTCGGTGGGCATGGCATCACCCAGCGCGCCTTGCAACAACGCGCGGTGTTCAGGGCCGCTCAGGTCATCACCCTGCAGCACGGCAATGCGCGGGTGCCGCAGGCCCAGCTCGGCGGCCAGCGCGTGGATACGGCGCGCGGCGCCGTGCGGGTTGGCCGCGCCAAAGTTGCTGACAATGCGCACGCCGTGTGCCAGGCACAGCGCCAGCACGGGCTGCAGCAGGTCGACCAGCAGGGGTTCGTAGCCCGCATTGGGGTCGGTGCGGCGCGCCAGCTGGGCCAGGGCCAGGGTGCGCTCGGCCAGGGTCTCGAAGATGAGCACCGCAGGCTGGCCACTGGCGATGAGCGCCTGCACCACGGGCAGCGCAGCATCGGTGCGGTCGCCCGAGAAGCCAGCGGCGCAGCCGACCAGCAGGTGGTTATTGCTATGAGCGTGGTTCGCCATGTGTTCCTTGCAGACCGTTGTCTTTGTCTCCGGGGGCCACTGTAGGGAGGCTGCGGTATTCTGTGAAATCGATTGTTACGATCAATCCATCTGAAATTCAAATGAATAGCCGCCCGCTGCAGTCTGATCTTGTGGCCCACCCATGAGCGCCCCACACCTCTCCAGCCGCCAGATCGACGCCTTCATTGCACTGGCAGAGCAGCGCAGCTTCACGCGCGCCGCTGCGCTGTGCCACCTGTCGCAGCCCGCGTTCAGCGCCCTCATCCGCGCGCTGGAGGACGACCTGGGCCTGCGCCTTTTTGACCGCAGCACGCGCCATGTGGACATGACGCCCGAGGGGCAGAATTTTCTGGAATCGGCCCGCCGCATCCGTGCGGAAATCTCAAACGCCCTGGCCGCCGTGCGCGACACCGCCACGCTGCAGCGCGGGCGCGTGGCCGTGGCGCTGCTGCCATCACTGGCGGCTGGCTGGCTGCCCGGCGTGCTGGCGCAGTACCGTGCGGCGCACCCCGGCATCGAGATCGACATTGCCGATGTGCTGTCCGAGCCCTGCATCGACCGCGTGGCCAGCGGCCATGCAGACTTTGCGCTGGCCGCCATCCGCGCCGACACCCCGGCCCTGCAGGCCGAGCCCTTTTGCAGCGACAACTTCTATCTGGTGTGCCCGGCCGACCACCCGCTGGCGCGCCGCCGCAAGGCCATCACCGCCGCCGACCTGGCCGCGTGGCCCTTCATCCACCTGGCGCGCACCAGCAGCGTGCGGCAGTATCTGGAGGCCGCCCTGCACCCACAGGCCATGCACACGCTGATGGAAGTGGAGCAGCTGGCCACCGTGATGGGCATGGTGCGCGCGGGGCTGGGCATCAGCGTGGTGCCCGCACTCACGCTGTTTCACTTCGATCAACCGGGGTTGGTCACGCGGCCGCTATCGATGCCGGGGCTCACGCGGCAGATCTATCTGGTGCGGCGGCGGGACGAGAGCTTGTCGGTGGCGGCGCAGGCGCTTTATGCGCTGGTGATGGCGCAGCGGCCCTGATGAGATTCACCTGATAGCTACTTAATTGATAGCTACTAGCGCTCACAAGATAAGCGCTAGAGGCCAATTTGGCTTGAAATTCAAACTTCCTCAATGGTCTTTCTTTTGTTGAGGTCGAGTGCTCCGAAAAGCCCAGGGCCAACGGGCAATTTCTGAGGCTTATCGGCTGCGCGCCTGCAACCCTCCCAACGTCGGGTTGCGCGCACGGCCCGCAGCTGCCTACGCTCTGCGGTTGCGCGCACCCGCCCGCCTCCCCTGCTTGTCTTTCTTGCTTCCAATCACCTTACCAGCCCCTATGCCCGCCAACACCCTTGCCAACCCCGCCGCCGTCCACACGCCCACCACCATGCAAGCCTGGGTGTGCCGCGACTACGGGGGCACCGAGGTGCTGGAACTACAGACGCGCCCCTGCCCCGCGCCCGGCCCGCGCGATGTGCTGGTGCGGGTGGTTGCCGCCAGTGTGTCGTCGGCCGATGTGCGCATTCGCACACAGAACCTGCCGCGCGGTTTTGGGCTGCTGGGGCGGTTGGCGTTTGGGCTGCTGCGGCCACGGCAACCCATTCTGGGCAGCGATGTGGCGGGCGTGGTGCAGGCGGTGGGCCGCGACGTGCAGGGCTTTCAGCCCGGTGATGCCGTGGTGGGCGCAACCGGCGCGGCCACGGGCTGTCATGCCGGGTTTTGCGTGGTGCCCCTCGCCAAGTCCCTGGTTCACAAACCCGCACGGCTGTCGTTTGCCGAGGCCGTCAGCCTGCCGTTTGGTGGTTTGGCGGCGCTGCATTTTTTGAACCAGGCACAGGTGCAGGCGGGCGAGACGATGCTGGTGATTGGCGCATCCGGCGCCGTGGGTACAGCGATGGTCCAACTGGCACGGCAGCGCGGTGCGTGGGTGACGGCTGTATGCAGCGGTGGCAACGCAGCGCTGGTGCGGTCGCTGGGCGCACACGCCGTCATCGACTACACAGAGAACGATTTCACCCAGACCGATCAACGCTGGGACGTGATTGCCGACACCGTGGGCGCCAGCAGTTTTACGGCCTGCCTGCCGCGCCTGAACGAGCACGGCCGCTACCTGTCGGTGGCGGGTAGCCTGATGGAGCTGCTGGCCCGCCCCCGCGGCACGCGCCGCAGCATTGGCGGCCCGGCAGCCGAGCGCACCGAGGACCTGCAGACGCTGATGAATCTGGCCGCGTCGGGCGCGTTGCAACCCGTGATTGACTGCACCTACCCCTTTGCCGACCTGCCTGCAGCACACGCCTATGTTGAGACGGGGCGCAAGCGCGGGACGGTGGTCGTGACTTGGGCTGATGAGCCATAACGGACGCACCGGGAACCCCGTAAGAGATCGACACCCACCCGTGGTCTGGGCACACACCAACAAGGACGTTTACGGCTTGGGATTGACACGTGCATTAATGTGCACATATGCTCCACCCTATGCCATCCCCACACGAAACCGCTGCCGCTGCTTGCATTGATGCGCTGGACAGCGCCTTCTTCAAAGCCCTGTCCGAGCCCGCGCGCGTGGCCATCTTGCGGGTGCTGGTGCTGCAGGGCCGCGCTGACGTGGGCTCGATTGCCGAGCAGGTGCCGCAAGACCGCTCGGTGGTCGCACGCCACCTGCAAGTGCTGGAGCGTGCGCGCATCCTCCGGTCTGAAACCGAGGGACGACACACCTTCTACGCGATCGATGGCGACGGCGTGCTGGAGCAGATGAAGGCACTGACCGCGCTGCTGCAGACCTTGCAGCCGCTGTGCTGCCCTCGCTAACCTCCGCGGCCAAGCCCAGTCCTCCCGCCCAACAAACACCCCAACGCGGGCGCAGCAATGTGCCCATTTATTCCACTCAACATGTGCACATCGACGCACACATGCTTATTACAAGGAACCACCCATGATCGACTCCCCCCAACTCCCACTGCTGGCCCCGCTGCTGGTCCCTGCCGCCTATGCCTTGATGTGGGCGGTCGAGGCCAGATCCCCCGCGCGCAGCTATGCGCCCGTGCCCGGCTGGCAACGGCTGGGCGTGGCGTTTTTTGTGCTGACGGCCATGGTGGGGTCGCTCGTGCCCTGGCTGCTGCAGGCCAGCGGCATCACCGCGCTGCGCGTGTTGGACCTGAGCGCGCTGGACCTGTGGGGGGTGCCCGTGGGGCTGCTGGTGTTGTCGCTGGTGCACTACGCCTGGCACCGCGCCGAACACCGGTTTGACCTGCTGTGGCGCATGGGCCACCAGTTGCACCATGCCGCGCCGCGTGTGGATGTGCCCGGCGCCTACGTGGTGCACCCGTTTGAGGTGTTCGTCAAAACCAGCATGGGCGTGACCCTGGCCACCGTGGTGCTGGGCTTGGCGCCCGCCGCGGCGGCGCTGACCACAGCACTGCTGGCCGTGCTCAGCATCTTTCAGCACTGGAACATCCACACGCCCCGCTGGCTGGGCTGGCTGGTGCCCCGGCCCGAGATGCACGCGCTGCACCACGAGCGCGACGTGCACGCCCGCAACTATGGCGATCTACCGGTGTGGGACATGCTGTTTGGCACCTACGCCAACCCCGCGCGGTTTGACGGCGATGTGGGTTTTGCGCCGCAGCTGGCCAATCGCTGGGGCGACATGCTGCGCATGCGGGATGTGCACAAGGCAGGTGTGGATTCGGCTGCTAAACAGGGCTGCTGCTGGAAGCTACTAAAACAATAGCTACTAGCGCTTACCCATCAAGCGCTAGGACCATATTTGACTCATATTTTCACGTCGCTGCGCGCCAGCACCGCCAGCTCCTGGTGCAGCAGCAGTTCCACCTCACTTGGTTCGAACTGGTCCTGCAGCAGCGGGATGGCGAAGCGGTAGTCGGCACCGTCGTGCTTGCGCAGCACGTAGGCCAGCTGCAGGCGCGCCAGCGACTGGCGCAGGGCCTGCGCGTCGCCGGTGATGCCGTGGCTTTGCAGTAGCGCGGCCAGAGTCACCAGGCTTGCACTTCCGGCCTGGGCGGTGTGGTAGACGACGATACGGTCGAGGCGGCAGGCAGCGTCGTCGTGGCTCAGGCGGCCCCAGCCGGCCAGGGCGTCTTGCACGGCCTGCGAGGCCAGGGCCTGGGTGAGGTGGCGGGCTTCGATGACACGCTCGCCGGGTAGTAGCGCCTCCAGGCATTCCTGGCACAGGATGGCGACGAGGTTGGCGCGCAGGCCGCTGGCGTCGATGAGGCGGTCTACCAGGCGTTCGTTGTCAAAGCCCAGGCGCAGCTTGCGCAGCGGTTCGGTGGCCAGTTCGCGGCAGGCGGCGCGCTCCAGGCCGCCGATGGCCAGCACCTCGCCAAAGTTGCGCAGGGGGCTTTGGTAGTCGAGCACGGCGGTGGCATACAAGTCCCAGAAGCCCGCCAGCATGAACCAGCAGCGGCCCTCCTCGCTGAGCGCGCGCAGGGTAGACAGTTGCACGTAGCCGTTGTTCGACTCGTCGCGGAAGAACAGGTCGGCCTCGTCGATCAGCAATACCAGGCGCTTGCCTTGGTATTGGGCCTGCAGATGGTCCACGATGGCTTCGAGCGGGGTGTCCGCAGGCAATCCAAACTGCAGCGCCATGCGCGGTGCCAGGCGGTGGTCGCGCAGCGAGACGTAGTGGCACACGGTGTGCGGGTGGCCCTGCATGCGGCGCTGCACGGCCTTGAGCAGGCTGCTTTTGCCCAGCTGGCGGCCACCCACCACGAGGTAGTTGGCGGGCTCGCGGTTGATCACGCGGGACAGCAGCTGCGCGCGGCCAAAGAAGGCGCCTTCACGCGTGACGCCGCCGCGTGTCTGGTAGGGCGAGATGCGCGTGATGCGCAGCTGCGCGGCCAGTTGGCGCAGCAGCACCTGCAGCGCATCGCCGCCGATCAGCCATTCGGTCTGGCTGGCGCTGTCCACCATCACATGCAGGTTGGCGCGGTCGCCAGCATGGGCGTGCAGCAGCGGCCAGGGCGTGTCTACGCTGTGCGGGCTCAGGATGAGCAGCACATCGCTGCCGGTCTGCGCGGCGCGCAGCTGGCGCAGCACGGTGGCTTCGTCGATGCCCGCCGTGGGCACAAACACCATGCAGCGGTCCAGCGACACGGGCAGGTCGGGCGGAAACTGCCACTCAAACACCTGGCCGGGCAGTGCCCAGTCGGTGCTGGGCTGGCAGCGGGCCGATACGCGCTCGGCCAGCGCGCGGGCGAGAGCCGGGGCGTGGTCGGCGCCGGTGGCTTGGGCACACAGCACGGCGCGGCGCCAGTCCACCATGCGGATGTCGGCAGCCAGCAGGGTGGGTTCCAGCCGCCTTAAAAGTCGCAGCAACCGGTCGATCTGCGGCAGGCGCGCCAGCGGGGTGCGGCGCAGGCGCGCGGGCCGCAGCTGCCCGGCGCCGATCATGGGGTGGCGCACCACCCAGACCACGGCGCCCACGGCATAGATCACGCCGCACCACAGGATGAGCGAGCGCAGCCAGCCGAATGGGTCAGCGTCGGCGGCAGTAGCAGTCGGCTTGGCAGGCTCAAAGTCGTCGGTGCTGCCTTCCAGGCAGTTGATGGGCAGATAGCCGGGTGGAATGGGCGGGTTGCCGGGCCGGCACGACCAGGTGTGGGTGCCGGGCTCCAGCTCCACCACCACCTGCGTGCCTGCCAGTTTGCCCAGCTCGGGGTTGTGGGCAATGTCGGCCTGCAGCACGTTGGGGCGTGGGGATGTGACGCGCAGCTGCGGGTTGGCAATGGGCGGGGCGTATTGGTGGATGTCCTTGGGCCATCCATCCAGCTGATTGCGCGCCTCGATCATGGCGATGCGCCACTGCACCAGCTCGCCCCACACCGGGCCGACATTCACCGACGCCAGGAACGAGCCGCGCGTGACCGGGTTGAGCTGCGGCGTGAACAGCGCACTGGCCACAAACAGCGTGACCGCCGCAATGACAACCGCGCGCACCACGGCCTTGGACAGCAGAGACTTCAGTCGGTCGAGCATGATTCCAACACCATCAAGCCCGCATCGCGAATGGTGGCGCAACGCCAGTGCAGCCGCGCCGCATCGCCCGTGCCGCGCACGTGGATGAGATTGCCCCAGAACAGGCTGCGCAGTTCGTCGTCCTGCAGGTAGGGCCGCGCGCGGCCCAGGTCGTCGGCCTGCAGCAGTTGCTGCAGGCGCGCGCGGCTGGCGGGCGCCTGGGCCAGCGGCAAAAAGGTTTGCCACAGGCGTGGGCTGCTGGCCAGGTGCGTGCGCAGCGCGGCAGACGACGCATAACCATCCCCAACACCCTGGTCCACCAGCCATTGCAGCCCTTCTTCAAACAACGCGGGGTGACCGCCGCTGAGCCTCTGCAACTCGGCCACCACGGACTCGGTCCAGGTGTGCTCGGGCCAGCGCAGGCGCGACAGCTGCGCCAGGTCATCGAGCGACGGATCGGGCCAGTGGTTGACCTGCGCAATGTTGAGCAGCGACAGGTCGCCGCTGCGGTATTTGAGGTCGGCCAACGCCTCGCCGCCGCACAGCAGCAGGTGCAGGCGGCCACTGTGCATCTCGCTCAGGCTGCGCAAAATGCCCGCGAGCGTTTCGCGCAGCGCAGGTGTGCCCTGCTCGAAACGGCTGACCAGGCAGAAAATGCGCTCGCCCGCCAGCAGACGGCGCTCCAGCGCGGATTCAAATTCGTAGTCGGACGCCACCTCGCCCAGGCCGCACTGGCGGCCGATGGCAGCAAAGTAGTCGGCCTGCGCGGTGCTGGTGCTGTAGGGCGGCTGGATGTGCAGCACCGAGGCCTCGCCGTACTGCGCGCGGGCGCGCTGCAGCAGCTCTTGCCGAAACGGCGGCTGGCCCCAGTGTGCGGGCGACAGCAGCAGCGAGAGGGGGTACGGCATGGCCTGCGCAAGCTGGGTGAACACGCGGTCCTGAAACGCGCCAAAAGGCTGCGCACCCACCGACTCGGCCTGCAGCGGAAACTCCGGCGCGAAGCCTGCGGCGCTGAGCAGGCGGTTGGCTTCGCCCTCCGTCAGGCGCAGGTAGCGCGTACAGGCCACCACGCGGTCGCGTGAGCGAGGGTTGGGGGCCGACAGGCCGTTGCGCCAGTTGTTCACCGCCTCGCGGCTCAGGCCGATTTCGGTGGCCACGCCCGAGGCGCTGGCACGGATGCGGCGCATGTAAATCGACAGCAAATCGGCAAATGAATCGGTGGCCATGGACAACGGGGAAAAAGGCGGGTCGCTGGTGGCCAACAAAGCGGGCGGCAACAGTCAAAGAGGAAGAAAAAGTGGCGGGGGACTGGCTCGGATTGTCATCTGAGCCAGGGCCCCCGGCCGCAAAAAGGCAGCGGACCACCGCGACAAAGTCCCTAAGACCCCAAGCAACACGCCAGGCCTGTGGATTCCGGAGGCAACTACTGATCAGGCCCCCTGAAGTTTGGACCGTTCGCCCTGAGCCTGTCGAAGGGCTTCGGCAAGCTCAGCCTGAACGGCATTTGAAACATCAAAGGGCCGCGTCAATAGATCAGCTGCTGAACCATTGGCCACGCCTTGGCACAGCCCAGCCCACACGCCACCAGCACCGGGCTGTACAGCACCAGCGCCCCGACCACCGACATCAACCAGCCGGGCTCTTGGTCGTCGCCTTCTTTGACTGGTGTCGCCTCTCCTCCCTCCCCTTGCTTGTCTTTTTCATCGCCATCGCTGTCGCTATCCCCAGCATCGCCCGTCATCTCCTGCACCAGCATCACCACAACGATCACCAGCGATGCACCCAACACTGCCAGGTACGCGTACTGCAGCGCGGTGTGCTCAAGCGAATAAAAGTACCCCGCCAGCACTACCGCTGGCAGCAAGTAAAAAACGTGCATCTGGAGCCGATACCAGGAGATGCCCTCAGCCTTGGTCTCCAGCGCGCCCATCACCATGTGGTGGGTCAAAGCCCCCACCACAAAGATCAGGCCACCCCACCATTCAATTGGAGTCAGCATGTAGGCCTACCCCCTGGCCATGACGGTGGCCGGGCTGCCGTCATCGTCATCGTCATTGCCGTTGTTGTTGTTGTCGTTACTGCCATCCGCATCGCCTTCATCGCCGTCATCGTCGTCATCCCCCTTGATGTCTTTGTATTCACTGAGCATGTAGAAAAGCGGCAGCACCACCGCCAGCACCAGGCCCAAGCCCAGCCACAGCCAGAAACCCTTGAACAACAGCACAGTGACAACCGTAAAAATGAAGGCATGCAGCAGCCCCTTGAGCCCGGCGCGCAGCAGCACTACCGCGATCAGCCCCTGAACGGGTGATGTGCCACTGGTGCGCATGGCCTTGGCAAAGTCAACGATGGCCTCAACGGCTTCTTGAGCTTCGCGCTTGCGCTCCGCCTCCTGCTTGCGCAGCTTGGTCACGGCGATGGGCTTGGCGGGGTCTTTGGAGCAGCCGTGGTCGGCTTCCTCATTGGTCTCATCGCTTTCATCGCCTTCATCGGCGCTGCCGGTATCTCTGTGCTTTGTCTTTGGCTCGACCACAGATAGCCACTGCGGGTTCTTCTGAAAGAACGCCTGGCGCGACACCCATTGCCCCCCATCAAAATGCATGCGCTCGGTTTCGCCCACCTGGTCATAGAACACCTCCAGCACCGCGGCTTGCAGGCCATGGGAAAACAGGGCTTCCAGCGCGCGCAAAGGGAGGTCATCAGTGGTGCCGGTGTCAAACCGCAGCGTCAGGCGGTTGGGCTCGGCAAACACCTCCTGGTTGAACCACTGGGCATCCCACAGCGCGTCCAGATCGGCGCCGCCAAGTTTGTCAGCCCAGCGCTGCGCCTGTTCGGTATTGCCCGCCGCCAGGTACTGGTAGACCAGTTGGCCCAGCTTGAGCTTGATCGGGTCTTCAAAGAAGAGCTGAAGGGTGTGGGTGTTTTGGGACATGAAGGACAGGCGGGTAACGAAGTGGCTTGATTTTTGCCCTGGACGGTGTTGCGTGCCCTCTCCGCCTTGTCCATCGCTGCAGCTGCAGCGGTTGACAGGTTGTCAACCGCTGGCAGAAACACTTGTCGAGCTTCAGGCAATCCAGATTCAGGCAGTCCAGATTCAGGCAGTCCAGCTTCAGGCAGTCCACTTCAAACTCTGGCAGGTACCACAGGCTGGCGTAGCCGATGCCGAAATCGTCGATGGACACGACATGTTCCTTGCCACGAGCGCAGCCACGTTTTTTCGGGTCTGCCCCACGTCCAGGAACACGCGCTTCGTCGCCGCAACGAGCAGGCTGCGCACCTGCACCTGCACCTGCACCTGCACCTGCACCTGCACCTGCGCGCAGACCACGCGCAGTCAATCAGGCAACGTTGCGTTTCTGAAATCCTGCGCACAGAGGTTGATGGCGATGTGAAAGTCGGAGCGCTTGCGCAACCATTCGGCTGCATCCTGCACCACCAGGCCGACGCACTGCAAGATGGCAGCCCGGGACTTAATCACCTGCATGGAACCCATGTTGGTTTTTGGGAATTGGAATTGGAATTGGACTTGGACTTGGACGGTCCGCCTCGCGCGCCGATGAGGGCATGCCACTGAGAACGCATGACGGAAAAGGCCGCTCGACGGGCGGGTGATACGCTGGACACCAGCTTTCTGATGCCGACCCCGGCACCAGACCGCCGAAGCCCTGAAAGGCCCGTTCTTGATAGCCCTTGTCGCAACGATTGTCCGCTTCCTGCTGCGCCATCTGATGGCCTTTGTGCTCATCTGTGGGGTGCTGCTCTTCGGGAAATGGGCCTGGGCCGAGTGGCAGTCCCACCAATCGTCTCAGGCCGAACTGGCGCAGCTGACGGCGGCCGACGAGCGCATTGCACGCGAGCTGAACACCCTGACCAACGCAAGCCAGGGCCGCATGGCGACGTTTGCCTCTGCATCGCTGGACGCGCTGACTGCCCGCATCGATGCCATAGACCAGGAGACGCGGCACAAGCAGCTTGAACGCCAGAAGGCCAGTGCCATCGGCCCAGTGCTCAAGGGCCAACCCATCGTTGCGCACCAATGGGAAGGCATGCGGCTGGATGCAGAGATTTACCTTCTGAATGCCGAACGACAACACCTTCAGGAACTGAGACTGCGGGTGCAAGCCACCCAGTCGGCGCAAGCGCGCCACGCAGAACTGGAACGCTTGCGCCTTGTCCACCAGGGCCTGTACACGCAATGGCAGGCGGCCAAGCGGGAGCGCGAGGCCATGGAGCAGGCCCACCCCGTGGCGTGCCGTCTGGGCATCAGTGGCATCGGCTCGGCCGAATACCTTCAGTGTGAGCAGCTGCGGGTGCTACAGGCCCAGCTGCTGGCCGAAAACCGGCGTGCGGCCGAGGACTACCAGCGCCAACACGCGCTGGCGCAGGCCATACAACCCCTGCCCCCTCTGGCGGCTTTTGCACCACGCCAAAGCGACATGGATGCCCTGCTTGCACCGCTGCGCGAGCGGCAGGCGGCACTGCACGACCTGCGCGCGGGCAACTGGTTTGCACGGTTGTCGCAGCCGCTGCTGGATATTCTGCCCACGGCCTTGTTCATTTTGTTGGGTGCCATCTTTGCGCCGTTGGCCATCAAGGCGTTGTTCTATTTTGCGCTGGCGCCCCTTGCCGCGCGGCGCCCACCGGTCAGGTTGCTGCCAGACAGCCTGGGTGAGCTGGCATTGGAGTCACGCCTCTCAGCTGTTTCGCGCGAGGTGACGGTGGACGCAGCACATGAACTGCTGCTGCACCCCGACTTCCTGCAAAGCGCATCCACTGCGGGCCACACCGACACCTGCTGGTTGCTCAACCGCCGTTTCCCTTTGACCAGCCTGGCATCGGGCATGGTGGCGCTGACCCGCATCCGCACCACGGCACCTTCGACCTATGTCGTGTCGGCAACCCGAGACGCCCACAGTGAAATCGGTGTGCTGGTGTTGCCGACAGGTGCGGCGCTGGTGATGCAGCCGCGCAATCTGGTCGGCGTGCTGCAGCAGCGCGGTGTGCCGGTGCGCATCACCTCGCATTGGCGGCTGGGCAGCCTGCATGCGTGGCTCACGCTGCAGCTGCGCTACCTGGCGTTTCACGGCCCTGCGCAGCTCATCGTGCAAGGCTGCCGGGGCGTGCGTGTGGAGCCTGCACACACCGGGCGCAGCGTCAGCCAGGCTGCCACCATCGCGTTCAACGCCAACCTGGGATATTCGACGCGCCGGTGCGAAACCTTCGTAGCCTATGTGCGGGGCAAGCAGGCGCTGCTAAACGATTCCTTCCAGGGAGACAAAGGGTTTTACGTGTACGAGGAGATGCCCCATTCCAGCCAGCGCGATGGCGGCCCGGTACGATGGTTGCAGGGGCTGGCCGATTCGGTGCTGAAGGTGTTCGGGATTTGATCCTGCCAGGCAGCACTCAAGGTGGGACTGCGCCAATAGACGAGGGCAAGGCGAGTCGCGCGCGTTACCAGCGGCGCGGGGCCTTCATGCATACTTGGAAACCCGGGTTCAGTGCAGGCAGTTCTGTCATCAACGGCTCCCACCCAGCCGCTGATACCCCGGTCACACTACCCAACAAAACCGGAGGGAAATCACCATGCGATTCGATACACGCTTTTGCGCACTTTTGTCTGGCGCCACGCTCATGCTGGGCCCCGTGGCCGCACAAACCGACAATGCCGCCACCACGCCCCAGGCCCGTGCTGCAGCGGCCCGCGCCGCCGCAGCGGCATCACCCGCGCCCAGCTTTGGCGGCCCGCGCGAAAAGCTGGTGGTGGCCATGCCCAAGACCTACGCCAAGAGCGAAACCATGTTGTTGTGGGGCGACTATTTCAACCATCTGGCGCGTTGCGGCAACCTGGATCTGCAGAACATCCAGGGCGAGTCTCTGGAGCGCAGCACCAACATCGACACTCTGGGCGAGAAAGAGCTGATCGACGGCATCGTGACCGGCAAGGTGCAGTTGGCCCAGGTCAACCCTGGCCTGGTGCCGCAACTGGTGAATGCTGGCCAGCCCACTCCGTTTAGCGTGCCCGGCAACAAGGCCAGCGGCAAACGCAACTCCTACACGCTGATCCTCATCGCACGCGTGGACAGCCCCTTTACCAAGCCCAAGGATCTGGTGGGCAAGAAGATTGCACATTCCACGCCCACCTCCAACTCTGGCAATCTGGCCCCGCGCGCCCTGTTCCCGGCCCTGGGCCTGCTGCCCGATCAGAACTACGAAGTGGTGTTCTCCAACGGCCACGAACGCTCGGTGACGGGCGTGATGCACGGCTTTTACCCCGCTGCCGCCGTGGCCAGCGACCTGTACCAGCGCATGGTGCTCAAGGGCGACGTGAAGGGCTCCAGCATTCGCACGCTGTGGGAGAGCCCGCCTTTCATGACCGAAACATGGACCTTGGGCAAAGAGGTGTCGCCTGACCTGCAGGCGCGCGTGAAGAAGTGCTCGTACAGCTATAACTTCTCGCCCAAGCTGCGCCAGTTGCTGCCGGGCAACGACACGTTCTTGCCCATCAACTTCGAGCGCGATTTTGCGACGGTGATGGAGGTCTATACCAAGACCCTGGCGGCGCAAGCGGGCAAAGGTGCAGCCAAGTAATCTCCGTGCGGCTTGCCGTGCCCCACGTGCTGCATGGCAGCGGTGGGCTCGCCCTACCTTCAGCGACGCACTGACTCTGGTGGCCTTCACAGCGGCAGTTGTTGGGCCCCCATAACCGCATGCTCTGCGCGTTGCGTTGCGTTGCGTTGCGCTGTGCAATGCGGTGCCGCCCCAATGCGCCTAGCTTCCAGCCGACGTTTTTGGTTGTGTCAGGGGATGGCTTCCAGCAAAAAGGGCATGGCGGCGCCCAACAAGGCGTCGGGCGCTTCTTCAGCGATGTAGTGACCACAAGGCAGGGCCTGGCCACGCACATTGCGGGCCACGCGCTGCCATTCGGCCAGAGGATCAAAACACCGGTGCACTACGCCCTGCTCGCCCCACAGCGCCAACAGGGGCATCGCAAGCTGGCGCCCTGCCTCGCGGTCCGTGCGGTCATGGTCGAGGTCCATGCTGGCTGCCGCGCGGTAGTCCTCACAAATGCCGCGGGCCGTGCCCGGTAACGCCAGACAGCGGGTGTATTCGGCCAGCGCGCGCGCATCAAAGGGCGCCAGGCCCGCGCTGCGGCGGCCCATCACGTCACGGATGTAAGCGGCGGGGTCTGCCTCTATCAACCGTTCGGGCAGTGGCGCGGGCTGAATCAGAAAGAACCAGTGCCAATAGGCGCGGGCGAAGACGTCGCTGGTCTGCTCGTACATGGCCAGCGTGGGTGCGACGTCGAGCAGCACCAAGCGCAACACCGCCTGTGGGTGGTCGGCCGCCAGCCGGTGGGCCACGCGCGCGCCGCGGTCGTGCGCCAGCACCGCAAAGCGGGCGTGGCCCAGGTGCTGCATCACAGCCAGCATGTCGGCGGCCATGGTGCGCTTGCTGTACTGCGCGTGGTCCGCACTACCTGCGGGTTTGGCTGAATCGCCATACCCCCGCAAATCTGCCAAAACCAGGGTGAAACGCTGCGCCAGCGCAGGTGCCACCTTGTGCCAGATCGCGCTGGTTTGGGGGTGGCCATGCAGCAGCAACAAGGGCGGGCCGCTGCCGCCCAACAGCGCATGGATGTGATGGCCGTCGGGCGTGGCGATGCGTTGCACCGCAAAGCCCGGAAACAAAGGGGCGTCAGTCATCACAAGGGGTGGCATCGTGGGTTGTCAGTCTGCGGAAATGCGCGCTCCGCGCCAGGTGGCAGCCCAACCCGATGTGGGCGATGCATTCGGAACGGAAACAGAAGCACCCATCGGTCCTAAGGATGGTCGCGGCTTGCATCATGGCTGCGCTGGCTGCCCTACAAAGCGTTGATGAATCTCCACGGTCAGCGCCTCAATGCGCGCCGTCAGTTCACGGGTTTGTGCAGTCAAAAGGGTGTTTTGCTGCAACAGCTCCAGAACCTGGGCCGCGTTGTGCGCGGCGATGGCTTGTCGCTGCTCGTTTGCAACGGCTAGTGCTTCGCGGTGCTGGGCATCGGCCTCGGCGTGGGATTTGTCGCGCGCGGCCTGTCGCGTCTGGGCCAGCAGGATAAGGGGCGCTGCGTAAGCCGCCTGCAGACTGAACGCCAGGTTGAGCAGGATGAAAGGATACAGGTCGAACTGGGCCAGGCCCAGCGCATTGATGGCGATCCAGGCGGCCACGATCAACGTCTGCGCGCCCAGAAACAAGGGCGTCCCGAAAAATCGCGCAAAGGCCTCTGCGCGCAATGCAAAGCGGTCGGTACCAAACGTGGGCGCCAGATGGGCGTGGCGCCGGTGAAAGCGCAGATGGTCAACGGACGACACACCATGGCTGCCTTGTGCGGGTGAGGAAGCCTGGGCGTGGTTGTCAGCGTGCGTCGGTGGCTTGGTCATGGGTTCTCTCAGGAAAAGCGGCTGGTGCCATCCAACGCAATGGTAGACGAGCGCGGTTCCACGCTACTCCCCAATCGAAAAGCCAAGCTCGAGCGCCATGACCAGCACCAACCGCCCCGTGCTGGCCGACACGCGCCGCCAGTGCGCTCCTACATGGAGCCCGAACGGGCCTGTCTACATTCACATACATACAGATTGAGGCCGACAGAAATCCCGGCACGCCAGCCTTTCGCTCGGTACAGCTTCAGAAACGCCGCCCCGGCAGCAGGAGAAACACCATGCGCACTTACAGCCCACCCCTTCGCCATTCGCCCTGGCCGCTGATCACGGCTGCAGCAGCGTTGATGGCAGTGCTTGCACTGTCTGCGTGCTCCACCCCCCGCACGCCCGATGGAATTCAGGCAGTGAGCGGGTTTGATGTGGACCGGTACGCCGGACACTGGCACGAGGTGGCACGCATCGAAAACTCGTTTGAACGCGGCCTCACCCAAACCAGCGCCACTTACAGCCGCAATGCGGACGGCACCATCAAGGTGGTCAACCGGGGCTATGACCCCGTGCGCAAGGAGTGGAAAGAAGCCGAAGGCACAGCGCGCTTTGTGGGCGAGCCAGACCGCGCAGCGCTGAAAGTGTCGTTCTTCGGACCTTTTTATGGCGGCTACAACGTGGTGGCTCTGGACGAAAACTACCAGTGGGCCATGGTGATCGGGTCCAACCGCGACTATCTGTGGATCTTGTCGCGCACTCCTACCCTGCCCTGGCATGTGCGCGATCACCTCATGGAACGGGCGCAAGCGATGGGGGTGGATGTGAGCAAGATCGTGTTTGCGCCCCCTGCGGGCGAACAGCACGCCAAGCAGGCCGTGCGAACCTGAAGTGAGTTCAGCTGTGTTCAGCTGAGTTCAGAGCGGTTGCGCCAACACGCCGTGGGGCCAAGCACCGGGGATTGACCACGCCCCGTTACTACAATATTAATAGCTGCCAGCGCTTTACCATCAAGGGCTACTGGCCAATTTCATTGATATTTCAGACCCCGTCTGGCACGGTAGCCGCTGCCACCAGCTTTTGGGTGTAGGGGTGCTGCGGGGTTTCCATCACTTCGGTGACGGTGCCGCTTTCCAGCACCACGCCATCTTTCATCACCAGCACATCGTGCGCCATGGCGCGGATCACGTCCACGTCGTGAGTGATGAGCAGGTAGCTCAGCCCCTTTTCTTTTTGCAAGCGCTGCAGCAGTCCCAACACCTGCTGCTGGACGGTCACATCCAGCGCACTGGTGGGCTCGTCCAGCACCAGCACTTGCGGCTGCACGATGAGGGCACGCGCAATGGCCAGGCGCTGGCGCTGGCCGCCTGAAAACTCGTGCGGGTAGCGCTCGAGCAGGCGCGGGTACTGCGCCTCGGCCAGGCCCACTTCGACCAGCGCCGCCTCGACCCGCATGCGGCGCTCGGCCACGCCCAGGGCAGGTTCGTGCACCTTCAGGCCTTCACCCACGATCTCTTCCACCGTAAGCCGTGGCGACAGCGACGAAAACGGGTCTTGGAACACCACCTGCACCCGGCGGCGCAGCTTTTGGTTGGCGGGTGTGTTGCGCGTGGCAGGCTGCTGCCAGGCCTGGCCACCCACCTGAAGCTCCCCGCCATAGGGCAGCAGGCCCAATATGGCCTGCGCCAAGGTGGACTTGCCCGAACCGGACTCCCCCACCACCCCCAAGGTTTGCCCTGGCAGCAGTTGCAGCGTGGCGCCTTGCACCGCCACAAACTCGCCCTTCTTGAACCAGCCGCGCACACCGGGCAGCGGTGTGGGGTACACCACGCGCAAATCCTTCGACTGCACCACCGGAGCTGTGCCAGCGGGCGGATCGGCCTCCACCACATCACGGCGGGGCTGGCTGGCGATCAGGCGGCGGGTGTAGGCATGCTGAGGCGCACCAAACACGTCGGCCACGGGGCCTTGCTCTACCAGCACGCCCTGCTCCATCACGGCCACGCGGTCGGCAAATCGGCGCACCAGGTTCAGGTCGTGCGTGATGAGCAGCACGGCCATGCCGGTCTGGCGCTGCAGGTCACTGAGCAGGTCCAGGATCTGGCCGCGCAAGGTCACGTCCAGCGCGGTGGTGGGCTCGTCGGCCAGCAGCAGCTTCGGGCTGCTGGCCAGGGCCATGGCGATCATGGCGCGCTGGCGCTGGCCACCGCTGAGCTGGTGTGGAAAACTGTTGGCGCGGCGCGCGGGCTCGGGGATGCCGGTTTTGGCCAGCAACTCGATGGCGGCCTGCGCACACTGGGCGCCGGTCAGTCCCTTTTTGAGCTGCAGGATCTCGGCAATCTGCAGGCCAATGGTCATCAGCGGGTTGAGCGCGGTCATGGGCTCCTGGAACACCATCGCGATATCGCCACCGCGCACACCACGCATCTCACGCTCCGTCAACGCCAGCAGGTCACCGCGGCCTTGCAGCAGAGCCTGGCCGGTGATGGCGGCGTCGCCCGCCAACCGCAGCAGGCTCAGCGCCGTGATGGTTTTTCCCGAGCCGGATTCGCCCACCAGCGCCAGCTTTTCCCCTGCTGCGATGCTGAAATTGACGCCCCGCACCACCTCCTTGGTGCCAAAGCGAACATGCAAGTCCTCGACCTGCAACAACGGCATGCCGTGGACCGAACCGCCGCCAGGCCGCCCCAAGGCGGTAAGCGCCCCCTCGGGGGGCAGCGAGGACACGGCAGTGCCGAGCGTGGGGGCCATCATTGGTCGGCCTTTCGGGGGTCCAAGGCGTCGCGAAGCGCGTCACCCATGAAAGTCAGTAGCAACAAGGTCGTCACCAGCACGGCAAAGGTGGACAGCGAAATCCACCACGCGTCGATGCTGTTCTTGCCCTGGCTCAGCAGCTCCCCCAGCGACGGCGTGCCGGGTGGCACCCCCAGGCCCAGAAAATCGAGCGACGTCAGCGCCAGAATGGCCGCGCTCATGCGAAACGGCAAAAACGTGACCACGGGCGTGAGGCTGTTGGGCAGGATGTGGCGCCAGATGATCTGCGCATTGCCCACGCCCAGGGCGCGAGCGGCTTTGACGTAGTCGAGCTGGCGGTTGCGCAAAAACTCGGCCCGCACATAGTCCGACAAGCCCATCCAGCCAAACAGTGACAGCAACACCAGCAGCAATGCGATGCTGGGCGCAAACACCGCACTGAAGATGATGAGCAAATACAGCTCGGGCATGGAGCCCCAGATCTCGATGAAGCGCTGGAAAGCCAGGTCGGTCTTGCCGCCAAAAAACCCTTGAATGGCACCCGTGACCACGCCCAGCGCCACCCCCGTCACCGTGAGGGCCAAGGCAAACAACACACTCACCCGAAACCCGTACAGCAGCTGCGCCAACAGGTCGCGCCCCCGGTCATCGGTGCCCAGCCAGTTGTCGCCCGTGGGCGCCGACGGGTTGGGCGACTTGGCAAAATAGTTGAGCGTGTTGGGGCCGTAGGGATTGATGGTGTACAGCGCCCAGTTGGTGCCTGCGGTGAGGCGCTCTTTGATGAAAGGGTCGAGGTAGTCCGTGGGTGTCGCGAAGTCGCCGCCGAAGGTCTTTTCGGGGTAGTCCTTGAGCATTGGGAAGTAAGTTTGCCCCTCATACCGCACCACCAGGGGCTTGTCGTTGCTGACCAGCTCGGCGCACAGGCTGACCAGCACCAGGGTGCAGAAGATCAGCAGGCTCCAGTAACCCAGGCGGTTGCGCTTAAAACGCAGCCAGGCGCGGCGCGAGGGGGAAAGGGAAACAGGGGCGGCAGCGTTTGTCATGCCAGTCAAGCTGCGTCTTTCAGAAGCACGGCCTTGCTGTACTGCAAGAACTCTTCGAGATGGTTTTGAATGATGGACACCGTGATTGGCAATTGCAGTGCCTGGTAGTCATGCACCGCAATGTTCCGGAACCCGACCATGCGCTTGAGCGCATCGGCCAGCGTGGGTTCAATCCACTGCGCGTGGGCGAGCAGCGTGAACACGTCGCGCGCGCTTTGAGGCACGCCCAGCCGTTCGCGCCGTAGCAGGTGCTGCCCCATGTCCAGCGCCGCTTCGCAAGCGCGCTGAATGTTCAAGATGGCGGCGTCCTGGCGCGTGAAGTCGGTGGCAAAAGTGTCCGGCCCGCGCAAATACTCCTCGCGCGCACGGCCCACGCAGCGCTCGATGGTGGCGGCCTTGTTGACCAGCACGTCATCGGCCATACACGCTCCCCCTATGTGCAATGTCGGCCAGCAGCCCGGCACGCGCAGTGTCCAACGCGGTCTTTTCGCTGAGGATGGCGCTCTCGAACAGGGCGGCCTGGCTGTCCAGCGCCCACCAGCGTGCCCCGCCGGTGATGATCTGGTACTGCAGTACCGTGGAAGCCGCGCGCAAGTCCAACAGGTCCACCGCGCAGCCCGCCACATCGGCCAGCTCGCCAGACAGGTTCCACAGTGCCATCACGTCGGCGTAGCCAGCCACCAGCACGGCCACGTCCAGGTCGCTATCGCCGGTGGCCTGCCCCTGTACGCGGCTGCCAAAGCCGTAAACCGCCAGCAGGCCGGGCAGCGCCGTGCGCAAGCGCTGGGCCACACGCTCGGCTGTGTCGGGGCATATATCGTGAGGTGCGGATGCAGACATAAGGAAGATGGTGGCGACGACAAGCCTTAGTCAAACTTCACGCGCGGGTCTACCCACACATAACAAAGGTCGCTGACGAGCTTGGTGACCAGCCCGATCAGTGTGAAGAAGTACAGCGTGCCCAGCACCACGGGGTAATCGCGGCGAATGACGCTTTCGTAGCTGAGCAGGCCCAGGCCGTCGAGCGAGAACAAGGTTTCGATCAGCAGCGAACCCGCAAAAAATGCGCCGATGAACGCAGCCGGAAACCCGGTGACGATGGGGATGAGCGCGTTGCGGAACACGTGCTTCCACAGTACCTGCCGCTCGCTCAGGCCTTTGGCGCGGGCGGTCAGCACGTATTGCTTGCGGATCTCTTCCAGAAACGCGTTTTTGGTCAGCATGGCGGTCACCGCAAAGCTGCCCAGCACCATGGCCGTGACGGGCAGCGCGATGTGCCACAGGTAGTCCACAATGCGCGCGCCCCACGACAGCTCGTCCCAGTTGGCCGAGGTCAGCCCGCGCAGCGGAAACCACTGCAGCTGCCCGCCAAAGATGACCAGCAGCGCCACGCCGAGCACAAACCCCGGGATGGCATAACCCACCAGAATGAGCAGCGTGGTCACCAGATCAAACCGCGACCCGGCCCGCACCGCCTTGGCGACGCCGAGAGGCACCGCGACCAGGTAGCTGATGAGAAACGTCCACAGCCCCAGGCTGATGGACACGGGCAGCTTTTCAATGATGAGCTGCCACACGTCCTTGTTCTGGAAAAAGCTCTTGCCCAGGTCAAACCGCGCGAACTGGCTGAGCATCTGAAAGAAGCGTTCATGGGCAGGTTTGTCAAAACCGTAGAGCGCCTTGATCTGCTCCACCCGCTTGGGGTCCACGCCCTGCGACCCGCGGTAGCTCAGCCCGCCGCCTTCAGCGCCACCGCCGCCCGCTCCCGCCTTGGCCTCGGCCATGTACTGCTCCACCGGGCCACCGGGCACAAACTGGATCACCACAAACGTCAACAACAGCACGCCCAGCAGGGTGGGCAGCATGAGCAACACGCGTTTGAGGATGTAGGCAAACATATGGAATCAACCCCTGGTTCTTGTCGCAGGGCGGGCGGCCGCCGCGCCGTGCCTCCCCAAACAACGCCAGCCCACTTGGGGGGTAGCGACCCGCGAAACGGCGGAGCGTGGGGGCGACATTACCGCGCCCACCATGTGTCGATGACCCAGCCTTCACCACTTGAATACGGCGGCACCACGTCGGGCTTGGCCAGACGCCAGGCGTTGTAGGCCATGCGGTGGGTGCCCGCGGTCCACTGCGGAATCAGATAGTGGCTGTGCGCAATGATGCGCTCCAGCGCATGGCAGGCGGGCAGCAGCTGGGCCTCGGTTTTGGCCGAGGTCATGGCCTTGATCATGGCATCGACTGCAGGGTTTTTGACACCTGCATGATTGCCTGAATCTTCTACATCGGCCGCCTGGCTGCCGAACATGTCAGCAAACTCCTGGCCCGGGTTGTTGGTGCCTTGGTAGGCCAGCGAGGTGATGTCAAAGTCGAACTTCTGCAAGCGTTGCTGGTACAGCGCAAAGTCCACCGAGCGAAAACGCAGCGTGATGCCCAGCTTTTCGAGGCTGCGCATCCACGGTGCGATGGTGCGCACGCCACCCTCGTTGCTGTCCATGTATTCGAACACCATGGCTTCGCCCTTGGCGTTGCGCAGCGCGCCGTCGCGCACCTCCCACCCGGCATCTTTGAGCAACGCCTGCGCGCGTCGCAGATTGCCACGCAGGGACGAATCACCATCGGTGCGGGGGGGCACTGTCATAGGCCCAAACGCCGCGGCGGGAATGTCTTTGCGATAAGGCTCCATCAGCGCCAGCTCTTCGGCAGACGGGGATCCCTTTGTCTCGCAAGCGGTGTTGCCAAACAAGCCGTTGACGCGTTGGTAGGCGCCGTAGAAAAGCTGGCGGTTCATCCATTCGTAGTCCATGGCCAAACCGAGTGCCTCACGCACTCGGGCGTCCCGCAACAAAGGACGGCGCGTATTAAGAACGTAGCTCTGAAACCCCGAGGGCAGCTTGTGCTGAAACTCGCCCTTGACCAGTTCGCCCGTGTCAAACTTTTTGCCCGTCACGCGGCGGGCCCAATCACCCGCGCTGAAAAAGCGCATCAGGTCAAACTCGCCCGCCTTCAAGGCCTCCAGCCGCGCCGTGCTGTCCTTGTAGATTTTGACCAGCACGCGGTCAAAGTTAGCAGTACCTTTGCGCACATTCAGGTCGCGGGCCCAGTACTGCGCATCGCGCACATAGGTGATGTCCTTGCCAAACCGTACGGGGCCAATCTTGTAGGGGCCGCTGCCGATGGGGATGTCCATCACCACCTGGTCAAAAGGCTTGGCCTTGCCGTTCTCGACACCCCAATCACGGCTGAATACGGGCAAACCACCCACCGTGATCGGAAGCTCCCGATTGGGCAGCTTGAAACGGTAGCGCACGGTGCGGTCATTGACCACGTCCACGCCAGCAACCTCGATCAGCAGCGTTTTGTAAGCGGGCGAGGTAAACGGCCCGACGAGCGTGTCGTAGCTGTGTTTCACGTCCTGTGCCAGCACGGGCTTGCCATTGTGAAAACGCGCCTCGGGCCGCAGGCGAAAGGTGGCCGACAAGCCATCTGGCGCCACCTCCACATCTTCGGCCAGCAGGCCGTAGCCCGTGGCGGTTTCGTCCATCGAGCCGACCAGCAGAGAGTCGAACATCAAGCTCGAAAGGTAAGCGGGCGCGTTGCCTTTGATGGTGAACGGGTTGTATTTGTCGAAGGTGGAGGTGCGCAAGTTGCTCACCAGCCGCAACTCGCCGCCTTTGGGCGCGGAAGGGTTCACGTAATCAAAATGCGCAAACCCGGCGGGGTAGCGCGGCTCGCCCCACAGCGCGTACGCATGCGCGGCCCACGCCGGACCAGCACACCCCAACAGCAGAAAAGTCAGCCAATACCGCATGCGACAATTCTGCACTACGTCGGTGGCGCCACCGCAGAGGTTGTGGGGATTTCCCCGCAGACGGGTCGGGTGCCACATTCAACGTCAATTCCTCGCATTCCACAGGAGAAGAACAATGGGTTTTCTGACCGGCAAAAAGCTGCTCATCACGGGCGTGCTGTCCAACCGCTCCATCGCTTACGGCATCGCCAAGGCCTGCCATGCGCAGGGCGCAGAGCTGGCCTTCAGCTACGTGGGCGACCGCTTCAAGGACCGCATCACCGACTTTGCCGCCGAGTTCGACTCCAAGCTGATTTTTGACTGCGACGTGGGCAGCGACGAGCAGATTGAGCGGATGTTTGCCGACCTGGCACAGGTGTGGCCCAAATTTGACGGCTTTGTGCACAGCATCGGTTTTGCCCCGCGCGAAGCGATTGCAGGCAACTTTTTGGAAGGCCTGTCGCGCGAAGGTTTTCGCATTGCGCACGACATCAGCGCCTACAGCTTTCCAGCCATGGCCAAGGCCGCCTTGCCCACGCTGAATGACAAGTCGTCGCTGCTGACGCTGTCGTATTTGGGTGCGCTGCGCTCCATCCCCAACTACAACACCATGGGCTTGGCCAAGGCCAGCCTGGAAGCCTCGGTGCGCTATCTGGCTGAAGCCGTGGGTCGCACCCAAGACGGCCGTTCCATCCGCGCCAACGGCATCAGCGCGGGTCCCATCAAGACCCTGGCTGCCAGCGGCATCAAAGACTTTGGCAAGCTGCTGAGCCGCGTGGCAGACGCGTCACCCCTGCGCCGCAACGTGACGATTGAAGACGTGGGCAATGTGGCGGCGTTTCTGCTGTCGGACCTGGCCTCGGGCATGACAGCCGAGATTACGTACGTGGACGGCGGCTTCAGCCAGACGGCTGGCCTCAGTGCAGACCAGGTTTGATTGCGGTCGGAAATTGAGTCAAAACAGGCTCTAGCGCTTACTGAATAAGCGATAGTAGCTATATATTTAATAGCAAATGCTCCGCAGACGGTGTTTGGCCTGGCTGGCCTACCTGGCTGTGGGGGCGCTCCCTGCGCACGCAGCGGACCCTCCCGCGCTGCTGCTGGCCAATGTGTACCGCCCCGGCATGCCGCTGGCCGATTATTGGGTGAGCGAAAAATACGACGGTGTGCGCGGCTACTGGGATGGCCGCACGCTGCGCACGCGCGGCGGCGAAACGGTGGTGGCCCCGGCATGGTTTACCGCCGGTTGGCCTGACACCCCGATGGATGGTGAACTGTGGGCAGGGCGTGGGCGCTTTACCCACGCACAGTCCACCACGCGCCAGCAGCAGGCCGAGGACGCCGCATGGCGCGCGATGCGATTCATGGTGTTTGACTTGCCCCAACATGGCGGCAGCTTTGATGAGCGGCTTGCTGCGCTCAATGCCTTGGTCCGCCGTCTGGACCAATCCTGGGTGCAAGCGGTGCCGCAAAAACGCGTGGCCAACGATGCGGCATTGCAGGCGCTGCTGCAACGCACGGTGCGCGCGGGCGGCGAGGGCCTGATGCTGCACCGGGGCAGCTCGCTGTACCGCTCGGGCCGCAGCGACGACCTCGTCAAGGTCAAGACCCACGAAGACACCGAAGCCCGTGTGGTGGCCCATTTGCCCGGAAAGGGCAAACATGAAGGCCGCCTGGGTGCGCTGCTGGTGGAGATGCCCAGCGGACAGCGATTCAAGCTGGGGGCTGGCTTTAGCGATGCAGAGCGCGCTGATCCGCCACCTGTTGGCAGTTGGGTCACCTACCGCTATCGAGGTACGCACGATGGCGGGCTGCCACGCTTTGCAAGCTTTGTGCGCGCACGGCCAGACATGCCGCCACGTTAACTGTTCGGCCTGCGAAACAGGCTGAGCCCCTCTGCGTAGGCCACGCCTGTTTCAGCCTTCCTTGCCTACCAAGTTTTAGTTAGTTAGGCAGCAGAACCTTGTCCACCACATGGATCACGCCGTTGGACTGGTACACATCGGCAATGGTCACATTGGCAGTGCCCCCTTTTTCGTCGCTCACCATGATGGCCGAGCCGCTGGCCCTGGCCGTCAGCGTGCCACCCGCCACCGTTTTAAAGCTGGCCATGCCCTTACCGTCGGCAATCATTTTGGACAGGGCTGCTGCGTCATATTTACCCGCCACCACGTGGTACGTCAGCACCTTGGTCAGCGTGGGCTTGCTCTCGGGCTTGAGCAAGGTATCGACCGTGCCGGCGGGCAATGCTGCGAAGGCTGCATTGGTAGGCGCAAACACGGTGAACGGCCCTGGGCCCTTGAGCGTTTCGACCAGCCCTGCGGCCTTCACGGCGGCGACCAGGGTGGTGTGGTCCTTCGAGTTCACGGCGTTGTCGATGATGTCCTTGCTGGCCAGCATGGGCGCGCCACCCACCATGACTTGCGCCATGGCGGGGAAGGCCGCGGCGGTCAGTGCGGCGCTGAGGGCGATGGTGGCAAGGCGGGCATTCAAACGGATGGTCATGGGAATCTCCTGAAAGTGATGGATCAACGGTCACCGCCTGAAAATCACGCGGCTGTCAGTCAATACGCAGGCACCCACTCAGTGGATTCAACGGCGCAAAAAAAATCGCTCCGCAGCGGTTGCCAGGGAGCGATTCATTCAGGTCGGTGCACCAGGGCACCGATCCGTCAGTTCGGGTTCAACCAAGGCTCAGACATTGCGGCCGTAAGGGCCATCGTCGCCCACCTGCACCAGGTTTTTGGCCGTTGCCAGCGGCTTGGGGTTCTTGCCTGGCTTTGATTGGTCGGCCACACAGTCGGCGTAGTAGCGCACCTGGCCCGTTTCGTCTTCGACCTCGACAAGGCCGTGAATGTCGGTCTCGAAACCGGGGCACAGCTTGGCAAACTCGCGCGCAAACTTGAGGTAGTCCACGATCTTCTTGTTGAACACCTCGCCGGGGATCAACAACGGAATGCCCGGTGGGTACGGTGTGACCAGCCCCACGGTGATTCGGCCTTCCAGGTGGTCGATCTCCACACGGTCCGTCTGGCGGTGCGCGATGTGCGCGTACGCGTCTGACGGCTTCATGGCAGGCGTCAGGTCCGACAAGTACATCTCGGTCGTCAGGCGCGCGATGTCGTATTTGGCGTACATCGTATGCACGTGCTGGCACAGGTCCTGAAGGCCCATGCGCTCGTAGCGTTTGTGCTGCTGGCAGAACTCGGGAAGGATGCGCCACATCGGCTGGTTCTTCTCGTAGTCGTCCTTGAACTGCTGAAGCGCAGTCAGCAGCGTGTTCCAGCGGCCCTTGGTGATGCCAATGGTGAACATCACGAAGAAGCTGTACAGGCCCGTCTTCTCGACGACCACACCGTGCTCGGCCAGGTACTTGGTGACGATGGACGCGGGGATGCCCGTCTTGTCGAACTTGCCGTCCAGGTTCAGGCCCGGGGTAACGATGGTGGACTTGATAGGGTCCAGCATGTTGAAGCCATCGGCCAGCTGGCCAAAGCCGTGCCACTTGGCGCCGACCTTCTTGCTCTTGCTGTCGCTGCGGATGATCCAGTCTTCGGCGCGGCCCATGCCTTCTTCCACGAGCTTGTCGGGGCCCCAGACCTTGAACCACCAGTCCTTCTTGCCGAAGTCGTTCTCGATCTGGCGCATGGCGCGGCGAAAGTCGAGCGCCTCCAGGATGCTTTCCTCCACCAGCGCTGTGCCACCGGGTGGCTCCATCATGGCGGCCGCCACGTCGCAGCTGGCAATGATGCTGTACTGCGGGCTGGTGCTGGTGTGCATCAGGTACGCCTCGTTGAAGAGGTGGCGGTCCAGCTTGATCGTCTGCGAGTCCTGCACCAGCACGTGGCTGGCCTGGCTGATGCCGGCCAAGAGCTTGTGGATGGACTGCGTGGCATACGTCACCGAGTGCTTGGGGCGCGTGCGCTTCTTGCCCATCGAATGGTAGGTGCCATAGAAGGGGTGGAAGGCCGCGTGTGGCAGCCAAGCCTCGTCAAAGTGCAGGTTGTCCACGTAGCCATCGAGCATGGCCTTGATGGTCTCGGTGTTGTACAGCACGCCGTCGTAAGTGGACTGGGTGAGCGTGAGCACGCGCGGCTTGACCTTCTTGGCGTCCACGCCCTTGAGCAGCGGGTTGGCCTTAATCTTGGCCTGGATGGCGGCTGGCTCAAACTCGCTTTGCGGAATCGGTCCAATGATGCCGAAGTGGTTGCGCGTGGGCTTCATGAACACGGGGATAGCCCCCGTCATGATGATGCTGTGCAGGATGGACTTGTGGCAGTTGCGGTCCACCACCACCACATCGCCCGGCGCCACCGTGTGGTGCCAGACCATCTTGTTGGACGTGGACGTGCCGTTGGTCACAAAGAAGCAGTGGTCGGCGTTGAAGATGCGGGCGGCGTTGCGTTCCGATTCCCCAATGGCACCGTTGTGATCAAGCAGCTGGCCGAGTTCTTCAACCGCGTTGCACACGTCGGCGCGCAGCATGTTTTCACCGTAGAACTGGTGGTACATCTGGCCCACGGGGCTTTTCAGGAAGGCAACGCCGCCCGAGTGCCCGGGGCAGTGCCAGCTGTACGAGCCGTCTTCGGCGTAGTCAAGCAGCGCCTTGAAGAACGGAGGCTGCACGCCCTCCAGGTAGCTCTTGGCCTCGCGAATGATATGGCGCGCGACAAATTCGGGGGTGTCCTCGAACATGTGGATGAAGCCATGCAGCTCGCGCAGGATGTCGTTGGGCAGGTGGCGGCTGGTCTTGGTTTCGCCGTGCACGTAGATCGGCACTTCGGTGTTCTTGCGGCGCACTTCGCCGATGAAGCTGCGCAGGCTCAAGACGATGGGGTCAAGCCCTTCGCCACCCGTGAACTCTTCATCGTCGATCGACAAAATAAAAGCGCTTGCACGGCTTTGCTGCTGAGCAAACTGGGACAGGTCACCGTAACTGGTGACCCCGACCACCTCAAAGCCCTCGGCCTCGATGGCCTGCGCCAGCGCACGAATGCCCAGGCCCGATGTGTTCTCTGAACGATAGTCTTCATCGATGATGATGATGGGAAAGCGAAACTTCATGCGCAGCCTCCGTGCAACCGTGCCCTGCCCGGCCAAAAAATGAAATAGGCGCGAAGTGTAAGGAATAACCTTGACGCGCCTTTGAACTGCCACCCATTTGACCCAGAATGTGGTGCACTAAACACAACCATAACAAGGAGGTCTTATATGGAGGAATCCACCATTTGGTGGCTCGCAGCGGGGGCGGTGGTGGTGACCGAGCTGCTGACCGGTACTTTTTATCTGCTCATGGTGGCAGTAGGCCTTGTGGCTGCGGCACTGGCTGCGCACCTGGGGCTTCCGATTGCGTTGCAGATCGTTTCTGCAGCCATCGTGGGGGGCGGCGCTGTGGTGGCGTGGTACCTCATCAAAAAGCGACGCCCGGGCGACCCTTCCGCACGCGCAGATCGCAGCGTCAATCTGGATGTGGGAGAAACCATCATGATCGAGAGCTGGAACCCCGATGGCACCACCTCGGTGAAATATCGGGGCGCCACCTGGACCGCGATCCATCGCGCTGGCGTCACGCCGTCGACAGGCATGCACCGGGTGTCAGAGCTGGTGGGCAACCGCCTGCTGGTAGACCCTGTCTGAGCGGACCTGCGGCGCCTTTCAGGGCGTCTCTTACCCGGCATGCCAGACCCCTAGCGGCTGAACCCTCCTGCACCCAGCCACCGCCGATTTTCAGCAGGATATTTTGAAAGACTTTTATGGACAACACCTACATCGCGCTCGTGGTCTTCGTAATCTTCGTGGTCTTCGTCATACGCTCAGTCAAGGTCGTACCCCAGCAGAACGCCTGGGTCAAGGAGCGACTGGGCAAGTACGCCGGTACGCTGACGCCTGGGCTCAACTTCCTTATCCCTTTTATCGACAAAGTGGCCTACAAACACAGCCTGAAAGAAATCCCGCTGGATGTTCCCAGTCAGGTCTGTATCACGCGCGACAACACGCAATTGCAGGTGGACGGGATCCTGTACTTTCAGGTGACCGACCCCATGCGCGCGAGCTACGGCTCCAGCAACTACATCATGGCGGTCACGCAGCTGGCGCAAACCTCGCTGCGTTCGGTCATCGGCAAGCTGGAACTTGACAAGACCTTTGAAGAGCGCGACATCATCAACGCACAGATCGTGCAGGCCATCGACGAAGCCGCACTGAACTGGGGAGTGAAGGTTTTGCGTTACGAAATCAAGGACCTGACTCCTCCGAAAGAAATTTTGCATGCCATGCAGGCGCAGATCACCGCGGAGCGCGAAAAGCGCGCCCTGATCGCTGCATCGGAAGGCCGTCGCCAGGAACAAATCAACATCGCCACGGGCGAACGCGAAGCTTTCATCGCCCGATCCGAAGGTGAAAAGCAGGCCCAGATCAACAACGCCCAGGGTGAGGCCGCCTCTATCACCGCCGTCGCCGAGGCCACTGCCCAAGCCATCGAACGCGTGGCCGCAGCGATACGCCAGCCCGGTGGTGAACAGGCGGTACAACTCAAAGTGGCCGAAAAAGCGGTGGAAGCCTACGGCCGCGTGGCAGCAGACGCTACAACCACACTCATCGTGCCCAGCAACATGACCGAGGTGTCGGCGTTGATCGGCTCGGCCATGAAGATGATTCAAATGCAGAAGCCGACCTGAGCTACCGAATCTGGTATTTTTAGCCCTGAGTTCGGCGAGCTCTCAAAATACCCCTTCGCCTATGGCTATAATCGAAGGCTTCGGAGAGGTGGATGAGCGGTTTAAGTCGCACGCCTGGAAAGCGTGTGTGGGCTAATCCCCACCGCGGGTTCGAATCCCGCCCTCTCCGCCAGACAGTCAGCTTTCATATCCACTGAAAGCGAATCACACACAAAACCCGCACCGTAAAAAGTGCGGGTTTTTTGTTTTTACCTCTGCGCTTCCTCATCATTTGCAACCACGCGTAACGGTGCTTCTGTGGGCGCGGTATCGCACTTGTCTGACAGACGGAACTGCGGCTCTTTGCTCAAATCTCACCCATCAGCCATTGAGGCTGACTGGGTGGTCATTGTGACCCCCTCACCCTATTTGTGGAAGGACTCGAGCATGAAACACCGTCACTTATCGCCCAGCGCGCGTGCTCTGCTCACCTTCCTCGGGACCGTGGTGTTGGCTCTGTTGGCCTCCATGGCGCTCCTGACCCCTGACGTGGCGGTGCCCGCAGTGGATTCGATGACAGCGCTACCGAACGGGTTGGGCCAGATCCTGCCAACCGGCTTGTTTGAATAACGTCCAAATTGCTCTGCAGCGCATTCAGGGACGCGCCGGGAACGGACCCACTTTCGTCATGATAGAACCCTGTCTAGCAAAAACGATAGCATCGGGGTACCATTCGGCGCTGCACACCGACAGTTCGGTGGCATTAAAGAATGGAGGACGATCGTGACACCACGTTTTCGAATCTCTGCAGACTGTTTTTATTCATCTATCTCCGCATCTCGCCCCTTGGTGGCTGCTGCGCTGCTGGTAGCTTTGGCGGGATGCTCCAGCCCCCGTGATGTGGCGCTGGAAGAGTTCACACGCTGGCATGACAGCGCTCGTGCTCAAGCCCAGGCGGGCATGTTGACCTGGAGCGAGCTCTACAAACAGAGCTTTGACCGGCTGACCGCGTTGCCCTCGTCGCTGCAGCAAGACACGCGATTGGAGAACACCGTTCTGTTGCTGTCCACGGCCCGCAAATACGAAGCAAACGAAATCGACGCTCAGCAGTTTGCGGCGGAGCGCGAGCACATCGAAACCCAGTTGCAGGCCCGTCTGCGCTGAGCGGTTTCGTGGCTAAGGACCGCGATTGGACAGCCTCCTTAGCCTACTCACGCAGGGGACTGCCCTGCTCGACCACCGCGAGGCGACGGCGCAATGACGCCCCGGCTTGGGCATCTCCCGCCGCATCTGCTCTTTGCACCTGCAGCGTCAGCCAGGCCATGAGTGGCCTGCGCCATCCCTGTGCAGACGCCACCTCTGCCGCTTCAGCGATGACCGCAGGGGTGACCTTCCCCGTTTGGAACAGCACACCTGCAGCCACCAAGCGCGACAGCGGGTCTTCGAGGCCCGCCAGTGTTGCCACATTGCCCGACGCAGCCACCTTGCGCTGGGCTTCTGGCAGCAGGGCAACTTGCGCTGGTTGCAGGCGCCCCGCCAGGTAGTCGGCATACGCCAGTTCAGGGGGCGCGGCATCTGCCCGCAGGGGTTCAAACCGTTCACACGGGCCGATGACCAGGCTGGCGACTTGCGCAGCACAGCGCATGAGTTCCAACCGTGCCAGAAGATCCGGTCGGCCGGTGCGGGCGACTTCGGCGCGAGCGCGGTCCCACTCCAAAGCTTCGACGCGCGCGTTGCCGGACAGGTAAGCCTCCAAGGCCTTGTGTGACGCGCCCTGCGCGTTCATCTGCCAGTCCGGCACAGGGGGTTTGCTGGAGCAAGCCGCCAGCAGCATGGTGCCGACAAGAAGGGCCCCATACAGCGATCGCTGCACCGTCATCACTACAGATTGCTTCATGGCAGCTTGAGCTCCGTGTCCCGCGCAAAGGGCCATTTGCGGTTGATTTCATTCACCAGACTTTCCACCTTTCGCAAATTGCTCTCCACCTCGGCACGCAGCGCACCCAGGTCGGTGGTGGCTTCTCTCGCGTTGACGCCGATGGCCTGGGCCTCTACCAAGACAGCATCGACCTTTTTGAGGCTGGTGCGGGTGTCCGCCAGCAAACCATTGAGCTGGGCGACGGTGGCGCGCACCTCGGGCACCAGCGCGTCTTTGTTGCCGTCGCTGCCAAACACCTGCCGATCAGCCCGCGCTGCCATGCCGTCGATGCGCGCCAGCAATGCGTTGGTGCGATCAAGCGTGGTCACGAGCCTTTTGGCATCCACCTCGTTGCCCATCAGCACGCCCAACATGCCACCCGGGCCATTGAGGCGCTCAGTCAGCGCCTGCACATTGGTCAGGCTGCTGCCCAGCGCAGCGTCTTGCGCCGTCAGCGCGTTGAGGTTGGTCAGCAGTTCGCGCGCGGATGACATGAGCTGGGGAATCTCGGCCGTGGCGTCGCCACGCAGCACGGGCCGCACCGCACCATCGGGCAACGGCGAGTCGGTCAGCATGCCGGTGTAGGCGCGGATGTTGGTGCCCCCTACGATGCCGCGCACCAGCGTAAACACGCTCGATTCACGCAACCAGTGCGCATCCTTGCGCGGCACGTCGATGAGGATGCGGGCATTGCCCTCGTCGGCCAGCTCGATGCGGCGCACGCGGCCTATGGGAAAGCCAGAGAACGTCATGTCCATGCCCACCACGACCCCTTCTGAATCGTCAGCGGTGAGCACCAGGGTTTGAGTGGGCTCAAAAGCTCCCCGTGCGTACAAAAGGTACATCCCCGACCCGACGATGAGCGCCAGCGTGAACAGCAGCAGCGCGGCCGCCTTGATCTCCAGATAAGCCACGGGGCGCAAGGTCTCCACGGGCGGGCGTTCGCCCTCCACGGGCGGACCTGCAGGCTGCACCGGGGGCTGCGTTCTGTCGTGGGTGGGATGGTTCTTATCGGTCATTGGGGCGACAGTAGGGATCATCAAATGAAGGGGGTACGAAAGCGTCGCATGCATCCGGCTGCCATGGGCATCAGTAATAGTTGCCCATGAGCGAGGCCACCTCGATCAGCAGCAGCACGGCAAACATACGCGCAAGGCCTCCCAGTTCGGAATCAGGCTGCGTGCGCTCGCCGGTGTCATGCAAGCCGGCCGCCATGGGGATCAGCGCCACCGCCAGACTGAAAAACAGTGTCTTGAGCGCAAACACCATGGTCACACTGGGCGTGAACACCTGACCAAACATGCGCGTATAGCTGGGCAACCCGGCCAGGTTAAAGCCGTAAACACCCAGGTACGCCAGCACCAGCGCCACCACACAACTCAACGCCGCCAGGGTAATGCTGGCAAACACGCCTGCGATGACACGGGGCAGCAACTCCACCCGCACGGGGTCTGAACCGTGACGGCGCAGCGCATCAAACCGCCCCAGCTGCCGCAAACGCGAGATTTGAGTGCCGTTGGGGATGGTGCAGCGCATGGCCACAAACAGCGCTGCGGTCAACGGGATCAGCTCCAGCACCAGCACGCGGATCACCATCTCCAGGGCATACCGCGACAAACCATAGCTCAGTGCCGTGACGACAACGATGCGTGTGAGCACCAGGCTGATCAGTGCCGCCAGCACCGTGAAGCCCAGCAGCACAGGGGCGGTGTCCAGATACAAGTGGCGTGCAAGCGCCTTGCGCGTGCCTTTGCCATAGCTGGACGGTGACAACACCAAGACCAGCACCACAGCGCCCAGATACAGAATGCGCCACCATGCCACCGCCCATCGCCGCGCGGTGTTCAGCACACGTTCGGGCAGTGAGAGGCCGGGCAAGCGCGAAATCATGGCCGGATCATAGCGGCGCATGTTCGGCAGGCTATTAAAGCCATATCGCACAAAAATTTAGGTGTTTTTGACCTCTAGCGCATATCCATAAAGCGCTACCAGCTATCAAAACAGGAGTATTTATCCCCCGGGAGAAACATGTCCTCACACCCACACTGCGACGGACGTCAGACATGGCGCTTGCCCGGCCCGGAGCTGGCGGATGCCTCCAGTGGCTGGGCATCGGCCCGCGCGTGAAGCGCCTCGATGATGTGGCAATGCGCGTCCGATCCATCGCACCGGCTGCGCAGCGCCAGCAGGTCGGCCTCCAGCGCTTGAAGCTCTGCCAGGCGGGCCCGCACATGCTGCAAGTGTTCATCCAGCGTATCGCGCGCGGCGTCGCAGTCCTCCTTTTTGCTCCAGTCCAGCGCCAAGAGGGTGCGCACCTCGTCCAGGGACATGTTCATGGCGCGGCACAGGCGAATAAAACGCAGGCGGTGCACATCGGTACCGGCGTACAAGCGGTAGCTGTTGTCACTGCGCAGCCCCGGTGCTAGCAGACCCTCTTTTTCGTAATAGCGGATGTTGGCGGCAGTCACGCCCGATTGCTGGGCGGCTTCCCCAATCCGGTATTGCGCAATATTTGTCGCCATGGGCTTGACCTTCAAGTGACTTTAAGGTTTTAAATCATGCCATTGCTTTGAAAACACTGATTGGAGATCACCCCATGTCCGCCCATTGCCACCACAACCACGACAGCCACCTGCACGGTTCACCCGCCAGTGCCGACCCCCGCTATCGCCGCATCCTTTGGGTGGCGCTCATTGTCAACGCGGCCATGTTTGCCGTGGAGGTGGGTGCAGGCGTGCAGTCCGGCTCCGCATCCCTGCTGGCTGACGCCATCGACTTTTTGGGCGACGCTGCCAACTATGCGCTGTCGCTGTGGGTGCTGGCCATGGCCCTCACGTGGCGGGCGCGGGCCGCACTGGTCAAAGGCGCCAGCATGCTGGCATTTGGCGTGTTCGTGGCGGGCCGCGTGGTCTGGGGTGCCTGGCAGGGCACGGCCCCCGAACCCTTCACCATGGGCACCATCGGCCTGCTGGCACTGGCCGCAAACCTGGGCGTGGCGGTGCTGCTGTACACCTACCGAGACGGCGATGCCAACATGCGCAGCGTGTGGCTGTGCACCCGCAATGATGCGCTGGGCAACGTCGCCGTGATGGGCGCTGCACTGGGTGTGTTCGGCACCGGCAGCGCCTGGCCCGATCTGGCAGTGGCCGCGATCATGGCTTGGCTTGCCATCGCTGGCGGTACCAGCGTAATCCGCCAGGCGCGGCGGGAGCTTGCGAGCGAAGCTATCTCCACATCGCGCGGACACTAAGCCATGGCAAAGATCTCGCCCGTCCACATGCGCCAGGCTTTTGACTACTTGTTGAATGGGCCCATGAATGGTCCTGATAGCGAGCCAAAGCCTCCCCTGGACATCATTTGGCGCTGGCTGGAGGCAGCGCATGTCCTAGGTCAAGCGTCGCTGCCGCTGCATTTGCGTGCGCACACTGCGATGCTGCACTTGGCATGGGCGCAAGGCAATGGGCGCGAGGTAATGGGCCAGCTGCTGCGACTGGCCCTGGTACCGCTGGGACATCTCGCTAAGCGTTTGCCTGCTGGCAACAGCGGCCGCGCCCATGTCAGCGCGTTCAACCCGATGGATCCACCCGCTGAAGTTACGGCACTGATCCAGCAAGCGCTGGACGAAACCCGTCAGACCGCGTCATAGCAGTCGTAGGGGGCCTGCAGAGCCGCCCTGCGGTGGGCCCGATCCTCCAAAGGCGTTCAACAGATCGACCAAATACCTGGTTGCTTTGCCTACCGAAAACGGCCCTCACCGCGGCAACGCGCAGCAGCATTCAAAGAAGGCATCAAGCTCCGTCGATTTGTCATACATTCCATCGGCGCCCAATTGCTCGCACCTGCGGCGCATATCGGCGGTGGCGTAGTTGGTGAGCACATAAACATGCTGGTTCTCGGCTTTAGGCTCTGCGCGTTGTTTCAAGGCCTGAAGCACTTCAATGCCTGAACCTTCGCTCAAAAACAGATCCACCACCATCAATTGCCATTGGCTGCCCCACTGCTCCAGCGCTTCTTTGGCGCCTGTTGCGGTGGTAGCAATGGCGATCACGCGCGCATCTGCCAGTTCTGCCAACGCGGGCACCAGAGTGTCCCGAATGGTCTTGCTGTCTTCGACGAGAATGGTATTGAGGGGCATCATAGGAAGCCGGATAGTCCGTTCGTTGAGATGCTGCCTACAATCTACGCTGCAGCCCCCAATCGCCATGTAGGCCGTTGCGCCGCTTGCCCGGTAGCCAACGTAGATTGAATAACCTCATAGAGTTCGACTTATGCCCCGCGATACGAAACAAGCTCCATCCTCGGAAGTGGCGGAAATTCTGAACCAGAATTTGGAAACCGCTGAACAGATCAAGGCCACGGCCGATGAGCTGGATGTTGTGCACGCGGTGCTTTCCACACAAATCCCAACGGATGCCATGCAGGGCGATCTGCAGGCTGCTGTGGAGCGTACAGACCAGTTGGAGCAAAAACTGAGCGAGACCGCCGACGCACTGGACAAGTCGAACGAGTTGCTTCAGCAACACATTTCGAACCAGACCAAAAAGTAAGGTGGGTGCCATTCGGCATCTGACCCACACAGACTTAGCCGCTGCTGTGCGCCACAGCAAACGATTTTCCCTGCCCTTGTTCCATGGCGCCCGCCTCTCTCGCCGCGCGCATTGGCGGCAGAGTCACGGTTTCGTTTTCGCAGCCCGGCTTTTCCGCGCGACTGATCGCACTGGTTTGGTGTTCGCACCCTCCAGCCACAGAAGGGAATCCATGTGCGAGATGAATCGCCGCAGATAGTCCGGAGACAACGTGCGCATCAAGTCCAATGAGCGGAGCATGAGCTTTTGCGAGTTCAGGGGCCCCGCGTTTTCTGGTGCCCGGTGCAAGGCCTGCACCACCTGCTGATCGGCAGATATCTTCGACCAGACCTCACTGAACTGGCGCACGCTCTTCATGTCCGAGAGATTGGCGCCATCACTCAGCAACACGCCATCCGCATCGGACTGGGCGCGGGCAGTGAGTTCGCGATTGAGTTGTGCGAGGGCGGACCTCGTCGGCGGCATCGCTTTTGCAGCTTCAGAGCCCGCAGGAGCAGACATTGCACGGCCTGCGTAGTCTGACACCGCAGCGCTCAGCCTGAGAGCCAGCACCTTCTGCACGGTTGCTGGTTGCGTCTGCAGGCGCCGGGACAAAACCTCCAGGTAGTGAAACCGCGCCGGGTCGTAAAGATGAGCGTCCTGCGCCCGCAGCGACTCCAGCGTAGGCTCACTCATCACGGGCGGGTTTTGCGTTGGATGCCTTGGGCACCGGGGCGATTTCCACGCGCCGATTTTGTGCACGGCCTTTTTCGTCTGCGTTGTCGGCCACCGGCTGCTCGGCCCCGAAAGCGGCCGCAAACACCTGGGCAGACGGCATGCCCTCGTCAATGAGCGCGCGGGCAACCGTGAGCGCCCTCTGGGCCGACAGCTCCAGGTTGTCGGCAAAGCGCTGATGGGTTCCGCGCAACAGCGTGGTGTTGTCGGTAAATCCGCTCACCATCAGCATTTCATCGCGTTCGCGCAGGTACACGACGAGGGGTTGCACCAGGCTGTTGAGCAGTTGGCGTCCTTCTGGGCGAAGCTCATCGGAGCCCGCCGCAAACAACACGCTGCCACTGATGCCAATGCGTCCGTTGTTCACGGTCACCCGGCCGCTGGCCAAGGGAATCGCCAGCGCCTTTTCGAGCGCCATGCGGCGTTGCTCCTCCATCTGGCGCTTCTCCACTTCTTGCTTCAAGCTGGCCACCAGGTCGATCTGCACGACGAGTACGCCGACCAGGATGAGAACAAATGCGCCCAACAACCCCGACATCAGGTCGCCAAACACCGCCCACACCGGAGAGGTTTGCTCCGAGGCTTCGTCCAAGGTGTCGTCCAAACCGTTCACGCGGCCACTCCATGGGCGACAACCTTGCCCGCACCCGCCGTGCCATGCAGCCTGCGCAGGTCTTCCACAATGCCCTGTTGCGCGCTAATGCTCAGGTCAATCACTTCGCGGGCCTGGGCCACGTAGTAGGCCAGTTGCTCATCGCTGCGGCTCATGGATTGGCCGATGGCCCCTTCCATGCCCTGCAGGCTTGCCATAAGTTTCTCGTTGCTGGCACTGAACAAACCCACGCCATGGCTGAACGATTCGCCCAGACTGGCAAGCTCTACGGCGCTGGCAGCAACATGCGCAGCTACCTCATCCACTTTGCCAGCCTGCGTGCCAAGCGCCTGTGCAAACTGGTCTCCCGCTTGTTCCAGAACTTGGGCGGCCGAGCCCACCAAACCATCGATAGCGGCGCGCTGCTGCACGGCAGCCTCGTTCACCGAATGCAGCAAGGTGCCCACCTGCTCCATCATGGCCGTGCGTTCTGCCAAGGCGATGTTGTCGCGCTCGCTCAGCCGCGTCATTTCCTGGCGTAGCTGGGTAATGACTTCGGCCGCAGCCCGCGGCACATCGGAAGCGGTTTGCAGCAGGCGCGTAAGGGGTGCTTCCAGCGCCGCGCCCAAAGTCGCCAAATGCTGCGCCACGGCTGCCTGCAGCGTGTCGAGCCGTTCTACCGCAGCCTGGCCGCGCAGCGCCTCCGCATCGCGCAACGCAACCAGTTCTGTGCGCCACACGCCCGTCAGTTGGTCCATGCGCTGGCCTTGTGCCTGTACCCATTGGGCTTCGGACTCCAAGCGGGACCGCAGTAGTGCATCCGACTGCTCCATCAAGTTGGCTACGCTGCCCAGCGCGCGGGTCACTTGATCGGTGGCGTGTTCTGTTATGTGCGTGGCTGCGGTCTGCAACGCCTGGACTGCCCCCTGCTGCTGCGCCACCGATTGCGCACCAACTCGCTGCCATTCATCACAGAGTGCGCCCGACACGGCGTTCATGGAGCGGCTCCAGTCATCCGCACGTTGCCGGTCAGCCGCCAACTGAGCGGTGTGCGACTGCGCCACCGTCTCCTGCAACGCGGTCAGCAGCGCGCCAGAGCGCTCTTCAAACGACTGCGTGGCAGCCAGCAAACTGTGGTCAAGCTGTTTGGCGGTGGCTTCCAGCGCCGCGCACACACCCTGCTGCTGCGCCACTGACTGCGTTCCTGCACGCTGCCATTCGGCACTGAGCGAGTGGGTCATGGCCTCCATGGAGCGGCTCCAGCCTTCCAGCCGGTGCTGGTCGGCAGCCACCTGGGTCGCATGAGATTGCGCAGCAGAGTCCTGAAGTGATGCCAGCAGCGCGCTGGATCGCTGGTCAAACGCGTGCGCGACGGTCTGCATCGCTCCGTCGAGCTGTGCCACCAATGCGTCCTGTGTCTGTGTGTGACTGTGCAACGCGGAGGTCCAGGTGTCGGCCACCTGGCGCGCTGTACCCTCCCACTGGGCCGTGAGCGCCTGCAATTGCGCATTGGTCGCCTCCCGCAGGCGCTCGTGCGAGCGCTGCGCCTCGTGAGACAGCGTGGTCATTGCCTGCTCTACAACGGGGTGAATCGCGTCGACCGCCTGGCGCGCGCTGGCGCTCAAGCTGTCTTGCAATGAGGCCCCGACGGTGCTAGCCAGTTGCGTGTAGGCGGATGAAGCCTCACGGTGAAAGTCTTGCTGCTGGGCCAGCAGTTGCGCATTGAGCTGGTCATTACGGCGCTCCAGCCCCTCCATCAACCCCTGCAGGCGTTCAGCTATCAGCGGCAGGGCATGGGCCTGAGTCTGGAGAGCGAGGACCATTTCGTCCCGACGGTGCGCCACCGAGAACGGTCGAAACAACGCAGGTATCCGCGCATCCAGCAGGCGGGCAATGTCTACCCGCTGACGACGGCTCATGGCAGACAACAAGCCCAGCGCGGCAGACGCCGCCACGCCAGCCACCGAGGTGCCAAACGACAGGCCCAAGCCCTTGATGGGCGCGGCCAACGCGGTGCGGATCGACTCCAGGTTGGACGAGGTCTCCAGTGCAAAAACAGCGCCCTTGAATGTAACCACCATGCCCAGGAACGTGCCCAGCATGCCCAGCATGACCAACAGCCCCACCAGATACGGCGTGAGTGCGGGGCCTGGCAAGGCCACGCGCTCGCCTTCGATGCGCTGGCGCACCGGGTTGCGCAGCGAAGGTGCCAAGCGGTTCAGCCACTCCCCCAGGTCCGCCACGGGCTCCGCAGATCTGTCGGCAAGGCCCAGCGCAGTCGCCAACGAGGCGGTCGCTGCCCGGAACTGCATCAACTCGTATGCACCCACCAGATAGACCCCGCCAATCAACACCGTCATCCCCAGCGCCAGCGGGCTGGCGCCGACAAAACCCCAACCTACCCAGGCCACTACGGCAAAGCCCGCCGCAAAAATGGCTGCCATCACACTCTTGTTCATTCCTGTAGTCCTGTTTTCTCATTGTGGGCGGCTTCAAGCAGCCCCGTTATCGGCAGCAGGCGCACTTGCAGTTCTGCAATCAGCAACGCCTGTAAATCTTGTTCAAAGGCCCACAGCCAGCCGCCAGGCTGGCGCCAGCGCAGCGGTTGATCGGCGACGCCGCTGTGTTGCAGCGCTTCCAGGTGCTTGTGATGTCGGTGCGCCAGGCGCCGCTCCAGATGGCCCGTCAACGATGCCCAAAGCCGCTGCTCGCGGGCGTCGAGCATTTGCTCCATGACAGCGTCCAGCGCCGCCAATTGCTGCAGTCCTGCAGCCCCTTGCGACAGTGCATGGCGAACCTGCACTCGCAAGGTCAAAAGCCGTGTGTCCATCTGCTTTTGCAGATCCAGATAACGCGGGCCGTGGGCCGCATAGTCAGCCTCGGCCTGAGGGTCGGGCGCTTGCACGGGCGTGTTGTCAGCCCGGGCACGCAGGGGTTTGCGGGCTGCAACCTTGGCAGTAACCAGCGCGTGCAGATCCGCCCTGGTCTTCTCGAACAGGCGATCAAGCGCAGGCAAGTCGACCACTTGCTTTTTCCCCAGCGACCGCGCGTTACTAGGCAACGTCTCAATGGCATGCAGCGCCCGGCTGAGTTTGACGGCATCCACCGTGCTCAGCCACTGGGCCAGGTGCTCCGCAACATTGGTGTTCACGGGTTGCGATGGCGACTGCCCCGGCCGCTCTCCGTCCTGCCGCGCCCATTGCTGGAGCAGAACCACAAGTCTGGAGCTGTTGATGGGGTGGTGCAGAAACATCCTGGGAAGGCCATTCACTGTGCTGGCAGCGCCTGGAGAGCCCCCAAGGCGCGCCCGCATCAGGGAACGGATCCCCAGTGGGCAAAGCCCGCTATTTTCGCAGGAACGCCATGACCGCCCGAAAGATCCACTGCGGCGTTGCAGGTGTTACAAGTGGGAGGCGAGCTTGACAGGCTGATCAAAGCGCCACGAAGGGCGGCTTTTGTAGCCGATCACGCTGCACGATCTCTTGACGCGTGACAACCAAGGCACAGGTCTTGCGTGGTTCAATTTGCCACCCGCCTCCCCCGCTTTGGCAGCGCCTGCCCGCCTCTTCACGCGTTTAACTGCACCATGTCCAGCTCGCCCGCCACCTCGAACCCGCATCCCACCGCACCAGCCGCAACTCCTGCAACCACGCCCCACACTTTGGTCGAAGACGGGGTGGCCATCTTCACCGGGGTGCTGCTGATTTCAGTGGGTGTTGCGTTCTTTACCAGCGCCGGCTTGCTGACTGGCGGGACAGCGGGGCTGGCATTTTTGCTGCACTACGCCACGGGCATCAGCTTTGGTAAATTATTTTTCGTGGTGAACCTGCCGTTTTACTGGCTGGCTTTGCGAAAGCTGGGGCGCGCTTTTACCGTAAAAACTTTCATGGCAGTTTTGCTGCTGTCGCTTTTGACAGAACTGCAGTCGCAGTTTCTGCAGTTTTCCCAGTTGCAACCGCTGTACGCGGCCATTGCGGGCGGCCTGATCACAGGCACGGGGTTTTTGGTGCTGTTCAGGCATCGCTGCAGCCTGGGAGGCGTGGGTATCGCTGCGCTGTACCTGCAGGACCGCTATGGCTGGCGGGCTGGCAAGATCCAGATGGCTGTGGACTGCTGCATCCTGTTGCTGGCGCTTTGGACAGTTGACCCCCTGCGGGTGGCGTGGTCCATTGCCGGAGCCGTCGCGCTCAACTTGGTGTTGGCCATGAACCACCGACCCGGACGGTACATGGGCACGTAAAAATGTGCTCACGCCCTTCAGCAGGTCTTTGCGAAACGGTGAACATCCTGTAAGCCCCACTGTCCATCCCTTGCGCAGTTGTCTTCTGCACCCGCCTGCGCCAAGACGTGCCACGTAAAATGCTGCCCTCAGCAACCGTTTCCCGCACTGGAGTGGCCGTGGCCCTAGTCAATACCGTACGTGATTTTGAGCAATTCCATGCTATCCTCAGCACCCATGGCGTGCGCGACGCACTGGCCTATCTGGTCGGCCTCACAGACTACCGTTTCATCGGCATCTGGCGCTTTCAAGATGGCAAGGCCAATGCCGCCGTGCACTTCGACAAGGAAAATACAAGCACCGTGCGCGCCCAGGAGGTAGCGGATACAGCAACCTACTGTTGCTACGTGCGCGACACCAAAGGCGTGTTCAAAACCGCCCATGCCCTGCTAGACCCGCGCACCGAAGGTCACGCGGCCCGCGAGGTTGTGCCCACCTACTGTGGCGTTCCGGTCATGGATTCCAGCGGACTGCTGATAGGCACCTTGTGCCACTACGACCTGGTGCCACGCGACCCCGAACAAATCAACCTGGAGTTGATGTTTGCCGTGGCCAGCGCGCTGGCCCAAGGTGGGCATGTTCCGCCGTATCCCTAGGCACACTGAGCGTTCGAGCCTGCGAGCCCGCGTTAGGTACGCGATGCAAGCAGTTGCACCGTCAACTGCTCAAAACTCTCCAGCGGCACCGGCTTGCTGAAAAGGTAGCCCTGCCACAGACTGCAGCCGTGGCACTCCAGAAACGCGCGCTGCTCCTCGGTCTCCACCCCTTCCGCGATCACATCGATGCCCAGGCTGTGCGCCATGCCGATGATGGTTTGCACGATCAGTGCATCGGTTTGCTGTATGCCAATGTTGCGCACAAAACTCTGGTCGATTTTGAGCTGGTCCAGCGGCAGCCGCGTGAGGTAAGACAGCGACGATTGCCCAGTACCAAAGTCGTCCATCGAAAACCGCAGGCCCAGGCTGCGCAGCGCATTCATCTTCGCGATGGTGTCGTCCACGTTATCCAGCGCCAGGCTTTCCGTCAGCTCCAGCTTCAAGCGGTCGGGCCGCGCGCCCGTGTGCCGCAGGACAGCCACGATCTGCTCCATAAAATCGGCCTGACGGAACTGCCTTGCACTCACATTCACCGCTAACTGAAGGCGGTCTGTGGCAGGGTTGTCCTGCCACTTTTTCAGTTGAGCGCAGGCCGTCTGCAGCACCCACAGACCAATGGGAAGGATTAACCCGGTTTCTTCGGCCAACGGAATGAACTCGAAGGGCTGCACCAGCCCGCGCGTGGGGTGGTGCCAGCGGATCAGCACTTCTGCCCCCAGGATGTGCTCGCCGCAGCCCACCTGGGCCTGATAGTGCAGTGTGAACTGCCCCTGATCCAGCGCTGTACGCAGGTCATTTTCCAGTTCTGCTCGGGCCGTGACGGCGGCTTGCATCATGGGGTCAAAAAATCGGATGCTGTTGCGCCCAGCCGTCTTGGCGGCATACATCGCCAGGTCAGCGTGCTTGACAAGATCTTCCACGGTCTGGCTCTGGCCGGTGAACAACACTGCGCCCACACTCGTGGTGCTGTGCACATGGTGAGAGGCCAATTGATAGGGTTGGTTCAGCGCTTTAAGAATCGCCTCACCCATATCCTGTGCCTGCTCGGCAGCGTCGGTGGCCAATGCGCCTAAGTCCTCCAGCAGCACCAAAAATTCGTCCCCCCCCAGTCGTGCCACCGTGTCACCCTCGCGCGCACATCCCGATAAGCGGTGCGCCACCTGCTGCAGCAGCACGTCACCCATGTCATGGCCAAGGGTGTCGTTCAGTGTCTTGAAGTGATCGAGGTCCAGGCACAACAAGGCCCCCTGCAAGCCCGTGCGCGCGCTGGTGGAAAAAGCCTGCTGCAGCCGGTCCATCATCAAGCGTCGGTTGGGCAGGTGCGTGAGGGGGTCGTAAAAGGCCAGGTGTTCGATCTCTCGGGCCGCCTGCGCGCGCTGGGTGATGTCACTGAGAGTGGCGACATAGTGAGTGAGTGCACCCTGCTCGTCTTTCACCGCCGTGATGGCCATGAAATGAAGGTTCACCTCGCCGCTCTTGCAGCGGTTCCAGACCTCGCCCTTCCACTCGCCATCGTCGCGCAGGCAGGTCCACATGGCGTCATAAAAGGCCTTGTCGTGGTGGCCCGATGCGAGCAGGTTGCACCGCTTGCCAATGGCGTCATTGGCGCCGTAGCCTGTGATCTTGGTGAAGGACCGGTTAGCGCGCAGGATGACGGTATCGGAGTCCGCAACGATCATGCCCTCTTGCGATTCAAAAGCGATGGCTGCGATGCGCAGTTCGTTTTCGGAACGCTTGCGCGCGGTGATGTCCTTGCCCACACCCCGGTACCCGCAAAACTGGCCGCTCTCGTCAAAAATTGGCGTGCCGCTGACGGAAACCCAGTAGGCCCGGCCCGATTGCCCGTATTGCAGAAACTCGAAATCGCGGAACTCCTCGTGCCGCTCCAACAGTGCACGGTGCTCTTGCCAGCGCGCTTTGCTCACCCCGAGGGTCGGCAGCTCCCAACTCGTCTTGCCGATGTGAAGGGCAGCCTCCTCCATGGGGCGGTCCTGGGCGCTGCCGTCTACATGAACCAGGCGGAACTGCGCGTCCTGCTCCCAATACCAGTCTGAGGACAGCGCCGCCAGCGTCCGGAAACGGGCTTCGTTGTCCTCCAGTTGCTTGCGTACCCGGTACGAGTCAGACACATCGCTGAACACCAGCACCACGCCCACAATGGTTCCCTGCGGGTTGCGAATGGGCGCGGCGCTGTCAGCAATCTGGTACTCCGCCCCACCGCGCGCCAGCAAGGTAGTGTGGTTGCTCAGGCCCACCACCTTGCCCTTGGCCATGACCGTCTGCACGGGGTCGAGGACGGGCTCACGCGTGCTGGCATTAACGATCCGAAAGACTTCCGTCAACGGCCTGCCCTGGGCCTGCTTCAACGGCCAGCCGGTCAGGCGTTCGGCCACGGGGTTCATGCGGGTGATACATCCCTTTTCATCCGTGGCCACCACCGCGTCGCCGATGGAATGCAGGGTGATGGCCAGGTTCTCTTCGCTTTGACGCAATTGCGCCTCTGCCGTCTGTCGGGTCTGCGCCATGCGGTCAAACCGTCGGCCCAGCTCTGTCAGCTCCTGGAGGCCGGAGCCCGATGTTCTCGATACGTAACGGCCCGCGGCCAACTCATCGGTGGCGCTCAGCAATTGATTGAGCGGCTGCACCACACCGCGGCGCACGCCCAACTGCGCCAGCGCAAATGACACCATCACGCCCAGCACCAAGAAAATCATCTCGGTCCACATGCGCCGGTTGGCCGCCGCGTACAGACTTTCCAGCGGCACCGTGAGGCTCATCGTGGCCACGGACTGGCCACCGGATTCAATGAGCGGCTGGAACACCAGCAGTTCGCGCCCGCCCTCCGCCGTGCTGCGGTGCTCAAGCCCCAGCGGGGTCTGCATCAGCATGGCGCGAAACTCCGCATTCGCAAACGGTGCCCCCAGTTCGCGGGCATCGGGCGGGAAGCGGGCCACCACGCGCCCGTCTGGATCCGACACGCGCGCCACCGCACCGTCGGGCAAGCCCAGGTCCGCAAGCTGCAGACTCCACCACTCCAGCGACACCACAGCCACGGCAGCACCCACGACATCCGCACTGCCGGGCGGCACTACGGGATAGGCAAAGTTGACGCTGGCCACCTGCGCCGCACGGTCGATCTGGAAACTGCCCACGGAAAACTCCCGCGCCGTGATGGCTTGCTGAAAATACGGGCGGTTCGCCACATTCACGGGGGATTTGAGCGGGCGCGCGTTGCACAGCAGGTCACCATCGGCGCGTGGCACACCCACGTTGACATAGCTCATGTTGAGCGCCAGCACTTCTGCAAGGTATTGCCCGCACTGCGCCAGCTCGGGCTGGTGCACCTGCGGCATGGATGCAAGCTGCTGCAGAAACAGACGGGTGTTGTTGATGAGACGCTGCTGGCTACCAGCGACCGACTGCAGGGTGTGCCGCGCCCTGTCTTGCGCCGTGGCAATAGCATCCATGCGGTGGGTTCGTGCCTGGTACACCACCAGCAGCACACCAGGCAGCGTGGCGACCAGCACCAGCCAGCGTATCCGCGCGGGGAGCGTGCCCCACGTTTCCGCAAACCAAGACGGCATACCTACCTCCGGGCAAAAATCGGCCACAAGAGGGCGCCTGTCACACACACCCGGGTTCTTGGACGTAACACCCCCGTAACATGTTAGCGCTCCCCCGCCCATATTCACCCGACAATTTGGCCGGGTTTGCCCTCATGCAATGCAGTTTTCGGGTCATCTTTAGGTATGGTTGGGAACCATCGCGCAGTCGCCTTATCATTCAACGATGCGTCGCGGCCTTTATTTCGTTCTAATGGTGGTGCTGGTCCTGCGCGGCCTCACCGGGACCGCCATGGCTGCGGGGGTCCTGCCACCATTGCTGACCTTTGGGCTGGACCAACAGCATCAAACCCAAACCCAAACCCATACCCAAATGCACGATCCGATCCAGGATGAACTGCAAGGGGACCACGCTGCTGCTGCCGTATCCGCTTCAGGTCTGCTGGGTTCTGCCGACCCGGCCCACGCCAACCACCACGACGCACATACCGTGCAGTCGCCCTGCGATGACGCGAACGCCCAGGACGGCGCTGATTGCGCGGCGCACGACCAACACTCGGCGACCTGCTCCGCCTGCGAAATCTGCCACTCGGCCATGCTGGACACGCCTTCACGGATGACGCTGGCCTTTGCCCCGGTGGGCAACTCGCTTCCGCTTGCTGCCGCTCCTTTTGACAGCGTCCCTGCGGCGCTGGTCATCAAACCACCCATCGCCTGATCTCTGACGCCCGAAGTGCGTCTGCCGATGCCTGAGCCTGCGCCATACACAGCGGGCTTCAGGCGGCAGCGCAATGCCTTGTTCGTTGTCTGGAGATCGCCATGCGCGCCCCTGCCCCCCATTTTTTGTTGCTATTGCTGTGGCCGTTGCGGCCCCGGCACGTGGCCTGCCTTGCCCTGCTCGTGCCGCTGCTCGCGGTAGCACAAGTCCCCATCACTGCCGATGCGGCCGATGCAGCTCGCCCAGATGCGGCCACTGCACCCATCACATACCAAAGCCTGTCTCCTCAGCCGCCCCTTAGTGCCGCAACGCCGTCCGCGCCTTCGTGGCAGCAAGCGCATGACGCCGTAGGCGCCTTTCCGCGCGGCCACGCAGACATCGTGGCATGGGAGACCCGGCAAAACGCGGCGCCAGCGGCTGGGGCCACGCCCACGCCCAAGGCCCCGGATCACCGGGGGATACATGGCGGCGGCGACGCTGCCAAAAACCCCGCCCACAGCCACCACCCCACCCACGGGGGCAAACCATGAGCACCGTGCACCGCCTCACGCTTGTGGCCGCAGCAACCGTGTTGGTCGGCTGCGCCAGCGTCTCCCCCGATGGCCTGCGGGGCGACGTGGCCGCGCTGTCGGTTGGCCGCACAGGCGTTGTACAAGCCGCGCTACCACCGGCAGACGCTGCCGCCCGCTCCGCGGCGCAGCAGTCCGTCAGGGATTGGCTCGCCCAGCCCCTCACCCAAGACGCCGCCGTGCGCATCGCCCTGCTCAACAACCCCGGCCTGCAGGGGCGTCTGGCCGCACTGGGCGTGGCCGATGCCGAACGCGTGCAGGCCATCACGCTGCCCAACCCACACCTGGCGCTGGGGCAATTCACCAACAGCCACGAGCGCGAAATCGAGCGCACTCTGGCCTTCAGCCTGATCGACCTCATCACCCTGCCCTGGCGCACCGCCCGGCAGGCCGAGCGTCTGCAGATTGCCACGCTGCAAGCTGCGCAGGACGTGGTCACGCTCGCCGCAGATACCCGCCGCGCCTGGCTGCGTGCGGTGGCTGCCGAGCAGGTGGCCGCCACACACGACCGCATGGTCGAAGCGGCAGAGGCCGGGGCCGAGCTGGCCCGCCGCATGGTGCAGGTGGGCAACTGGAGCCGCCTGCAGCAGGCCCGCGAACAGGCCGTGCTGCAAGAGGCCACCCGCCAGCGCGCGCGCGCCCGGCTGGCCGCCGCCACCGAGCGCGAACAGCTCAACCGCCGCATGGGTGTGTGGGGGCTGCAGACTCAGTACCAGTTGGCCAGTCAGCTGCCGCCGCTGCCCGCCACCGCCTTGCCCGCCCACGGCATCGAAGCCACAGCGCTGCGCGAGCGGCTGGATGTACAGGCCGCCCGCCGCCAGCTCGACACCCAGGCCACCCGCCAGGGCTGGAGCGGTGCGGGGGCCGTGTTTGGCGACATCGGCCTGGCTTACAGCCGCAACACCGCGACAGAGCGCGATGGTGGCCACAGAGAGATCACACGCGGCTGGGAGATCGAGCTGCCCCTGCCCCTGTTCGATTGGGGCGGCGCCGCACGCACCCGAGCGCAGGCCGAGGTGGAGCAAAGCGCCGCTCAGCTGCAAGACACCGCTGTGCGGGCCCGCAGCGAGGTACGCGCCGCCTGGCTCACCTACCGCACTGCGCTCGATCTTGCGCGCCAGCAACAGGCTGAAGTCGTGCCCCTGCGCCAGCTCATCAGTGACGAGACCACGCTGCGCTACAACGGCATGCTGGCCAGCGTGTGGGACATGCTGGCCGAAGCCCGCAACAGCACCCAGGCCGTAGCCAACGCCATCGAAGCCCAGCGCGACTTCTGGCTGGCCGAGACCGATCTGCAACTGGCGCTCACGGGTACGTCGCCTGGCGCATTGCAAGGTTTGCCATCTGGCGCAGCAGCCACCACCACCCCACAAGGCCACTGACATGAACCGCCGCAATTTCTTTTCTGGCGCCGCCACGGCCGTGGCCGCTGCCTCCGTCAGCCGTGTGGCCCTGGCCGCGCTGCCCGAGCCCGCCACGCAGTCCAGCGCCGACACCGCGCCGCCCCTGCATCCGCCCACGGGCCGCCCCTACAACCCCGTGGTCACCCTGAACGGCTGGACCGCCCCCTGGCGCATGAACGCCGGCGTCAAGGAGTTTCACCTGGTGGCCGAGCCCGTGGTGCGCGAGGTGGCCCCCGGCTTCATGGTCAACATGTGGGGCTACAACGGCCAGAGCCCAGGCCCCACCATCGAGGTGGTCGAGGGCGACCGCGTGCGCATCTTCGTCACAAACCGGCTGCCCGAGCACACCACCATCCACTGGCACGGCCAACGCCTGCCCAACGGCATGGACGGCGTGGGCGGGCTCACCCAGCCTGCCATCCAGCCGGGCAAAACCTTTGTGTACGAGTTTGTGGCGCGTCGCCCCGGCACGTTCATGTACCACCCCCATGCCGACGAGATGGTTCAAATGGCCATGGGCATGATGGGCCTGTGGATCACCCACCCCAAGGGAACCCACCCGCACATCGCCAAGGTGCAGCGCGACTACGCGTTTTTGCTCAACGCGTTTGACGTAGAGCCCGGCAGCATGACCCCCAAGGTCAACACCATGCTGGACCACAACATCTGGTGCTGGAACAGCCGCGTGTTCCCCGCCATCAGCCCCCTGGTGGCGCGGCAGGGTGAGCGCGTGCGCATCCGCATCGGCAACCTCACCATGACGAATCATCCGATTCACATCCACGGCCACGAATTCGAAGTGACCGGCACCGACGGCGGCCCCGTGCCCAAAAGCGCGCGCTGGCCTGAGGTAACCACCGACGTGGCTGTGGGCCAGATGCGGCAGGTGGATTTCATTGCCGATGAGCTGGGCGACTGGGCGCTGCACTGCCACAAGAGCCACCACACCATGGGGGCCATGGGGCACGACGTGCCCACCATGATTGGCGTGGACCACCGGGGCCTGGTCGGCAAGATCCAGAAGATCGTGCCCGACTACATGGTGATGGGTGAGCGCGGCATGGCCGACATGGGCGCCATGGAGATGCCGCTGCCGGACAACACCTTTCCCATGATGACTGGCACCGGGCAGTTTGGCCCGCTGGAGATGGGCGGGATGTTCACCACGCTCAAGGTGCGCGCCAACCAACCTGCGGGCGACTACCGAGACCCGGGTGACTTCAAGCAACCTGCCGGTACGGTGGCCTACGAATGGCAGGGCGCGCCCGCCGCCGCACTGCGCCCCGTGCGCACGGACACGCCCGGCACCGCTCCCGGCGCAGCCAACGCACGCAAACCCGCTGCCAGCGGCCACCAGCACTGAACCCAACCATCAGCAAATGCCATGAATACTATTAAATTAATAGCTATTAGCGCTTTATGGATAAGCGCTAACGCCTCTTTTGGGCATGAAAACTCTGCACACACGGCGTCAAACACCCCGGTCGTCAAAGAACAAAAGGACTGGGGCATTGCAGGCGATACCAAGGCCGTGCGCCGCACCATCACCATCCGCATGACCGACGACATGCGCTTTGCCCCGAACCACATCGAAGTGCGCGAGGGCGACACCGTGCGGCTGCGTGCTGAGAACAAAGGCAAGGTGCTGCACGAGATCGTGATCGGCACCAAGGCCGAGCTGGACGCGCACGCCGAGATGATGAAAAAGCACCCCGGCATGGAGCACGACGAACCCTACATGGCCCATGTGGCGACGGGGAAAACCGGTGACATCGTGTGGCAGTTCAACCGCGCAGGTCGCTTTGACTTTGCCTGCCTGATCCCCGGCCACTACCAGGCGGGCATGACAGGGACGATCACCGTGCTGCCACGCAACAACAAATAACGCCAGGAGAGACACATGACCCCGCTACGCAATCGCTCTGAATCCACCGCAGCCAACCCAGCCACCTCAGCCACCTCAGCCAACCCTGCGCGCCGCCAATGGCTCACCACCGCCCTGCCTTTGCTGGGCGCCGGTGTGGCCATCGCCCTGCTACCGGGCATGTCCCGGGCAACCACCAACGCTCCTACTGCGGTTGAAGTCTGGAAAGACCCCAACTGCGGCTGCTGCCAGGACTGGGTGGACCACATGCAGGCCAATGGTTTTGCCGTGAAGGTGCATGACACCGGCAACAACGCCGTGCGCGCACGCCTGGGCCTGCCGCAAAAGCTGGGCTCTTGCCACACTGCCCTCGTGGGCGGCTATGTGGTGGAAGGCCATGTCCCCGCCAGCGACGTACGTACCCTGCTGCTGCAAAAGCCCAAGGCTCTGGGCTTGGCCGTACCCGGCATGCCGGTCGGATCGCCTGGCATGGATGGCCCCGCGTATGGCAACCAGCGTGACCCATACGACGTGCTGCTGGTGGCGCGCGACGGCAGCACCCGCGTATTCAACAGCCACAACAAGAAGGCATCGACATGAAAAAATACCTCTTCTCCATCCCCTTTGCCGCCAGCTTGCTCATTCTGGGCGCCGGGGCCGCTCTGGCGCAAGCGCCCGCCGTCGCAACTTCAGACAGCCACACCAGCCACCATCCGGCCTCATCGGCCTCATCAGCCACTTCGGCGCAGCAAGCACCGCTGAGCGAAGGCGAAATCACCCGGTGGGACCCACGCACACTGCGTCTCACCCTGAAGCACGGCGAGATCAAGAACCTGGAGATGCCCCCCATGACCATGGTGTTTCGCGTGCAGGACGCCAGCGTGCTGGGCGACCTCAAACCCGGTGACAAAGTGCGTTTTCAGGCCGAGCAGGCGAACGGTGCGTACCACGTCAAGCAGATCGAAAAGGCGCCGTGAGCGCCTCCCCGCACGGCTGACGTCGCGCAAACCCGGCGCGGCGCCCGGGTACCATAATCTCCCGCCATGAGTTCACAACACGTTCTGGCCGGCGACGCTGGCAGCATCACCCGCGTGGCGGGCATCGAGGTGGGTCACTTCACCGAAACCCGCCGCCCCACAGGCTGCACCGTCATCATCACGCGCGAAGGCGCCGTGGCCGGTGTGGACGTGCGTGGCGCGGCGCCGGGCACACGGGAGACGGACCTGCTGCACCCCTCCAACCTGGTGGACAGGGTGCACGCCATCATGCTGGCGGGCGGCAGCGCCTGGGGGCTGGACGCCGCCACCGGCGCGGTGCGCTGGCTCGAAGAGCGCGATATTGGATTTGACGTGGCCGTGGGCCGCCTGCCCATCGTGCCCGCCGCCGTGCTGTTTGACCTGCTGGTGGGCGACATGCGCATTCGCCCCGACGCCGCTGCAGGCTACGCCGCCTGTGATGCGGCATCTACCGCCGACCCGGCCGAAGGCAATGTGGGCGCGGGCACCGGTGCGGCGCTGGGCAAAATTTTTGGTATCCAGCGCGCAATGAAAGGTGGCATTGGCACAGCCTCCGTCACAGTAGACGGGGTGACCGTGGGGGCGCTGATTGCCTGCAATGCCCTGGGCGATGTGATCGACCCCGACACGGCCCAGGTGATTGCCGGTGCCCGCACCGACGACGGCCTGCGTCTGCGCGACACCCGCCGCGCCCTGCTACGTGGCGACCCGCCGCAGCCCCTGCTGGCGGGTACCAACACCACCATCGGCGTCGTCGCCACCGATGCGGTCATCACCAAGGTACAGGCCCACCGCCTGGCCGTGGCCGCGCACGACGGCCTGGCCCGCAGCATCAACCCGGTGCACACGATGTCCGACGGCGACACCTTGTTCAGCCTGGGCACAGGCCGGGCAGGCAAAACCCTGGGCATGATGGTGCTGGCCACCATGGCCGCAGAAGCCACGGCCATTGCCACGGCCCGTGCGGCCCGGGCCGCACGCTCCATCACCACGGCAGAAGGTTTGTACTTGCCTTGGGCGGGGGAGTTGGGGTAAACAACGCGGGCGGCTGAACCAGCACAACCACCGCCGCGCCCCATGCCAACGATGGCGCCCATTGCCACATCCTTTTTTTGTAACAAGGAAACCATGAACAACCCGACCCGTCTGCGGCGCGCCTGGATACTGTGCCTGCCCTTGCTCCTGCACACGCAAGCCACGCTGGCTCAGGACCCACTGGTGGACCTGCGCTCAAATGGCGGTTACACGTCCTACCGCCTGCCAGAAGACACCACCCAGGTAGACCTGAGCGAGCAAACCCAAGGTGCATGCCGCTTTAACCGAACCTGGGGCTATGACCTGACCAATCGGGAACTGTGGACCAACGGCGGATGTGGCGGCCGCTTCAAAGTCACCCGCAGCTACCCCGCGCCCAGCAACGGCGGCAGTTCGAACGCTGGCGCGGCGATAGCGGCAGTCGCAGCCATCGCAGGCATTGCGCTGCTGGCCAACCACAACCGGCACGACAACGACCGGCAGCCCGAATATCCAGACTATGGCGGTGCAAGCAGTGGCCGCGGTGGCGAGATCCGCGTAGACGGCCGCCTGTGTCTGGACGTGACCAAGGGCAATATCCGAGCCGGCACCGCCCTGCAGGTGTTTGACTGCAACGGCACCGCATCCCAGCGCTTCAGCGTGGGGCGCGGAGGAGAGATTCGCGTGCGGGACCTGTGCGTGGACGTGGACCGGGGCGACCCACGCGATGGCGCGCGGGTCGTTCTGTGGTCTTGCTCGGGCTCACGCAGCCAGAGCTGGAGCACACGTGGCGGGCAGATCGTGAACCAAATGAACGGCAAATGTCTGGATGCGGAGGATGGCCGGATCCACCAAGGGACGCCCACCATGGTGTGGTCATGCAACCGCAGCCCCAGCCAGCGCTGGTGGTGGTAAGGAGTCCCCCATGATGATCAAGACCACATTGAACAACACGCTGCGCCTTCGGCACATGCTGTGTATTGCCGCCGCTGCCAGTGCACTCTCGTTTGCAGTCCCCGCAGTCGCCCAGACAGGTGCGGCGCCAGTGTCGTCACCTACCTCGCCACCCAAGGCTGCGGCAGCGCAGGGCGCAAAACCCGCTGCCCGCTCCTTGGCGAACCGGCTTCAAGCCATCTGCTCGTCTGCCGACCTTAACCACGACGGGAGCGTGTCGCTGGATGAGTTTCACGAAGATATCGTGCAAAGCTGGCACAACCTGTCTCCAGACGCCGCGGGCTACGTCCAGCTCGCTGACCTGGCACAGGTGCCACGCATGGGGAAAGGTCGCCTGAAGCGGCTGGCTGCGATCGACAAGGACGGTGACGGCAAGCTGTCGTTCAAGGAAGTTGTCGAAGCCCGCATGGCTTTTTTCCAGTCGGCCGATACGGACCAGAATGACCAACTGTCCATCGCAGAATGCGTGGCTTACGAGCGCCACCGGCGCAGCGGCAAGTCTTGATTCAAAAGTGCTCTGGCAAGCGTCCTCGGCAAACCCTGCCGGGGGCGCACGCAACCACTCAATGAGTAGACCGACGTTTCCCGCGCTGGCGCTCGGACACGGGTTAGCCTCCGTCAACTTCAACACCCATCCCATGCCCCAGGCTTTTCGCAACACCCTGCTGTCACTCCGCGATCTGATCGTGTCTGCGGGTCCGCTCGCTTTTTTGGGCATCGGCCTGCTGGTGTTTGCGTATTGGTGGCTCAACCCCAATCCACCCAAAACGGTGACACTCGCGACCGGCCCCGCGCAAAGTGCGTACGAAGAGTTCGGCAAGCGCTATCAGACAGCGCTCGCAGTGGATGGCATCGACGTCGTACTGCTACCCAGTGAGGGTTCATCACACAACCTGCAATTGCTGCGCGACGGCAAGGCCGATGTGGCGTTTGTGCAGGGAGGCACAGCGGACCTGCGGCCCAACGATGCGGACGACCTGGTATCGCTAGGCAGCCTGTTCGTTGAACCGATATGGCTTTTTTACCGGACGGATGCAATCAAGAAGCGGGCCATCAATGAAACAAAGGGCCAGCTCGATGGACTGCCTCAGCTCAAGGGCCTGCGCGTCAACGTGGGAACGGCTGGCAGTGGCGTGCCCACTCTGATGGACCGTTTGCTGGAGGCCAATCGCATTGAGGCCGGGGATGTCAGGCTATCTCGCCTGGAGCAGACACCTGCAACGGTAGAGTTTCTGGCTGGCAAATTGGATGCCCTGGTGTTTGCCTCGGCCCCGGAGTCGCTGATGGTGCAGATGCTGCTGCAAACACCGGGTGTCCAGCTGATGGACTTTGGCCAGCACGAGGCCTATGCGCGCCGATTTCCGTTTTTAACCCCGGCCACCCTGCCACGCGGCGTCGTGGACCTGGCTGCCAACGTGCCCGCGCAGGACATTCGGATGGTGGCCTCCACCACGTCGCTGCTGGCGCGTGAGGGAACACACCCCGCCCTGCTGACGTTGTTTGCACAAAACGCACAGAGACTGCACAACGGCGCAGGCTGGTTCAACCGGGCCAGGGAGTTCCCCAGCACCCGCCACAGCGAACTACCCATTGCCAAAGAAGGCGAACGCGCCATCAATGAAACCGTACCGCTGATGCAGCGCTACCTGCCTTTCTGGATTGCGAATCTGATCGAGCGCATGTGGCTGGTACTGGGCATCATGCTGGCCGTGATGCTGCCGCTGTCGCGCATTGTGCCGCCGCTGTACCAGTTCCGCGTGCGTTCTCGGGTGTTCCGCTGGTATGGCCGCTTGCGAGAAATCGAAAACGACATGGAGGCAGGCAAATTCGAGCCAACTGACCTGCTCAAGGCGCTTGACGCTCTGGAAACGCAGGCCGAAAAGGTCAGCGTCCCTTTGTCATACGCCGATGAACTGTATGCGCTGCGCAACCATATCCATTTGGTCCGTAAAAAGCTGCTTCGGCCTTAAACCAGGCGCACACACAAAGGTACGCCGGGGTCAACGACAACCAAAAAGTCAGAGATGCCTTGGCTGTGACTGGCCAATACCAGCCAATCACCGGCTGACTACCAACAGATTGACCATGAGCCAAGCTGGCTTGTGTCAAGGGTTTTTGGAAAGCTTGGGAGCCGATGGCGAGGGAAGTGGAGCTGACTTGGACAGCGGGGCCATCTTGGAACTAGAGGGCTTAGTGCCAGAGGATTTGGCATCTTGGTTTTTGCGGCCGGGCACGACAGTGGCCACATCCAGAGCACGCGCCATAACCGGCTTGGCAAAAGGAACCACCCTCAAAGCACCTTCAGCGGCAAGTTTGTCACGCATGCGCCGAGTCATCGACTGGGTGCTGGAATCGGGCGCGGTAAACAAAAACAATGTGCCATGCGGACTGGCCCACGTCAGTTGGGTACGCACTACACGCCCACTCGTCACCAGCTCTACCCACGCGCCGATCACAAAATCGGCATATGGGTCTTGCGCAACCCCTGCGGGGGCCGGAACGCTCTCTTCAGGCACTGCGACAGCCAACTGAGCACTTCCGACGCCGACTACCGGCTCGGGCGCAACCACTACGGCGGGGTCTGGTTCGGAGACCGAACTAACCACTGGTGCCGGGGCAGGCTTTTCAAAAGCCGCCTGGTGCAAGCCCACCAGCCTCTGCAGCAAAGCGCTGGTTTGTGTGGCTGGGTAATTGATCGTCTTGAGGCCCTTGCGCAGCTTGGCCAGAAGACTGGGGATCGACTCATTGAGCCGCTCAGGCTCCTGTCGGGTCAAGTCAGGCTGGGAGCTCCATAGCAACACGGGGACCAGCGCCAGAAAGCCGCCGGGGTCATCGTTGGGCGAATCAGGGGCTTTCATCACCTGGGCCAAAGCGACCACATCAGCCCAGGGGCCGGCAGCAAAATCCAGGATATCGACCGGCACCTTGCCCACGTCAGGTAGCTTGCGGATGTCAGCGGCAATTTTTTCAGCCAGCATCTCGCGTTGCTCTGCCTGCAAAAGCGCTTTTTGCTGCGCCTCTTGGTGGGCCTTCAGCTTTTGCTCTTGTGTGTCCCAGGCGGACTGCAGGGCCTTGAGTACGGTATCAAAAGGGCCAGCGTCCTTGATTTCATTGGCGGCCAGATGGTCGACGGCCCCCGTCACCAGACGCATGAAAGCGCTGAAACCAGGCGCTGTCTCTGCCGTAAATGCGAGGCTGCGTTGGGTCAGTTCATCCAGAAGGCGCCTGGCGGGGTGGGCGCCATCGGTAAAAAACCGGCCGTCGTACTGCACCAGTTGCTTGAGTGCAGGCTCCAAGCTCTGCACGGCCTTTTGGACAGGAGGAAGCAGGCGCCCATCCTGAGCAATATTGAACATCATGCGGCCCACGACTTCCATCGCCATGGCCGTCGACTGGGCAGCTGCCTCCATTGGCATGGTCGCATACACGACGGGGGCCATGCCTGGGAGGCCGCGCCTGCCCGACAACGGCACAGGCAAAGATCCTGTCTGGCTGGCTGTGCCACCAGTGGCAAGCCGCCCCACCAGTCGCTCAAGCTGCGCCATGTCTTCGATCGCTTCAGCCGCTGCACCGACAGGAAAATATCCACCGCCAAGCCCCGGCTGGGCACTGACCGCACCGGCCCGGAGGTCCACACCGGGCTGCACTGCGCCAACGGGCACGGGGCCATATTGCGCAGGCATGGCACCGGCCGGCATCGCACCATAGGCCCGGGGATCAAACGGGTCTCCTCCAGCCAGCATCTGGCGCAGGATACCGACGGTGAGCAAGGCTTCTTCCGCCGCCGGGGCCATGGCACCCTGTTGGGAATCTCCACTCCACCCGGTTCCAGGGCCCATTCCACTGCGCCCATAGCCGGTGTTGCCATAGTCGCCCATTGGCGTGTTCATCGACGGGCCGTAGCCAGAGTACCCCCCTCCGTAGCCCGTGCCCGGCCCGCTGGGGCCACCATAGCCTCCGCCGTATCCCGTGCCACCGTAACCGGTGCCTTGCCCGCCTCGCCCGCCGCCACCGCTCGCCCCAGCGGGTGTACCCAACACGGCATACCCCACGGGCTGTACGCCATGTTCGCGCAGGCTGGCAGCGGTTTTCTTGTACTCCTCGACCAGCAGCTTGCCGAGCAGATCCCGCATGTGCTGCATCCAGAGCTGGCGCACCTCGGGTGACACCCCCGTTTCGCTCACGACCTGCTGCAATGCCCGGATATAACTTTCGGGGCGCAGCGGATTGCGTTCTGGCTGCACACTGCGCAACCCCTGGGCGGCACTGACCAGCGTGTTGAGTTCTGCCAACACCGCATCGGTGGCATGCAAGGCAGACTGCTGGGCTTTGGAAAGCTCCACCTGGGCCTGCATCTCGCTCTCATCCATGAGGGAGAGTTCGCCAAAATCCATCCCGGTGTCATCGGCTGTCGTTCGCCCCTTGGCGGTAGCAGGCCCTTCCGCGAATATCTCCAGCAGCGCCATGGGGTAGCCTTTGACCAAAGCTGCCTCGTGCTGATTCAGAAAACGCAGGCTGTCGCTGATCAGGTTGCGTTGCTGGATATTGCGGTTGTTGGATTCTTCCCCCGTCAGGGCCCCTTGCGTGACCTTGACCAGCTCCCCCATAAGTGCCTCGCCGCCACGCACGGCGTTGACAACACAGGCGCGGAAAATGGCTTTCGGACGAGGCGCTGTCTGGGACATGGTGGGGATGGAAAGAAAAAAACTTCCGACTGCAATGCTACTTGACCTGACGCGTTATTTGAGCGCTTTGAACCGCATCCGCTTGGGTTTTGCACCCTCTTCACCCAGGCGTTTTTTCTTGTCTGCTTCGTATTCCTGATAGTTCCCATCGAAAAACGTCCATTGGCTGTCGCCTTCGCAGGCCAGGATGTGCGTAGCGATGCGGTCAAGGAACCAGCGATCATGGCTAATGACCATGATGGAGCCGGCAAATTCGAGCAGCGCATCTTCGAGCGCACGCAAGGTTTCCACGTCCAGATCGTTCGATGGCTCATCAAGCATCAAGACGTTGCCGCCCGCAATCAGGGTTTTAGCCAAGTGCAGACGCCCACGCTCACCACCCGACAACATGCCGACCTTCTTTTGCTGGTCGCCGCCATTGAAGTTGAAACGGCCGCAATAAGCGCGGCTGGCCATCTGGAACTTGCCCACGTTCAGGATGTCGAGGCCGCCGGAGACGTCTTCCCACACCGTCTTGTCGTCCGACAGGTCGTCGCGGGTCTGATCCACGAACGCCATCTTCACAGTGGAGCCGATCTTGACAGTGCCGCTGTCGGGCGCTTGCTTGCCCGCAATCATGCGAAACAGCGTGGATTTACCGGCGCCGTTGGGGCCGATGATGCCGACGATGGCGCCTGCGGGTACCTTGAAGCTCAGGTTGTCGATGAGCACGCGGTCGCCGAAGGACTTGGTGACGTTCTCGAACTCGATCACTTCATGGCCCAGGCGATCGGCCACGGGGATGAAGATTTCGTTGGTTTCGTTGCGTTTTTGGTACTCGAAGTCCGACAGCTCCTCGAAGCGGGCCAGGCGAGCCTTGCTCTTGGCCTGGCGGGCCTTGGGGTTTTGACGCGACCATTCCAATTCCTTCTTCAAGGCCTTGGCGCGCGACTCTTCACCCTTTTGCTCCGATTCCAGACGGGCTTGCTTTTGCGTCAGCCAGTCGCTGTAGTTGCCCTTGTAAGGAATACCGGAGCCCCGGTCGAGTTCCAGAATCCACTCAGCCGCGTTGTCGAGGAAGTAGCGGTCATGGGTGATGGCCACCACGGTGCCCGAGTAGCGCTGCAAAAATTGCTCCAACCAGTCCACGGACTCGGCGTCCAAGTGGTTGGTGGGTTCGTCCAGCAGCAGCATGTCGGGCTTGGACAGCAGCAGGCGACAGAGCGCCACGCGGCGCTTTTCACCGCCGGAAAGCAGACCGACTTTGGCATCCCATGGGGGCAGGCGCAGGGCATCGGCAGCGATTTCGAGCTGATGCTCGGAATCGGTGCCGGCCGTGGCGATGATGGCTTCCAGCTCAGCCTGCTCGGCCGCCAGGGCGTCAAAATCGGCATTTTCTTCCCCGTAGGCGGTGTACACCTCTTCCAGGCGGGCCTTGGCGGTGAACACGCGGCCCATGGCCGCTTCAACACTTTCCCGCACCGTCTGCTCGGGGTCAAGCTGGGGTTCCTGGGGCAGGTAACCGATGTTCAGGCCAGCCATCGGTATGGCTTCGCCTTCAATTTCCTTGTCCACACCGGCCATGATCTTGAGCAAGGTGGACTTGCCCGAGCCGTTCGTGCCCAGCACGCCGATTTTGGCGCCCGGGAAGAAACTCAGGGAAATGTCTTTAAGAATCTGGCGCTTGGGCGGCACGATCTTGCCGACGCGGTTCATGGAAAATACGTATTGGGCCATTTGCTTGTGTCTTAAACCTGCGAAAGTGAGCAGAAGAAATTCTGCGCGCAAACCGTGATTATCGGGCCATGCGACAATATCCTCCGTTGCGGGCTCCAGTTGCCCGTCACATCAGCACACTGCTGGGGACGAAGGAAGCAAATTCCGGGCTCCCACCTTTGAACCTCATCAGCCTTAGACTGGCTCGGCAACCCACCGGTTGCTACGACAGGCCGATACCCAGCGTCCCGGACGGGCGCATCCAACGACATGACATTTGACGAACTGAATCTGGCTCCTGCCATCCTGAAGGCCGTGCACGAAACGGGCTACGAAACCCCTACTCCCATTCAGGCCCAGGCCATTCCCGCCGTGTTGGCAGGCCATGACCTGCTGGCTGGCGCGCAAACAGGCACCGGCAAGACCGCTGCGTTCACTCTGCCCATACTGCACCGCCTTTCGCAAAGCGCTGCTCCCAAGAACAAGTTTGGCGGCAAGGGCATTCGTGCCCTTGTTCTGACGCCTACCCGTGAACTTGCTGCGCAGATCGAAGAATCCGTACGCGAATACGGCAAATACCTCGATATCAACTCCACCGTCGTTTTCGGCGGTGTTGGCATGAACCCACAGATTGATCGCGTCAAGCGCGGCGTGGACATTCTGGTGGCCACCCCGGGCCGCCTGCTGGACCTGCAACAGCAGGGTTTCCTGGACCTGTCCACCGTGCAGGTGCTGGTACTCGACGAAGCCGACCGCATGCTGGACATGGGTTTCATCCACGATGTGAAGAAGGTATTGGCCCTTGTGCCCCGCGAAAAGCAAAGCCTGCTGTTCTCGGCCACCTTCAGCGATGAAATCCGCGACCTGGCCAACACGCTGCTCAAGAACCCTCAGAGCATCCAGGTCACGCCGAGCAACACCACCGTGCAGCGCATCACCCAGGTGATCCACCCCGTGGGCCGCGGCAAGAAGAAGCAAGTGCTGTTGCACATCATCCAGCAACACAACTGGAGCCAGGTGTTGGTGTTCACCCGTACCAAGTTCGGCGCCAACAATGTGGCCGAATTTCTGACCAAAAATGGTGTGCAAGCCATGGCTTTGCACGGCAACAAGAGCCAGAGCGCCCGCACGCAGGCCCTGGCAGGCTTCAAGAGCGGTGACATCCGCGCGCTGGTAGCCACCGACATCGCGGCACGCGGCATCGACATCGACGAGCTGCCACACGTCGTGAACTACGAAATCCCCAACGTCTCAGAAGACTACGTCCACCGCATTGGTCGCACCGGCCGCGCCGGCAACAGCGGCGAAGCCGTGAGCCTGGTCTGCATGGACGAAGAAGGCTTCATGATGGACATCGAACGCTTCACCAAGCAGCAGATTCCTGTCCAGATCATCGAAGGCTTCGGCCCCGACGCTGGCGAGAAGGCAGAGCCCATCGCCATGGGCCGCCAGACCATCTGGGGCGGTGCAGGCAAGCCTCCAAGCCGTGACGTGATGCAGGCCGCCGCCAAGGCTGCCCGCAGCGAAATGATGGACCGCATCCGCACCAACAAGGCCGGTCAGGGTGCTGGTGCCGGCGCTGCTGGTGGCGGCGGTGAACGCGGCCCCCGTGCAGGCGGCGGCAATGGTGGTGGCGGCGGCGCCCGTGGCGGACGTGCCGGGGGTGGTGCAAGTGCCGGCGGTGGCGGGGGCAATGGCCCGCGTGGCGGCCGTGCCGGTGGTGGTGGTGGTGGCCAGGGCGGCGGCGCGCGCGCCGGTGGCCAGGCTCCTGCACGTGGCCGCTCCGGTGGTGCCGGTGCGGGTGGCGGTGGATATGAAGGCGGTGGTGGTGGTGGCGGCAATCGCTACGACGACTCGCAGCCTCCCCGCATGAACGCCCACCTGGGCACGCAATCGGGCCACAGCAACCCGGGCAACCGTGCCTCTGGCCATGCAGCTGGCGGTCAGCCAGATCCGATGCGCACTAGCGTAGACAGCATGGGCGGCGGTGGCCGCCGTGGCGGCGGCGGTGGTGGCGGCGGTTATCGCGGCAACTCGGGAGGTGGTGGCTATGGCGGAGGCACGGGTGGTTCTGGTGGCCGGGGCAACGGGCCTCGTGGGCCGGGCGGTTCTCGCGGCTCTTTTGGTCGCTGATTCGTCAGCACCAAAAGCAACAACCAACCAAGCATCCGCAGAGACTGCGCCCGAAGGGGCGCTACCACCCGAAGTGCATGTCTTGCATGCCCAGGGTCGGCGTGCGCCGGACATCACACACCCGCGGCTGCATCTGCATGCCGTGGATTTCGCAGCCTTGGCTGCGAATCCCCACATTCCCGCACTGCCTCGTGTGGACGACGTGATCATTACGCTCGGCACCACCATCGCACTTGCGGGCAGCCAGCAAGCGTTTCGCTCCGTGGACCATGATGCCGTCTTGACGACAGCGCGCGCAGCCCGTGCCGCTGGCGCCACGCGCTGCGGTATCGTCACCGCCATGGGCGCTAATGCCCATTCCCGAATCTTTTATAACCGCGTCAAGGGCGACGTCGAACAGGCACTGCATGAGCTGGGCTTTGCGACGCTGGTGATTGCGCGCCCCTCCCTGCTGCTGGGCGAACGCGAGACCCTGGGCCAGGCCACGCGCCCGGCCGAATCGCTGTCCATCAAGGCCTTCCAGTGGCTTGACCCGCTAATCCCTGCGAACTACCGCGCCCGACCGGGCACCGACGTGGCGCGGGCACTGGTCCGAGCCGTACTGTCCGGCAAGACGCAGGGGACGCCCCAGATCCAGATACTGAAGGGTGACGCGCTAAAGGTGTAGCCGTGGCAACTTCTGCGATGGCCTGACTACAGGAATCAGACGGCGCGCTGCGCAAAGCCGCTAGGATGGCTTTTTCTCCAGCCACTGCCCGCACCGGGTTCGTCGCCATCTCATGCGTCCCAATCTTTCCGATAACCGTCCACCACCGGCCACCCTGATGATGGCCACCTGCAACGTGCTCAATCTGGCCAACGCCGGGCGCGTGTTTTACCCCAACCAGGATGCATTTACCCGTGCGGAATACGAGCGCAAGGTGGAGTGGCTGGGAGGCCGGTTTCGCATGCTGAATGCCGATGTCCTGGCCGTGCAGGAGGTATGGGATGAGGCGGCCTTCAAGGAGGCGCTCTCACGCAGCGGTCTTCGGTATGACTTTGTCTCCGTGCCAGGCGCCGAGAACGATGCCACACACCAAGGCGCTCAAGGCACGCCGCGGGTAGGCATGGCCACACGGCTCAAGGTAGACGCCGTGCAGTCGTTCGCCGCCTTTCCGCCCGCCTTCCAGGTAGAAGTTCCGGGTCTGGGGATGCACACGCGCTTCGAGCGCCCACCCATGGTGGTCACACTGCGCATGAAGCACGGCCAGTCAGTAACCGTACTTACCGCCCACCTCAAATCCAAGCGCCCCAAGTTTCTGCAAGACGCCCAGGGCCGCGCGCTGGAGGACAAGGATGACCGCAAGGTGGCAGCCCTTGCATCCCTGCGCTCGCTGGTGATGCGGGGCGCCGAGGCCATGGCCCTGCGCTGCTTGGTGATCGACCTGCTGGAGCGCACCAGCGTGCCGCTGGTGGTGATGGGGGACTTCAACGACACGCCCGACAGCGTGACCACTCAGCTCATCTGTGCGACCACCGAGATCGCCTACGACCGCTCGGCCCGTGACGTAGCGCTGTTCAACGCGTATGACCTGCAGGGCGAGATGGCGCTGAAGAAGGACGTGGCCTACTCCCACATTCACCAGGGAGCACCCTATGTGCTGGACCAGATACTGGTGAGTGAAGAGTTTTTGCCCAATGGGCGCAATAGCATGGGCGACGTGCACCGAGTGGACTATTTCAATGACCACTTGCACGAAGGCCGGGACCGCACGCGTTCGGACCATGGCTTCGTTCGGGCGCTGCTGCGCGTACAAATGCAGCCCCTGCCCCCGCAAGTTTCGGGTACTTTGTAGCCCACGCCCCCACCGCCCTCGCCCCAATGGCTTGGCGGGGAGCCCGAATTTCTGTCGACCGCCCGTTTGCAACGGGATGTACGCTGACACTGCCAGAGCGGTACACGCAGGTAACATCCCCGTAACAAACGCCGCCCCGCGTGGCATCCATCGGCAGAAACCACCATGACCATGCAAACCTTCATCAGCCGCAGGCCTTCAGATTCCCCGGCCTCGGCTGCAACACACACGCCGTCACGGCCCATGCCCTGGAAAGCGACCGCGGTGCTGGCAGCGGTGCTGCTCACAGCGTGTTCGAGCACCCCGCTCCCACCGTGGCCATCCTCACAAACCGCCCAGCGACCGACAGCCACCGCGCCGGTGCCACGCGTGCATCAGGGCACGGTGGTACCAACCCCCCTCGGCCAGCAGCCGCAGCAGCCCCCGGTTGTAGCCAGCCCCCTGCCCCCTCCAGCACCGTTGTTGGTGCAAAACGAAGGACCGATGGCGCCACCCTATGGCGCAGCGGTGGCAGCACGGTTTCCTGATCCGTCCATGGCCTACAGCACGCCAGGCCTGGGACAAGACCGCAGGGCCTTCACCACCAATGCCGAGTTAGGCCAATGGCTGCGCTCAATGACAGACTCCGCTCCGTCCGGCGCCACGCGCACCAAGCTGCTCAACCTGGGGATGTCGCAGCGCGGCGAACCTATCCTCGGTGTGTTGGCCACACGCGCGGCAAACACCGACCCCGCAACACTGGAATCCAGCGGTCGTCCGACCGTGGTTCTGATAGGGCAACAGCATGGTGATGAACCTGCGGGTGCGGAAGCTCTGCTGGTGGTCAGCCGTGAGCTGACGCAAGGTCTGCTGGAGCCACTGCTGGACCGCATCAATGTCATCGTGGTGCCCCGTGCCAACCCGGACGGTGCAGCCGCCAGCACCCGCGTCACCGCCAATGGCGTGGACATGAACCGCGACCATCTGCTGCTGAACACCCCCGAAGCCCGAGCCTTGGCCCAGGTGGTCAACGACTACCGCCCGATCCTGGTGGTCGACGCGCATGAATACACGGTAGTAGGCCGGTACCTGAAAAAATTCAACGCTATCCAGCGGTATGACGCATTGCTGCAGTACGCCACCACCGCCAACTACCCGGAGTTTCTGACCAAGGCGTCCCAAGAGTGGTACCACCAGCCCATGGTGGCCGCCCTCAAAGGCCAAGGCCTGACAAGTGACTGGTACTACACCACATCGACCAACCCGGATGACAAACGCATTTCGATGGGTGGCACGCAGCCCGACACCGGACGCAACGTCAACGGCCTCAAAAATACCGTGAGCCTCGTGATCGAAACGCGCGGCGTGGGTATCGGTCGCATGCACATTCAGCGACGCGTGCATGCACAGGTCACCGCCATCACCAGCGCGCTGCGCAGCACAGCAGATCGGGCGGGCAATCTGGAGCAAGTGCGGTCTTTTGTGGTGCGCGACATCAGCGCCCAGGCGTGCCGCGATCAAGTGGTGGTCGAAGCAGCAGCCACCCCCACCCAACGCGACCTGGACTTTCTGGACCCCGAAACTGGCGCTGACAAGCCCATTCGGGTGGACTGGAATTCCTCATTGACGTTGCGCCCCACTAAGACACGTGCCCGGCCCTGCGGCTATTGGCTAGCGGCGAGTTCAACGACTGCGGTCGAACGCCTCAAGCTGCTCGGACTGCAGGTGCTGCGCATTGCAGAGTCCGGCTCGGTACTGGCCGATACCTACCGGGAAACCGCACGTGAGCAAGGCGACCGGCAAGACGTGATAGGCACCATTGCAGGCGGCACGGGCATCGTGCGCGTCCAGGTGTCACCCGTCCGCAGCGCCATCGACGTCCCAGCAGGGAGCTTTTATGTGCCGCTGAACCAGCCGCGCGCCAATCTGGCCGTTGCAGCGCTGGAACCAGACACCCAGAACAGCTACTTCGCCAATCACTTGATTGAAGAGCTGGGGCAAACAGCACGGGTCATGTCTACCCCCTCCCTGGTGTTTGAAGAAAGCGAATAGGTTTTGCTATGGCTTGGCCGGCGTGTAGCGACGCTTGCTGGAGCCTGACGTTTCCTTTCCTTTCTGGCACAGAGTTGCCACCCATCATCGGCCTGCGCCACTACCCCACATAGGACGACTAGAAGATTTCCATGGTACCTATGAGATTTAGCTGGAGACCTATCCGCATCTCAAACGTTGACACCCGTGCCTAATGAAGCGGCCTGGGGTGCAGCCCTGGCAGGCACTGAGCACGCAATTGGGCCAACCAATCGCAGACAAGTAACGCAAGGTCTTGTTTGATCAGACAGCATGCGCACCACGGCCCAACGGTCGAGCGGAAGTAGAGCAGGTCAAATCAGTATCAAATTAATAGCTACTAGCGCTTACCCATCAAGCGCTATAGGCCATTTTGATATGAATTTTCAGCCCCGCTCGTGCAGCGGCGCTGGCGAGGTGTGCCGCGCCAAGCGCGCCTCTGTGCGCTCCAGCACATGTCTGGACATCGCTTGTGCCAGCGCTTCGTCGGCGACAAAAACGGTGCTGTCCCAATCCTGCCGCAACACACGGGCTTCCGCCTCGCCCTCGCTGCGGACCACCGTTTCTATGGCGGGGTTCAGCGTTTTGGCGATTTCAATGATCTGCCGCACATTCAGGGTGTCCGGGGTTGCGATCACCAGCATCGCCGCCCGTGCGATATGGGCCTGGATCAGCACGGCGGGGTCAGTAGCATCGCCAAAAACAGCCGCAATACCCGCCGCGCGCAATGTTTCCACCAGTTCCCGGTTTTGCTCCGCCACCACAAATGGAATGTCGCTTGCTGCCAAAGCATTCGCCACGCGGCGCCCCACCCGTCCATAACCCACCAGGACCACCTGCCGCGCGAGATAACGTGAATCCGTGCTCATCGGCAATTCCGCCAGCGGGTCATCACGCTGCTCAAGCCGACGGGCCAACGCCGACCGCGCGAGCAACCAGGCCTGCAGCGGTGCAATGGCATGAAAAGGCAAGGGATTGAGCGCCATGGAAAACAGCGCCCCGGCCAACACCAAGCTCGCCCCTTCGGGTGGAAGCAACTCCAGCGAAGACCCGAGCGCCACCAGGATGAACGAAAACTCCCCGATTTGCGCCAAGCTGGCGGATACGGTGAGGGCGGTGTTGAGCGGGTATCGAAACGCGAGCACCAATGCCGCGGCAGCCAATGTCTTTCCCACCATGATGATCGCCACCACCGCTATCACTTGAAGGGGGCGGTCCCACAACACGGCGGGGTTGAACAACATGCCGACCGATACGAAAAAAAGCACGGCAAAAGCGTCTCGCAGCGGAAGCGACTCCTGGGCCGCGCGGTGACTGAACTCCGACTCGCGCATCACCATGCCCGCAAAAAATGCGCCCAAAGCGAACGACACTCCGAACAAGGCGGCCGACCCAAAAGCAATGCCCACGGCCGCAGCGACCACGCACAACGTGAATAACTCACGCGATCCTGTCCGCGCAACCTGCCAAAGAACCCAAGGGAACAAACGACGCCCCACCAAAAGCATCAGCGCTACAAACCCGCCAACCTGAAGCAAGGTCCAACCCAGGGTCTGCCAAAGCGTCGCGCCATCCACCTCGGCGGAGGTGCCACCCAGCCAACCCGCCAGCGGCGGCAACAACACCAGGACCAACACCATGGCAAGGTCTTCCACCACCAGCCACCCCACTGCAATGCGACCGGTGTGCGTATCGAGAATGCCCAGCGTCTCCAGTGCCCTCAACATCACCACCGTGCTGGCCACAGAAAGCGCAAGGCCGAACACCAGCGCGCCGCCCAAACCCCACCCCCACCAGGTGGCCAGTGACATTCCCAATGCCGTCGCAACGATCATCTGAACCACCGCGCCGGGAACAGCGATCTTGCGCACCGCCAGCAGGTCTCCCAGTGAGAAATGCAGGCCCACGCCGAACATCAGCAACATAACCCCTATCTCTGCCAGCTGGCTCGCCATTGCTGCGTCGGCCACAAAACCCGGAGTGAATGGCCCCAGAACCACCCCCGCCAAAAGGTAGCCCACTAACGCCGGAAGCCGCAAACGCGTAGCAACAAACCCCAACGCAAGCGCCAGTCCCAGCGCCGCGGCGATGGTGTGGATGAGCGTGACGCTGTGGGGCATGCAAGTGAGCGGTAGAGATACGCGGGTGCGCGTTCCCGTTATAACCCCAACTCCCGCACCACGGTAAAATCGCGCAAACAGCCGGAGATCGTCACCCTATGCCGGGTATGATCCACGCACTGCGCCCAACGCAGCCGCGGAAGTCACCTTTCGCACCGCGAGTAGGCACCACAGCCGAAAGCCCATCTGCCCGTAGCTCAACTGGATAGAGCAATAGCCTTCTAAGCTATAGGTCGGGGGTTCGAGTCCCTCCGGGCAGGCCAGGCACATTTCAGAGCTCGACCTCCATCGGCAGCGTTAAATTTTTTGCGCTATCAGCAAGGCACTTGCCGCCCCGCAACAGCGTCGCTCAGAGCAAGCCAGCGCCATTCAAAATCAACGCTAAGGCGTCTCTCCCCCACTCAGTTATCGGTTTGGCTGGGGAACGGCGGCGTAGTTCATCGCGATCGCCTGCATCACGGCACCTATCAAAGCGCCATCTCCTGCGCTTTTAGGCAGGACCTCCTGGACGATCTGGACGGCATACTCCAGTTGTTCTTTGGCAAGGGCTGCGGACATGGCGTTGCCACGTTTTTCACTGGGCGACGCATCGCGAATCACAAGGCTCATCTGAAGCTCCTGAAAGGTAAAAGCACGCAGTATGCGGTGCGCCACGGCCTGAGAAGACAACACCCTTGAAATTGCCGACAGAACAAGCGCGCAAGAACTTAAGCCCAGGGAGCTTCCGGTCGCCGAAAAGCAAAAAAGCCTTGCAACGCAGAACGTTGCAAGGCTTTTACTTATCTGGGGTGGCTGATGGGGCTCGAACCCACGACAACAGGAATCACAATCCTGGACTCTACCAACTGAGCTACAGCCACCGTAGCTTTGTATTATAGCCCGGGATTTTCACCCAAAGGCCAAAACGTTCAATTTTCTAGCGCAGCCTGCGCTGTGGCGCTGGTCGGACGCGGAGCCTTGATCTGGACCTTGAAACGTTGTTTGAGCAACTCATAGTAAGCCATGCCTTCCGCTGTCGTCCACCATTGCAGGTATTGTTGGCGCTCTTGCAGTACACGCGCTGCATCCGGTGCCTCGCGCGGAACCACACGGTTGACCTTGACGACGGCATAACCTTGGGCACCCAGGTCCACACCTACCCATCCGGGCAAGGCGTCAGCGGGCGCACGCAATGCGGCGTCAATCAAAGGGCGAGGGAGGTTCTGGGGCTGCTCACGCGATATCTCCACCGCCGCGGCCAAGCCTGCGGCCGATGCCGGAGCCGCCTTCCAAGCGGTTAGCTTTGCTTCGCCTTCAGCACGCGCCAGTTCGGCTGCCTTCTCTGCAACGTACAAGCTGCGAACACGGGCGCGCACTTCTTCCAGCGGTAGCGTGCGGGCGGGTGTGTACGTGGTTACCCGGCCCGAAACCATTTGGCTAGGCCCCACTTCGACAGCCTCAGTATTGCGCTTGTTCTGCAGCGCGTCTGAAGAGAACAGGGCTTCCAGAAACTTGCTATTGGCCAATGGGCCCACAGCGCCTGGAACGGGGGTGCGGGTGACGCCCGTTGCCGTCTGGATCTTGAGCTTGAGCTTCTCAGCCACGGGTTGCAGGCTATCGGCCTGTTCATAAACTCCGTTGGTAAATGTCTCTGCCACTTCGGCAAACTTGCGCTGGGCCTGCTGCTGCTTCAGCTCGGTTTCCATCGCGGGACGCAGCTCTTCGAACGTTGGCTGACGCGGCGTCTTGATATCCGTGAGCTGAATGATGTGGAAGCCGAAATCGGATTCGACCACGTCACTGATTTCGCCTTTCTTCAGCGCAAAAGCAGCATCTTCAAACGGTTTGACCATGGCACCACGGCCAAAGAAGTTCAGGTCACCACCCATGGTTGCTGAGCCCGTGTCGTCAGAAGACTTCTTGGCAACGTCCCCAAAAGTGGCGGGGGACTTACGCACCTGCTCCAGCAGTTGTGTGGCGCGGGCCTTGGCCTTTTCACGGTCCGCTGCGGGAGCGTCTTTTGAGGCATTGATCAGGATGTGGCTAGCACGACGTTCTTCCTTGCCAGCCAGACGCTCTACGTTTTCTTTGTAATAAGTGCGCAAATCATCTTCATTGAGCGTGATGCCTGCACGCACGCTATTTATATCGAGCACCAGATATTCCACCGCGGCTTGCTCAAATTGTTGGAACAGCGCCGGATGCGCTTTGTAATACGTTTCCAGGTCAGCGTCCGTCGGCGACACCTTCGAGGCAAAGTCTGCCTGATTGAAACGTGCAACCTGGACTTCGCGGCGCTGATAAAGCGGATCGAGGGCCAGTTTGATCTGCGCGTCGGTGCTGAACACCGTGCTCATCACACCACCCATGACTTGGTTGACCGACAGATCCCGACGCACGTTGGCTTCAAAGGCTTCTGGCGTAAGGCCCTGGCTTCCGACCAATGCCCGGTAGGCCTCCGCATCCAGCGTGCCATCGGCGCGCTTGAGGCCTGCAATCGCAGGAATCTCTTGCAGGCTGCGGGCCAAGCGGGCATCGGTGGTCACCAAATGCATTTTTTGCGCCGCTGCGGCCAGCACCCGGTCACGCACCAAACGCTCCAAGGTGGAGTAGCGTGCTTGCGGTGAATCCAACAGCTTCGGATCGACCGAGGGAGACTGCGCACGGATGCGGTCTGACTCCACGCGATGGGCGTTGTCCCAGTCCGTCTGGTTGATATTGTTGCCATCGACACGCGCCACCACCGGACTCTTTTCGGAGAAGTAGTTGCTGTCGATACCTACCAGCACAAACGAAGGAATGATCAGCAAGAACAATAAGATCATCACGATCCTGGAGTGCTTGCGGATGGATTCAAACATGGTCGATCTTTCAGAAGGCAAAAAAACAAAAGGCGAACTCGCGTTCGCCTTTGTTCGGTGGTGGTGGGTCCTGACGGTCTCGAACCGCCGACCTACTCCGTGTAAAGGAGCCGCTCTACCAACTGAGCTAAGGACCCCACCTAAACTGATCCTCAGTTCAAGGCATCTTTCAATGCCTTGCCAGGACGAAACTTAGGAACTTTAGCAGCTTTGATTTTAATCGTATCACCGGTGCGGGGATTGCGACCTGTGCGAGCTGCACGCTTGCCAACTGCGAAAGTGCCGAAACCGACGAGCGATACGGTGCCGCCCTTCTTCAGGGTCTTCTTGACTGCCTCGATCGTGGATTCCAAAGCACGTGCCGCAGCAGCCTTGGAGATGTCGGCGTTAGTAGCGATGTGCTCAATCAATTCGGTTTTGTTCACAAGAAGCCTCTCGGTAAAGAGTTGATGGAATATCTCGCGGATATCTGGCCTTCACACGTCAAAAAGCACAGCCCTTTGGGCTGGTGGGGTTTGGACGGGGGAATGACTGGAATACACAGCAGGTGCTGCTGCATCAGATTAAAGCCATCGAGTTTCCGGGTGTCAATACAACACGCTGTTTTGCGACAGCGAAGCCCGCAATTCTAGTCGCATTTCACGCTGCGACAGGGCTTGCAGGCTGTTTTTGTCTTAAACACGCCGTATGGGCAGCATTCCGTATTGACACCTCAGCGCCATCAACCCCTAAAGCCCGATAAAGCCTCGGCAATGGCTTTGCCAACGTCTTGTGTGCTGGCGGTGCCCCCCAAATCTGCGGTGCGCGGGCCGCCGTTTTTGGGGTCGAGCACGGACTCTATCGCTGCCAAAACAGCGTCATGTGCGGGGCGATACCCCAGAAAGTCCAGCATCATCGCGCCGCACCAGATCTGCCCGATGGGGTTGGCGATGCCCTGACCTGCGATGTCGGGCGCGGAGCCATGCACGGGCTCGAACAACGAGGGCATGGCGCGTGTGGGGTTCAGATTCGCACTCGGTGCAATGCCGATGGTGCCAGTGCAGGCCGGGCCCAGGTCACTGAGGATGTCGCCGAACAAGTTGCTGGCCACCACGACATCAAAGAAGTCGGGACGCTGCACAAAATGCGCTGTGAGGATGTCGATGTGGAACTTGTCGACTTTCACATCCGGATACGACTTGGCCATCTCGGCCACGCGCTCGTCCCAGTAGGGCATCGTGATGGCGATGCCATTGGATTTGGTGGCGCTGGTCAGGTGTTTTTTAGGGCGCGACTGCGCCAGTTCAAAAGCGAACTTCAGCACGCGGTCCACGCCGTGGCGCGACATCACCGTCTCCTGCATCACGATCTCGCGTGGGGTGCCCTCATACATGCGCCCGCCGATGCTGGAATATTCGCCTTCGGTGTTCTCGCGCACGATGAACATGTCGATCTCGCCAGCCACGCGGGGCGATCCATCGCGCCGCACCACAGGGGCGATCACACCGGGCATGAGCCGCGCGGGACGCAGATTGACGTACTGGTCGAACTCCCGGCGAAACAGCAGCAGCGAGCCCCACAGTGAGACGTGGTCCGCAATCTTCTCGGGCCAGCCCACCGCACCGAAGTAAATGGCTTCGTGACCGCCGATCTGGTCCTTCCAGTTGTCCGGCAGCATCTTGCCGTGCTTCTCGTAGTAGTCCCAGCTTGAAAAGTCGAAATGGTCGAACTGCAGGTCGATACCAAACTTGCGCGCGGCGGCGTCCATCACGCGCAGGCCCTCGGGCATGACTTCCTTGCCAATGCCGTCGCCGGCAATGACTGCAATGCGATGCTTCGCCATATGAATGCTCCTGAAAATATAGCTACTAGCGCTTATTCATCAAGCGCTAGAGGCATAAATGATCTGAAAATTATTTGACGCGGGCCCGGATTTCGGGGAGCGCCTTTTGCAGGTAATACACCATGGACCAGACCGTGAGCACTGCAGATGCCCAGATCAGCCACGTGCCCCACACACCCGTGTCGATCACGCCGAAAAGGCGCGCGTCGTACAGCAGAAACGGGATGGCCACCATCTGCACCGTGGTCTTGACCTTGCCGATCATGTGCACCGCCACGCTTTTGCTGGCGCCGATCTGCGCCATCCATTCACGCAGGGCCGATATGGCGATCTCGCGGCCGATGATGATGAGGGCCACAAACACATCCGCACGCTGTAGATGCACCAACACCAGGAGCGAGGCGCACACCAAAAACTTGTCGGCCACCGGGTCCAGAAAAGCGCCGAAGGAAGAGGTCTGATTGAGCTTGCGGGCCAGGTAGCCATCCAGCCAATCCGTCGCGGCAAACACCACAAACATTACGGTGGCAATCAGATTGCGCATGCCGGGGTCGATGGGCGCGTAGAACACCCCCACGATCAAGGGTATCGCGACGATGCGCGTCCAAGTCATCAAGGTGGGGATAGTCCAGAACATGGCGGCGATTGTGTCATGGCAACACGGCGAATTGCGGCGTGCGCGAAATTAGCCGTGGGGCCTCTGGCGCTCAGCGCAATGCCCTGTAGATCTCTTCCGCCAGCTCACGCGAAATGCCGTCCACCGTGATCAGGTCTTCCACACTGGCCGATGCCACCCCACGCACCCCGCCAAACCGCTGCAGCAACCGTGCACGCTTCTTGGGGCCCACGCCAGCGATCTCTTCCAGTTGGCCGCCGCCCACCCGCACCTTGGCACGTGCAGCGCGCATGCCGGTGATGGCAAAACGGTGGGCCTCGTCGCGAATCTGGGCCACCAGCATGAGCGCAGCCGAATCCTTGCCCAGGTAGACCTTCTCGCGCCCATCGGCAAAAACCAGTTCTTCCAGGCCCACCTTGCGGCCCTCGCCTTTTTCGACGCCCACGATGCGGGTCAGGTCCAGCCCCAACGATGTGAACACTTCCCGAGCCACGCCCACCTGGCCCTTGCCGCCGTCGATGAGCACCAGGTCGGGCAGGCGCGCCACGCCCTTGGGCTTGACGGCACCGTCGGTGTTGGACGTGTCCGGCGGTGGTGCGGCTGCAAAGTCGATGCCCCCCGCCTCACGCGCGGCCTCGGCCACCTTGCTGTAGCGGCGCGTCAGCACCTGGCGCATGGCGGCGTAGTCGTCGCCGCCGGTGATGCCTTCTATCTTGTAGCGGCGGTATTCACTGCTCTGCATCTTGTGGTGGTGAAACACCACGCACGACGCCTGGGTAGATTCACCGCCCGTGTGCGAGATGTCAAAACACTCGATAGTGAGCTGGTCCAGGTCTTCAGGAGGCAAGTCCAGCGCTTCGACCAGCGCCCGCGTTCGGGCCTTCTGCGAGCCCTCTTCGGCCAGCAGCCGGGCCAGTTGCAGGTCGGCATTCTTTTGCGCCATGTCCAGCCAGGCGCGGCGCTGTTCGCGGGGTTGATGGATCGCCGTCACGCGCACACCGCTCTGCTCGCCCAGTGCCTCCAGCAACGCCTTGTCCACCGGCTCGCTGGTCACCAGCACGGGGGGCACCGGCACGCCGATGTAGTGCTGGGCGATGAAGGCTTCGAGCACGAGCACCTCGACCCGGCGAACCGGCTTGGTCGGAGCGCCGTCATCGGCACCGTCAATGCCGTCAACGCAGTTAACACCCTCAGCGCCCTCCACGCCATCACCGCCCTCTTCCTCAAACACGGCCGCAGCGTCTTCCACATGCACCGGGAAGTACGGCCGGTCTCCCAGATGGCGCCCGCCACGCACCATGGCGAGGTTCACACACGCGCGGCCGCCTTGCACGCGCACGGCCAGGATGTCCACATCCTTGTCGTCCGCAATTTCGATGGATTGCTGGTGCAGCACACGCGACAGTGCCTGGATCTGGTTGCGCACCTCGGCCGCCCGCTCAAATTCGAGCTTGTCGGAGTGCGCCATCATGCGCGCCTCCATGGCCTGCAGCACCTCTTGGGTTTCGCCGCGCAGCAGCGCCTCGGCATGCGACACGTCGGCGGCGTAGGCCTCAGGCGAGATCAGGTTCACACACGGGCCGGTACAGCGCTTGATCTGAAACAGCAGACAGGGCCGTGTGCGGTTGGCAAACACCGTGTCTTCGCAGGTGCGCAGCCGGAACACTTTTTGCAGCAGCTGGATGGTTTCCTTGACCGCCCAGGCGCTGGGGTACGGGCCAAAGTACCGATGGCGTTTGTCCACCGAACCCCGGTAGTACGCCATGCGCGGGTAAACCACGCCAGGAGCATCGCCCGTGGCCGTGGGTGTGCCCGTGATCTTGAGATAGGGGTAGCTCTTGTCGTCCCTGAACAGGATGTTGAACTTGGGGTTCAGCGACTTGATGAGGTTGTTTTCAAGCAGCAGCGCCTCGGCCTCGGAGCGCACCACCGTGGTCTCCATGCGCACGATCTTGCTGACCATGTGGCCAATGCGCGTGCCACCATGGTTCTTGGTGAAATAGCTGGACACGCGGCGCTTGAGGTGCCGCGCCTTGCCCACATAGAGCAGCGCGCCCTGGGCGTCAAAATAGCGGTAGACACCGGGCAGCGCGGGCAGCGCAGCCACTTGCGCCAGCAGTTCTTCGGAATGCACATCAGACATGGCGGATATTGTGGCGCCATGTCCCTCCGAGCAAATTCACTCTCAAAATAATAGCTACTAGCGCTTATCCATCAAGCGCCAGAAGCCATTTTGATCATTATTCCGCTTCGATTTTCGAGCTTTTCACCACCTGCGCCCAGTTGGCCAGGTCGGCCTTGACCTTGTCACCCAGCTGCTGCGGCGTCTGGTAATCAGCCGTTGCGCCCTGCTCCAGCGCCTTTTGTTTAAAAGCGGCGCTCTGCACCACGGTGCGGATGTCGGCCGTCAGCTTGTCCACCACCGGCTTGGGCACCGCTGCGGGCACAAACAACGCGAACCAGGAGGTGGCATCGACCTTGGGGTAACCCGCCTCGGCGGTGGTGGGCACGTCGGGCAGGCTGGGCAGGCGCTCTTTGCCGGTCACGGCCAGCACGCGCAGCTTGCCGCTGGCGATGTGGGGCATGAACGGGGGCGCGGTGCCAAAGGTCAGATCCACCTGGCCGCCCAGCAGGTCTTGCAGCGCAGGGCCCGTGCCTTTGTAGGGCACATGCACCATTTTGATACCGCCTTGCTGCTCCAGCATGGCGCCGGTCACATGCTGCAGCGAGCCGTTGCCCGACGAGGCGTAGTTGAGCTTGCCGGGGTTGGCCTTGGCGTAAGCAATCAGCTCGGCCAGCGTCTTCACCGGAAGGTCGTTGCGCACCACGATGATCTGCGGGGCCGAGATGACATTGGCCACAGGCTGAAAGTCGCTCTGCGCCCATTGCGTCTGCTTGGTGACATGGGGCGAGATGACGTGGTAGCCCGAGTACTGCATGAACACGGTGTAGCCATCCGGCTCGGCACGTTTGACGATGCTGGCCGCAATGTTGCCGTTGCCGCCGCCCTTGTTGTCAACGATGACCGACTGGCCCAGCACCGGGGCCAGGGCCTGCGCCAGCATGCGGGCCGACAGGTCGGTGGTGCCACCGGCAGCGGTGGGCACCACCATGGTCACATTTTTGGTGGGGTAGGTGCCCTGGGCCCAGGCGCCGGTGCACACAGCGGTGGCCAAGGCCCCTAGTGCCAGGGTGGTGAATTGTTTGCGGGTGATGTTCATGTCTCTGTCTCCTTGTTGTTGCTGAAAATAAACCGTCAGGACCGCGCGAGCGCCCGCTCGCGGATCGCCTCGAAATCGGCAGGCACCGGGTGCAGCGCCAAACGTGGCCCCGCCTTGGCAATCTGGCTGGGAATGTCGTGGCCGATGAGCGCGGGCAACTGCTGCGCCGCCGCCACGAGTTGGCCCAGGTCCACCCCGGTGTCGTACCCCATCAACGCCAGCGCATGCACGATCTCTTCGCTGCACACATTGCCGCTGGCGCCCGGTGCGTAGGGGCAGCCGCCCAGGCCGCCCAGCGAGGCATCGAACCGGTCGGCGCCCGCGTCGATGGCGGCCAGTACATTGGCCAGCCCCATGCCGCGCGTGTTGTGAAAATGCAGGGTCAACTCCACACCCGGCCAACGCGCGCGGGCCGCCGCTGTGAGCTGGTGCACCTGCGTCGGGTAGGCCATGCCCGTGGTGTCGCACAGCGTGATTCCGCGCACACCCCGATCCACAAAACGTTGTACCCAGCCGAACACATCGGCCTCTGGCACATCGCCTTCCATGGGGCAACCGAACACACACGACAGCGACACATTGACGGCCACCTGCGCCGCCTGCGCCATGGCCACCACCTGCGCCAGTGCCGTAAACGACTGCTCCTGCGTCATGCGCAGGTTGGCCAGGTTGTGCGTGGCGCTGACGGACATGACAAGGTTCAGCTCGTCCGTGCGCGACTCGATAGCGCGCTCGGCGCCACGTTGGTTGGGCACCAGCGCGGTGTAGACCGTGCCCGGACGGCGCGTGATCTCACGCATCACCACTTCGGCGTCTTTCAGCGCCGGGATGGCGGTGGGCGAGGTGAACGAGGTCACCTCGATCTTGGCCAAGCCCGTTGCCGACAGCGCATTGCACAGCGCGATCTTGTCCGCCGTGGGCACAAAGGCTTTTTCCATCTGCAGGCCGTCGCGCAGGCCGACTTCCTGCATGTGGATGCGGCGGTTTGCGCCCTGCCACGCAGTACTGGATGCACTCATTGGATCACCCCCTTGCTGCGCAGCAGTGCAATCTGTTCGGCGGTCAAACCAGCCTCGGCCAGTACCGCGTCGGTGTCATCACCCAGGTGCGGCGCGCTGCTGCGGATGGTGCCGGGCGTGGCCGAGAGCTTGGGCACGATGCCGGGCACTTCAACGCTGTAGCCGTCGCGTGTCTGTTGCGTCAGCAACATGTCGCGGGCGCGGTAGTGCGGGTCTTCGGCAATGTCCTTGGCGGTGTAGACCTTGCCCGCAGGCACGCGGGCGGCGCCCAGGGCGTCCAGCACCTGCTGAACGGTGCGTTCAGCGCTCCATGCGCCGATGGCAGCGTCGATTTCGTCCACGCGCGCTACGCGGCCTGCGTTGTCGCCCAGGTCGGGCGCAGCCCCCAGGTCTGCACGGCCAATGGCCTCCATCAGCCGCTTGAAGATGCTGTCGCCATTGCCCGCCACCAGCACCCAGCCGTCGGTGCACGGGTAGGCGTTGCTCGGCGCAATGCCCGGCAGCGCACTGCCTGCAGCCTCGCGTACGGCACCAAACGCGCTGTATTCGGGGATCAGGCTTTCCATCACGTTGAACACGGCCTCGTGCAGCGCTACGTCAATCACCTGCCCTTTGCCGCCGTTGACCTTGCGGTGGTACAGCGCCGTCAGCACGCCGATGGTGCCGTGCAGCGCCGCCAGCGTGTCGCCTATCGACACGCCCACGCGCACCGGCACGCGGCCGGGTTCGCCTGTCAGGTGGCGCAAACCGCCCATGGCCTCGCCAATGGCGCCAAAGCCGGGCAGGTCACGGTACGGTCCGGTCTGGCCGTAGCCTGAGATGCGCAGCATGACGAGGCCGGGGTTGATCGCATGCAGTTCGTCGGGCGACATGCCCCAGCCTTCGAGCGTGCCGGGGCGGAAATTCTCGACCAGCACATCGGCCTCAGCAATCAGTTGCCGCGCGATGTCCTGGCCTTCCTTCTGGCGCAGGTCCAGTGCCACCGAGCGCTTGGTGCGCGACTGCACCTGCCACCAGACGGAGGTGCCTTCCTTGATCAGGCGCCAGTTGCGCAGCGGGTCGCCGGTTTCTGGAGCTTCGATCTTGATCACGTCAGCGCCAAACTCGCCCAGCGTCTTGCCGCAAAACGGCCCGGCAATGAGCTGGCCCATTTCGATGACGCGCACACCTTGCAGTGCTGCGGGGGATGCAATGGAATCCATGGGGGGTGTGTCTCCTGCGGGGCGTCGGCCCGTGGCTTGTTGGCGCGAATGATGCGCACAGTCGCCTCGCCTGCAAAACGCTCATGCAACAGGCCGCCATCGCGAACCGGCATGGCAGATGCGTCAGCTTGTTACCATCAACACCGCATGAAACTCGACCCTGTCTCCCTGCGCCTGTTTGTGGCCGTGATGGAAGAAAACACCATCGCCGCTGCCGCCGCGCGCGAGCACTTGGCGGCCTCTGCGGTGAGCCGCCGCCTGGCCGACCTGGAAGCCGCCCTGCGTGTAGACCTTTTCACCCGCAGCAACAAGGGCACCGAGCCCACCGCCGCCGCCTTTGCGCTGCTGAACCTGGCGCGCGGCGTGCTCAATGACCTGGACGGCATCGCCACCCAGATGCGCGAATACGGCAGCGGCGTGCGTGGCCATGTGCGTGTAGTGGCCAACATTTCGGCCATCACGCAGTTTTTGCCTGCCGAGCTGCAAAGCTTTTTGGCGCAACACCCGCAGGTGGATGTGCGGCTGCAGGAGCAGATCAGCAGCGCGATCGCCCATTCGTTGGCCGAGAACGCGGCCGACGTGGGCATCCTGAACGAAGGCAACTATGGCGAACGCGTGACGCTGCTCCCGTATCGCACCGACGAACTGGTGCTGGTGGTGCCCACCGGCCACGCGCTGGCGCGGCGCAAGTCCGTTCGGCTGGCAGACGCCCTGCCCTTTGATTTCGTCGGCGCACACCCGGGCAGCGCCATCAACAACCAGCTGACCCGCGCCGCCGCCGAGGCGGGTTTGGCGCTGCGCCTGCGCATGCAGGTGACGAGCTATGACGCGTTGTGCCTCATGGTCAACGCGGGTCTGGGCGTGGGGGTGCTGCCGCGTGGCAGTGCCGCGCTGTACCAGGGCACGCTCGCCATCCGTACCGTCACGCTGAACGAGGCCTGGGCACAGCGGCGCCTGTCGCTGTGTGTGCGGTCTGAAGAATCGCTCTCCAGCGTCGCCCGGCTGCTGGTCGAGCATTTGCGTGCGCAACAAACAGCGACGGCATCACCATGAGCATGACCGCGCATCCCTTGCAGTGGGACGTGTTCTGCCGCGTGATCGACAACTTTGGCGACATCGGCGTGTGCTGGCGCCTGGTGGCGCAACTGGCCGGCCGGGGCCACCGCGTGCGTTTGTGGGTGGATGACGCCTCGGCCTTGGCGTGGATGGCGCCCGAAGGCTGCCCCGGCGTGGAGTTGCGCGCCTGGGGCTCGCCGCCGCCCAGCTCGGGCGAGCCCGCACCCGACGTGATGGTGGAGGCGTTTGGGTGCGAAATTGCTCCTGAATTTATAGCTTACAGCGCTTATTCATCAAGCGCCAGAGGCCAAAAAGACCAAAAATCAGGCGCTCAACCTGTCTGGATCAATCTCGAATACCTGTCGGCGGAAAGTTATGTAGAGCGCAATCACCGGCTGCCCTCCCTCATCATGTCCGGACCGGCGGCAGGCTGGACGCGCTGGTTCTTCTACCCCGGCTTCACCCCCGCCACTGGCGGTTTGCTGCGCGAACCGGACCTGATGGAGCGGCGCTCGGCGTTTGACCGCACCGCCTGGCGCGCTACACATGCGGCGGCGTTCGGGCTGGGCGAAGTCGGGTCTGGGCACCGCTGGCTGTCCCTGTTTTGCTACGAGCCCGCCGCCCTGCCCGATCTGCTGCAGCAAAGCCAGGCGCTGCCCACGCAGCTATTGGTCACACCGGGCCGCCCCACGGCTGCCGTGCAGTCGGCCCTGGCAGAAAATACACGGCAAAATGGCCTCCAGCGCTTATCCAGTAAGCGCAAACAGCTATCAATTTCATATTTACCCCACCGCCCACAAGCCGCGTTTGACGAGATGCTGTGGGCCTCTGACTTCAACGCCGTGCGCGGCGAAGACTCGCTGGTACGGGCGCTGTGGGCGGGGCAGGCGCTGGTCTGGCACATCTATCCGCAAGACGACAACGCCCACCACGCCAAGCTGCTGGCGTTTCTCGACTGGCTGGACGCGCCCGCCACCCTGCGCGCGTTTCATGCCACCTGGAACGGACTGGACAGCGCACCACTGCAGTTGCCCGACGACGCAACGCTGGCCGAATGGACGGCCTGCATTGAGGCGGCGCGACGGCGCCTTTTGGTGCAAGACGATCTTGCCGCGCAACTTTTGGGCTTTGTCGCCGAAAAACGGTAAAATCCGAGGCTTTGCGCAAAACAGGTGCGGCACAGTGGTGTCCAGCACCCGCGCAGTCCCGCCGCGGAACATGCATAGGCAAGGCGAGCCTTCTGCCCCCAGAAGACCACGAGCCCACGCGTTGAGCGGCCCCAACCCAAGCAACATGCTATGAAAATCGCTCAAGAAATCCGCGCCGGCAACGTCATCATGCACGGCAAGGACCCCATGGTTGTCCTGAAGACCGAATACGCCCGCGGCGGCCGCGGTGCAGCCACCGTGCGCATGAAGCTCAAGAGCCTGATCGGCAACTTCGGCACCGAAAACGTGTTCAAGGCCGACGACAAGATCGACAACGTGATCCTGGACAAGAAAGAGTGCACCTACTCCTACTTCGCCGACCCCATGTATATCTGCATGGACACTGAGTACAACCAGTACGAAGTCGAAGCCGAAAACATGGGCGACGCACTGAACTACCTGGAAGACGGCATGACGCTGGAAGTGGTGTTCTACGACGGCAAGGCCATCTCGGTCGAACTGCCCACCAGCGTGGACCGCGAAATCACCTGGACGGAGCCAGCCGTCAAGGGCGACACATCCGGCAAGGTGCTCAAGCCTGCCAAGATCGCCACCGGCTTTGAAGTGCCTGTGCCATTGTTCGTGTCGCAAGGCGACAAGATCGAAATCGACACCCGCACCGGCGAATACCGCAAGCGCGTGTAATTGTGGGCTGAACGTTTGCTAAACGCTTTCTGATCGCCAGCCGATCGCCAGCGTTGCGCATAGCAAAAAAAAGGCTTCCCTCGGGAAGCCTTTTTTGTTGGCGCACGGGCCGCGTACAAACTATGTGCGTTGCACGCGCCTTCGGTAATCGCCCACGTTGTTGCCGCGAATCTGCGTCTCTTGCGTGCCCCGGACTTCGTTCACTTTTACATCCTCGCCAACGCCCGTAACCTGCTGCGCCTTGACCTCGGTTTCGCTCTCAAAGCTGTGTGACTTGTCGGTATTGCGGTAGTACCGGTACAACATCCAGTACAGCCCCGCAGCGCTGGCCGGGCCCAGGGCGAGGAGAAAAAGAATGCCGTCACTGTCCATCGTCATCTCCCCACAAACCAGAGCGCTACGCCTTCGACCAACGTGCCCACGGTGAGCGCAGCGGTGATCAGCTTCCACTGCTGCACCGGCACGCTGCCCATGGTCTCGCCGGTGCGGCCGTTCACTGCGATGTAGTGCAGCATGCCGTCACGGCCCCTGCCCGGCTCCTGGTACGAATACAGCCACACCGGCAGATACATCGCCACCCAGCGCGTGCCATGCACGTCAATGCGCTCCTGCTCCCAGCGCACGCCACGGCCGTATTGCCGCACCGACGATTGCACCTGTGCGCGGGCGATGGAAAGCAGTTGGTCCTCCAGCTGCGGATTCAAGTGCTCGACATCGCGGTCGCGTTTTTCAGAGGTGTAGCCCGCCAGGTACGAGGCGTTCCACTTCACCGCGTTTTTGGTGTCAAAGGGCAGGATGGTGTTGATGATGTTGTTGGTGTTGGTCTTGGTGTCCAGGTTGCCACGCTGGGCGCTCGACTCCATCGTCAGGTCGTCCACCGTGAAGTCCACATGCCGCTGCAGCTGGTACACGTCGGCGTCGTAAAAGGTCTTCTGGTCCTTGCCCTCGCCACGCGTGTAGCGGCGCGTTTCCACTTCGCCCAGCCCGGCGACCTGAGCGCTCGCTTTGGCGTCCACCACCATGTAGGGCAGGTACACGCCCAGCACGTTCTCCGGCGAGAACTGCTCCTTGAAGGCCTTGAGCGCAAACATCTGGCGCTTGCCCACGAACTGGCGGATGCGCGCCACCGCGTCATCCTTCTTGATGTGAAAGGGCAGCACCGCATCGGGCACCGCGCCGTTGTCGATCTGCTCGTTGACGCCCAGCACGTGGCGACACCAATGGCAGCGTGCCGTCATCGCGTTTTCGGTGTTCACCACCACTTCTGCGCCGCAGCCGTCGCACTTGAAGGTGCGCAGGCTGGAGACATCGGCCTGGATGGTCTTCGCCCCGGAGGCGATGACGGTTCCACGCAGGTCATCAATGCCCTCGCCAAGACCGAATTCGTCCTCTACCCGCGCGCCCACCCACTCATGGCGGCAGAACAGGCAGATCAGCTTGTCCGAGCCCGCGCGATGCCGGACCTCGGTGGAGCCACACTTGGGGCAGCGGTTGACGCCATCGCGCAGTTCGGTAGCCGAGGTGTCGATGGCGGTCGGGTCAGGGGCCTGCAACTCGTCGCGAATCGAAGCAGGCAGCGTCGCCGGGTCCAGCGGGAACTGCCCAGGCGCGGGGGGCACATCCTGCGGCGACCCCGGCCCAGTGGGCATCACAGGCGTGGGCTGCGTCATGTGTAGGCCCTACAGGCCCAGCGCCTTGGCCTTCACCGCGTCGTAATCGGCCTGCGTGATCAGGCCCGCATCGAGCATCTGCTTGGCTTTGGTGAGCCGGGCGATTGGGTCGTCAGCTGGCACAGCGGCCGGTGCCGGTGCTGCGGACACAGGAACCACCGGCGCCACGGGCTGCTGCAGCCCGCTGATGCCTGCCACGCCCGCTGCCATCCCCATGCCAAAAATGCCGTTGGCACCAGCGTTCTCGCCCGCAGACTGCATGCCCGCTGCCACAGAGGCCTGCAGGTTGGAATTGCCGCGCGCACCCAGCAGCGCGTCCGCGCGCTGCACGGTCTTGAGGAGTTCCTTGGTCTGGGCGTCGTACTCGATCGAGATGATGGCGGTCTTGACGATGGCCAGACCGCGGTCGGATTTCCACTGGTAGGCGCTCTCCACCGCGTCCGACAGGCTCTTGGCAAAACCGACCGAATCCTGCTGGATCTTGGTGATGCGGTTGCCCTTGGCGGGGTCATTGGTGTACAGGCTGAACGCCGGTGCGAGCGACCCCACCACCTCATTGAAAAGCTGACTCGCCGCTGCATTGTCGAGGTCGGTGAAATCAAACACCTCGCCCGATTGCAGGTACTTGGCCGGTACAAAACTCTTGACGAAGAGGATCGGATCGACAATTTTCAGCGTGTAGCTGCCACGGGTGATGGCGCCAACCTGCGCATTGAGGTAGCGGTCATCCCAGTAAATATCGGACTGCGTGCCAAAACGGTTGTCCGGCAGCTCCTTGAGCGAAACGAAGAACGCGGACTGCTGCGAGCCCGGCTGGCCGCCAAACTTGAAGCGCTCCCAGCTCTGCTTGACCATCGATTCGACAAAACCGCCGCCGGTAAAGATCGACTTGGACTGCAGATCGCTGGAGTTCCACTCGTAGCCGCCAGGCTCGGCGGCAAAGCCGGTGATGGCGCCGTCCTGGAACAGCAGCAGACCGTAACCCTCAGGCACGACGATCTTGGAGCCATTGGTGATGATGTTCGAGGACCCCTTGGTGTTCGAACCCCGCCCGGCGTTGGTGCCACGCGGCACCGCAGCGAACAGCGCCGCCGTGGCGGGCAGGCCCTCGGGTACGGTGTAGAAATCCTTCCACTGATCGGCAAGCATTCCGCCAATCGAACCAACCGCCGCCTGGATGAGACCCATGATGTATTCCTCGTATGTGTGGCCCGGATGGGGTGCGCCGCCAAAAGCATATCCGAATTCGGACGGGAATCGGCCTGCAGCGCAGCGGCCGCAGCTATCAATATAAGAGCTGGTAGCGCTTGATAAGCATTGGTTTCAGTATAAAAACACCCTGAAACTCAATATATTCAAGCCCTAGCAGCTCCTATTTTTGAAAAAACTCACACCGGCAGCGCCACCAGATCGTGCCCACGCACACCCACAATGCGGGCTTTGGTGAACTCGCCCACCTTCATCGTCTTGCTGATTTTTTCGGGCGGCAGCAGTTGAACGGTGCCGTCGATTTCGGGCGCATCGGCGTAAGTGCGGCCTACTCCCCCCTTGCGGCCCAGGCCGGGGGCGGAATCCACCAGCACCTGCATGGTGGCGCCCACGCGGCGCTGCAGCTTGGCAATGGACACCTCTTCAGCCACGGCCATGAAACGGGCGCGGCGCTCTTCGCGCACTTCCATCGGCAGCATGCCGGGCAGCGCGTTGGCTGCGGCACCGCTCACATCGCTGTAGGCAAAACAGCCCGCGCGGTCAATCTGCGCCTCGCGCACGAAGTCGAGCAGATGGGCAAACTCTTCTTCCGTCTCGCCCGGGAAACCGGCGATGAACGTGCTGCGGATCACGATCTCCGGGCAGGCCTCGCGCCAGCGCTGGATGCGCTCCAGGTTGCGCTCGCCGCTGGCGGGGCGCTTCATGCGCTTCAGGACATCGGGGTGGCTGTGCTGAAAGGGCACGTCGAGGTAAGGCAACACGCTGCCCGTGGCCATGAGCGGAATGACCTCGTCCACGCTGGGGTACGGGTACACATAGTGCAGGCGCACCCAGGCGCCATACGGTTCGGCGATTTCGCCCAGGGTCTGCACCAGCTCCAGCATGCGGGTCTTGACGGGTTTTCCGTCCCAGAAGCCGGTGCGGTATTTCACGTCCACACCGTAGGCAGAGGTGTCCTGGCTGATGACCAGCAGTTCTTTGACGCCGCCAGCGAACAGGGCCTTGGCCTCGCTCAACACATCGCCGATGGGGCGCGACACCAGGTCACCGCGCATCGACGGGATGATACAGAAGGTGCAGCGGTGGTTACAGCCCTCGCTGATCTTGAGGTAGGCGTAGTGTTTGGGTGTGAGCTTGATGCCCGCCACGCCGAAGGCGCCAGGCACCAGGTCGATAAAGGGGTCGTGTGGCTTGGGCAAATTGAGGTGGACTGCGTCCATCACCTCTTGCGTGGCGTGGGGGCCAGTCACCGCCAGCACGCTGGGGTGCATCTGCTTGACCAGGTTGCCGCCGCCTTCGCCAGCGCGCGCGCCCAGGCATCCAGTGACGATGACCTTGCCGTTCTCAGCCAGCGCTTCCCCAATGGTGTCGAGGCTTTCACGCACCGCGTCGTCAATGAAGCCGCAGGTGTTGACAATGACCAGGTCCGCGCCCTGAAAGGTCTTGGAGGTTTCGTAACCCTCGGCGCTCAGTTGCGTGAGGATCAACTCGGAATCAGTCAGGGCCTTGGGGCAGCCCAGGCTGACAAATCCGACTTTGGGTATTTTTGTGGGGGAAAGTACTTCGCTCATATCCCCGTATTGTCCCAGTTCCGGCGTTGGACGGGTGCGGTTGCCCATTCACCAACCGTTTGCGCCGCACCGCAGCGGGTAAAACCGGTGCGATATCAGCGACGGACGCCTAGCCTGGGTGGTCCTGCCGTGAAAGCATCTTCCGCCTTGGGGAAAGGTGCCGCAGGCAACTCAGGCGGTCACCTTTTCAATCCGAAAGCGCCCAGCATTTGCTCGGTCTGCTTTTGCATCTGCTCCTGCATCTGGGTCAACACGGACTGGGATTGCTCTACGTAGTTGCCCATCATGCCCTTGAGCATGGGCGACTGCAGGTTCATGAACTGGGCCCACATTTCAGGGGTCACGCTTTGTGATTGCTCAGCCAGCTTGGCTTGCACGTCTGTGAAGGCCTGCACGTTCTTCTCGAGATACGCGCCCATGAAACTCTGCATTGCGTGGCCGTAGAAACGAATGATGTTGGCCAGCACGGCCTCGGTGAACATGGGTGCGCCACCGGCCTCTTCTTCCAGAATGATCTGCAGCAAGATACTGCGCGTGAGGTCTTCGCCCGTCTTGGCGTCACGCACGACCACCTGCTGGTTGGCCATGACGAGCTGGCGCACCTCGGCCAGCGTGATGTAGGTGGAGGTGTCTGTGTCGTACAGACGGCGGTTGGGGTACTTCTTGATGACACGTTGCACCGACTTGGGAGCGGCACTTTTCTGTTCGGACACGACAAACTCCTCGGGCTAAACACCCATGTATTGCAGTGCAGCACATTCTAGGGAACGGGCGCCCACGCACCAGCAAAGGAATACCCTGATGAGGGTTCGCACGCTCCTGTCGCGGGAGTGACAACGGGGCGCAAGCCCATGTCAGCCGCCGTCGGAACTCGATCCCTGCCCCCTACCTTAGGCAAAACCGTGCGGGACAACGTCCGACATACACCTTGACGAGCCGGTGCGATAGTCGCCGTTTGCCCATCTGATCTGCGCCCCATGCCCGAAGGTTTTGAACTCTCCCCCGGTCTCGCCACTGCTGTAGCCGCGTTGTGTGCCATCACGCTGGCAGCCATCGCCCACTGCATCATTGCCATCGTGCTGCGCCGGGCTACGTCACCACTGCCGGTGGTGCACACCGTCGTGCTGGCTAGTGTTCCCGTCATGCGGGTTTTGCTGCCGCTGATTGCCTTGCAATTGGTGTGGCAAGCCGCTGGCGACGACCTGCTCTACATCAGCGGCATCCGCCATATCAACGGACTGGCCATCATTGCGGGGGCCTGCTGGTTGCTGATTGCAGCCATTGGCGGCCTCGCCAACGGCATCATTGCCCAACATCCCGCAGATGTGGAAGACAACCTGACCGCCCGGCGCATTGCCACGCAAGCGCGCGTGTTGTCGCGCACCGCCATGACTGGGGTGGTGATGGCGGGGTTAGCGCTCATGCTCATGACCTTTCCGGGTGCTCGGCAGGTGGGTGCCAGCCTGCTGGCGTCGGCGGGGGTGGTGGGCATCGTGGCGGGCATTGCCGCACGCCCAGTGTTCAGCAACATCATTGCGGGGCTGCAGATTGCGCTGGCGCAGCCGATTCGCATAGACGATGTGCTCATCATCGAAGGCGAGTGGGGCCGTGTGGAAGAGATCACCAGCACCTACGTGGTGCTGCGCATCTGGGACGAGCGGCGTCTCATCATTCCACTGCAGTGGTTCATTGAGCACCCGTTTCAAAACTGGACACGCACGAGTTCGGAAATTCTGGGTACGGTGTTTCTGTTTGCCGACTACCGCCTGCCGCTAGACCCTCTGCGCGCAGAACTTCAGCGCATTCTGGAAACCGCACCTGAGTGGGACAAGCGCGTCAGCGTGCTGCAACTGACCGACGTCACCGAGCGCACCATCCAGATCCGGGTGTTGGTCTCGGCACGCTCATCTGGCCTCGCCTTTGACCTGCGTTGCCGGGTGCGCGAGGCGCTCGTCACGTTCATCCAGCGTGAATACCCCGATTGTTTGCCCCAGGTTCGGGTGCCCACGGGCCCGGAAGATTTCAGGACAGCTTCAGCTGCAGGTAGCCTGCACGCGAGTCGTGCCATGAACACGCCATGAAATGAGGGAGGCACTGCGGGGGGTGGGTGGCTCTGGCAGCTCTAAAAATCGACAGAAACTCGGGAAGTTGACTGGCACAAAACAATCGGACGGGTGGCTAAGGTGAAGTTTGTACTGACCGACTCAACTGAAAGGAACCTCCATGCTGCCAACACCCTCGCCCTCCCCAGTGCCACCGTTCCCTCCCGTGGAAACGCCGCCCACCTGGGTCCCCGAACCCACCAAGGGCGATCCGCCACCCCACCCTGGCGAGCCACCGGTGCAAGACCCGCCACCGCATTTCTGAACCGTTTTGCACTACGTTCATTGACGTGAGAAAAAAAACGAACGTGGAGAAAAGTTGGGGGCCGCCAACTAATCTCCCCTGCCCCCACTCAGCAGGAGCCAAGGCTCCGAGTGCGAGTGGGTGGCGTGCGTAGAGTGACCCCTGCGGTCAGTAGCCCATTTTGAAATAGGCGACCGCGATCACGGCCACAACGGCTACCAGCGCGGCCAGCCAAAAAATTTGGATGTCATACATGCCAAACGCAGGATCGGAATCAGCTACCAGGCCCTTGTGAGGATGAGATACGTTATGCGACGTGTTCATGGTGTGCAATCCTTACGATGAAGAGCCATAAGTTATCGCCGCTGCCCACCGTTTAATGTCAGACAAACGCCTATGCGCATGCCTGACACGAACTGATCAGGGTTTGCCATCGCGAATTTTGCGGCCCTGCTCAGGCGGCTTCATCGGCGTGTTCTGCGAAAAATCGGGAATACCGACTTCGCCAGCTTTTGTGGTGTACATGACTATCTCCTTTAGGCTTGGTGGTAGCTAAAAGGTGGGCCGGCGCACTTTTGCAGGGCGTAAGACAAAGGCTCTCAGCCAGCAAAGAATGTCGACCATCAGCGAAATTCCGAACCCGCAGCACCGATATTGAGCGGTGAGAAAAATCCCGTAGCCCATCGCATGGGATGGGTTATGCGAACTGAAAAACAAAAAAAGCCCGCTGGGTAAGCGGGCTTTTTTGCTTGCAAGCCCTGGTTTGGCTTGCGGTATTTGGTAGGCGCGATTGGACTCGAACCAACGACCCCCACCATGTCAAGGTGGTGCTCTAACCAGCTGAGCTACGCGCCTGTCGTTAATCAAGACCACGATTATAGCCACAAAAATCGGGCGCTTTTTGCAAAGCGCGCAACAAAGTGCCGCTACGCAAGCGCGTTGCCTTTTAACGGCGGCGCGCCGAACGCACTCCCGATACCCCGGCAACAATGGCCAACACCTTGTTCAGCCGGCCCGAATCGGATACCTCCACGGTGAAAGTCATCCAGGCGGTCCCTTTGACCGACTGGGTCTGAACACCAATCACGTTGGTTTTTTCGCGGGCAAATACTTCTGAGATATCCCGTAGCAGGCCTTGGCGGTCTGCGGCTTGTACTGCCACATCGACCGGATACACGGCAACCGTCACCGCGGATCTGGGCGTGCCCCACTCCACATCAATCACGCGCTCGATGCTGCGCGCGGCCAACTCCCGGAAGTTACTGCAGTCGGCCCGGTGCACGCTCACGCCCTTGCCGCGGGTGACAAAACCCCGAATGTCGTCCGGCGGCGCGGGCTTGCAGCACTTGGCCAGCTGCGTCATGAGCGAGTCAATGCCCACCACGAGCACGCCGGCCTTGGGGGAAGAGTTGCTCGTGCGCGTCTTCTTGAGCAGCAGAAAATCGTCCGGCTGAGCGACCGGCTCAGGCGGGCGCAACACGGTTTCAATGTTGCGCAGTGAAAACTCGTCTTTGCCCACCACTTCAAACAGTGCATCGGCCGACTTGAATCCCAATTGCACCGCCAAGTCTTCCAGCTTGATCGCTGTCTTTCCTTCGCGCTGGAGCAGCTTTTCCACCGCCTCGCGACCACGCCCTACCGTCTCGTGGGTAGCCTGGGCATTGAACCAGGCACGCACTTTGGCTTTGGCCCGGTTGCTAGTGAGATAACCCAGCTCCGCATTGAGCCAGTCGCGCGAAGGGCGTCCCTCCTTGACGGTGGATATCTCCACCGTTTGCCCGTTTTGTAGCTGCGTGTTGAGCGTGACCATGGCGCCATCGACCTTGGCGCCCCGGCAACGGTGGCCCAGACTTGTGTGCACCGCATAAGCAAAATCGACAGGGGTTGCACCCTGGGGCAGCTCCACCACCGCCGCATCAGGCGTCAATACGTAGATGCGATCTTCAAACAACCCCCGGTTGGACACCGAACCTGCCAGGTCGCGCTCCCATGCCAGCAACTGGCGCAGCACGGCGATCTTGGCATCGTATTCCCCGGTGGCCGAAACACCCGCATAGCCTTTGGCGCCCGCCTCTTTGTAGGCCCAGTGTGCGGCCACACCGTGCTCGGCATGCTCGTGCATGGCCTGCGTGCGAATCTGAATCTCGATGGGCTTGCCATGGTCGTCACGCACGATGGTGTGCAAGGACTGGTACCCATTGGCCTTGGGCTTGGCGATGTAGTCGTCAAACTCTTCGACAATGGGCTGGAACTGCTCGTGCACCCAGCTCAGGGCGGCATAGCAATCCTTCACCGACGGCACCACGACACGCAGCGCACGGATGTCGAACACCTGGTCGAAGTTCAGCGACTTGCCGCGCATCTTTTTGACAATGCTGTAGATATGCTTGGGCCGCCCTTGCACGCTGGCACTGATGCTGCGCGCACGCAGATCAGACTCCAGACGGCCGCGCAATTGCTCCATGTACACCTCACGCTCCCCGCGCTTCTCGTCCAGCAGGCGGGCCACGTCTTTATAGGTATCGGGCTCCAGAAAGCGAAAGGACAGGTCCTCCAGTTCCCACTTCACCTGCCAGATGCCCAGGCGGTTGGCCAGCGGTGCAAAAACCTGAAGTGACTCGCGCGCTAGGCTGGGCGGCACGGGGCGCTTGGTGGCCGCATGAAAGCGCAGTGTCTGCAGGCGCGATGCCAGCCGCAGCATCACGACCCGCAAGTCGCGCGAGAAGGCCAGCAGCATCTTGCGCACGTTTTCGGTCTGCATGACCGGGTCGTCCAGATGCTCGGCGGCGCGGGCCTGCTCTTGCACGCGCATGAGCTTGGTGGTCTCCACCGCCAGCGCCGCAAAGTTGGCGCCAAAGGCCTTGGCAATCACGTCCTCGGGTTTGTTAAGGTGAATGCATGCGTGCACCAGGTAGCTGGCAGCCTGCATGGCCTCCGAGCCCCCGATACTTTTCAGAATGGTGGCCACTGCATCCGCGTGCGCCAGCGTGTTTTCGCCGGAGGTCAGCGTTTCGCCTGCCATCAACGGCTCGGCAAAAGCGCGAGCCCGCACCAAGGCGTTCATCTGCTCTGGCAGCGTGTGCGCAGTGGCGGCAATGAGCTGCGGGAGAGCGTCGGACTGCGGGGTAAACGACGCCTGGGCGGCGGGGTTTGTCTTCATCCGGCCGCACTGCCTTCCCCGGCCAGCAGAAAGTCCGTGACGGCGGCCACCTGGTCGGCCGCCACCAGCGTAGGAGCGTGCCCCACACCTTCAAATTCGACCACCCGCGCGCGAGGCCCGCGCTGCACCATGGCCTGTGCGGTCTCTGGCGACAGCAGGTCCGACTGCGCACCCCGCAGCAACAGCGTTTGAGCGGTGATGTGGTCATACAGCTGCCACAGCGCCGCTTCTCCGGCTACCGCAGACTCTTGCGTCATGGCCTTGAATGGCACGGCAATGGCCGGGTCGTAGTGCAGGGTCATGCCGCCGCCATCCTTATCGGGCAGCGGGCGCACCATGGCGCGCGACAGCTCCAGCCACTGCGCGGGTGTGTGTGGCCCAAAGCTCGTGGAGATGGCCCACATGGCGTCAGCCGCCTGCTGAACCGACTCGAAACGCGCCAGCTGTCCCAGGTATTGGCCGATGCGCTGCAGCGCCAGCCACTGAATCACCGGCCCCACATCATTCAGCACCAAGCGACGCACCGGCACAGGCAAAGGCAACCCGGGCTGCCCCGTGACGCCCATGCCGATCAGCCCACCCATGCTGGTGCCCACCCAATCCAGGGTAGTGATGGGGGCTTGCTGGTGCAATTGCGCCAACAAGGCCAGCATATCGGCCGCGTATTGAGGGATTTGATAACCCATGGCGTCTGCCAGCCAGTCGCTTTGGCCGCGCCCGACCACATCAGGGCACACCACGCGCGCATGCTGGCTCAATCCACGCGCCAGGGTATCGAAATCGCGCCCCTGGCGCGACAGGCCATGGACACAGACCACAACGTGTGGATGCAACGGGTTTCCGGTGGCATTCCATTCCCAGTACGCCATGCGGTGCTGTGGGGTTGAAGCCGGGGCACCGCCAGCAGGCGATGACGAGGCCGCGGAACCAGGACACAGTACGTAGTTCAGCGTAGGTTCATTCATGGGTGCGAAATCCTGGAGCGGCGCTTGATAATGCTTGTGAAAGTCGGCCCGCATCGCCAACGCATGCGTGCCGACTTTTCCTTGCGTTGCATCGTAATTCATTCGGAGAGACTCTCATGCTGAAAGGCAAAACTGCCCTCGTCACCGGCTCCACCAGTGGTATTGGTCTTGGCATCGCCAAGGCCCTGGCCCGACAGGGCGTCAACATCGTGCTCAACGGCTTTGGCGATGTGGACAGTCCCCGTGCCGAGGTGCTGGCGGCTGGTGAATCTGCAGGCGCCCAAGTGGCCTACCACGGCGCTGACATGAGCCGTGTGGCCGACATTGAAGACATGATGAAGTACAGCGCCAGCCAGTTTGGCCGCGTCGACATCCTGGTCAACAACGCCGGTATCCAGCACGTGGCCAATGTCGAAGACTTCCCGGTGGAGCGCTGGGACTCGGTGATTGCCATCAACCTCACCAGCGCCTTCCACACGTCCCGCCTGGCATTGCCTGCCATGAAGAGCGCCAACTGGGGCCGCATCATCAACGTGGCATCGGTGCATGGACTCGTGGGCTCGGCCCAAAAATCCGCCTATGTCGCCGCCAAACACGGCATCGTCGGCTTGACCAAGGTCACGGCCCTGGAGAACGCCACCACGGGCGTCACCTGCAATGCCATCTGCCCGGGCTGGGTGCTGACGCCTTTGGTGCAAAAACAGGTGGACGCCAAAGCAGCAGAGCACGGCCTGTCCAACGAAGACGCCAAAAAGCTGTTGCTGGGCGAAAAAGAACCGTCCATGCAATTCACAACGCCCGAAGAACTGGGTGAGCTGGCCGTGTTCTTCTGCTCGCCTGCCGCCAACAACGTGCGTGGCGTGGCGTGGAACATGGATGGCGGCTGGGCGGCGCAATAAGAACAACGCCCTGAGCGGGAACGCCGCGTCCCCCTGCTCTCAGCATCGCCGGGTACAGGGACAAGGCCAACGCGGCGGCTCTTGCGCGGCGTCCGCTGGCGTCAGCTGGCGTCAGCTGGCGTCCGCTTGCTAGAACCGCGCCAGTATCAAGCGCTGCAGATTAAATAAAAATGATAGCACTTAGCGCTTTACCAGCAAGCGCCAGGTGCCATTTTCATTAATAAATCAGCGCATCTGCACCGATCCCGACACGTTCACGATGACCTGCGCCTTGCCTGCCTCCACCGGCACGGCTGAATCAGAGAACGAGCCCATCTTGGCCTCGGCAGCCATCATGCGGGGGCGCGGGCCGGGCACCATTTCATTGCTGTTCACCGCCACTTCGCGCAGGCTGTAGTTGCTAAAGCCAAAACCCTTGGCCAGTTCAGCAGCGCGGGACTTGAACTGTTCGATGGCTTCGGTCTGCGCCTCGGTCTCGACCTTGGCACGGGCTTCACGCGACAGGCCAAACGCCACGTTGCTGATCGCCAGGGTCTGGATCTTGCCGGCCGTGGCGGTGATGCGCGCAAAGTCGCGGCCCTCCAGCACCAGCTCGGCGCGGCCCTGCCAGCCGTTGATCTTGCCGTCCTTGCCGTAGCGCGGGTACAGGCCAAACGGGCCAGTGCGCACGTCGAGTTGACCGGGCAGCGCGCTGCGCTTGGCCTCGGTCAGGGCTGCATCCAGCGCTTGCTTGAGCTGGGTCTGAACGGTGGCGGCGTCGGCGGCTTCCTTGTTGGTGGACAGGTTCAGCACCAGCAGATCCTGCTGCACTTCCACGGTACCGGTCGCAGACAACTGCACCACATTGCGCGGCTCGGCCACGGCCGAATTTTGAGAAAAAGCGGCTCCAGCGCATGCCAGTAAAGCGCTAGCAGCTATTAATTTAGTAGTAATTTTCATAGGGGATCAGTCTTTGGTATCGGTGCACCACCCGGGTAAGGGCAGCAAGGGGCACCACCTTAACGGCATCCCGTGACCCCGGCGATAAAGCCGCGTTACACGCAGCGCGAAGCTGCGCAAAACTTGTAACAGTTGGTCAAACCAGACCCCAAAAACCGAACTTCGGCGTTTCAACTGGTCAGAATCGGCTCTGTTACAAATTGGACTTGAGATCAACATGGCCACAACAACCAATCGCACCGACAAAGTTCTGGTGGTGGACGACGATGCGCGAATTCGCGATCTGCTCCGCCGCTACCTCACCCAGGAAGGCTTTGAAGTCATGGTCGCGGAAGACGGCAAGGCGCTCAACCGCCTGCTGCTGCGTGAGACGGTGGACATCATCGTGCTCGACCTGATGATGCCCGGCGAGGACGGCCTCTCGATCTGCCGCCGTCTGCGCGCAGCCAATGACCGCACCCCCATCATCATGCTCACCGCCAAAGGCGAAGACGTGGACCGCATCGTGGGCCTGGAAGTGGGTGCCGACGATTACCTGGGCAAGCCTTTCAACCCCCGCGAGCTGCTGGCCCGCATCCACGCCGTGTTGCGCCGGCGCCCGGCCCAAGAGGCGCCAGGCGCACCGTCAGGCGACAACGAAGTCGTCACTTTTGGCCCGTTCACCTTCGACCTGGGCACCCGTGCCCTGCAGCGCAATGGCGAAGAGCTGCCCTTGACCACCGGCGAGTTCGCCATGCTCAAGGCTCTGGTGCGCCACCCGCGCCAGCCCCTGTCGCGTGAAAAACTGGCCTTGTTGGCCCGTGGCCGCGAGTTCGAGCCTTTTGACCGCAGCCTGGATGTGCAGGTGTCACGCCTTCGCAAACTGGTCGAAGTGGACGCCGCCGCACCGCGCTACATCCAGACGGTGTGGGGTGTGGGCTATGTATTTGTTCCGGACGGAACGAGCTGAGCCCTTCATGCGCAAGACCGACGGCAAGCCGAGATCGTCTTTTCGGCAGTCCGTGACCGCCCCCGCAGACGCCACCAGCCCCGCGCCGCTTGAATCCCTCCGCAAGGCCAGGGAGCAGCGCGCGCGCGTGGGCTTGAATCTTTTCTGGCGCACGTTTTTTCTGTTGGCGCTGCTGCTGGTCGGCAGCATTTTGGCGTGGCTGCAAACGCTGCGCGCGCTCGAATTCGAACCGCGCACCTTGCACACAGCGCAGCAAATCGCCTCGCTGGTCAACCTGAGCCGCGCGGCGCTGGTCCACTCTGATGCCATTGCGCGGGTGTCGCTCATCAAGACCATGGCTGACCAGGAGGGTGTGCGCATCCTTCCGCGGGAACCCCAAGACAAGTTTGCGCTGCTGGACAACACCGCGCTGGGCAACCGCCTGACCGACGAGTTGACCCAGCGCCTGGGGCCTGACACCATCGTGGCGCAGAGCGTGAATGGGGAAAACGGCCTGTGGGTCGGCTTCAACATCAACGGGGACCCCAACTGGCTGCTGATGGACCGCTCGCGCTTCAGCCCCGCAGGGGGCCGCACCTGGCTGATCTGGCTGATCACCGCGGCAGCACTGTCGCTGGCGGGCGCGGCGGCCATTGCGCGGCTGATCAACCGGCCGCTCAAGCAATTGTCATACGCTGCCAACCGCGTAAAAGACGGTGACTTTGCTGCCAGCCACCTGGACGAAGAAGTGGTCACCAGCGAAATCCGCGAGGTGAACATCGGCTTTAACCGCATGGCACAAAAACTGGCCAAACTGGAACAAGACCGGGCGGTGATGTTGGCGGGCATCTCGCACGACCTGCGCACCCCTCTGGCACGGCTGCGGCTGGAAACCGAAATGAGCGTGACCGACGAAGTGGCACGCGAGCACATGGTGGCCGACATCGTGCAACTCGATGCCACCATCGACAAATTTCTGGACTACGCACGGCCAGACCATGTCACGCTGACACCGGTCAACCTGCTCGCTGTGGTGTCGTCCTGCGTGTATGCCGTGCAAGACCACCGCGAGCTGCAGATCACGATGACGGTGCCCGAAGACTTGAATGTGCTGGCCGACGAAGTGGAACTGGCGCGCGTGATATCCAACCTGCTGGAAAACGCGCGGCGCTATGGCAAGGCGGACGACACCGGCATCACCAATGTCGATATCGTGGCCAAGGGCCGCGAAAACTGGGTGTTGGTCAAGCTGCGCGACCACGGCCCGGGTGTACCGCCCGAGCAGTTGTCCAACCTGACCAAGCCCTTCTTTCGGGGCGACACTGCACGCACTGCGGCCGCGGGCGCGGGCCTCGGGCTGTCCATCGTGGACAAGACCGTGCAACGCATGGGCGGCATTTTTGCGCTGGCCAACTCCAGCACCGGCGGCTTGGTGGCCCACCTGCAATTGCAGCGCGCCACGGATCTGCCCGAAGGCGCAGACCCCAAACAGCGCCTGCAGCGTCCGTCCATCAAACGCCAGCTGCCGCGTCGCCGGGCAGAAGACCGGATGGCTTGACGCCACCCGTGCGGGCCGCCGTGTGAGCGGCCCAGCCGGGCTATTGCAGATAAATCAGGGCAGCGGCCCGCGCCTCCATCGCCAGTCCCTGCCCCACAGGGCCCAGGCGCTCTGCCGTTTTGGCTTTAACGTTGACTTGGCCCTCTTGAATGCCCACGGCACGCGCAATCGCCGCGCGCATGGCGGGGATGTGTGAAGCCAGGCGCGGCGCCTGGGCGATCACGGTGCTGTCGATGTTGCCAATCTCGTACCCTGCAGCACGCACTCTGCGCACCGCCTCGGCCAGCAAAACGCCTGAATCCGCACCGCGAAAGGTGGCGTCGGTGTCTGGAAAGTGGCTGCCAATATCGCCCAACGCTGCCGCGCCCAGCAACGCATCCGTGATGGCGTGCAGCAGCACATCCGCATCCGAATGACCGAGCAGGCCCATGGTGTGGGGCACATCCACCCCCCCGATCACTAACCTGCGGCCCGGCACGAGCGCATGCACGTCCCAACCTTCCCCGATCCTGAAATTCATGGCATGGCCTTGGTTTGATGTGTGTGGGTGGCGCTGGTCGGTTGTGCCTTTGTGCGGTGGCACAAAGCAGCCCGAGCCACCGCTCAGAACAGATTCTTTTTGCCTGGGGTCACGGGCACCTGGCCCCGTTCGCCGCCAAAGCGGGCCAGTGTGGTTCCATAACCGCGCTGCGCCAGCACAGCCGCCGCCAGCGCAAAGTCGTCGGGATACGTCACCTTGAAGTTCTGCGCCCCGCCCGGCACCAGCCGTGGGTGCAGGCCCATCGCCTCCATGGCGCTGGCCTCGTCGGTCACGTTGGCGCCCACCTTCTCGATGGCATCCATCAACGGGCCGATGCGGAACATTTGTGGTGTCTGTGCCAGCCACTTGTTGCTGCGGTCTACCGTAGAGCCCACCCGCACGCCGCCCGGGCCATCAATGGACGTTTTGAGCGTATCCGCCAGCTTGTGGGCCAGCAGGCCACCCACGCTGTCGCCTGCACACTGGTCGATGAGGAAGTCGATCTGCTCTGATGTGATGAGACAACGGGCGGCGTCATGCACCAGCACCCAGTCGTCTGGCAGCGCCCCACGCGCCAGCAGCGCTCGCAGCCCCCCCAGCACGGTGTCAGCACGGGTGGGGCCGCCGCACTCGACCACGAAAAACGTCGCATGTGCATGGGCATCCAGAAAATGATCACCCGGCGCCACCGCCACCAGCGTGCCCAGCAACCGCCCCACGCCTGCGAATGCCCCCAGGGTGTGCAACACCATCGGATGCCCGGCTACCGGGTGGTACTGCTTGGGTAACGGCAAGGATAAGGATAAGGGTGAAGATAAAGGGCCAGTGGGGATAGAAGAAGGCGCCACTTCTGCGCCTGAAAATGCGGCCAGCGTCGAAATGCTGGATGAGCCACCACCGGCAGCAGTGGACAAGGTGCCCCCTGCCACGGGTTGCGCCGCAGCACCCGCCGCAATGGCGCGCAAGCCGATGCCGGCGCAAGGCACCAGTGCCCAAAATCGCCCGTGGGCGGACAAGGGGGCGAGCGGAGGTTGCAGCAAAGGAGCAGTCATGGGTCGCTCATTCTAAAATCTCCCGTTGCCCCCCATCCAGCCCGTGCCGTTTTGCGCCCCAGGGGATGCGGCGGGCCCAGACGACACCGTCCGCATGGAACTGCCCAAACTCTCCCCCGGAAAACGTTTCACCCTGCCCCGCCCCCTGGGCAGCGCAGATTCGCTGCTGCTGGCCCGCCTGGCCGAGCGCGACAAGGCCGGTGGCCGCACCACCGCCATCGTCACGGCCGACGCCACCGATGCGCAGCGCCTCATCGACGAGATGGCTTTTTTTGCACCCGCCCTGCGCTGCGCGCTGTTTCCCGACTGGGAAACCCTGCCCTACGACACCTT
>JAUXZO010000201.1 GCA_030692685.1 Acidovorax sp. | reverse complement strand
CGCCCCCTGGAGATCACCAGCTCGCGCTGGCCGAAGTGGACCTTGCGGCCAATCTCGGGGTGCAGCGCCAGAATCTCCAGCGCTTCAAAAATCAGAACCGCCGTGTCGTGTGCCGCTTGCGGATCGGTTTCCACCAAAAAGTCGCTCAATCTCTCCAGGTCAACCAGCGCCTGTTCGGAATAGACCAGCTCAATCATGCGCCGGGGCTATTTCGCGCTTATCGGCTTGGCCGCGGCCAGTGGAAGGGCCTGCGGCCTGCCCGGCTTGCCGCCCTTGACGCGGGCCAGCACATACGTTTTGACATCCGCAGCACTAAAGACGGCGTTGCTGCGCAAGCTGTCCTGGTAAGACGCTTCTGCCTCGGTATAAAACTGCTGGCGCACCAATGCGTCTTCCATGGCCTCTTGCAGGGTGTCCACCATCAGCGCATGGGCGGTTTTGCCCTCAAACGCAGCCACTTGGGCAATGGTGGTTTTCAAGGCGTCGGGCAGCTTGAGGGAAGTGGTCGATGACATCTGTTTCTCCAAGGGGTGACACCATCGTAACACCTTGCGGCGCTCGCGTGCTGCGGAAAGCACCCGATTCCGACACGTGGGGACGGATGGCGTTTTGATCAGTCAATTTAGCCTTCAGCCCTTAGCTGGCGGGCGTGAGCAGCTATCAAAACAGGAGCGACTCAATGACCAGCGCCGTCCCGCTGATAAAGATGCTTTTGAAACCCCACAAACACCTGCCTGATCTCCTCCGGGTCGCCCAGGTCCTTCACTGCGTCGGCGATGGCGTTGTTGTAGCGCAGCCGCAGCAGCGGTGAGAGCTTCTCGGTGTCCAGCTCGTCCACGCCCTGTTGCACGTACTGCGTCAGCACGAAGTCCACAAACGCCTGTTGTTTGTCGTTGAACTGCTGGTGGGTGGCCACCGTTGCTCGGTTGGCGCGCACGGTGCGGGTTTCAGTTGCGGTGGCAAAGGCAACGTAAGCGAGCACATCGAACAGGTCGCTCTTGTCCGCCTCAATGATTTTCTGCATCTCGGCCAGGGGTGCGCGGCTGAACCCTTTGTCTGCCAGGCCCTCCAGCAGCGCCTTGCGGGTGCTGGGGTCGCTCCAGAGCGTGCGCAACTCGTCCTCATCCTTGAAGAAATCGGGCAGCACGCCGAACAGGCTTTCCATGAACTGCGTGGCCGACAGCGGCTTGCCATCCGGTCCCCAGAAGCTGGTGGCCACCATGCTCTGGATGTTGCGCACCTTACCGTCAGCCAGCTTGACCTTGATCTTCTGCGGGCGTGGCGGCGGCGGTGAGCCCGGCGGTGGCGGTTCACCGGCGCCCGTCTCTCCCAGGTCGCGGGGTAACTTTGGTTTGGGCTCCGCGACTTCAATCGGCTCGCCGTCCCACTCCGGGTCTGAGAACAACTGGTGCGCCTTCACAAAGTCGTAAATCGTGAAGTAGTCCTTGCCTTCGTACAGGCGCGTGCCACGGCCGATGATCTGCTTGAACTCGATCATGGAGTTGACGGGCCGCATCAGCACGATGTTGCGCACATTGCGCGCGTCCACGCCAGTGGAGAGCTTTTGCGAGGTCGTCAGGATGGTCGGAATCGTTTTTTCGTTGTCCTGAAACTCGCGCAGGTGTTGCTCGCCCAAGGCGCCGTCGTTGGCCGTGACTCGCTGGCAGTAGTTGGGGTTGCCGCTGCTGTTGTTCTGGTTGATCAGGTCGCGCACCGCCAGCGCATGGTCTTGCGTGGCGCAAAAGACGATGGTCTTTTCGCGCTGGTCAATCATGGCCATCAACTTCTTGACGCGGTACTCTTCGCGCTGCCGGATCTCGATGATGCGGTTGAAGTCCGTTTCCAGATAACGCTTGCCGGTTTCGATCTGGCCTTCCACCAGTGTGTCGTCGGCGGTGTATACGTACTCGTCCAGCGTGGTCGCAATCTGCACCACCTTGAAAGGCGTGAGGAAACCATCGTTGATGCCTTCCTTGAGCGAATACACGTACACCGGCTCACCGAAGTAGGCGTAGGTGTCCACGTTGTCCTTGCGCCTGGGCGTGGCCGTCAGCCCCAACTGAACGGCGGGTAAAAAATACTGCAGGATGCTGCGCCAGTTGCCTTCGTCATTGGCGCCGCCGCGGTGGCATTCGTCAATGATGATCAGGTCAAAGAAGTCGCGCGGGTAGTCGCCAAAATAACCCCGTTCGGGCTGAGCCTGTCGAAGCTCTGTATCGGGCGATCCTTCGACAGGCTCAGGATGAACGGAAGATGGTGGCCCGCTCATGAAAGTCTGGAAGATGGTGAAGAAGATGCTGCCGTTCTTGGGCACCTTGCCCATCTTGCGGATGTCGGCCGGGTCGATACGCACCAGCGCGTCGTCATCAAAGGCTGAAAACGAGTTGTAGGCCTGATCCGCCAGGATGTTGCGGTCGGCCAGAAACAGGATGCGCGGCCGGCGCGTCGGCTCCGCATCACTCTTCCAGTCTTTGAGGTTCCAGCGGCTGTGAAACAGCTTCCACGCCAGCTGGAAGGCTATGAATGTTTTGCCGGTGCCGGTGGCCAGCGTCAGCAGGATGCGCTCCTGCCCCTTCGCAATCGCCTCCAGCACATTGTTGATCGCGTTGTCCTGGTAATACCGCGCGCCCCAGGTACCGCCCCGGTCTTCAAACGGCACGGCGGCAAAACGGTTGCGCCAGGCGTTTTTCTCGGCAAAGGTCAAAGCCCACAGCGCATCAGGGCCAGGCCAGGCTGCCACGTCGCCTTCTTTGCCCGTGGCCATGTCGATGCCGTAAATCACCTGCCCGTTGGTCGCGTAGCTGTGCCGCACCGCCAGCTTGCCGGCATAACTCTTGGCCTGCGCCACGCCTTCGGTGTGTGGCCTGTCCCAGGCCTTGGCTTCAATCACCGCCAGTTTGGTGTTACGGTAAACCAGCACGTAGTCGGCAATCTCGGGCTTGGCGCGCATGCCGCCGCCCTGCAATCGCCCCTCGGTGATGCGGAACTCGCGCCGCACCGCGCTGCCTTCGACCACGCCCCAGCCGGCGGCAGTCAGCGCGGGGTCAATGTGCTCGGCCCGGGTTTCGGCTTCGTTCATGCGGGCATCAGGTAGGGGGCGAAGTCGTTGCTGTCCCGCGTGAGCAAGTGCATCAGCTTGGGGTGAATAAACAGCTTTTCCTTGGCCTCGGCGTTTTCCACCAGCACGCCAATGTCCACCAGTTGTTTCAAATACTGAGATGCCGTCTGCCGCTTGGCAATGCCGGCTTCTGTCAGGTTGGCAATGCGGCAATAAGGCAACTCGAAAATCAGGCTCACCAGCTCGTGGGTATAGATCTTGGGCAAACGGCTTTTGACGTAAGCCGTGGTGTGCTCGGTCAGCGCGCGCATGGCCGCGATCTTGGCGGTGGTCCAGGTGGCGGTTTCTTCAATGCCCTTGAGGATGTAAATAATCCAGGGCTCCCAGGCCTGCTCGCGTGTCACCTGCAGCAGCAGGCGGTAGTAGTCGGCCTTGTTCTGGATGATGTAGCGGCTCAAATAAAGAATGGGCAGCGTCAGCAGGTTTTCTTCAATCAGGTACAGGCTGTTGATGATGCGCCCGGTGCGGCCGTTGCCGTCGGTAAACGGGTGGATCGCCTCAAACTGGTAGTGGCCCACCGCCATGCGGATCAGCGGGTCGTGCTCCACCTCGTTGTGCATGTAACGCTCCCAGTTGCCCAGCAGGTCACGCAGCACGCCTTCACCTTCGGGCGGCGTGTACACAATCTCGCCGGTGGCGCCATTCGAAAGCCGGGTACCCGGCGTGCGCCGCACCGACATTTGGACAGCCTTGATGTGCGTGCAGATGTCTTCGGCAGTGCGCGTGCTCAGGGGGTACTGCCTCAGTGCGCCAAAACCTTGCAGCAGCGCGCGGCTGTAGCGCAGCGCCTCCTTGGTGGCCGGGTCGGCATGTTCTTCGTTGCGCTGGTGTTGAAACAGCTTGTCTGCCGTGGTGACGATGTTCTCGATCTCCGAGCTTGCCCGCGACTCCAGCAAGGGCAGGGTGTTGATCAGCACCGCCTGGTTGGGAATCAGTTGCGCGGCCTGCTTCAGTTCAGCCAGCGCCGCCCGCGCCATGATGCACTGCTTGAGCACCGCCCGCGTCTCCAGTTCTGCGCCAGGCGGCAGCGGCGGCAGGGTGTTGTAGGGCTGGTCAGCCCGCCAGAGGATGGCGTTCATGTTTAATTTTTATGATTTTTTCGACACAACCTTGGATTTTGGGCAGTTTATGTCGATGGGATCGACACGTCAAGCAGTTGTGTCGATATTTTTAGATTAAATCGACACATTTTGGTCATGTGTCGATGGCGGTGCCATTTCCGACCGCTGGCCTGTATAGCACTGCGTGATTTCTTTACAGGTGACTATCCATACGTACAAAAAACTCGATTTTTTGAACATAAATTCTCTACGACAGTGAATGAGTCCAAAAATCGGTTTTGCTTTTAAGCACTTAAGCCATTGATTTAATTAGCTTTTGGTTAATTTCGGGGCTCACAACGGTCTTGGTATTAGGTAAACCTAAGCCTGTTTAAGCCCAGAACGGCAAATAGCGCGCGTACCGGGTGGAACTCGTTTCCGAATCGTCCGCCTTGATCAGGCCCGCATCTTTGGCCGCGCCAATCAATTGGGAGACCAGTGCAGTCTTTTCCTCGCCAAATTTGAAGCGCTCGCGCAGAGATTGATTGGACATGCGTTTGTTGCTTACATATTGCAGGCAGCAGTGCTGATAGCAGGCGCGTACGCGATCTGATTTGCTCATGTTGCCGAACTCCTGGTGAGCAAAAAGTACGGCAGTGGTCCGCATTTGCCCCACCCGGAAGTCGGGAGGTGGCAACTGAAACATCTCTGCAGCAGCTATGACCTTGTCTACGCCGCTGCCTTTCTCTTCACACAGCCCGAAACGGCGCATGAGATCAGCCAACCGCTCATTCCGCGAACGATATTCATCGATGAAGCGCTGCACATCAATTGGCGGTACGCCAGGATTCGAAATTTCCAGCCGGTCGTCATACATGTCGATCATCACAGACGCTCCCGTCGATGAAAAGTCCTGATGTATCAACGCATTCGCAATCAACTCGCGCAAGGCCTGTTTGGGGAACATCTTGACCTCTTCCCGAACCGCTTCTTCAATAAAACGATTCTGGGGAGCTGCAGAATGAACAAACTCCACAAGACCACTAAAGCCTACGGCGTAACCTTTTGTGCCCGGTTTGTCATCACGGGTTTTGAGCTTGTTGACGCCTTCATAAATTACTACCCGGGGCGCTTTGCGCGCCACTTCCAACGGAAAAGCATCCAGACGCTTTGCCAGTAGCAAGGCCGCCAAATTGGTAATGGTCCATCCCTCGCTTTCAGCCGCGATCAACTCTTCGCTCTGGAGTTTTGTCAAAACACTCTCACGGGTTGTTGGGTATGGTTGTTTCAATAAATCAAAGAACCCCTGCGTGTCCAGCAGCGCTATGACCTCGTCCGGCCTGGCGCCCACTTTCGCGGATTGCGCCAGCCAATCGGGCGCTCCCTCAGCAAAGATACTGCGCAACCGGTCTGGCGTCATCGGCACAGTATCTTCACCGGCTCGCATCAGGTAAGCACCTTCAAAATCCATGGGATGACCAGGTGCACGTGACGGAATTTCAAAAACCAATACACGCCCGTCGGCGTGCATCAGCTCGGTTGCGTCAACCCGTATGCGTAGCTTCTCAACAATTCTCGCCTTGATGTCATTGAGCGCAGTCAGTGAAGCAAACGCCTGCGAACCAACGACCCGGCGCGGCGGTTTGTCGCTGACGCCAAGCACCAGTTGTCCACCGCCTTCATTGGCCAACGCCACGCAGTAACGCATCAGCTTGGTCATGTCGAATTGCTGCTTTGCTTCCTTGAATTCGAGGTGTTCAAATTCCGCTGGAACAGTGAGCCAGCGATTGAGAGTTTCGAGGGTAATCATTGAATCGACATCCTACAGCGCGCCGCTGAAAGCCTGGTGCAGCAGCGATTTTTTCAGTTCGTCCAGCGCGGCGAGCTTTTGTTGGTAGATGAATGCGAGGCGTTGTGTCTGTTCCAACAGGGTCTCAATTTCATCTACGATCTTCTGCTGTTCGCCAATCGTGTTCGGAATCGAAATCGGAATCGAGTTTAGAGCTTGTTGATTCAACTTGGGTTGTGCGGCTCCTGTGATGTAGTCGTCGAGTGGAATGCTTTCCAGATAGAACTCAACACACCGCTGGGTTGCCATGCTCTCAAATTTAAGAATATGAGCGTGATTGTTGACCCAGTATCGGCCCGATACCGAAAAAGCAATCGGTGTAGACCGGGCAAGAAGATTAGCGCCATCTTCAGACACCAGTAACGTGTCGCCGTCGAAAATATAGCTGTCAACATAGTCGACGATGCCTGATGCGCCGTAGTAGCGGTATTCGCCTGGCTTGCGGTCACTTTTGGTGATGGGTTTGCGTTTGCTGTCCAAATTTCGGGAGATTTTATTAAGCGTCTTGGTAGTCCATCCGTTGCCCGCCCTACTGAAAACCGATTGAACGTGACTTGCAAAAAGTCCTCGGGCGTTTGCGAGATTCTTCTCGGCATTGGCTTTGACGGTGGCGATGCCGTCAAACGCTTGGTCGAGGATGGCGACGATTCGTTGCTGCTCGGAAAGTGGAGGTAGCGGTATCGGATAACTCTCGATAAATTCGTTTCTGACGCGCTTGTGCCCAACGGCTCCAGACATGCGGGCTGCACCCTCTTGCCGGAAGTCTTCGCGGGCCAACCAGTAGTAAAGCCATTCATTGTGGAGATGTGCGCGTGGACGAAAGACGAGGTACTCGCTTGACCCGTAACCAATTCCACTGGTGAGGCCCGATGCAATGCCAAGCTTTCCGTTCTCAAAACACGGCGTGATTTTGGCCAAAAGCACATCACCATCCGCAAAGTATGTATAACTTCCGATTACATCGGAATGAACTCGATTTTTTGCGGCGGTGATGTACTTCTGCTCAATGCCAAGGTCTTCCATGGGTGCAAACGTGACGAGCGCGTCGGCCGCCACCCTCATGCGAGCCTCCGACTTGGCCGGTTTGATAAGACAGGCTGACCCAAGCGTTCCTTCTGTCCAGTCCGCCCTCACATTAACTCCCGAATCGTGGCCAGCACCTCAGCGCTTTCGGTATCCAGCGCAGCAATTTCATCCATGATTTCCTGCGGACTGCGATGCGTGACCATATCGGCCGTGCTCGGATTTTTTACCGACAAATCAAAGGTAGCCGCATTCACTGTTGACATGTCCACGGACCAGGACTGCGCCGAATCCGCAAACCGTCTTTGCAGTTCCACAAACTGGACCATATCCTTGTCATTGAGCGGGTTGGTCTTGCCCATGTTGCGCCCCGGGTCCAGCTGGTAGTACCAGACCTTGCGCGTGGGCGAGCCCTTCACAAAAAACAGCACCACGGTTTTCACGCCCGCGCCCTGGAAGGTGCCGCCCGGGCAGTCGAGCACGGTGTGCAGGTTGCAGCTTTCGAGCAGCAGTTTGCGCAGGCTGACACTGGCGTTGTCGGTATTGCTCAAAAACGTGTTCTTGATGACGATGGCGCCGCGGCCGCCCGCTTTCAGAATCTTGATGAAGTGCTGCAGAAACAGAAACGCGGTTTCACCCGTCTTGATCGGGAAGTTCTGCTGCACTTCCTTGCGCTCCTTGCCGCCAAAGGGCGGGTTGGCCAGCACGATGTCGTAACGGTCCTTGTCCTGGATGTCGCTGATGTTGTCGGCCAGCGTGTTGGCATGCACGATGTTGGGCGCCTCAATGCCGTGCAGGATCATGTTCATGATCGCAATCACGTAGGCCAGGCTTTTTTTCTCTTTGCCGTAAAAGGTTTTGGTCTGCAGCGTGCGGTGGTCTTTGGTGCTCAGGTTGGGCTTGGTGCTCAGGTAGTCGAAGGCTTCGCATAAAAAGCCCGCCGAGCCCACGGCACCGTCATAAATGCGTTCACCGATCTGCGGCGCAGTCACCTGGATCATGGCGCGGATCAGCGGGCGCGGCGTGTAGTATTCGCCGCCGTTGCGCCCGGCGTTGCCCATGTTCTTGATCTTGGCCTCGTACAGGTGCGAGAGCTCATGCTTTTCCTGTTGCGTACCAAAGCGCAGCTCATCGACGCGGTCAATCACCTCGCGCAGGTTGTAGCCGCTCTGGATGCGGTTCTTGATCTCGCCAAAAATCTCGCCGATCTTGTACTCAATCGTGTCCGGCCCGGTGGCGCGCTGCTTGAAGCCATGCAGATACGGGAAGAGCTTGTCGTTGACAAACTCGATCAGGTCGGGGCCGACCAGGGCGGTATTGTGGTCCAGCTTGCCGTCGGGCGTCTTGGGCGCGGCCCAGTTTTCCCAGCGGTAGTCGGGGTCGAGAATGGCTTTGTACTTTTTGCCGTCGAGCTGGGCCTCCACGGCCTTGTCGGCTTCCAGTGCGGCCAGGTATTTGAGGAAGAGCAGCCAGGAGGATTGCTCGGTGTAGTCGAGTTCGCTGGTGCAGCCCGCATCCTTGTGCAGGATGTCGTCGATATTCTTGAAAGTCTGTTCAAACATGCCCGGAATCTTCTGAGTCGGGATGCAAGCCATCCCGGTGCGGGGAGATTACAGGAAAATGCGGGCTCGCCGGCCTGCGTTTGCCCTGTGCGGAGAAAAACGGTGTGGACTGCCATTCTTGCAAGCATTTTTGGCCTCCAGCCCATATCCGCTGAGCGCAAGCAGCTATCAAAAAAGTAGCAAATCAAAGCACTGACTGACGACTGCGGCACGCCACGGCCGCCTTGTTAAACTACAAGCCTGCCTTTGTAGCTCAGTGGATAGAGCGATCCCCTCCTAAGGGATAGGTCGCAGGTCCGATTCCTGCCAAGGGCACCATCTTCAACACACCCCACCGCCCTCGCTAATCGAAGGGCAGGGTGTAGATCAGGTCCACCGCACTTTGTTCGCCCGCCTGGGCGCGTATCGTGAAGCGCTGCGACAGGTCGTAAAACACGAACAATGTGCCGAGCGCGCCCGAGATGCTGCGTTCATACGCCGCATAGAAGTTGCGCGAAAAACGTTTGCCCAAAGTCACCGCACCCTGGCTGGTGCTGCCGTCGGCCAGGGTCGCTGAACCGCGGAAAGACAACTCGTCCAGGCCCAGCGAGGCGGCCAGCCCGGCCGATTGGCCGGCCTTGCTGCCCAGCAGCGCAATCGCCGCCTGCTGCAGCAGCGCGGCTTCGGCGCCGCCGCTGGCTGCGGCGCGGCCGAC
>JAUXZO010000194.1 GCA_030692685.1 Acidovorax sp. | reverse complement strand
TGCCGCTGTAGTTGACGGCCCCGTGGTTGTTTCCTTCGGCGTAGTTTTCTTCGCCGTAGTTCTTGAGCCAGTGGCCCCAGTTGCCCAGCGTGTCGGCGCCGTTGGCGAGGATTTCGATTCGGCCATTGGGGTCGTTGTACCTGTACGGGTTGTACCTTCCATACTGGTACGCCCCCCAGGTAACAGGCAGGTTGGCTTCGCCCTCTTCCGGATCCCGGCTTACGAACTGGCCGCTGGCGGGGTCGAAGTACCGCGCTCTTGCATACAGCAGGCCTGTCTCGGGGTCTGCGTAGTAGCTGCCGAAGCTGTTGCCGTTGCTTTGCAGGCCCGTGCCTGCGTTGCCGCTGGCCTGGCTGTCGATGAGGCCGTAGGGGCTGTAGTGCAGCAGGCTGTTGGCTTTGGCGGTGGTGCTGCCCCCGCTGCCTTCGCTGACCACGGTGGCGATGAGGGTGCCTTGGCTGTCTGCGTGCAGTTGGGTGGTGCTGCTGGCACTGCCCAGGCCGTTGGCGTAGCTGGTGCGGTTGAACAGGATCGGCGCGGTGTTGCCGGGCATGACGGCTGCGTCGGTGTCGCTGCGCAGGGTTTGGGTGGTGCTGTTGGCACCTACCCCTGTGCCGGTGACTTCGTAGCTGCGCCGGGCGTGCAGGCCGTCCCATTGGGTGCGTTCGTAGGCCAGGGGGCTGGTGGCCTGCTGGGCGGCTGGGCTGGTCTGGCTGGCCTGGGTGAGGCCCAGGTCGGTGAGGAGTTTTTCTGCTCTGAGGTTGTCTGCGCTGTAGCGGTAGCTGGCCAGCAGTTCTGGGGGGGTGTTGCCACTGCCTTGCTCTACCTTGACGAGTTGGTCTTGGGCGTTCCAGTGGTAGCGGGTGGTCTGGGTCTGGGCGCCACGGGTCTTGGTCTGGCTCAGGCGGTTGCCGTTGGCGTCGTAGGTGTAGCTGGCGCTTAAGACACCGCTGATCTGCGTGAGCTGGTCGCGGCTGTTGTAGCTGTAGCTGAGGGTGCCTGCGGGGGCGGAGGTGGCGGCTTCCAGGTCGTTGCCGGGCGGGCCGGTGGCGCCTGCGGTGGCGACCACGGTTTGCTGGATGCGCCTCCCGCCTGCGTCCAGTTGCCAGGTGGTGGTGCGCTCGGGGGTGGTGTGGCTGGTGGGTGCGCCTGCAATATGAGCGCAGAAGTGGACCAATTTTTGGGGCTCCAGCGCTTGCTAATAAAGCGCTAGCAGCTATATTATTTATAGCACTTTGAAGTTCGAGAGCAACGCAAACGAGGAAGCGCACTCGCGCAAATTCTGGTCACTGAGATTCAATTTCTAGCCCCTGGGGCAAAGCACAAGACTTGACCCGGCGATCCATCTGCTAGAGCTGGCCCATCGTTTGCGATCAGACCGTGCGCCTAACCGCTTCAAGGAAATACGCACCAAAGCTGTCCGCAACGTCTTCGCTCACCTTCCCATCTACTGACAATCGCACCACAGGGGCTTCACCAGAATCATCAACTTGCCGTGTGTCAATGGCGTAGTAAGTGCCATCGCCGCCTTGTCCCACAATGACTAGCGCAGAGTCCAGGGCAATGCAGCGTCGTTCATTGAGTGTCAACCACACGCCGTTCGGCACAGTGGAGTTTTCGAAATTCTCATTGATTAAGCCAAAGACCTCTAGCCCGTCGGATCTGAAAATGTGCGAACGCTGTTGCGCTGTTATCTCGTATGTCCGTCCTGCTAGGCGAGGTAGTTTTCAACATGGCACCTACCCCAATCGAACGAGGATTTCCTTGAGCGCCTTTTTCGGACCCACCGCCATCCCAGCCAGTTTTATACCGATGGATGCTGCCTCAACGCACTTGTCGCGATTTCCTAAGCGCTCGTGCATTCGAGCAAGTAGAAGACAGGCTCTAACTTTCGTAAGAGAGGCCAAAAGACCAAGATTTCCGCTCTCGACATCCTTGCCATCCATCGCGCCAATTTGCCCGTCGATTTGATAAGAATCTAAAACCTCTAAACCTCGACTACAAGTGAGGGCAGCAACGTGCATAGCGCTTACAGCAGCGATCGGCCACCATTGATCTTTAGCCGCCACCTGATCTGTTAAACGAAGCTTAAATTCGCAGTCTGGAAGCTCAATCTGCTCGTCAACACCAAGCGGTACCTGACTACCCGCTTTTGGCAAAAAACTGTAGTGAACACCAAGATTCACGCAGAAAAGTTTCTCGGAGCTGTGTTCTTGAAGCTGAATAACGTTCAGATCATCGTTTTGCCGACGATTCCAAACCCCGGGCGCCCTGCGCCGAAAGCCTGCGCCTGTCAGAGCTTCACTCATTGCCGCATCTACGGCTTGCTGCAATTCGTCAAAGTTCATTTTTAGCTCACTCCTCAATGGGAATTCCAAATTTATTGAGCTTCGCTCGGAGTGGCCCTGTCGGGCCGCCAAATCCTGTTGTCGGGCTCGGAAAAAAATGCCATTCGACTGCATCAATTTGACCAGACCTCAACAACTTGATGTCGCGCGCAAGTTCCTGACGAACAGCAGCAGAGAGACTGGTTCTACCTACTTTGGATTCAATTGCTGTCACACCGTCGAGCACGTCCACCCTTCGCAGCCCACCGGTGACCCGGAAATTCTGCTCAATCAAACTGCCTGGGCGAGCAGCAGCAATAGCATCTCTGGCGGCATTTCCTGCGGCTTGGTTTCTAGCAACTTGCGAAATTGAACTGTTGGCAGCCCCACCTAAAGTCTGGCTAGCCACTTCAGGTGCAGTTTGACTGAGCCTGGCTTTGGTAGTTGCAACGGCTGGAGTGATCTCTCCTCTCGATGCAAGTTGAGTCCCTTCTCTAATCAGAACAGGCGTCGTTTCGCCGATAACAGGCCGAACCTGCTCAGGCCCAATACTGGGTGTCTTGGCCGCCAGTGCGGGCTCGGTCTTGGCGATGATCTCTTCCATCGCCCGACCCACAATCCTCGACTTGGCTGCATTGTTGCCTGCCGTGGCCAGCATCCTGTCCACGCCCGCTGCCATTCTTTGCACGGTGCTGTGTGCCCCCGCAAGGCTTCCTATTCCGGTGAGGGCAGCCGCCGCGTCGCCTGCTGCGCTGGCGTCTCCGGTGGTTGCGCGTACCAGTGTGTCCGTAGCTCGCCCGATGGTTCCGGCGGCCCCTTCGCTCTTGACGTAGTCCACCGCTTGGTCAAGGGCCTTGAAGGTGCCGTCAAGTTCGTTGGAGTGCGCTTGCGAACCGGGTAGCCCCAGGCC
>JAUXZO010000193.1 GCA_030692685.1 Acidovorax sp. | reverse complement strand
GCCGCCCTGCAGCCCGTGGTGGGCAACTACCTGGAGCGGCTCGAAGGCGACCTGCGCACGCAGGGCTTTGGCGGCGAACTGCTCATCGTGCAGAGCAATGGCGGCGTGATGTCGCGCCAAACCGCGTGCGACGTGCCTGTGCGCACCGCACTTTCTGGCCCCGCAGCGGGCGTGATTGCGTGTGCTGCCATTGCACGGGCGGCAGGTTTCCCCGATGCCATCACCGGCGACATGGGCGGCACCTCGTTCGACGTGTCGCTTGTCTCCAAGGGCGAGGCCGCTTTGGCCGCGCAGACGGCCATCGAGTTCGGCATGGTGGTGCGCTCGCCCATGATCCAGATCGAGACCATTGGCGCAGGCGGCGGCTCGATCGCCTTGGTGGACGCCAGCGGCATGCTGCAGGTGGGCCCCGAGTCGGCGGGCAGCATCCCCGGCCCCGCCTGCTATGGCCGGGGCAACACGCGCCCCACGGTGACCGACGCCAATGTGCTGCTGGGCCGCATCGCGGCCGACCGGCCCCTGGGCGGCGGCCTGCTGGCCGCCATGGATGCGCAAAAGTCGCGCGACGCCATCGAGACCCATGTCGCCAAGCCGCTGGGCCTGGACGTGATGGCGGCGGCCGAAGCCATCCTCACGGTGGCCAACGCCAAGATGGCGGGCGCCGTGCGCGTGGTGTCCATCGAACGCGGGCACGACCCGCGCCAGTTTGCCTACATGCCCTTTGGCGGTGGCGGCGCGCTGCATGTGTGCGCCATGATGCGCGAGGTGGGCGTGGGCACCGGCATCGTGCCGCGCTACCCTGGCGTCACCTCGGCCCTGGGCTGCGTGATGGCCGACATGCGCCATGACGCGGTGCAAACGCTGAACAAGCCATTGGCGGAACTCGATGTGGCCGACCTGCGCCACCGCGTGGCCACGTTGGCAGCAGCCTGCCAGCAGCGGCTGGATTCGGCGGGTGTGAAGTTTGTCAGCGTGCAGGAAGTCATCGCGCTCGACATGCTCTACGCGGGCCAGACCCACACCGTGCAAGTACCGGTGGCGTCTGACGCGCTCAGCCATGACGGCATCCGCGCCGCATTTGAAGCCGCCTACCGCGCCGCCTTTGGCCGCGTGCTCGACGGCATTGCGGTGCGGGTAATGAACCTGCGCTACGCCCGCGTGGGCGTGCGCCCCAAGTTTGACCTCACGGTGCTGGCGCCGCAGACCACCACGGTGAACCCCTCGGTGGGCGTGCAGCGCGTGTTCCACGCCGGGCAGTGGTGGGATGCCGCCCGCCATGCACGCCTGGACCTGCCCGTGGGCACCCGCATTGACGGCCCGGCTATCCTGGAGCAGCCCGACACCACCGTATGGCTGGAGCCCGGCTTCAGCGCCACTGTGGACCCGCTGGGCAACCTGCTGGTGCGTGCGGATGAAGCGGGTGCAGCATGAGCAGCACCACGGTTATCGACCCACGCCATACCGCGCTGGTCATCATCGACCTGCAAAACGACTTTCTGGCACCTGATGGCGCTTACGCCCGAGGCGGTGCGGTGAGCCCTGCTGCGCAAGCCTTGCCACCCCGCGTAGCCGCTGTGGCCCAGGCGCTGAAGGCGGCGGGTGGCATGGTGGTGGGCAGCCAGTTCACCCTGTGGCCCGACGCGCAGGGCGAGCCCATGGTGTCGCCCCACCTTCAGCAGTTGCGCCCTTTTTTGCGCCGTGGCGACTTTGCCCCCGGCAGCAACGGCCAGGCCCATGTGGCAGACATCGCCCCCTGGGTGGATGTCTCGGTGTGCAAGGTCGCGTATTCGGCCTTCTTCAACACCCAGCTCGACTGGGTGCTGCGCCGCGCGGGCATCACCACGGTGGCGGTGTGCGGCATCGTCACCAACGGCGGCGTGGCCAGCACGGTGCGCGATTCACACATGCGCGACTACCAGACGCTGGTGTTGTCTGACGGCTGCGCGGCCTTCAAGCAGGAGGTTCACAACACCTCGCTGGCCGACATGGCCAACGTGGCGCAGGTGCTGACCTGTGCCGATTTCAGCGCTGCGGTGGGAGCCACACCCGCATGACTGCGCCACCCATGACCGCGCCACGCATCTGCCAAGCCGAACACATGCCCGGCACTGTGGCGCAAGACGCGCATGTGCCGGTCGTCATCGTCGGCGGCGGTGCCTGTGGGCTGACGGCGGCGCTGATGCTGCACGACGCAGGTGTGGACTGCGCGGTTCTGGAGCGCGACGCCACGCCCACGGGCTCATCGGCGTTGTCCTCCGGCTTCATTCCCGCACCGGGCACGCAGGTGCAGCGCGCAGCGGGCATTGACGACAGCCCAGATCGCTTTGCCGCCGACATCACCGCAAAAGCCAAGGGCAGGGCGGCGCCGCACCTGGTACAGGCCTATGCCCAGGCCATTGGCCCCGCGCTGGATGCGCTGCAACTGCGCCATGGCCTCGAGTGGCAGGTGCTCGACGGCTTTCTGTACCCCGGCCACAGCGTGCGCCGCATGCACGCCACGCCCGAGAAAACCGGCGCAGGCCTGATGGGCCGCCTGGCCAACGCGGTGGCCGCCGCAGATATTCCGATGGTGACCGACGCCACCGTGCGCGAGCTGTGGATCAATGCAGAGCAGCGCGTGATCGGCGTGGGCTACGAGCGGCCCGATGGCACGCTAGAACACCTGGCCTGCGATGCGCTCATCCTGGCCTGCAACGGCTTTGGCGGCAACGCCACCATGGTGCGCGAGCTGCTGCCCGACATGCGCGACGCGCTGTTTGCAGGCCACACCGGCAACGACGGCAGCGCCATCGCCTGGGGCCGCGCTCTGGGCGCCCGGCTGGCCGACCTGGGCGGCTACCAGGGTCACGGCTCCTGGGCTGTGCCGCAGGGTGCGCTGATTTCGTGGGCGCTGATGATGGAAGGCGGCATCCAGGTCAATGCGCTGGGAGAGCGCTTCCACGACGAAACCCAGGGCTACTCTGAGGCCTCGGTGCATGTGCTGGCGCAGCCCGGCGGCGTGGCGTGGAACGTATTCGACGCGCCCATCCTGGCGCTGGCACGCACCTTTCCAGACTTTGCCGACGCTGAAGCCGCCGGGGCCGTCAAGCACTGCGACAGCGTGCAGGCACTGGCGGCGGTCATCGGGTGCCATGAATCAAATTTGATAGCTACTACCGCAAGCCTGACAAGCGCTAGCGGCCAAAAAGACCATAAATCTGCTGAAAACCGCGTTTTTCAACGCCCCTTGCAGGCCCCGTTCTACGCCGTCAAGGTCACCGGCGCGCTGTTCCACACCCAGGGCGGGCTCGATATTGACGCCCAGTGCCGCGTGCTCGGCGCCGACGGTGAACCGTTTCCCAACCTGCTGGCCGCAGGCGGCGCAGCGCGCGGCGTGTCGGGCGACGCGGTGTGGGGTTACCTCTCGGGCAACGGGTTGCTCAGCGCGGTGGCGGGCGGTTACATCGCTGCACACACGGCGGCCGAACTGGCCCGTTAGAAAGTTTGAAGACATGACTACTTCATCTCTGCAAGAACGCCTCCACGAACCCCGCACCATCCTCGCCCCCGGCGTGTACGACGCCCTGAGCGCACTGGTCGCCGAACAGGCGGGTTTTGAGGCGCTGTACCTCTCGGGCGCCTCCATTGCCTACACGCGACTGGGCCGCTCTGATGTGGGCCTGACCACCTACACCGAGGTCGAAGACACCTTGGCCCGCATCACCGAGCGCGTGCACACGCCCGTCATCGTCGATGCCGACACCGGCTTTGGCAACGCGCTCAACACCCAGCGCACCGTGCGCGGCTTTGAGCGCGCGGGGGCGGCCATGGTGCAGATCGAGGACCAGGGCTTTCCCAAACGCTGCGGCCACCTGGACGGAAAAACCGTGGTGCCCGTGGCCGAGATGTGCGGCAAGCTCAAGGCGGCGGTGGACGCCCGCCACAGCGCCCACACCCTGATTCTTGCCCGCACCGATGCGCTGGCGGTGGAGGGAATCGAGGCGGCATTTGACCGCGCCGAGGCCTACCTGGCCTGTGGCGTAGACGCGCTTTTTATCGAAGCCCTGCGCACCCCCGAGCAAATGGACGCAGCGTGCCAACGTTTTGCCCACCGCATTCCGTTGCTGGCCAACATGGTCGAAGGCGGCAAAACGCCCATCCAGAGCGCGGCCGAGCTGCAGCAACGCGGTTTTCGCATCGCCATCTTCCCGGGCGGCACCGCGCGCGCCGTGGCGCACACATTGCAGGCGTACTACTCCAGTCTGCATGCGCACCAGACCACCGCGCCGTTCAAAGACCAGATGCTCGACTTTGACGGCCTGAATGCCCTCATTGGAACGCCCGAGCTGATGGAGCAGGGACGCCAATACGAGTAGCGCGCCGGGCGTTGGGGTCGGCCCCCAATGCCCCCGCCCGCTCTGCGCCGGGCGAGGCCGCGTACCATGCCGTCAGCGTTTTCCCCCCTGACTTTCTCGCATGGAGACCCCTATGGCCAACAACCTGCAAACCATCACCCTGGGCGGCGGCTGCTTTTGGTGTACCGAAGCCGTGTTTGACCGCGTGCGCGGTATCACCGACGTGGAAAGTGGCTACACGAACGGGCAGACCGTGAACCCCAGCTACGAGCAGATCTGCCAGGGCGACACCGGCCACGCCGAAGTGGTGCGCCTGACGTTTGATGCCGACGAGATCAGCCTGCAAGAAGTGCTGGAAATCTTCTTCCACACCCACGACCCCACCACCCTCAACCGCCAGGGCAACGACGTGGGCACGCAGTACCGCAGCGGTATCTACTTTGGAAACCCCGAACACGGCAACATCGCCAACGACATGGTCCGCCAGATGTCGCAAGACAAGCTGTTTGGCGCGCCCATAACCACCGAGGTGACACCGCTTGCCAACTACAGCACGGCCGAGGCGTATCACCAGGACTACTTTGCGAACAACCCGAACGCGGGGTATTGCGCGTTTGTGGTGGGGCCGAAGGTGGAGAAGTTCAGGAAGACGTTTGCAAAGTATTTGAAGGGGTAGCCAGCCCAGCTGCAGTATGTGGTGGCGTTAAGAGCGCCGCACACTTCAGGGTGCAGTCCCCACCCTGAGCGAGGGCTGCCTAAGCCGGCACATTCTCGAGTTGCTCCAGCCGCTATTGCCGAAGGCAGTCTTTCGGCGAGATCGTTTGGGGCCCAGAGCGCAGCCCAACAGATACCTGCGTGGAGGACACAGCTTGTATGCCACCCGTGATCGCAGTGGGCAGAGTGCACCGGCCCTGCTCCACCAAGCGCCGGTTCTCAAACCCCACCACACGAAGCTCGGTGCGTGTGGTATCGGGCACCAGCAAACGCACCTTTCCTCCCATTTCAAAAGCTTGCGACAGGGCCAGCTCCATGCTGCCCAACGCATGGTTGGAGAAACCGCCCAGCGCTGCGACCTCGACCAGTGCAGCTCCTTGCTTTTGATAAATTTTGAGGATTCCCCCGATATGCGGCGTGATGACAGCAGCGATCTCCGCTTGGCCGTCACCGTCCAAATCGGCAACTGCCACTGGATTGAGCCAGCGCATGGGCGTGCCGATGGGAGCGGATTGCGCGCTGACCTCGATGTGCCCTCCGTTTAACCGCAGTAGCACTAGACGAGAGCCTTGGTTGCGGTGGCTGACGATTGCCAAAATTTCGACAGGCTCACTGGCAGCAAGCCGCACGATACGCGGAGTCAAATCCTCAAAGACTTCGTGTTCAGGCAGTTCGAACACCCTACGTTGCCCTGAAGCCGTGATAGCAACCAAACGCGCGTACTCGTGCGGCCGCCCCAGTGCAAAGTGCCCATATCGATCTACGGAAGCCTCAAAACTAGCCTTGACGATTCCCTCGGCATTGGCAACAGAAGCTGCAAGGGCTAGCGGAATCGCGAGAAAAGCACGCAGCCAAAAAGTCATAGTGTTGGTAAGCAAGTAGGTTAGTCGCTGGCTATTTGGCCTGGCAACGAGTGATAGGAGTCGATAGACGATGGTTGTCTTGGGAACCGCTCACCAAAACCACCAGAAATGCAAACACTTCAATGTTCTCACGGGTTTCTCACGGGTCTATGCTGGCACCGACACGTTAACCGCAGGGAACTCAGCAAACCCCCGCGCCATCTTCATGGCGGCTCACGCGGTGGGTGCCCCAAAGCCAATGGATCCGGTAGTTAGCAGGAGATGATGCTCCGTGCGGTATGGTTTTTTGGCTACAACAGGCATTCCGCGTGTGCATAATGCAACCCGATTGCGTTTATGCCCTCCCAATTCATGCACCCCGAACTCGCTTGGCCCCTCCCACCTGGCATGCGCGCTACCCGCGCCACGCGGGCGCTGGCGGCAGTGTATGAGGCCCGGCCCGATGCCGCGCTGTCCGAGCCCGAAGTCGAAGCAGCACTCGCCGCCGCAGGCGCCCCCGTCAACAAAGTCACCGTCTACCGCCTGCTCGATCGCTTTGCTGCTGCGGGCTTGCTGCACAAACAGGTGGATGCCGCCCGCGTCACGCGCTATGCACTGGCGCCGCAAGGCGGAGAGGGCGCCGCGCCAAGATTTGAATGCGACGACTGCCACCGTCAGTTTCGCCTCTCGCAAGGTTCGGCCAAGGTGCAGACCGCCCTCAAGCAGGTGCTGCAGGCGCTGGCCACTGCGGGACATGAGAGCTTGGCGGTAGACATCGCAGTGCATGGGCGCTGCGCAGACTGCGCGCACCCGGCAGAGGGCGCCACCGCATGATCCGCACCCGGGGCCTTTCATATACCTATGCGAACAGTGGCGCCGCGCCGCTGCGCTTTCCCGATGTGGACCTGCGCCAGGGCGGCACGCTGTTGGTGCGGGGCCGCTCGGGCTCAGGCAAGTCCACTTGGCTATCGCTGATGGCCGGTTTGCGCGGTGCCAGCGGCGGCGATCTGTTTGTGGCGGGCACGCAGCTGGGCACGCAGCGCGGGGCCGAGATTGATGCCTGGCGGGCCCGCAGCATTGGTTTTTTGCCGCAGAAGCTATACCTCAGCTCTGCACTCACGGTGGCCGACAACCTGGCGCTGGTCTACTTTGCGGCCGGGTTGCCGCGCGACGATGCAGCGATCAACCATGCACTCCTGCAGGTGGGCGTGGCCGAGCTGGCAGCGCGCAAGCCGCACCAGCTCTCCGGCGGGCAGGCGCAGCGGGTGGCGCTGGCGCGGGCGGTGTTGTTGTCGCCGCAAGTGCTGCTGGCCGACGAGCCCACGGCCAGCCTGGACGACGAATCCGCTGCCGACGCGCTGGCGCTGCTGCAGCAAAGCGCTGCGGCCTGCGATGCCAGCCTGATCATCGCCACACACGACCAGCGTGTGGTGTCAGCGCTGGCGGGCGCACAAACGCTGAATTTGAATGAAATGGGCGCCCAGCGCTTATTGGATAAGCGCGAGCAGCTATGAATTCAGGAGTAACCAAACTTGCCCGGCTGTCGTGGCGTTACCTGTGGGCTCGCCCCTTGGCTGCAGTGCTGAACCTGCTGGTGCTCACCCTGGGCCTGGCTGCCATCACGCTGGTGCTGCTGGTGGCCACGCAGCTCGACAAGGCGTTTGAACGCGACCTTGCTGGCATCGACCTGGTGGTGGGCGCCAAGGGCAGCCCGCTGCAACTCATTTTGGCGGGGGTGTTCCACATCGACGTGCCCACGGGCAACATCCCGTTGCAAGAGGTGTTGACCCTGCAGAAGAACCCTCTGGTGGCGCAGGTCATACCGCTCAGCCTGGGCGACAGCTACCAGGGCTACCGCATCGTGGGCACCACGCCCGACTATGTGGCGCACTACGAGGCCACACTGGCCGAAGGCGCGCTGTGGCAGCAACCCATGGACGCCGTGCTGGGCGCCACCGTGGCGCGCGGCATTGTCAAAGCGAGCCATGCGGGTGCGCCGCTGGTGGGCGCCACCTTTGTGGGCAGCCACGGGCTGGGTGGGGGAGGGCACGCGCATGGCGACCATCCCTACCGCGTCAGCGGCGTGCTCAAGCCTTGCGGCTGCGTGCTGGACCGGCTGATCCTGACCAGCACCGAATCCGTCTGGATAGTGCACGAGACGGCCACGGCCAGCGACCCCGAAGACCTGGAGATTTTGAAAGAAGAGCGCGAAGTGACCGTGGCCCTGGTGCGCTACCGTACCCCCATGGCCGCTGTCACGCTGCCGCGCCAGATCAATGCCGACACCGCCATGCAGGCGGCCGCGCCCGCCATCGAGGTCACGCGCCTGCTGCGCCTGCTGGGCGTGGGGGCCGATGTGCTGCGCGCCTTTGGCGGCGTGCTGCTGGCGGTGGCGGCGCTCAGTGTTTTCATCGCGCTGTGGAACGCCGTGCGCGAGCGCCGGGCCGACCTGGCCATGCTGCGCATGCTGGGCGCGCCGCCGGGCCGTGTGGCCGGGCTGGTGCTGTGGGAGGCTCTGTGGCTGGCAGCGCTGGCGTCTGTGTTGGGCTTGCTGCTGGGCCACGCGCTGGCGCATGGCCTGGGCTGGGCGCTGCAGGCACAGGGGTTGCTGCCCGTCACAGGCTGGATCTGGCTGCCTGCCGAGGCGGGTGTGCCGCTGCTGGCCGCCGGGGTGGCGGCGCTGGCGGCGTTGTTGCCCGCCATGCAGGCCTACCGCACCGAGGTGGCTGATTTGCTGAGCCAGCCCTGACCCGTCCGAAGTTTTTTGTTTTTCAAACCAACCACCCCCGACCTGAAAGGCTCTTCATGAAAAAGCTCCTCACCGCACTCGCCTTGGCCCCCATGCTGCTGGTCGGTGCCCTGGCACACGCCCAGGCCCACAGCGACAAAGAGACCAAAGAAGACATCGCCCGCCACCGGGCCATGGCCGCCGCGCACGAGGCCGCCGCCAAGTGCCTGGAGTCCGGCAAAGGCGAGGACACCTGCCAGAAGGAACTCCAGACCGCCTGCAAGGGTCTGGCTATCGGAAAATACTGCGGCATGAAGCACGCGCACTGACCGCTGCCTACCGTTCATTCTTTGTAGAGGTTGCCCGCCATGGTCCACGCTTTGATCCCCACTCCCGCCAGCGGCCGAGCGCTCCGTGTGGCCTGCCTGGCCACCGCGCTGGCGCTGGCTGGCGGCGCACAAGCGCAGCAGCAGGGCAGCGCCACCAAACCCGCGCCGGGCGCTTTTGAACGTGCCAAAGAGTCGGCGGCGCCAGCGGCCGCGCCCGTGCTCTCGTCACCGCTGCCTGCGGGCGCAGGCACTGCCGTGCCATCGGGCTCGGGCGCCGGTTACCACAGCCCCAACAGTCCCATCGCGCCGCTGCCCCAGCGCAACGACGTGGTGCCATGGTCGGTGCTGACCGACCTGACCAAGAAGACCACCAAAGACGGAATCCTGCCCGTGTTCAACGATGCGCAAAAGGGCATGGACAAAACGGTGCAGCGCTTTCAGGGCTTCATGATGCCGCTGGACGCCAAGGCCACGCAGACGCACTTTTTGCTCACCGCTGTGCCGCTCACCTGTTCGTTTTGCATTCCGGGCGGGCCCGAAAGCATGATCGAGGTCAAAGCCAAAACCCCCGTGCGCTACTCGATGGAACCCGTGGTGGTCGAAGGCAAGTTCACCGTGCTCACCAACGACCAGTACGGCCTGTACTACCGCGTGGTCGAAGCCGTGCCGGTGAAATAACGCCCCCAACGGCTGATCAATCGCAGACCCCTATCCATCCCGAACTGTCTCGCCCGCCCGTGACCCGCACCCGCGCCCTCCTGCCGCACCCCACAGCGCAGCTTGCCCTCCCTCCAGCCGCGCCTGGCCGGGCAGGGCTGCGCGCGCCGGGCACCGCGCACAGCCAGCGCCACTTTTGGGCGCAGGCTGCGCTGGTGTGGCTGCTGCTGGCGCTGGTGGTGGTGCCCACGCTGGGGCGGCTGCACCAGGTCCTACATGCCAATGCGCTGCCCGGCGCACCAACTGCTCAGGCCACGGTATTTGCGTTGCAGGCCGCGCAGGGTTTGGCACCGCAGCTTGGCGATGCGTTGTCGTCACTGCCTACAGCGCCTGGCGAGGCCGCCACTGCGCAGCCAGTGCACGCGCACAACCATGCCACCGACGACCACGCCCACAGCCTGCTCGACCTGCTGCTGGCCCACCACGCGCCGGTGGACTGCCTCTTGCTCGACCAACTGGCGCTGGGCGACGCTTTGCACTGCGCCCCCACGGCGCTGGTCGCCCTGGTGCTTGCACAAACACCGGTGGCACAACGGCCCGCCAGCGCTGCGGCCCGTCATGTAGCGTTTTTTCACGCGCGCGGCCCGCCTGCGGCCGGGTGAAGTAGGTGACGGGTTAGGCCAGCCTAGCTATGGGGCAAAAAGACGGTGTTCTCGAAGAGCGGCATCACCAAAAAATGGACCGCTGCGGTCAATTTGCAGCCGACGTTTTTCAAGGACGACAGGCTCCTAAAACCCCCACACCGCCACGCCCCCACGCCGCACAGCGCGTGGCTTCAGATCTGCACCACAGCACACCCGGCGAGAACGGTTAGCAAACCCTGTGCGCGCGTGGCGTGCCGAAACCCTTCGGCATTCCATGCACGACGTTGGTTTGTGTAGCCCCGTTCCGGTTTCACCACACGTGCCGATCTGAGGCCCTTTGCACATGCCGTGGGGCGCTGGCCTCTCGCCGCCGAAACTCCTTTTTTTATAGCTACTAGCGCTTATCCATCAAGCGCTAGAGGCACTTTTTACTCATATTTCATCGGTGTTTTGCCAAGGCAAGGCACCGCGTGCCGTTGGGCACGCCTCCTTTTTTGTATTGCAGCCATGACACACCACAAGCACACCCACCTGCCAGCCCCTCGCCACCCAGCCCTCCACCCCATTGCTTTGGCGGCCATCCTTCTGGTGACGGGCACCGGCTTGGCCCACGCGCAGGGTGCTTCACCGGCATCGCAAGCGGCGGCGCCACAAGCGGCCACCGCCAGCCTGCCTCCTGTCACCGTCTCCGCCAGCGGCCTGCAACTGGGCGCGAACGACATGACCACCCCCGTCACCGTGCTGGAGGGCGACGAACTGGTGCGCCGCCGCGAGGGCACGCTGGGTGAAACATTGAACAGCGAGCCGGGCATCACCAGCAGCCACTTTGGCGCGGGTGCCAGCCGCCCCATCATTCGCGGCATGGACGGCCCGCGCGTCAAGGTGCTGAGCGACGGCGCCGAGCTGCACGACGCCTCTACCATCAGCCCCGACCACGCCGTGGTGTCCGAGCCCATGCTGGCCACCCAAATCGAAGTGCTGCGCGGCCCGTCTGCGCTGCTATATGGCAACGGCGCTGTAGGTGGCGTGGTCAACGTGCTGGACGGCAAGATCCCCACCGCTATCCCACAAAAGGGCTACGAGGGCAGCGCCGAGCTGCGCGCCAACACCGGCGCCCGCGAGGCGGCAGGTGCCTTCTCGCTGACCGGCGGCACCGGGAACCTGGCCGTGCACGTAGAAGGCGTGGCGCGCGACGCGGGCGACTACCGCGTGGGCAAAGGCTGGGCTCCCGAAGGCGAGCCCACCCGCAAAGTGCTGGGTAGCTTTAACCGCACCGACACCGGCAGCGTGGGCCTGTCATGGGTGGGCGACCGGGGCTACCTGGGCGCCGCCTACACCCGCCAGACCGCCAAATACGGCCTGCCAGGCCACAACCACAGTTTTGAAGGCTGCCACACCCACGGCAACAGCCTGCACTGCGGCGCCCACGAAGGTGAAGAAGACGGCCATGACCACGACGCCGAACATGGCGACGTGCCCGTGGTCGACCTGCGCAGTGAGCGCTTTGACATCCGCGGCGAGCTGCGCAACCCGTTTGCGGGCTTCTCGGCCCTGCGCCTGCGCGCGGGGGTGACCGACTACGTGCACGACGAAGTCGAAGACGGCGCCGTCAGTACCACCTTCAAAAACAAGGCCTACGACACCCGCATCGAGCTGCAACACAACCCCATTGCCGGGTTCAAAGGCGTGATCGGCCTGCAAACCTCGCAGCGCAAGTTCAGCGCCATTGGCGAAGAGGCCTATGTGCAGCCCACCACCACCCGCAAGCTCGGCCTCTTTGCGCTAGAGGAATACCGCCTGGGCGACTGGCGCTTTGAAGCCGCCCTGCGCCACGACCGCCAGACGGCCGAGGCACAGACCAGCGGCATCGAACGCAGCCACAACGGCACCTCCGCATCGCTGGGCGCGGTGTGGAAGTTCACGCCCGGCTACCAGGTGGGCACCTCGTTCACCCGCGCCAGCCGCGCCCCCACCGCCGAAGAGCTGTACGCCCAGGGCCTGCACATGGCCACCAGCACGTACGAACGCGGCAACACCAACTTGAAGTCCGAAATCTCGCAAAACATCGACGTCAGCCTGCGGAAAACCAGCGGCGACACCACCTTTGGCGTCAGCGTCTTCCGCAACCGCATCAACAACTACATCTACGGCCGCACGCTGGATGAGGTAGACGGCCTGCAACTGCTGCAATACAGCCAAGCCGACGCCACCTTCACCGGCATCGAAGGCCAGGTGCGCCAGCGCATCAACCGCAACTTGGGCGTCACCCTGTTCGGCGACACCGTGCGCGCACGGCTGGTTGATGGCGGCGGACTTCTGCCCCGCATCCCCGCCACCCGCGCCGGTGTTCGGCTGGACGCCAACTGGCAGCAGTGGGAAGGCCAGGTCGAATGGGTGCAAGTGGCGCGCCAGAACCGCGTGGCAGAGTTTGAGAGCGCTACACCCGGCTACGGCATGCTGAACCTGGGCGTCAGCTACAACGGCCAACTGAGCAACGGATCGCCATGGCAGGTGTATTTGAAGGCGAACAACCTGACGGACCGGTTGGCATATGCGCACACTTCGTTCATCAAGAATGCTGCGCCGTTGATGGGGCGGAATTTGACGGTGGGGGTGAAGGTGGCGTTTTGAAGACGCAGTTGGTCTAGTGATCTGAGGTGGGGTGACCGGGCTGGCAAGAGAAACAGGAGATTCTTGCTTTACCGGTCACCAAGGTGTTCTGAACCACCAGCGCGCTGTTTCCCCCGAAAAATGACAGGTCTCGACCCAAAGCGGAATTCTCACCACTTCCTTGGATGACTGACTGCATGGCGGCGGTTCCGACTGTCCGCAGATTGAATGTCAAGAAACAGAAAAGGACGGCGTGCAGACATTCGATGAGCACGACTTAAGTTTTCGCACTGGCTACACCCCAGCGCTTCTTGATATCCAAGGAGTAGTCCGTGTTGCTCAACGAGGCTTGGTAGATGTCCAGCGGATGCGGCCTTTCCTTGACCCACTGTTTGACAGCGGCAACGGTGTCAGCTGAAGCAAGCGCGCCAAGAATGATGCCCGTCAGGTTTTTGGGTCTGAACTCGACTGTCCCAGGTCCCTTCTTGAAGTTGATCAGCCGCCACTCTTCCTCGTACGCCCACTGCTGCGATTTGGTGAGCAGTGCCTTTGTCATCGACGTTTCCTTGTCGTCGTAGTACGTCATGATGGGTACCCGTTTCTGCGCGTACTGCACCTTTTGCGCATGTGCCATCAGTTTGGCCTCGCCGTCGAACTCCAGACAGATGCCCTTGTGGTAATCCGCATAGTGTGACCACATCAGGATGTCATCGCGCTTGGCGGAAACGCAGTACACGCCGACGTCCTCTGTAATCATGCGTGCGTGCTCGGTCTGAATGAGCTCTTCCGTCTTTTTGATGTTCTTCCGTCCCAGCGAGCTCTTGACCGCGTCTTTGGCCTGGGTGCGCCGTTGCTCGCGATTTAGACTCGGCTCGAACTTCTTGGACAACCGTTCGAAATCTTTCACCTGCTGAGCCTTCGGTGCGGTCAGAGAGAAGACCGGACGCAGATCAAACGGATCGTTGAAGGTCTTGGCCGCAGCAAAGTACAACTCGTTGTGCAAGACGATGCGCTCGACCCATCTGACAACACTTGGGTCGGCCATCGACCGGTACTTGTAAAACTTGGCTGGGGCTTCGTCTTGATCTCTGTTGCTCATGATCGCCTTCTAGTTGTAGATCGTCGGTCGATTTTGCCGATCAGTTTGCCCTCATACGCTACGCCAAAGTAACCTGTAGTGGATGCGCTGCGTGCATTAGCGGTCTCGGAGAGGGAAGTAAGCAACCTATCCGTTTGCTTGATCAAAAAGGAGGACTGGTCGAGAGCTGGAGATGCCCTGCGAGCCTGTGTTGATATGAAGCGATCTGCTCTTTTCTTTCTTTAGCCATCCACTTGTTTTGTTCGATTTCCACGAGTCCGAAACAAAGCCCTACCGATTCTCCAACCCACCGTACCGCATCATCGCGACCTTCACCGCATCCACGATGTTGTCCTGCAGGTGGTGCAGCCGCCCCCCAGGCGAAAAAATCTCCGGCTGATCGCGCCGCAGTTTGCCGCTGACTGCCCAGCCGTTGCTGCGCAGCGATGCAATGATCCGGTCCGCATCGGTATCGGGCATCTCTACCCACTGCTTGATCGCTTCGCGCGACGCATCGTTGTCCCGCAGGGTGGCGGCCTCGCGGGCCATTTCAAGCTCTACCGTGGTGCGGATCAGTTCGCTGAGGTAGCGGGCATGCGCGGTCAAATCTGGGTAGCGCCAGGCATGCAGCGCGTCTGGGTCAGCGGCAAAGTGGAAATCGCTGGTAACCCCGTCTGAATACGTTTGCGTTTCGGCAAAGTCGTATTGCCCCTCGTACCGCCGCATCAAGGGTTTGGAGAAGGATTCCAGCACCCGGTCGTATTCGGCGCGGCCTGCGGGCGACCCGGCGATGGTGGCGGACACGGGGATGATCAGGTTGGGGGAGACCACGCCATCGGCTGCAAGCAGATGGTTCAGCAAGAAGCGGTGCACGCGCCCGTTGCCGTCGGAAAGCGGGTGCAGGTAGACAAAGGCGAACGACACCGCTGCGGTGCGGGCTACCGTGTTGTCACCCCGAGTGCGGGACTCGAACTCTCGCAGGCCTTGCAGCATGTCTTGCACCACGTTGGGCGGCGGCGCAATGTAGTGAACCACCTGGCCATGAAAGCTGGTTTGGCCCATGAACACCGGGGACTTGCGCGCGCCCAGTCGGAGCGCGGCCGAGCCCAAAATGGCGTTTTGTAGCGTTGCCAGGCCTTCGTCCCCCAAGGGAGCTTCCATGCGCCCGCTCAGCTCACCGATGGCGGCGGCGAACCGTTTCACCCGGTCGTTTTGGCTCTGCTCATGCTCTATGGCAAAGCTGGCGCGGGATTCTTTCAGGGTCAACCACACCGAGCTGCGCAGCAGCAGGTCGGTGCCGTAGGTGGTGTTGAGGCGCTCCACACCGGCCCGCACGTCATAAACCCAGCTGCGCTCTTCTTCGGGGCCCAGGTACACCAGGGGGCAGTAGCTGCGCGGGCCGGGCAGGTTGTGCCGCACCTTCCAGCGCCGGGCGTTTTCGGGGTGCGTGGCGGCTAGGTAGAGGTTGGGGTCTATCGCATCCACATAGCCCACATTCGGGGCCGTGTCGGGGGCGTCCAGCGTGTTGCCGGTGAACCATTCGTAGAAGAAGGCCGTGCGCCGGGCGTAGGTACCGGTCGGAGAGTCTTTGAGCCAGTCAACGATCTCTTGCGGGTTGATCCGCTCAAACACCCGCGAGAAGAATTCAAAGTTCAGACGCTCATATTTGAGGCCAAATTCGAAATGCCCGCGAAAGGTGTCGGCAGGCAGATACTGTGCGGTCCAGGTCAGGATTTCGGCCGACAAGTGCAACTCAGCGCGGTTCTTCGGGCCCAGTTGGCTGCGGGAGAACAGGGGCTGCACGAGTTCGATGCCGATCATCTCCGCCACCCGCGTAAAACCCAAAGAAGTCACGGTCATGGATACTTTTTTCGTAGATATCGATTTATTTTCTTAGGAAAAATCGTTTTTATCTATAAATTTTTAATTTCTGGCTGCAACGATCTGGGCAATGTAAGTCGAATTTTTTGGTGTTTTTGGTCTCTAGCGCTCTACGATAAAGCGCTGGTAGCTATCGTAAAGATAGTGAATGGGGCTTAGCCTTCGCGCCAACTCTGGGAGAAAGACTCTGGGACGAAAAAAAACCGGCTCCTCAGAGCCGGTTTTTCACAGGGGTTAGGTGTTACTGAGCGATCAGTAACGACCGCCGCCAAAGCCACCCGTGCCGTAACCGACGTCCGAGCGCTTGTTGCCACCGTAACCAGCGGCGCTATAGCCACCGGCGCTGCCGCCGCCCGTTGCTTCGCGGGGGCGGGCCAGGTTGACCACGATCGAGCGGCCGTCTACGGACACGCCGTGCAGGCCGGTGATGGCGGCCTGGGCCACTTCAGCGGTGGCCATTTCGACAAAGCCGAAACCTTTGGAGCGGCCGGTTTCGCGGTCCATCATGACCTTGGCGGACGAGACGGCGCCGAATTCGGCGAAGTTGCTTTCCAGGCTGGAATCGGTCACGGAGTAGGGCAGGTTGCCCACATAGATTTTGATACTCATGGTAGTAGAGCCTTTCTAGATTTTGGTGTGCAACGAATGGCGCACCGTTGGGGTACGAGCGTACGGATTGGGAGTCCGCAGCAGTCGGGATGAGGGTAGATGGAGGGTTGGATCTGCGGTGGGCAGGTCAACATCATCAGAGAACAAATCAATTAGACGATCTGCCGATCAGCACGTGGGCGGGTGCTGCATGCACGTTTGCAGCCAGCCTTGGGTGACTGCAAAGAGCCGGGCGGCTTCGCGCGAGGCAAAGGCTTTGTCAAAGCGGAACACGCGGCAGTAGCTGCCGTTGCCCTGGGAGCGATGGACCGAGAAGGAGGCGCGAAAGCGGCCACAGGCGGTCGGGTGTGTCGAGGGCGAAACGACGTATTGGCCCATGGAAATGGCGGTCTGTGAAATCGGATTCAATCAGGATGGCAGGCTTGAAAGCTGACCTGCATGAGCATCGAGGGACGCGGTGGACTGCAGCTCTACAGATCCACTGGGCGACAAACAAGGTCGCAAAAGGCGGCCTGCGTGCGGAGACTTGCGACTCTGGGCAGGCGTTGCGGTGACTGCACGCGTCAAGAGCCGTGACTGCAACTGGCTGAGTATAACCCAATTTGTATGTGGCGGGCGTTCAATATTCTTTTGGGTTTTAAACGGGGGCGCTGGGTTGAGGGGGATGCGTGCGGATCGGCCCGCAACGGCGGCAATTCGAGCCTTTGCATGTCTGCGAAAACCGGCTAAGGGACCAAGTACGCAAAGTGCCTTGCGACGCGCCAGTTCACTCGGAACAACCTGCGAAAGCGCCTTTCCCGTCCACGCCGGGCTTCGATAGGCGCAGCCCGAACGGTTGGGGGCAGGTAACTGCGGCAGACGAAAAAATAAGTGTTTTTGGCCTCTAGCGCATTACCATCAAGCGCTAGTAGCTATCTTTTTTGCTAAACCGTTGTTCAGAATGAGCGCTGAGCCGAGCTGAGCTGCATTGCATTGCATTGCTGTGCACCTCAACTGGCCACGCGTTCAGTGTCCGCCACCGGGTGGCACTCGCCCGCCATCGGCAGCTCCTCCACGGCGCCGAACGTTCCCCAAGACGGCGCGGGTGCTGCTGGGGCGACGGCGCCGCGCAAAGTGCCATCGTGGCGCCGTCGGATATGACCTATCTCTCGGTTCAGCTGCGTGCGGGTGAGCGCTGGCGCTACACGCCGCCTGCGGGCCACACCGTGTCATGGGTGGCCGTGGCTGCCGGGCCATTGAAAACCGGTGGCGACGCGGTTGCTGCCGGTGAACTGGTGGTGTTTGAACCGTCCGAGCAGGCCATTGATTTTGTAGCGCAGGGCGAGGAGACCCGTTTTGTGCTGGGCTCTGCCGCGCCACATCCGCATGAGCTGGTGCTGGGTTCGTACTCCGTGCACACCAGCCGCGCTGCACTCACCCAGGGCGAGGCGGAGATCCGGCGTATGGGCATGGAGCTGCGGCAGGCTGGGCGGCTGGGGTAGGCGCTGGGGCGTCCGGGCAGCTCTGCACGCTGGCACGGCCCTTCTCTTAACCGCTGCGGTAGCGCAGCAAAAAATCATCGAACCCACAGCCTCGGGGCGTTGCGGGTTCTGACTCTTCACTCCCCTGCGTTCCCTCTCTTTTTATTCATCTCTTGACGGTTTTAAGGAAAATACAATGAACATCGGCATCATCGGTTCTGGCGGCCTCGGCTCCGACGTGGCACGGGCGCTCGCCCAAAAAGGCATCTCCGCAACGATCTCTACCCGGCGCGGTCCAGCGTCGCTGGCGCCCTTGGTGGCTCAGCTGGGCCCATCGATCAAGGCGGGCACCGTGCAAGAAGCCGCTGCGGCAGACATCGTTCTGATCGCAGTGCGCTGGGAGGATTTGGGCCAGGCACTGGCGCCATTGCCCGCATGGAACGGTCGCATCGTCATCGACGGCACCAACCCCGTGCAGTTTCTCGACCCCGATTCGCCCGATGCCAAAGACCCCAGCAACCCGCTGGCCGCCTACGGCATCAAGGCCATCGACCTGGGGGGTGTTTCGTCGAGCGAAGTGTTCAGCCAACTCGTCCCCGGCGCGCGCGTGGTCAAGGCGCTCAACCACCTGGACTTGAATGTGCTGGCGCACCCTGAAGCCTCTGGCGGCCAGCGGGTGCAGTTCTATTCGGGCGACGACGCCGACGCCAAGGCGCAGGTGCGCAAGATGCTGGATGGGATGGGCTACTTTGCGGTGGACCTGGGCTCGCTCGCCGTAGGTGGGCGCCTGGCAGAGCTGCCGTTTGGGTCTTTGGCGTCGACGAACTTCGTCAAGATCTGAGGTTGCCCCAGAGATGCTCAAGCTCTACAGCGGTCTGCGGCTTGCCGTAGAGGTATCCCTGCAGTTCGTTCACGCCAAGGCTTTGCAGCAAATCTGCCTGCACCAGAGTCTCAACGCCTTCCGCTACAACCCGCTTGTCCAGCGCCTTGGCCAGTGCCACGATGGCGGTGGCTATCGCCAGCGCTGGGCGTTCGACACCGAAGGCGGATACGAAGCTCTTGTCAATCTTGAGCGTGTCGAACGGTAAGCGGTTTAGATAGCGCATGGCGGAGTACCCGACGCCGAAGTCGTCTAAGGCGATGGACACGCCGTGGGCCCGAAGAGCAGCCAGCCGCTCGACGGCAACATCCACGTCCTGGATAAGTGCGCCTTCGGTGATCTCCAACTCAAGCTCTCCGGTCTGTATCTGAAACTCCTGCAGCAGTTCCTGCAATGCACCAGCAAAGGCTGGGTCAGCCAGCTGGATGGGCGAGAGGTTGACTGAGATATGCCGAATCGGTACCTGTGGGTCTGTGCGCCATCGAGCAAACTGCTCCAGGGCTTCACGCAGCACCCACAGCCCCAGATCGAGAATGAACCCTGATTCCTCGGCCAGCGGAATGAAGACATCCGGCGAGACCAGTCCCTTGTCGGGGTGTCGCCAACGCAGCAGCGCTTCGACAGATGCAATTTGCCGGTCACCAGCGCCCACTCGGGGCTGAAACACCACGAACATTTGCTGCTTGGTCAGCGATTCGCGCAAGTCCTGCCGAAGCGCCTGCTGCTCAACAAGTTGCGCCGCCAGCGCGTGCTGGAACTCCACCAAAACATTGCGGCCTGCGCTTTTTGCGCTGAACATTGCCAAATCAGCATGTTTGAGCAGGTCGTCACGAGAGGCCCCATGTTCCGGAAACAGTGCAACGCCCATGCTGGCAGCGAGCGGCAAGATGCGGGGGGGTACGCTATAAGGCGCTTGCACCGCTTTGCGGACAGTCTCTATGTCGTCGCGGAACACACCCAGGGCATCTGCGGTCAGGACAAAAACAAATTCGTCTCCTCCAGGCCGAGCCATGGCGAGCGCGCGCGAACCCAAGCAGTTGCGCAAACGGGCGGCCACTTCTCTGAGCACGCAGTCACCCACATCGTGCCCATAGGCATCGTTGACTTCCTTGAAGCCGTCGAGGTCCATGTAGACCACGGCAAACGGCAAGGGTGATGGTTGTCTGTCCGCGGCGAACTCATCGCGCGGGTGCGTTAGCTCGTCAATGGCTTCCACCAGACCAAACCGGTTGAGCAGGCCCGTCAGACTGTCTTGCGTAGCGCGTTCGCGCAGTTGTTGCTCATGTTGCTCCGCGTGCAGGGCAACGGCAAGCCGCTGACGAAACGCTGCCAGTTCTCTTGCGGTTCGTTCGGGCATTTCTGGCGAGCGTGCCAAGCGCAGCCACACGCTCTGTGTTTTCGTCTGTGCGATGAGCACGTGATGCCAAGGTGTGTCACCGGGCCTGATGGAGTCATCGTTCGTGATCTCAGTGGGCAACAGGCAATCACCAGGGGCCGTCGTTTCGGTCTGCTCCAGGGCGCCATCTGGTGCAAGAAAAAGCAAAACCGGCTGGGAAGCGCCGACAGGCCACTGAACAACACTGACCTGTGGTGGTGTTTGCTGAGCACCCAGATGCGTCAGCATCAGTTGAACGAGTTCACCGAACGGTCGCTGCTCGATGATGGCTTGGTCCATCTGAGCGAGTAGACGAAAAATCTGCAGATCCCGTCCGACCTCCTCGGCCATGGCATTGAATGAGTCGGCCAAGTCTGTAAATTCGTTTCGATGCCCGGCAATTTTTACCTGGGGCGTGAAGTCGCCGCGCAGCACTGCACGCGTGCCCGAAGTAAGCGCGTCCAGCGGACGGGTCACCCGGCGCAGCACCACCGAGCTACTCACCGCGGCCAGAAGAAACGCGATGACAGCGACGCTACCCACCAGCGCTGCCACGCCAATGGGAAGGTAGCGACGAACGTCCGGCTCGACCGTGGTTGCGAGCGTCCAGGAAGGCGCGTCGAAATAAGGTTGGAAAAATATCTCGCGCTGTGTTCGTATCGCTTTGGGTTCAGTCACGGAGACACCAAGGCAATAGGGCGTGTGCAGATGCGCACTCGAAAAACAGAACCGATGCGTGCCTGACTGCGCGTTCTCCCATAGGTAGTTCGCATTGAACCGGCCACGTACGACAGAGGTTGTCAATGGCACGATCAGGTCCACTGTGGGGGCCATGCCCGGCGCAGCAGCGCTGGAAATACGCAGACTGCTAAGACCGCTCGGAGCATTTGAAGAATTCGAATATTCCGAGAAAGACAAGCTGTCCACGCTCGAAAAAATAAGGGACAGCCTTTCTTCGACCACCTTTCGCTCTCGTTCTTTGGTAATTGGCGTGTGGGCATCGATAAGCAGCAAGCTTTCAGCCGCACGCAGTCTGTCGATAAGGTTTATGCCAACCGCCTTGGCTAACTCGCTGCTCAGCTGGGAAGCGGACTGCTGGACCACATACTCGGTGAGCTGATAGGCCAGCAACGAAACGATTCCTACCGGCACTGCCACAAGCACGAAAAACGTCGCCAGCAGTTGCCGGCCCACGCGGCTTTGCAAAATGGCTTGGGCCGCAGTCAGGCGCATCAATAGTCCTCTGCCACCCCGACGAAACCCCCATTGTTCGCACGAATGATGTCATCGCGGCTCGCGCTCGCGGTCAATGGAGTCTGGCTTTGCCCATCTGGGCCCATGCTGTAAAGGTCGTAGTCGCTGTTGAGCGGGTGCAGCGACTTGTCCTTGCGTTTCTGCCCCACATTGGCGCCATCCATCGAGAGATAGCGATAAGGTGCGCCCCAAGGGTCCAACCGCGCAGCACCGAGTTCCGCAAGGGTCGTGGGATACGCATTTTTGAACGTCAGATACCGTTCAAGCATGAAGCTAATTTCCAAAATATCCGCTTTGGCTGCGGCGATTTTCGCGCGCTCCAAGTAGGCTTGGTAGCCAGGTATGGCAACGGCTGAGAGGACGCCGATCAACCCTAGCGTAATCAGTAGCTCAAGCAGCGTCACTCCAAGTGCGCGAAAGAGCCGTCTGTGCCCATTGCCCATGTCATATTTCCAATCAGCGTAGAAACCATTCAGCACTCTACAAATACAGCGACCTAAGAGTAAATTCTCAGCTAAACGCTACCAGAGCCGGTTCTGTAACAATTGGTTTTGAAGTGAATGATATGCCACCCCGCGTGGATTGGCCGATCATCACGGGGTAATAGCCTTGCCTCGATCGCCGACACATGCAGCTGCTGTCCGGCAACGGCATCCCACGGTCGTGACCGACCAAAGTGAGGAAGCGGCAAGGGCGTGGCAGCAAAATCGCCCAGAGCAACGCGATGCGAGGACGCTCATTCCATCCTCTCCTATGCACTGTCAGTCCCCAGAGTTGCTTGCCAATGCTCCATTTGCTGCTGCCTGCTGGCGGGGGGCGTAGTGGCACTATCCTGCTCGACGCTTGCCATGCGTTGGTAAATATTGAGCGAAAATAGCGTCTAGCGCTTGATGTGAAAGCGCTAACAGCTATCAAAACAATAGTTAAAGGCCCTTGCGCTTTGCGGCGCACGGGCCTGCTCACCGAGCCCCCGAACCTTGAACTCGCCTGTTTTCACCTCGCTGATCCCCGTCATCCTGTTCATTGCCATCGGCTTTTATGTAGGACGTCGCCAGTGGATCCGGGCCGCCGCAGTGAAGGACCTGGCCAACCTGGTGTTCATGGTGCTCACGCCCGCGCTGCTGTTTCGCACCATGAGCACGGTGCACATCGAAGACCTCAACTTTGGCCCGGTGGGCATCTACTTTGTGGCGTTTGGCATCGTCTACGCGGCCACGCTGGCGCTGCAGGGCTTTAACACGCTGGCCGCGGCGCGGGCACTGGCCAACACGTTCAGCAACACGCTGATGATTGGTGTGCCACTGGTGGGCCTGGTGTTTGGCGATGTGGGGCTGGTCACGCTGTTCACGCTGATCTCGGTGCACTCGCTCATCTTGCTGACCGCGGCCACCGTGGTGTTCGAGCTGGCCGCCGCGCGTGAGCACGCCGGGCGCGATGGCGTGGCGCAGCAACCCATGTGGCGCACGGTGCTGCAGGCCATGCGCAACGGCATCGTGCACCCGGTGCCGCTGCCCATCATTGCGGGTTTGCTATTTGCCCAGACCGGCCTGGTGGTGCCGCAAGTGGTCGACAAACCTTTGCTGCTGCTGGGCCAGGCGCTGGGGCCGATTGCGCTGCTGCTGGTGGGGGTAACGCTGGCATTTACCAAGGTGGGCCACCACTTCAAGGCCGCCATGCGCATCGCGCTGGTCAAGTGTGTGGTGCACCCCATCGTGCTGGCCGCTTTGGGCTTGGCGCTGGGCCTGTCGGGCATGCCGCTGGCGGTGATGATCGTGGCGGCGTCACTGCCCGTGGGGGCCAACGTGTTCTTGTTTGCGCAGCGTTACGCGGTGGCCGAGGATGAGGTGACAGCGAGTGTGGCGGTGTCTACCGCGTTGGGGTTGCTGACGATGCCTGTGGTGATTTTGGCGGTGACGCGGTGGATGGTGGGTGGTGGGGTGGCGGGGTAGAGCCGCCAAGCCCGGTCAGCTCAAAAAACGAGGGCCCCGGCAAAGAATATGGCGACCGACACCGTGCAGAGCAGCGCCCAGGCAATCAGGCACAAGACAACGCCCCGCTTGAACCGCAAAGCGGCGCCCTCGGTGGTCCTGGCGCGTGGCCCCAGGTACCAACCCCCCAGGGCGAGCACGGCCAGCAGGCTGATGGCTGCCAACACGGGCAGGGGGATGGATGGCCCTGGCATGCGTGCCGTCAGCATCCCCGCCATGTTCACAAGACTGGCGATGACCCCGTAGCCGAACGCATGGCCCCATCCCAGCTGCGTGCGTTTGAACAACCAGGCTGCGGCTTTGACGAACAGGGTCAGCACTACGGGCAACAGAACCAGGGGGGCAAAGGCGAGGGCTAAAGACATTTTTCTTTCTTGCCAGGTTGATTATTCAGACACCGAAACGCCCGGCGCCGCATGGCACGCCACACACAGCTTGTTCCCATCCATCACGGGCCGGTAGAAGGCCAGGGCGCGGTCGAAATCGGTGACGCCCATGTGGATGTGCGAGAACATGGCTGAGCCTCTTGTTGGTTGTTGTACAGCCGGGCGCGGTTGCCTTCAGGGCGCCAGCCGCTCTCGCACCCATTCCCCGCCATCCATCCGATACCGCAACCGGTCATGCAAGCGGCTCTTGCGCCCTTGCCAGAACTCCCACTGGTCGGGCTTGAGGCGGTACCCGCCCCAGTGCGCCGGGCGGGGTGGTTTGAGCATGAATTGCGCGCCGTATTTGGCGGCATTGGCCACCAGCACGCCACGGCCAGAGATCACCTGGCTCTGCGGGCTGGCCCAGGCGCCGATGCGCGAATCGAGCGGGCGGCTGGCAAAGTATTCGTCGCTTTCTTCGTCGCTGACCTTTTCCACAATGCCTTCGATGCGCACCACGCGTTCCAGCTCGACCCAGTGAAATTGCAGCGCCACATAAGGGTTGCCCGCAATCTGGCGGCCCTTGCGGCTGTCGTAATTGGTAAACCAGACGATGCCGCGTTCGTCATAGCCCTTGATGAGCACGATGCGGGTGCTGGGGCGCAGGTCGCTGCCCACGGTGGCCAGGGTCATGGCGTTGGGCTCGGGCACCTGGGCGCTGATGGCTTCACTCAGCCACTGGTCAAACTGTTGCAGCGGGGCGGCGTGCGAGGCGTCTTCGTTGAGTTCGGCGCGCTCGTAGCTCTTTCGAAGGTCGGCGATGGAAGAAGAGGATGAGGTCATATGGATGATTGTGCACGCGGGATTCGCTGGGTTAGCTGGCTGGCTCCGCTCAGTTCGGGCCGCTGGCTGCGCGAACGCAGGCACTGCAACGGGAGGTGACGGCAGTGCACCAGCGCGGTAACGTGGGGTTTTGAATGCCCCGGGTTGTTGCCGAATAACTATTCGCTTATATTGCCCCACCGATGAAACCCAAAGACGACGAGAAGCAGCGCGCCATTGCCCAGGCCACCTTCGATCTGGTGGCCCAGACGGGCTTGAGCGGCCTGACCCTGGCCGACATTGCGCGCGCCGCGGGCGTTGCCACCAGCACGCTGTATGTGTATTACCGGTCCAAGGATGAACTCATCAGCCAGCTCTATCAGGATGCCAAGACGGTGACAGCCGCCCGCATCATGGAGGGCATCGTGCCTGGCATGCCCTACCGTGCACGCGTGCGCCGCGCCTGGGGTAACCTGCTGCGGCACCGGCTGGACCAATATGCCGAGGTGGTGTTTCAGGAGCAGTACTACAACTCGCCATGGTTCACCGACGGCAACCGCGAATTCTCCACGCGCTTGATGGCCGGATTTTTTGCATTGATGGAAGAGGGGCAGCAGCAAGAGATCTTGAAAGCGGTGCCCATTCCGCTGCTCACCGCCAGCCTGGTGGGGTCGGTGCGCGAGACGGGCAATTTGATCCGCACCAAGGTGCTGCCTGACGATGAGGCCATGCACCAGATGGCTTTTGGCCTGTGCTGGGACGCCTTGAAAGCCTGAGCGGACAGACGGACAGACGGACAGGCAGAGATGAAGAATGCACTTTGACCCGCCACAGATTGATCTTTTAAACGAATTTATATTCTCTTAAAAAATGTCAAACACCCCGCTCCAACCCTTGCATGGCCGATGGCGTCGCTGACGCTGCCGGTTTGACCCATCGTCAATCGCCAATCGCCTTCCACACAACAACACCTTTTTCCCCCACGGAGAACCCACGATGCCTACCCTCAATATCAATGGCAAAGACACCGCCGTAGACGCCGACGAATCCACCCCCATCCTCTGGGCCCTGCGCGACACGCTGGGCATGACGGGCACCAAGTTTGGCTGCGGCCAGGCTTTATGCGGTGCCTGCACGGTGCATTTGAACGGGGCGCCCATCCGCTCGTGCATCACGCCGATTTCTGCCGCAGCGGGCCAAAAAATCACCACCATCGAATCCGTGACGGCCAACGACAAGGTGGGCAAGGCCGTGCATGCGGCCTGGGTCAAACACGACGTGGCCCAGTGCGGCTACTGCCAAAGCGGCCAGATCATGAGCGCCACCGCGTTGCTGCACGGCAAAAAGAAACCCACCGACGCCGACATTGACGCCGCCATGGCGGGCAATGTGTGCCGCTGCGGAACCTATGTGCGCATTCGCGCGGCCATCCATGACGCTGCCCGTACCGTGTCCACGTTGGCTTGATTGATTGAAGGAGAACACCATGCATTTCGACTCCAATACGCTGCAAGCCCAGGCCCATTTGTTTATGCCAAAACACCTTCTGGCGCTTATGGATAAAGCGCAAGCAGCTACCAATTCAGGAGTAAGCACAGCCGCGAATGGCCTCGACGGCTTGGCGCGGCGTACCTTTCTCAAGGTGTCGGCAGCGGCGGGTTTTGCGCTTGGCGCATTCCCGCTGGTGGCAGGCGCACAAGGCGCCGGCGCCGCTGCAGCACCTGCCGGCCTCAAGCCTTTCGAGCAGCCATCTGCCTTTGTTCGCATCGACGCCGATGGCACGGTTACCGTCACCATCAACCGGCTGGACTTTGGCCAGGGGGTGCAGACGGGCCTGCCCATGATCCTGGCCGAAGAGCTGGACGCCGACTGGAGCAAGGTTCGCAGCGTGCACGGCGACGCCAACCAGGCTTATGCCGACCCGATGATGGGCATGCACCTGACGGGCGGCTCCAACTCCATCAAAAACTCGTACACCCAGTACCGCGAACTGGGTGCACGCACCCGGGCGATGCTGGTGTCGGCCGCTGCAGCGCAGTGGGGCGTGGATGCTTCAGCCTTGCGCACCAGCAACGGTTTTGTCGTCGGCCCCGGTGGTAAGAAACTGGGCTACGGCGCGCTGGCCGAAGCGGCGATGAAGCAGCCGGTGCCCGAGAAGGTCACCTTGAAGGACCCCAAGCAGTTCCGTTTGATCGGCAAGCCAACGGGTCGTCTGGATGCCAAGGCCAAGTCGAGCGGCCAGCAGGACTACGGCATTGACGTTCGCCTGCCCGGCATGTTGACCGCTGTGGTCGCGCGCCCGCCGGTGTTTGGCGCCAAGCTCAAGTCGCTGGACGACAGCGCGGCCAAGGCCATTAAAGGCGTCAAAGCCGTGCTGCGTGTGCCCACCGACCGGGGCGGCGAGGGCGTTGCCATCGTGGCCGATGGCTACTGGCCCGCCAAACAGGGGCGCGACGCACTCAAGGTGGAGTGGGACCTGGCAGCGGTTGAAAAGCCCGACACCACCCAGCTGCTGGCCCAATACCGCGAGCTGGCCACCAAGCCCGGCAACGTGGCCATGCAGGCGGATATGGCGCCGCTCGCCACAGCACCCAAGAAGATCAGCGCCGAATTTGTGTTCCCGTATCTGGCCCATGCCCCCATGGAGCCACTGAACTGCACCGTCAAGCTCGATGGTGACAAGGCCGAACTCTGGATGGGTACCCAGATGCCCGGGTTGGACGCCATGGCCGCTGCCACCGTGCTGGGCCTGCCACCGCAAAACATCAAGGTGCACACGCAGATGGCCGGTGGCGGGTTTGGCCGCCGCGCCATTCCCACTAGCGACTACGTGGTGGAGGCCTGCGGCGTGGCCAAGGCAGCGCGCATGGCAGGCCTCACCGCGCCGGTGCGCACGCTGTGGAGCCGCGAGGACGACATCAAGGGCGGCTACTACCGCCCCATGCATGTGCACCGCGCTGAAATTGGCTTTGATGCCCAGGGCAAGATCCTGGCGTGGGACCACACCATCGTGGGCCAGTCCATCCTCAAGGGCTCGCCGTTCGAGGCGTTCATGGTCAAAAACGGCATCGACGCCACGGCCGTGGAGGGCATGAAGGAGCCATATGACGTGCCCATGAAGCTGTCGGTACACCACCCGCAGGTGAATGTGCCGGTGTTGTGGTGGCGCAGTGTGGGCTCTACCCACACGGCCTACGCAATGGAGACGCTGATCGACGAAGTGGCCCGCGCCACCCAGCAAGACCCCGTGGCCTACCGCATGGCACTGATGGGCGACAAACACCCGCGCCACAAGGCCGCGCTGCAACTGGCCGTGGCCCAGTCGGGCTATGGCAAAAAGAAGCTGGCCGCTGGCCGCGCCTGGGGCGTAGCGGTGCACGAGTCGTTTGAATCGGTGGTGGCCTATGTGGTCGAGGCGTCGGTCAAAGACGGCACGCCCAAGCTGCACAGCATCACCGCCGGTGTGCATTGCAATCTGGTGGTCAACCCGAAAAGCGTGGAGGCCCAGGTGCAGGGCGCCGCACTGATGGGCTTGTCGATGTGCCTGCCCGGTGGCGCCATCACGCTGAAAGATGGTGTGGTGGAGCAAAGCAACTTTGGCGACTTTGCGGTGCCGCGCATCACCGACATGCCCCAGGTGACGGTGCACATCGTGCCGAGCGCCGACCCACCCAAGGGCATGGGCGAGCCCGGCTTGCCGCCGCTGGCACCGGCATTTGCCAACGCCATTGCACAGCTCACAGGCAAAACGCCGCGCGAGCTGCCGTTCAAGTTAGCGTGATGGCAGCAGAGCCCAGCGCTCCTCCGCTCGCCCAGCCCGTGGTGCTGGTGCTGGCCTCGGGCCGGGGCGAGCGGTTTGCGGCGTCCGGCGGCGCGGTGCACAAGCTGCGCGCGCCGCTGGGCGGCACCACGGTGCTGGAGCACACCCTGGCCGCCGTGCGCGCCAGTGGTTTGCCCTGGCATGTGGAGGATATTGGGCACCCAGGCATGGGCGATTCGATTGCAGCGGCGGTGCGCGCAATGGCTGAGGCGCCGGGTTGGCTGGTGTTGCCTGGTGACTTGCCGCTGGTACTGCCCGAGACCCTGCGCACCATCGCCGCGGCCTTGGCAGAGTGCGCCGTGGCGGTGCCGGTGCACCTGGGGGAGCGGGGTCACCCTGTGGGCTTTTCTGCGGAATGCCTGCCTGGGCTGTTGGCCCTGGCAGGAGAGCAGGGGGCTGCCAGCGTGGTGCGCCAGCAGGCGCAGCAGGGCAGGGTGCGTTTGGTGGCCGTAGACGATGCGGGCACGGTGACCGACGTGGACACAGTGAAGGACCTGGACTGCGCCGAGCGGTTGCTGGCGGCGCGGCGGTAGCTGAAACGATCCAGTTGACGTTTTAGCCCATTGCTGAACTTGAAACAATCGTTCGGGCTTAGCTTGTCGAAGCCTCGTGCGGCGCTTCGACAAGCCCAGGGTGAACGGTTTCAAGTCGATTGAAGCCGACTCAACAATGAAGTCGTGTGAAACCTGCCCTGCAGGTGACTACTTCACCGCCGTGATCACAGCGCAGGCCAGGCGCGGGCCGGCGTTGCCTGTGGGTTGCGTCTTGTAGTCGTCGGGGTCGCGATGAACGATCAGGCCCTTGCCGGTGATGTCGATGGTGGGCGCACCCACGCTGATGGTGGTCGACACAAAGCTGAAGGCGGCCACGCCGTATTTGTCGGCCTTGAGGCTGGGCAGGTCACCCGTGTGGTGCTCCCCGGCGCCATGGTTGCCATGGGGCTTGGCGGTGGGGTTGAAGTGCCCGCCGGTGCTCATGCCGTCGCCGCTGGAGCAGTCGCCTTTTTCATGGACGTGAAAGCCGTGCTCGGCGTCAGGTTTGAGGCCGCGGATTTCGCCGGACACCCGCACGCCATCGCCAGACTGAACAAAAGTCACGTTGCCGCTGGTGGTGTTGCCGCGTGTGGGCTCCAGCTTGGCGCTGGCACGGGCGCTGATGTGAGAGGACGCACAGCCAGCCAGGGCCAGTGCAGCAACAGACGCGAGAATCGACAGGGTGAAACGAGCCTTCATGACCCACTCTCCTTAAAACATAGACGACAGAGGAACACCGTAGAACTTTGCGGGCAGCCGCAAGCGGTGGCACGCCATCGTATCTGCGCAGGGCGCCGACTACACCTCTTTTTTTACCAGCGCAATCAAACGGGCCAGCGCTTGATCTTGGATGCCGTGCTTGCGCAGTTCTTCGTATGTGGCCTGCGCGTAGTCGCGGGTGGTGCCATAACGCCCGCTGGCCTGCTCAAAAATACGGCAGTATTCGTGGTCTGGCAGCTCACCGGTGTGGTTGGGGCTTTTGCGCGAAAGGGTGAAGGCCAGCGCTTGCACGGAGCCGTGGGGCGTCTGGCAAACCAGCCAGCGTGGGTCGTACACGGCGGTGATCATTTCGCGCTGCCACAGGTTGATCATGACCTGCCGGGCATGGGCCTTGTCCACCCGAAACACCATGCCCCGGCAGCTGCCGCCCGACAACATGCCAAACACCAGCCCCGGGCATTCGGGCGTGCCACGGTTGATGCGGCTCCACATCTTGAGCGCCCGGTGCCAGCCATGCACCTTGGCGGCGCGGCGCTCGGCGTAATCAAAATCGGGCCGCCAGATCAATGAACCATAGCCAAACACCCACAGGTCTTCATGGCCGCCCCATTCGTTGAGGGCGCGCTCCAGCATCGGGGCGGGGTCTCGCAGCGGCGCGGGGAGATTCGTCATGCGGTCACTCTACAATCGAAAGCTTTGCTTCGGCGCTCTGGGGCCTCTGTACTTGCAGGTTTCAAGGCGGCGACAGTTCATTGTTTCTTTCTTTCTCACCATCACCACCACAAAAGGGTCTTCCATATGTCCAGCTCTGACGACGATAGCCAACAACGTTTTGCCCTCGGTTTTCTGTTCGCGCTGATTGCGCTGGTGATCTCTGTGGTGGTGGGCACGGTAGTGGTCAAGCAGATGGGCGGCAAGGGCGCGGCCCCTGCAACCACCGCTGTTGCAAGCAGCGCGCCAGCCCCAGTGGTGGCTGACCCGGCTGCTGCTACCGACGCCGCCAGCGTGCGGGTTGAAAACGGCGTGGTGAAGTTCTACTTTGCCACCGCCAAAGCCGACGTGGCCGCGGGCGCCAACGAAGCCCTGGCCGATGTGGTCAAGGGTGTGGCCGAAGGCAAGAAAGCGGTCGTGTCGGGCTTTCATGACGCCACCGGCGATGCCGCCATGAACGAAGAACTGGCCAAACAACGTGCCTTTGCCGTGCGCGATGCGCTCAAGGCCCTGGGCGTGGCCGAAGACAAGATCGAGCTGAAGAAGCCCGAGGTCACCACCGCCAGCGGCAGCAACACCGAAGCGCGCCGCGTGGAAGTGGCCCTGGGCGCGTAGTACCCGTCCAGTGAGGCGCAGTGACCTTCAGCAGGTTGCTCAATAAAAAACCCGGCAATGCCGGGTTTTTTATTGGTCAAATTGGCCTCTGGCGCTTATGCATCAAGCGCTAATAGCTATGTATTTAATAGTAATTGCTTGGTGCGGGTCAACGCAGACCAGCGCCGCCCGTGCCCTCGGCGCGCTGAATCAGCTCAATTTTGTAGCCGTCCGGGTCGGTCACAAACGCGATCACGGTGCTGCCGCCTTTGACGGGGCCCGCTTCGCGCGTCACGTTGCCGCCCGAGGCCTTGATCTTTTCGCACGCCGCATACGCATCCGGCACACCCAGTGCAATATGGCCATAGGCCGTGCCCATGTCGTAGCTTTCGGTGCCCCAGTTGTAGGTCAGCTCGATCTCGGCCTGGCCGGGGTTGCCGCCGTCGAAGCCCAAAAACGCCAGCGAATATTTGTACTCGGGGTTCTCGGACTGCCGCAGCAGTTGCATGCCCAGCACCTGGGTGTAGAAGTCAATCGAGCGTTGAAGGTTGCCAACGCGCAGCATCGTGTGGAGGAATTTCATCCTTTAGATTGTGCAGCCAAGTCAAAAACCAAGCAGGTGGTGGTGGCGTGGGCGTACAGCGTGCCGTCCGGCCCCACCAGGCGCGCTTCGGCGGTGGCCAGCTGGCGGCCAGAATGGATCACGCGGCCTTCGGCGCGCACACGCTGCACCTTGGGCGTGATGGCCTTGACCAGGTTGATGCCCAGCTCGGCGGTGGTGTAGCCGCGCCCGGGTTCCATGCGTGTGTGCACGGCGCAGCCCAGGGCGGAGTCGAGCAGGGTGGCAAACCAGCCGCCATGCACGGTGCCCATGGGGTTCAGGTGTTCCAGGCGGGGCGTGCCCTGAAAGACGGCGGTGCCTTCGCCCGCGTCAATGATCAAGAAATCCAGCGTTTTGGCAATGGCGGCATAGGGCAGTTCGCCGCGCAGCATGGCTTGCATCTGCTGAAGGCCGTTGAGGTGGGCAATCTGCTCTCTGCTGGCCACGCCCGGGCCGGGGCCAGCAGAGAGACGCGCCAGTATTTCGCGCTCTTGGGCAAGCCAGTCTTCCAGGTGGTTGTGTTGGGTCATGTGGCTTCCTCATTACGGCTGGGGTCGGATTTTGAATGTTGCATATGCAATTATTGCAGATACAATTAAATTCATGCAAGCCGAACGCACCACCCTGGACGCTGCCCAACCTCCCGTCGCCATAGCGCTGCCGCAGGGCTGCACCAACTTCAAACTGCGTCAGCTCATGCGCCGCGTGGCCCACCATTACGACGCCGAGATGGCGAAGTGTGGGCTCAAGACCACGCAGTATTCACTGCTTTCGCACGTGCTCACGCTGGGACCGATTCGACCGGGCGACTTGGCAGTGGCCATGAAAATGGACGCCTCTACGCTGACTCGCAATCTGCGCCCGCTGGTGGATGCGGGCTGGGTGACGCTGGAGGCGGGCGCCGATGCGCGCAGTCGCCTGGCTCACATCACCGACACGGGTCGCGACAAGCGCGCCGAAGCCAAGCGCCACTGGAAGGCGGCGCAACTGGCGCTGAACGAAACCTTGGGGTTGGAGCGTGTGATGGCGCTGCACGCGCTGGTGGACGACTCGCTCGATTTACTGGCGGCGTTGCCCGCGCAGGAGGCTGGCCATGACGAATAGCAACACGTCCAAAGTCGCAGCCAAGGCCGCTGCACCGCTGGCCCTGTGGCTGGTGCGCCCGGCTGCGGCTTGAGCGCCGCCATCACTCACAGAAATCCTTCAAAGAAAACGCCCACGCCATGACGGACACCCCCGCATCCAACCGCCCGAACCACTCTGACGACTCCGTAGCGGCTGTGTTGCAGCCAAGGTACCTGGACGACCTCGCCGTTGGCGACCAGTTCAGAAGTGGCGAACACGCCATGGACGAGGCCCAGATCAAGGCCTTTGCAACGCAGTTTGACCCGCAGCCTTTTCACCTGGACGACACCGCTGCCCGCGCCACGCTGTTCGGCGGCTTGGCCGCCAGCGGCTGGCACACAGCGGCCATCACCATGCGCCTGCAGGTGACCAGCGGCCTGCCGATTGCGGGCGGCATCGTCGGGGCAGGGGGCGAGTTGAGCTGGCCAAGGCCCACCCGGCCGACCGATGTGCTGCATGTGGTGAGCGAGGTGGTGCAGATTGCGCCCTCCCAATTCAAGCCCGACCGCGGCATGGTCACCGTGCGCAGCGAAACCCGCAACCAGCACGGCGATGTGCTGCAAGTGTTTACCGTGCGCATCGTGGTGCCGCGCAAGCCTGGCGCTAGCGCGGTGGTGACCGCCTGACCACCGAAGCCCTGAACCCGCGCACCCGCATGCTGCTGGAGGCGCCCATTGCGCCCACGCTGCTGCGATTGGCTGCGCCCAATGTGCTGGTGATGCTGGCGCAGGCGGGTGTCGGGCTGATCGAAACCTACTTTGTCGGCAAGCTGGGCACCGATGCGCTGGCGGGCATGGCGCTGGTGTTCCCGGTGGTCATGTTGATGCAGATGACGTCTGCGGGCGCCATGGGCGGCGGCATTGCGTCGGCCATCGCCCGTGCCTTGGGCGCGCGGCGGCGCGAGGATGCCGATGCGCTCGTGTTGCACGCGCTGGCCATTGCGGCGGTGTTCTCGCTGATCTTTACCGTGGGAGTGGTGGGAGGAGGGCGCTGGCTTTACACCCGCATGGGCGGCACCGGCGGCGCGCTGGATGCCGCGCTGGTGTATTCGAACTGGGTGTTTGCGGGCGCGGTCTTGGTGTGGCTGTTCAACACGTTGTCGGCGGTGATTCGCGGCACGGGCAACATGGCCGTGCCTGCGTATGTCACGGTGCTGGGCGCCGTGGTACTGGTGCCGTTGTCGCCGCTGCTCATTTTTGGCTGGGGGCCGGTGCCCGGCATGGGCATTGCGGGCGGGGCCATTGCGCTGATGGCGTATTACCTGGTGGGCAGCCTGGTGCTGGCGGCGTATCTGTGGTCGCCGCGCAGCCTGCTGCAGCCGTCGTTTGCCCGCATCCGGTTTCGCTGGGAGCTTTTCAAAGACATTTTGAGGGTCGGGTTGGTGGCCACCGTATCGACCGTGGCCACCAACGTGGCGATTGGCGTGACCACTGCGCTGGTGGGCGGGTTTGGCACGGCGGCCATCGCCGGCTATGGCACCGCGTCGCGGCTGGAATATCTGCTGGTGCCGCTGGTGTTTGGCCTGGGCGCGCCCTTGGTGGCCATGGTGGGCACCTGCATTGGCGCAGGCCAGCGTGAACGTGCTTTGCGCGCCACCTGGATCGGTGCAGCCATTGCGTTTGTGATGGCCGAAACCATCGGCTTGTGGGCGGCGGCGTTCCCGCACGCATGGCTGTCGCTATTTACCAGCGACCCGGCCATGGTGGAGGCGGGCGCGCAATACCTGCGCATCGTCGGGCCGCTGTACGGATTTTTTGGCCTGGGCCTGGTGTTGTACTTTGCCTCGCAAGGGGCAGGGCGCTTGCTCTGGCCCGTGATCGGCAACATCGTCCGGTTGGTCGTGGCCGTGACAGGGGGCTGGTTGGCACTGCGCTGGGGCGGCGGCCTGGCAGCCGTGTTTGCTGCACAAGCCGTGGCGCTGGTGCTGTACGGCGTAGTCAACGCCTGGGCCGTTGCAGGTGGCGCATGGTTTGGCGCGGTGGGCTGGCCCCGCAGCATGGCCGGGTTGCTGCAGCGTGTGCCGCAATCTTGAAAATATGATTAAAAAAGGCTTCTAGCGCTTGTCCATCAAGCTCCAGCAGCTATCAATTCAATAGTATTGGTACCGATCAACCGATCAACCGATCAACCGATCAGACCGGTACCGTGTAGTTCAGCGTCATGCGGCCACCATCCACGGTCACGATCTCGCCGGTCACATAACTGGCCGCATCGCTGGCCAGCCAGGCCACCACGTCGGCAATCTCCGAAGGTTCGCCCAGGCGCTTCATGGGCGTGCGGCTCATGATCTTGCTCTTGGCCTCATCGCTGGTCAGCACGGCTTTGGCGGCGAGTTCGGTTGCAATGGTTCCGGGCGCCACGGCGTTCACGCGGATGCTCTTGTCGGCCAGCGCCAGCGCCATCACGCGCGTGAGCTGGTTTACACCGCCTTTGCTGACGTTGTAGCTGGAGATATTGGGAATGGCCAGCACGCCGTTGACCGAACTCATGTTGACTATGGACCCACCGCCAGATGCCACCATGGCCCGCGCCACGGCCTGACCGACCAGGAATGAGCCTTTGAGGTTGACCCGCAGCACCGCGTCAAAGTCTGCCTCGGTCACGTCCAGAAAATCAGCCGCCCGAAAGATGCCCGCGTTGTTCACCAACACATCAATGCGGCCATGGGCTGCCAGCGTTTGCGCCACCAGCGCATCCACCTGCGCCTTGTCGCCCACATCGCAGCGCACATACAGCGCGCCCAGTTCCTGCGCCAACGCTTGGCCGCGTGAATCGTCCACATCGACGATCACGGGCTTGGCGCCTTCGGCCGCAAAGCGCCGGACGCAAGCCTCGCCAATCCCTTGGGCGCCACCAGTGACGATGCAGACACGGCCCTGGTGGCCGAAGTGTATGGACGATGTTGAAGGTGTTGTGGTGGAAATAGTCATGGTCGGGGATGTTAGCGGGTAGCAGGTACCGGCTTGAGTAGGATGAAGCGGCATGCAGAACCCAAGTCTATGAGGCCACGATGAAGCGCATCTGTGTTGTCGGTACGATTGCTACACAACTATATACGATGTATATTATGTAAAATAACAAATGCGTAAGCCAACCGATCTAACAGCGTTCGCTGTTTCTTCTTTGTGCGGCTTTGCTGCCCAGCACTCCAAGGTAGCCGTCGGCCACGAACTGGCCACGGTTTGCTGGATGCTTCGTCCGCCTGCGCCAGTTGCCAGGTGGTGGTGCACTCAGGGGTGGTGTGGCTGGTGTTGATGTCTGCGGTCAGCGCGCAGAATTGGAGCGCTTTAGGCGCCTAGCTCTTTCTCGGAAAGCGCTAGCAGCTACATTTTTAGTAGCACCAAACACTCGGGAGCGACCGAGCTAAAAGCAAATCCTCGCGACTGTTAGACACGAAGAGTCATATTTTTAGCCGCCGGGAGCAATACGCAAGCATTGACACCAACGACTGTTGCGAACCACTCGTAGGCTTCGGCGCAGCCGATACCGCACTGGCTATGGATGTTTAAGCGGGTGGCTCTAGGCTACGGCTTGCCGATCCATGTGCCCCACGCGCAGGGCGAAGGGGCGCAAGACATAACGGGGGTTTGGTAAACCCGAAGGGCGCAAGGGCCGCGCCCGCCGCGGTAGCCGCACCAAACGGAGCTTTAGCGCAGTGACTGCGGCTACTTTGCCAAACAGACCGTTATGTTAATTTTGCGTAAGCAAAGTTACCCCGCAGACCTGCCAGGTCGGGCCGGGCTCGATGCCCGGACTGGACTGCAATCCATGCTCTGCGCGGGACGCGCCTAGCTTTGGTCTTGCAATGGTGGCAATGCCACTCCTGGCCGACGTGGCCCAATGTAAGAGTCGCTACGACGGACAAATATCGGCCAATTTCCAACAAGCGAGTCACTAAAATTTCCCGTCATCACAAAGCTTGTGGACTGATACGGGAAATACCATCCTTCCTCGTCTTCTCGGATGCGCTCATCAAGAATGGTGTACGGCACTCCACCCGGCTGAGCCTCAAGCGTGCGGAGATACGCCTCCACCATTTGCTTTGCATTTGCAAAATCGTTGCTCATGGAAGTATCCCAAATTGAAAGTTAGTGAATGCCTTGAAGTTGCTTGCGCCACTCCCGCCAATTTGTCCATCGATGTAGTTCACTTTCCCATTCTGAACAACGGCATTCCATACATGCCCCGTGGCTCCGTCCGTCCCGTAAATCACCGCTCTCGCTCCATTTCCCTGGGCAAGTAACGTTGATTCAATGGTCTGCTGTGATGTCCAGCCACTCAATTTCGTGCCATACATTCGCCCAAGCTGATCGAAGGGGATCGGCGTAGCGCGCGGTAATGCGCTTGCAGGATTGCCAGTCGTTAGCAAGTTGTCAACGACGGCAACACAGTTCGTACAGTTTTGCGTTGAGCCTGTCGGATTAATCCCTTTCACAGACCCTGCATCTACAGCAACCACTCCCCCATTTGCCCCAATCTCGCTCCCCGCCCGGCTAGACGCCGCCACCGCAGTCTTGCCTGGCGGAATAATGCGTCCAGTCGTGCCCAGATCTGCTGCTTCTCCCAGCAATTCTGGTGTCGTCGGCCCCACTTGTGCCTGTACGGGCGACGCTTGTGCACTGGGCGTTTTTGCCGCCACGGCTGGAGCAATAGCGCGCTCTGCCCTGATCCCCGCTATCGCCGCCTTAGTCACCCCGACTGTAACTTTGCCCAGTCCGTACGCGCCCGCGCCCAGTTGCGCAATATCGGCGGTGTGCTCTGCCAGCAGCCGGTTCGCTTCGTGCACATCGCCGTTTTCTTGGAGTTGGCGGACTTGTGCTTCGACTTCTTGTTGCTGCCGCGCCAAGTGGGCTGGCAAATTCGGAATGTTGCGAATGATTCCGGCGGTAGTTTGAATGTTCGCTTCAACCCGCTTTTGTGCATCAGTGTTGCCGAGGGCTCCTCGGAAGGCATCGACGTAGTGTTCGGCGAGACTGCGAGCTAAGCCCGCCGTTTCCTTGGCGCCCTTCCACAGTGAGCGCCCGACTCCGATCGCCGTATCTGCCACGCCTGCGCACTCTTCTGCAGTGCTGCACATGCTGCCAGGGGTGCTGAATCGGCCATTGGGGTCGCTGTACCTGTACGGGTTGTACCTGCCGTACTGGTACGCCCCCCAGGTGATCGGCAGGTTGGCTTCGCCCTCTTCGGGGTCCCGGCTTACGAACTGGCCGCTGGCGGGGTCAAAGTACCGCGCTCTTGCGTACAGCAGGCCTGTCTCGGGGTCTGCGTAGTAGCTTCCAAACGCGTTGCCGTTGCTTTGCAGGCCCGTGCCTGCGTTGCCGCTGGCCTGGCTGTCGATGAGGCCGTAGGGGCTGTAGTGCAGCAGGCTGTTGGCTTTGGCGGTGGTGCTGCCGCTGCTGCCTTCGCTGACCACGGTGGCGATGAGGGTGCCCTGGCTGTCTGCGTGCAGTTGGGTGGTGCTGCTGGCACTGCCCAGGCCGTTGGCGTACGTGGTGCGGTTGAACAGGATCGGCGCGGTGTTGCCGGCCATGACGGCTGCGTCGGTGTCGCTGCGCAGGGTCTGGGTGGTGTTGTTGGCACCTGCCCCTGTGCCGGTGACTTCGTAGCTGCGCCGGGCGTGCAGGCCGTCCCATTGGGTGCGTTCGTAGGCCAGGGGGCTGGCTGTGGGAACGCTGGCTTGCGTGGCGTTGTACAGGCCGGCGTCGCTGAGCACCTTTTCTGCTCTGAGGTTGTCTGCGGTGTAGCGGTAGCTGGCCAGCAGTTCTGGGGGGGTGCTGCCACTGCCCTGCTCTACCTTGACGAGTTGGTCCTGGGCGTTCCAGTGGTAGCGGGTGGTCTGGGTGGTGCCTGAGCGGGTTTCCGTCTGGCTCAGGCGGTTGCCGTTGGCGTCGTAGGTGTAGGTGGCGCTTTGGCTGCCGCTCACTTGCGTGAGCTGGTCGCGGTTGTTGTAGCTGTAGGTGAGGGTGCCTGCGGGGGCGGAGGTGCCTGCTTCCAGGTCATTGCCGGGGGGGCCGGTGGCGCCTGCGGTGGCGACCACGGTTTGCTGGGTGCGCCTCCCGCCTGCGTCCAGTTGCCACGTGGTGGTGCGCTCGGGGGTGGTGTGGCCGGTGAGGCGGTCTTGGGGGTCGTAGGTCCAGGTTTCTAGGCGCGTGCGGCTGTGGCTGCCTGGATGGACCGCGTCCAGAGCGCAGAATTTGAACGTTTTTAGGCTCTGGCGCTTGCCTGACAAGCGCCGCAAGCTACATTTTTTGTAGCGCCCATTCCACAGAGGCAAACGAGGGAGACGCAAACCCTCGCTACTTTCGCAATCAAGAGCCATCTTTTAACCGTCGGGGGCAAAGACAAAACTCGACCCCTACAACACAGCGTTGCCTGTTGAGGCCAGGTCGGTGTCTACCAGGCTGGCTGCGCTTCCTGGAACTTGCCAGGTATACGGCCAAGACAACCGCTAAATTGGCACATACCGCCGACCCAAAAATAAAGGGCGGTCTCAAATCTGAAGTGCAACACCGCAGGTTGATATTCAATGAATGGTAGCGGAGTTCTTCTCGGCGATAGCCGTCATGAATCGCTGAAAAGCCTGATAGGGAGAATCCCAGCCGAGCGTCTGACGAGGACGGTTGTTCATCAGATCGGCCATGGAGTCCAGCGCATCCTGGTCATGCACGCTCAGGTCTGTACCCTTGGGCATGAACTGGCGCAGCAGCCCATTCGTATTCTCACAACTGCCTTTTTGCCAAGGGCTGTGCGGATCACAAAAGTACACCCGCATGCCAAGGGCTTGTGCGAGTTCCTTGCGCCGGGCCATCTCCTTGCCCTGGTCGTAGGTGAGCGTCTGCCGCATCGGCTGTGCAATCTGGCGCAGCTTGTTGGTGAACGCGGCCAGCGCACTTTCGGCCGATGCGTCAGGCATCCTGCACAGCAGCACCAGGCGCGTTGAGCGCTCTACCAGCACACCCACCGCCGACTTGTTGCCAGCGCCCTTGATCAAATCCCCCTCCCAGTGCCCCGGCATCACGCGATCATTGACCTCGGGCGGGCGAACATGGATAGAGACCATGTCTGGAATCTGACCACGCCGATCAGAGCCTGCTGAACGCGGGCGGCGTGTACTCTTGCCTTGGCGCAGCAGTGCGATGAGCTGGCGGCGCAACTCACCGCGTGGGTATGCATAGATGGCGGTGTAGATGCTCTCGTGCGAGGCATGCATGCTCGGCTCTTGGGGATACATGCGCTGAAGTGTGCGTGCAATCTGCTGGGGCGACCACAGCCAGCTCAGCATGGTGGTGACAAGAGTCCACAAAGCCCCGCAGCTGTGCAGCTTGGGGCATGGCCTGGCCTGAATGCGCCGCTGCTGGCACAGACGCTGCGCAGGCGCGCTGGCGTAAGTGCCATGGCAGACGTTGCGCCGCAACTCACGGCTGATGGTGCTGGGGCTGCGGCCTTGAAGGCGGGCTATGGCCCTGATGCTCCAGCCCTGCTGGCGCAGCGATGCCAACGTCACTCTGTCTTCTGGCTGCAAGTGTTCGTATCTCGTTCCCATTTGCGTACATTACCCTCGGTGAGGGTGTTGCACTTCAGATTTGACCGCCAAGGAACCTCGTTTGCGGCTCTTCTATCGAAGGAGCAAGATCACACAATAGAAGTTCGATTCAGATTGAATATATCAATATTCCTCTCTGAGAAAAGAGACTCCAGTTTTTCTGGTCCATTTTTTTGAGCAAACTCCGTTTCAGCTTTCGATACTGGCACAGCCAGGAGCCATGCAATGTCTTTTCCCTCAATGTTGATGGTCTTAAGTTCAGGCCATAAAAATGGATTTGCAAAGTAGATATCGCTCATGGTTGTGGATATACCATGAATTCCTATAACACTCGGGAATATCATGCCAGGCGCGCAAAACCAATGGGAATTAATAACGCAAAATGCGGCTGTAGAAATAGCTTCAGCGAATCTATGGAAAGATGCGTCGCAAGCACCTACAATTTCAACACGCGCACCAAATTCACTTCCTTTGAAAAATAGGGGGATATCAGAAAGCCCTATGGTGGAAAATGAATTCACCCCTAAATTTGGCGAATTTTTCGCTTCTAGGATAAAGATATCGCTTCCCCCCTTTTCGTCCGCGAACCTAGCTATAGATGGCTTTTGTACACCAAAAATACCCGCAATAGACGAGGCGAGATTTTTGTGCTTGACGGTTACTTCTTTGGTCACTATTAACTTTCATTCCCAGAACTTATTGGTTACATCTTCTAGGCGATGTCCTCTGTTCGACGATGGCAACTCAGGACGATATCTTGAGGGATCGTTCATTTTGTCAAGGAACTCTTTCCGCGTAGTATAGGCGCGATCAGTTAGCCAGTTATTAATGGCATTGTTACGCTCTTTCCAATACTCCATCCCGGGCCGATGGCCCATGTCCCAAGGCTTAGCCTTGTTCATTGTTGCGCCAGAAAGAGGATCATTCACTAAGCCTGTGGTCGGATTTATTGCATCATTCCAAACCTTATCGCGCACACCAGTTCTAAAACCTGAGTTGCGCGCATAAGTGATTGCATCAAGTACGTCGCCGCCGGAACTAACGTAGAAGCGAGTGCCAGGATTAATCGGCTCTAGAACTTTCGAACCAATACGTTCAGCGCTGTTTGCTATCCCACTAGGCCCCGCCCTAGCCGACACCACCTGCGGCTGCAATTCCCCCACCGCAGGCAGCTTGTGCCCTTCCTTTATCAGGGTCCCCGTAGTATCCCGCACCACAGGCCGAACCTGCTCAGGCCCAATACTGTGCGTCTTGGCCGCCAGTGCGGGCTCGGTCTTGGCGATGATCTCTTCCATCGCCCGACCCACAATCCTCGACTTGGCTGCATTGTTGCCTGCCGTGGCCAGCATCCTGTCCACGCCCGCCGCCATTCTTTGCACGGTGCTGTGTGCCCCCGCAAGGCTTCCTATTCCGGTGAGGGCCGCCGCCGCGTTGCCTGCTGCGCTGGCGTCTCCGGTGGCTGCGCGTACCAGTGTGTCCGTAGCTCGCCCGATGGTTCCGGCGGCCCCTTCGCTCTTGACGTAGTCCACCGCTTGGTCAAGGGCCTTGAAGGTGCCGTCAAGTTCGTTGGAGTGCGCTTGCGAACCGGGTAGCCCCAGGCC
>JAUXZO010000192.1 GCA_030692685.1 Acidovorax sp. | reverse complement strand
AGCCGCCGCTGTACAAGGTCAAGTCGGGCAAGGAAGAGCTCTACCTCAAGGATGCCTCCGCGCTCGATACCTACCTGTTGCGCATTGCCCTGATCGGGGCTTCCATCCACACGGGTGGTGCCAACGGGACCGTGATCACGGGTGACACCCTGGCCGAGCTGGCGCGCAAGCACCAGCTGGCCGAGCAGGTGATTGCCCGCCTGCGCGGTTATATGGACGCCGAGGCGCTCAAGGCCATTGCCGACGGCGTGGCGCTGAACCTGGACACCGTGGAAGACGCCGAGCGCTCAGCCATCGCGCTGCAGGCCCAGTTGCCGACCGCCGAAGTGGCCGGCGAGTTCGACGCCCGCAACGACAAACCGATTCTGCGCATCAGCCGCCGCCACCACGGCAACGTGAAAAGCAGTGTGCTGACGCAAGACTTCGTGCATGGCGCCGACTACGCCGCGCTGGTCGAAGCCGCCGTGACCTTCAAGGGCCTGATGAGCGAAGGCGCCAAGGTCACCCGCGGCGAAGGCGAGCGCCAGAAGGAAGAAAAAGTCGAGACCTTCCGCGACGCCATGGCCTGGCTGATCGTCCAGGCCGAAGGCGCCACCGCACGCCAGCGCTACAAGGGTCTGGGCGAGATGAACCCGGCCCAGTTGTGGGAAACCACCATGGACCCTGCCGTGCGCCGCCTGCTGCGCGTACAGATCGACGACGCGATCGAAGCCGATCACGTGTTCACGATGCTGATGGGTGATGAGGTCGAGCCGCGCCGGCAGTTTATTGAGACGAATGCGCTAAGGGCTGCGAATATCGACGTGTAGGTGCGGTGCCTCTCGAACTTAGTACGTAGGTAGTGGTTGGTATTAGGCGACAGGAGCTAAGCTTTTGCCGCCTCTCCCACCATTTCTTGAAGGTCGTCTACACCAAGAACGTCTAGTAATTTGACTCCACCATTCAGGTTCAGCCGCTTCATCAGCGATCTGAATCTTTTCCGTTCGAAAAGCGCTTGGTCGGATTGAAGCGACTTGTGAAGTTGAATCACCAAAGCAGAGAGTAGCGCGGTATTCTGTGATGTGCTTGGGCGTTCAATGATGTTGGCGCGGACGTCACTCTGAAACAGCAGTGCCTCAAGGGCCTCTGCCGCCTTCAGGCCTTCTACTTTGCTTGCTACTGTAGCCATCCACCAGAGCCGAGAGACTGCGTTGTCTCGCTCTATGCCACGCGCGCTCCTAGCAAAGAAGTGCTTTTGAATGTGGGCAATTGCGGCTTCGTCTTTGTTTGGAATAGGCCACCTAGTCCGCGAGTAGTGCAAAAGCTCTATGTGCGTCAAACGAACCCAAACTCGCTCGTCTCTGGCCAAATACGGAGTAACTCCGTTCAACCCGTCTGCGACTGCGAGACAGCAAGCGACTTCATTCGCGTCTTCGGGAGAGCAATGGACATCAAGCAATCGGTCCTCATCGATTTGGCATTTCGACTCAATGAGTCGGGAAGGATCTTCGGTCAAAAACTCGAAATCACCTCCTCTATATCGCGGTAAATTGGCACCAATGTCTTTGTAGAGCTGTAGGACTGCACTGTGTCGGAATAATGCCAGTGGGATCATGCTTTCAACCCTTGAAAAACATATGCGCGCAGTACTCCCAAGGGGTGACGCATAAGAGTTTGTGCTGCAATGTAAGGTTCCGTCGTGGCGATGTCCAGATTGTTTTGTTCAAGCTGTCGGATAAGCACGTTGCCCCACTTTGTTTGGGAAAACTGATCTGGCGCTTCCTTTAGTTTATGAAGTGCTTGGGTCACTGCTGCTGAATAGATTGAGTTAAGCAAAATTGCTTTGCTACTCGTGCTATTGCGCGCGTCGTCGATGGCCTCTTTCATGCTCGGACTGACCTGGATCTGAACGTGATCATCATCCAGCCCAACTTTCCACTCGTTTGTACCGACGGAGTCGCTCTTCACCAGATCGAACACCGATGTTAGAGGTTTGAACAGATCGCGATCTATGTATATGACAGCTGTTTCGTCCTGCGCCAGAACTTGCCCAGGCAGAAATGTGAAAGCGGCCTTCCCGAATTCTTTGTTAATGTCCGGGGATGTGAAACTTGATATCTTTTTTACACAGACAATGTAAGACTCAATGCGTACTTCCCCGCGTAAGTTTGTGGCGTCAAATGACGCATCAATTGCTTCTACTTTGGATGTGATTGCTTGACGAAAGTAGGTGTCTCGGCAAGAGATAACGGAGCAATATACGGCGGTGCCTGCTCTGATCTCATCTATTAACTCTGCGCAAGACGTCAGATACGAACAAGATAGCTCGACGGAGCTTCCCTGAACGATAGCTTGAACGGTTACCTGAAATTCAACATCTTTGTAGTCGTCGCTATACGGTCGCAGGACGGGGTACGGGAATGTTTTGTTCTTATCAAAGTCCATGGGCCAGCACCTTTAATGCTCCGTTAAATTCTTCGGAGAGCTTAACGTCAATTGTTTCCCGAACGTTTTCCTTGACGTGGAGACGAACTTTCCCGTCTTTTATGGTTCCTTGGTTGGCATACTTGACTTCGATTTGGAAATCTTGATCCGCGCCAACTTCAAACAAACTAATTTCAACCAGGCCGGATTTTCCAGCGGTGAATGCAATGCGGCGCTGGTTGGCGGCAGTAACGACAGCTCGCGGATTGAGCAATTGCACAGTGGGTTTCTGAGTGCCTGCGCCTGAGCCCCCTTCGCCGTCGCCCTTGCCTCCACCTTTGCCCCCCTCGCCATCGCTCTCCTCATCCCCGCCACCGCCGTCCCCACCGTCACCGTCACCGGTGCCATCACCCTCGGGTTTGATGTTGGGCGTGGAGTTCTTCTTCTGCGGGAGTGGTCGAGCTGTCAGTTTCACTGCGCCATAGGGATTAATTTCTTCTGAGCCATCGCCGGCACCTTGTTCGCCCTCTTCTGCAAAGTAATCCTTTAGCTCATCTAGGCTTGTGACGTCTGAAACTGGGTCCTTGGCATGCCGCTTCAACATGTCACGTATCCACCGCGCCATATCCCTCAGCGCTGCGCGACCTTTTTCTTGATCATCTTTTGTCGGTAGGCGATCAGGTTCAAATGCATCGTGCTTAGGGGGCTCCATAGCGCGCAACAACTCGTTTCCTTTGTCGCTCTTGCATTGGAATACTGCAACAAAGTCTTTGAAGTCCGAAAAACTCTTCAGCCCTTGCAGATTGAGCGAGTCCGAGATGAACATGCCGTTGCGCAATGTGCAAACCCGCCGTGGCAAGCCTACCTCCAGCCTGAGCCTGAGCTCACACAGCCCGAGGTGCAACATCTGGCTTTGTTCAACAATCACATCATCAGTGGGTGCCAAGCAGGACAGGTAGTGACTGCTGTTTTCGATCTGTTCTGGCTCATTGGATTGGCCTGCCACAGATGTGACGATTTCTGAATCAGCCAATATGGAGGAGATCGTGTCTGCTGTTAGTACGTATGCTTCGGCTATGTGTACTTCTAGTCGCTTGGCGGAGATTGCGCCAAAAAAGTTTTCTGCGACCGACGCGGCGAGCTGTTTTTCCCACCCCTTTTTGTCGTCAAAGCCTAAGATAACTAGCTTCGTTCCCAGGTTCGCTTTGTAGTCCGCCTTCACGGTCGCACGAGCAATCCACTCGGGTATGTGGGGGGAAATGTCGGGAATGGGTTGGCATTTTGTTTCTAGCCCCCAAAAACCAACTCCTTGATGTCGCCGCTCCTTTGAATCATCGTGAGACATCAGTATTGATTTCCCCTGAGTCAGTTGGTGATAACCACCGTCGTCACCTTGAAAAACTGTAGATACAAAAACGGTACGTAGTTTTGATACAGCGTAGGGGGCAAATTTGCCAATGCCAAATGAGCCCGTTGACACTTCTGACGGCTTCTTGCTTTGGCCTCTTGCCTTGGTAAAAGCATAGAAAGGGGTCCCGTTACGGCTGGGGCCTTTCATGCCCTTCGTATGGAAATCGGAGATTTCCAGCACCGTAATCTTTGCTTTAGCAAGTTCGCTAGTCGCCGCTTCAAAAAACTGTGTCGCCTTGGGACCTTCTTGATCAGCGACGCTACTACATAAAGCGATGTTCTTTTTGAGCTGTTCTACGTTGGGAATAGAGCTTACTAGTACGGAGTGCTTCGAGATTTTTATTAAGACTGGCTTGCCAGACGCGTCATCCAAAGCATCTAGCGAATTTTGGTTTACTTCTCTCGCTAGGTTTCGTGTCGGGCTACCTGAAAAATGCTCAATCCCTGGATCATTGAAACCATCCCACTGATCTGATTCGTCGATCGGGTGCGTCCAGCCAATCTTTGTCATTTGATTCTTTCTGTGTGGAGCTTATGAGCAATTGAGCTGGCGAGAATATTTATCAAGGGCGGGACCACGGAATTGCCTACTTGCTGATACCGTTTAGCTCTCGGTACTGTTGAGGGAAACCGGTAGCGAGAAGGAAATCCTTGTAACGCTAAGCATTCATACTCGGTCAGCTTGCGCAAGCCCTTTTTATCCAAGATAAATGGCACGTTATGTCCACCTTGGCCCATATTGGCCGTGAGGGTTGGACATACATTCGATTCCTTCTCCCGCACGATGTACTTTCGGAGTTGATAGATCGCACGTCGATCTTCAATCTTTCCCCGAATCATCTGGTAGTAGCGGTTGTCAGATTCTAAGTAGTACGAATCGTCGTCAACTTGGCCGTCGAAGTCGATAAAGTTGGATAGATCCTTGTGCCCTGTCGACGGTGGCCTTATTTCTAGCCGACCATTGCGAAACTTATTAGTCGCGAAGGCAACCATAAATAGGCGCTTTCGCTTCTGGGGAACGTCGGTGTAATCGTAGCAATCTAGCTCCAGCGCATTTGAATCGCGAAACCAATATCCGGCAGATCTGATCTCGTTCGCTAATTGAAGGAACCACGAACCGCCTTCTCCAATCCTCAAATTTGGAGAGTTTTCTAGAAGCAAGACGCTTGGTCTGTTTTCCCCGTACTCATGGAGAAGTCGAATAATTTGGAAGAAAAGTTGTCCCCGGGGATCCGCAAAACCTTTCCGCTCGCCAGCGACGGAAAAACTCTGGCATGGAAAACCAGCGTGCAATATGTCGACCGGCGGAAGCCTTAGCTCCGCAACTCGGACATCTTCAATGCCTCGCAATGAGCCATCCTCTTTTCGAAGGACCCTGTGGCGACCTAAGTTTTCTTCATATGTCTGGACTGCCGCCGCATCGTTTTCGACGGCCCACGTAGTGTCTATCTTGTGGTCGCGAAATCCCAAGCAAAACCCGCCGATCCCAGAGAACAGGGCCCCAGCTGTAAATGTTGTCATCCGTTAAATTTCAAAGTTCGAGTGATATGGTGCGCCACGATAATGGGAAGTTTCGCCGAGATAAGTCCGTCTGGAGCGCGCGAATAATCTTTTGGCCTGATCGTTGGGGTGTTCATGTGGAGTTGCGGCGATTATGTGCAGTGCACAAGGCATTGATAGATAGGGTTAGTTGATCGTGCAGTCATTTCGCGCTGCGCGCGGCTTCCTCCGCTTCGAAGCACATGACCTGGAGTGTTGGTCCGCCATCACAGGTTGTTTTCGGCGATGATTTTCTTTAAAGCGGCTAGGGCGCCATTGTCGAAGCGCAGGCTTTGACTTTTCTTCCCCGGAATCTTTCGGGTTTTGGATCCGTACGTATCAAGTTGGAGGCTCTTGCTTCCATCTGCATTCGAGATGATCGAGTAAGTGCAATCCACTTCGCGGTGAGGCGACGCCCCGTTAATTGGCTGATGCGTTAGCGCTTTGATCAGAGCCATGGGATTCCTTATTAATCAATACCGCGTTTGCCCCGCAACCTCGTCGATTCAGGTGGCCTTGTCGAAACGGCCTCGGCGACGCGTATCTAGGAATGAGTCTACCTTGATTGTTGGTGGGTTGTGGGTTGTTGGTGGCACGCTAGCCCTGAAGGTCTGTCGGCCAACGAGATACAAGTGAACTCGCAATCAAACTCGCAAAAGCTCCCGCAAGAATTGCCAAAAGTCCTTGTGTGACATAGACTTAGGTATGCCAACCAAGTCGCAAAAATTCGCGCTGTACGACCATCCGTCGCAGATGGAACCTCTGCTGCCCGGTGAGCAGCACCTTCAGCCGCTGCTGGAGCAGGCGCACGATCTGCAACGGGCGGCGCAAAGCCTGGCGGGGGTGGGCGCGCCGGCGGAGTTGCGGCAACTGCTGCGGGCGATGAATTCCTATTACAGCAACCGTATCGAGGGGCAGCACACGCTGCCCTTCGAGATCGAGGACGCGTTGCGCAGCGACTATTCGCAGGACCAGGACAAGGCACGGCGCCAGCGGCTGGCGCTGGCGCATATGGAAACCGAGCGCGCGTTGGAGGCCGGATGGAAGGGCTGGGCCAGCGCGCAGGTGTGGTCGGCGCAAATGGTGCGTGACATTCACCAGGATTTGTTTGCGCGTTTGCCGGAGGCCGACCGGGTGTTGCCCGAAGGCGATGTGCTGCTGCCGGGCGCGCTGCGTGACCGGGATGTCAGTGTGGGTGTACATGCCGCGCCGGCGCACGCTGCGGTGGGCGCCATGCTGGACCGCTGGGGCGCTTTTTATGGCGGCGTGCGACGTGGTGAGCTGCAGATTCTGGCGGTGGCCGCCTCGCACCACCGGCTGGCGTGGATTCACCCGTTTCGGGACGGCAACGGCCGCGTGGCGCGGCTGCACACGCACCTGGCACTGGGTTCGCTGGGACTGACCAATGGCTTGTGGTCGCCCTTGCGCGGTTTTGCCCGCAGCCACGAGGCTTACTACGCGCACCTGGCCGCCGCTGACGAGCCGCGGGCCGGAGACCTGGACGGACGCGGCAGCCTGTCGGAGCGCGCATTGATCGCGTGGATGGACTATGTGCTGACCCTGTGCATCGACCAGGTGCGTTTCATGGCGGGCTTGCTCGACATGGCCGGCATGAAGGACCGCATCGCGGCTTGTCTGGCCTTTGAGGAAGGTGTGGTCAAACGCGGCGTGCGCGGCGAGTCGCTGCGGGCGCTGCACTACCTGTTGTTGACGCAGTCAGAGCTGGAGCGCAGCGAGTTCAAGGCGATGCTGGGTCTGGGTGAGCGGCTGGCCACCGCGCAGGTGACGGCCTTGCTCAAGCGCGGGCTGCTGGTGACCGACTCGCCGCATGGCAAACTGCGTTTTGGGGTGCCGCAGCATGCGCTGCGGTTTTACTTTCCGAGGCTGTGGCCCGAAGCTGAGGCGGAAGCCAGGCCCTGACGAGGATTTCTCAATGAAAACGGCCTGTAGCCCATGTGGTGTATGCGCAGCCAGCTATTAAAGTGATAGCGCGCCGGATCGTCGTCCGGCGGCTGCTCAATACCGCGTTTCCCCCGCCACCCGCTCCACCTCGTTGATCGCGTAGGTGGTGAACTCGTCGATCTCTGTGGCTTTGTCGAAGACGGCGTCGGCGCCGGCGGCCAGGCAGCGCTGGCGCATCTGGGGGGTGGCGTAGCCGGTGAGGACGACGACTTTCTGGCGCAGCTCGCGCTTGCCGGCGCTTTTGACGACGTTCAGGCCGCTGCCCTGCAGCAGGAACAGGTCCACCACGGCCAGGTCCCAACCGTTGGTGTTGTCGGTCAGCCATTGGCTGGCTTCGGTCTCGTTGCTGGCCCAGCCCACCATGCGGGCGCCCACCAGCTCCACGAGAGATTCGGAAAGGGCGTCGCGGATGACGGGGCTGTCTTCGACCAGGTAGATTCGCAGGCGCATCGGATATCGGGCTTCACAAACTCGTCAGGATGCCCCAAGCATACACAAGGGGCGTGATAAAAATTGCGCGCAGTGCGCCGCCGTGTGCCACAGGTTTGCGGTAGCGCACGGAAAACCGTTTTTTACCGGGCCTGAGTTTTTGCATCAAATTGGCCATTGACCCATGCCACGCCTGCGTGAGCAGCTATGAATTTGCTAGCATCAGGGGTATGGCCCCTGGTGAGCAGGGTCACGCTCATAATTGCGCTTATTTACATCGAGAGGGCGCATCATGCTGATTCTGCTGCTGGGGTTGCTGGTTTTTCTGGGGGTGCATTCGGTGCGCATCGTGGCCGACGGCTGGCGCAGCGCCACCATCGCGCGCGTCGGCGAGCTGCCGTGGAAGGCGGTTTACGCCGTGCTCTCCATCATCGGCTTTGTGCTGATCGTCTGGGGCTTCAGCCTGGCGCGGCAGCAGCCGGTGCAGTTGTGGATGCCGCCGCGCGGCATGCGGCACCTGGCTTCGCTGCTGACGCTGATCGCCTTTGTGCTGCTGGCGGCCACCTATGTGCCGCGCAACGCGATCAAGGCGCGGCTGCATCACCCCATGGTGCTGTCGGTCAAGGTCTGGGCGCTGGCGCACCTGCTGTCCAATGGCAACCTGTCGCACGTGATCCTGTTCGGCACCTTTCTGGTGTGGGCGGTGCTGAGCTTTCGCGCGGCGCGGGCGCGCGACCGGGCGGCGGGCACGGTGTATGCCGCGGGCACCCTGGGCGGCACGCTGGCCACGGTGGTGGCGGGTGTGGCGGG
>JAUXZO010000186.1 GCA_030692685.1 Acidovorax sp. | reverse complement strand
GGCTGGGTGAGGCAGGGCACCAGCTCCACCGGCTCCCCCCTTAAGAAACCGGCGAACAGAATTTCATCGAGATCCTCGGGCAAAGGCGCGGTGGCCGCATAAGTCACCGCGGGGTCGGGGCCGATGGCCACCGCCACCGGTAGCGACTCGCCCCGGCTTTCCGCCACTCGGTAATGCTGGGCCCCGCCTTTGTGCGCGTGCCAATGCATACCGGTGGTACGGCCGTCATAAACCTGCAGCCGGTACATCCCCACATTGCGCCGGCCGGTTTCCGGGTGATGCGTGATGACCACCGGCAAGGTGATAAACGGCCCACCATCTTGAGGCCAACAGGTGAGGACCGGCAGTCGGCTCAGGTCCACCTGCTCTCCGGTATAAACCACCTCCTGGCAAGGCGCCCTAGACACCACCTTGGGAAACATCCTGCCCAACCGCGCCAGTTTGGGGAGGAGCATGAGTTTCTTCATCAAGGTATTGGCCTCCGCCTCCAGGAAGCTTAAGATTTCCGCGGCGATGGCGTCCAGGGAATCCACCTCCAGGGCCAAGCCCATGCGCTTTAAGGAGCCGAAGGCGTTCATCAACACCGGCAGCTCATAACCCGTCACCTCCTCAAAGAGCAGGGCCGGCCCCCCAACCTTGCACACCCGGTCGGTGATTTCAGTGATCTCCAGATGCGGACTCACCGGCTCCTTAATCCGCACCAATTCCCCGGCCTGCTCCAACCGGACGATAAACTCCTGCAAATTACGATAGCCCATAGATTATCCTTAAGGTTTTGATAGTGTGGTGGGGGAGGGCCAGGGGCCTGAGGCCCACTTACAATCTCCCCCCACACCCCCCTCCCAACCCGCTTATGTTTGGCCGGAGTAGGCGGGGGCTTTGGCCCCGCTTTCTCCGGCTCAATAAAACCCTTAAGGGGTTGGGGTAGGGGGATTGGTGGAGGGGGTAAGGGCCCACGGCCCTTAGCCCCCTCCACCAAAATATGCCAACACCGGCATATCTTTAAGATCTACCAGGTCTT
>JAUXZO010000185.1 GCA_030692685.1 Acidovorax sp. | reverse complement strand
AGGGAATCGCTGAAGAGACAGCAAGAACGCATCCAGGAAATAAAGGCCCAACAGCAGCAAGACCCACAAATAAAGGCACAACAACTGAAGGAACTCCAGGCAAGAGAAAGGCAGGAGCGTGAAGAATCATTGAAAAGGCAGCAACAGCGCATCCAAGAAATAAAGGCGAAACAGCCGGTCGCGCCTGGCACGGGGACCCCTGGCCCAGCGGAGAGAAGGACCTTGAAGACCAGCCCGCCTCCGCCAGTGCCGCCCCGGGCTACTGCCACTACCCAAGCACCTTCTCCCCGGCCCACTGCTTCCCCTCAAACTACTTTCAAGCCTGGCCAGGTTCAACGCACTCCGTCCCAACCTTCTACCCCCCAGGCTTCCACCACCCGTCAGACACCGTCTGGTCGCCCCACCGCGACACAGCCGGCTGGCGTGCGACCTTCTCCAGGTGCCGCCACCAGTACCTCTCCATCCTATACTACACGGCCTTCTACCAGTCCCTCTACTCCTTCTCGACCTTCTGCCGTCAGGTCATCTCCATCTTCTCCGGCACGGCCTTCAACCCCCCAGGCCTCCACTACCCGTCAGGCGCCGACTGCTCGCCCCACCGCGACCCAGCCGGCTGGCACGCGGCCTTCTCCAGGTGCTGCCACCAGTACCTCTCCATCCTATACTACACGGCCTTCTACCAGTCCCTCTACTCCTTCTCGGCCTTCTGCCGTCAGGTCATCTCCATCTTCTCCGACTCGGCCTCCGACCACCAGCGTTTCCCCCCCTCCAACTCGGCCTTCCACCCCCCAAGCTTCCACTTACCGAAGCGCTCCTCAAGCGCCGGCCAGTCGCCCGACTGCTACCCAACCAACCGTTACCCGGACTTCTCCTAGTTCGTCTTCATCTTCTCGGCCTTCTACTTCAAGTTCTTCCAGTTCCCCATCTTCATCTAGTTCTCGGCCTTCTGTCACTACCAGTTCCTCACCCAGTTCATCTTCATCATCTTCTTCACGGCCTACTACTTCAAGTTCTCCTTCCAGTTCGTCCTCTTCTTCTTCTACTTCTAAGCCATCCAGCAGCAGTTCATCGACCAGCACATCCTCATCCTCCTCCTCCTCTTCAAAAAGAAGATGAGGCAGGAGAATCTTGGTGAACTTTTAAGGCCCGGTATCCGCCGGGCTTTTT
>JAUXZO010000178.1 GCA_030692685.1 Acidovorax sp. | reverse complement strand
CCGAAGTGGTCGATGCAGCGCATGGCGACCGGCTGTGGGCGGCGCGCCGGAGCCTGTTCTTCAAGCCAGCGGCGGGCTTCGGTAGCCGCGCTGCGTACCGGGGCGACAAGGTCACGCGTCGAGTCTGGGAGGAGATCATGGCGGGAGCCTATGTGGCACAGGCCTTTGTGCCTCCCGGCGAGCGCGTCATTCCGAACGAGGGAAGATCGCAGTCCATGAAGTTCGATTTGCGCGCCTATGCCTATGCGGGAGGCGTGCAGTGGGTCGCGGCACGCGTGTACCAAGGGCAAACCACGAACTTCCGCCAGCCGGGCAGCGGATTTGCTCCCGTTTACACCACTGAAGATGCTTCCGGCCGCGGAATGGGCGAAGTGGAGGGCGAATATGCCTCCTACGTGTTCCTGCTGGACGAGGAGGGCGAGGTGCATGCCTTGCCGCACGTGCTGTATGTGGCGCTCGCCCGGGGTCAGGCCATGGCACCGATGTTGGCGGACCGTACGCTGCGCCAGGCGGACTGGAATGTCCGGCTCCAGGCCGACGGAGAGCCGGGGGCGGTGGTCAACGAGTCCTATGGGCTCGTTCGCTTCGACGGCGAGGGGCATTTCAATTTGGAGGTTGCCCCAGGGGACACCGCGTGGCCGACTCCTGCGGAGCGTAGACGGATGCAGGAACTGCTGTCGTCCGTGACTACGCATCGAACGGCGCCACAAACAACCGAGCGGAGTTGAAGCCGCTTGACCTTCCCACGGTGGTAAGCCCGAATATGTCGTTCCGGGGGGCGGGCACAGCTGCTGGTCACAAGCCCGCCAAGTATATTTTTTGCAATATACAAACCGTAATCCAAGGAGCTTTCCATGACTTCCGCCAACATCCTCGCCGTTGCCCTGTTCACATTCTCCGCAAGTGCGTTCGCCCAAGCTACCCTGTCACACGGTGGTCCCGACCCCCAGCCCAGGCAGCTGCAGGAGTCGGCGGCTTCCGAGCCGCATCAGCACCGCTACGTGTATATCGGTAGGGAACGCATCAAGACGCACCTCGACCGCCCGGCCGAACGATCCGGCTCGCCCGACCTGCAATCGCAGGCTCAAGCGTCCCCGGCTGAATCGAAGGAATACGAGTACGTGACGATTGGGCGGGACCGGACCAGGGTCCGTGTGCCCCGTCGGGCTGAGCGGTCCGGTAGCGACGCTGGAGCGATGGGTATCTCGGGAGAAACGTCTGCGCCAGGCGCGCCGCTTACCCGCGATGAGGACCTGAAGGGCGGCCCGAACTAAGCGGCCAAGCAGCAAGCATAGTGGCGCAGCCGTCCGCGGAATAGTGGTCAGCGCGCCTGGAAAGCTGCCGCCGCCAAGCCGACAAGGGCTACCACCACGTAGCCCGCCGCCACGCGGACACCCACCGCGCGGCCGGCAATGGTCCAGGCGAGGGTCGCCTTGGTGAGCATGTTGGCAGACACGGCAAGTAGAGTGGCGATGGCAGTAGTGGCAGCCGGGAGGTCGCCCTGCGCCAGCATCTGCACGCTCGAGACCAGGATGGCATCCACGTCAGCCAGACCGGAGACGAATGCGACGGCGTACATGCCGGCCGTGCCAAGGGCCTCGCGCGCGGCCCTGGCAGCCACTGCTACCACTCCGAGCACGACGCCGAATCCGAGCGCCGTGGGTAGGTCGAAGACGCGGCGCGAGGCCGGCTGCGTGGCCGGACCGCTGGCTTGCCGGCGGCGCCATTGCCATCCCGCAAAGAGGAACGCCGCCGCGGCGAGCAGCACCAGGAACAGGCCCATGCGAGGCACGAGGCTGGGCTGCAGGACGGCGACGACCACGGCCATACGCAGGAACATCACGCCGCAGGCAGCGACGATCGCCGCCGCTACGGGCACATGCCAGCCTGGTTGGTTCCTTGCGGTCCGAGCAAGCGCCAGCGTCGCAGCGGTGGAAGACGCAAGGCCCCCCAGCAGTCCCGTCCAGAGCAGCCCCTGTTGCTCCCCCCTGAGCCGCACCGCCACGTGGCCGAGCAGCGACAGCCCCGCGATCAGGACCACTGCGAACCACAGCTGGTAGGGGTTGAGGGCAGCGTAGGGCCCATAGCCCCGGTCCGGGAGCAGCGGCAGCACCACGGCGCTGAGCACGCCCATTTGCAGGAAGGCATTCAGTTCGGCCGGCTGGATCAGGCGCAGCCAGCGGTGCAGCACTGGTTTCAGATCGAGCAGCAACGCGACGACCACGGCCGCCCCCACGGCGAGGATGGCCTGACCGCTTGCGGCCAAAGCGCCTAGACAGA
>JAUXZO010000177.1 GCA_030692685.1 Acidovorax sp. | reverse complement strand
GCTGTCTTCGCCATTGTTCACGGACATGACAAGATCCAAGCCGTCGCTCTGCACCAGGATATTGGCAAGCTCAACTGATCCGGCATCAAAGCCGAGCACCAGCTCCGCGGCCAAAGTTTGCTGGCCCATGCCAGCGTAGATTCGAGTGAATCCGATATCGAAGCTTGGGGGCGGCGGCGCCATAGCAACCAACGCACTCATCGACACGACCTGACCGTCTGCAAACTCAAATTGCCCCACTGTTCCATTGAGCGGGTCGCCGCTGCGCGGGATCATGACCTCCACACCCTGGTCGACGCCCCAACGCAAATCCAGGGTTACATGTTCATTGCCATCCAACGGTGAAAGAGCGCTACTCCAGGACAAGGCGATGTCGCTGAGGGAAAGGCCCTGTCCAAAGCTGACAGTTTTGGTGGGCAGCACGCCCGTATCCAGGTACGATTGCATGGCTGCAAAGTCGTGCGCCACCAAGGAAACTGTCGACAGCGGATGGGTTGCGTAATAGCTGCCGGGCTCTTCCCACCTGTCCAATTCATAAGTCGGGGTACGTAGCAAGACGGGAAGCGGCTGAACATAATAACTAACATAACTGCTGGAATCAGTCCTTTCGATAAAGGCCCGTCGGCCTTCTTCCTCGGTGTCGTAGTAGCCACCAAAACCCTCTTCCGCGCCTACAAAAAACTTGCCGCCATGCGCGTAACTTTCGCGGGCATTTAGAACGCCTTGACTTCGATATATAGCTTCAATCGAATCCTCTATCCAATCACGATTTTTATCAGTCTGAAATTCGTCGTCGCAGACTAAAAGATCCATGCCTGTATTGTTTGGATCAATCAGAATACGCGTATCAGGCTGCACATAGCGGCCTTTGACGTAGTTACCAAGATACGGAATTTCGTCGAGGTATCCATGGGCTTTGCCAACCACCGTGGTACGGCCATCACCCACCACCATGGTTCGGCCATTTTTCAGGTACTGATTGCCGTTGCCGGCCATCAGAATTTCACCACCAACGAGTGTGGCATTCCCTGTGCCACCATAAGCAAAGCCTGCTCCATGAATGGTGTTGTCGCCCAGACCACCAATCACCGCCGAGTGCAGATTAGCCATCACCGTATGGTCCCCATCGGAGAGCATGGTTTCCCCAAGGTTGTAGTTGAGGTAGTTGTGTGTGAGAGTCACCGGAATGTAATCAGGCAAGGGGCCAGCCAAAGCCGCTGCAGCTGGGGCCTCGAATATGAGTGCGCTGCCCTTGCCAGAGTAGCCCTTGTAGCCCTCCACCAGCCGCCGCTGCTCTGTAATCAACTCTGTCGGGGCGGCGGTCGGCCATGGATACGCGTAAGGCTGGCTCCAGGCAGCCTCGTAAGTTGCCGAATGATCCTGTACCCATGAGCTGATCGCGCTCCAACCCATCTGATTGGAGGAACTGTGGGTCCCCACGGTGAGCACGATGGAGGCACCCGAAGCTAGCCGCGTTTCGTTTCCAAAAGACACCAACACATCAGAGGCAACCGAATAGGAGGCAAGCCATTTGCTCCTGATCCAGGTTGTGCCAAGGACCAAGGAAGAAGAAGTTGTGCGAACGTCGTTAAGGTCAGAAAGCGATTGATGTGTGTACACAAATTGCTGTGTCAGCTCACGGCTTTGATTGGAAAATGCGATCCTGCTGAAATAATCCGGATCGACGGGAAGGAGCCAGTTGCCATCGGCCAGGCGGATATAACCTTGCTCCGCATACTTTTCGCCGATGTCGCCTCGCGCCCACGCCTGGAAGTCCTGTAGCAGGTTGGCACGCAGGTCGCTCCAATTCGGCATTGACGCATCGATCAGAGCTTGCGCTGAAAGCGTATTGCCTGCTGCGTCCTTGAATACCCACGAGGTCTGCACTGCCCCGTAGTAGTCCTTGATCCGCATACTCGTCTCGGTGCCGCGTACCTCGACCAACAGATCGTTGCTGGCGCGTCTGGCCGTCAGGCTCTGCAACTGCAGCCCTGACGTGTCCAGTTGAATGACAGAACCTTCCTGTGAGCTGTCGATCACAGTCACCTGATCCATGCCGTAGCCGAGTACATAACTGTCTCGTCCGGCGCCGCCGCGCAAGGTATCCGCGCCGCTGCCTGCGTACAGCCAGTCATCCCCCGCGCCACCGTCGATCACGTCGTTGCCGCTGCCGCCGTGCAGGATGTCGTTGCCGGCCCCACCAGACAGGCTGTCGTTGCCCGTACCCCCGTCCAAGGTGTCATCCCCCGCACTTCCCTGAAGTGTGTCGCTGCCGCCACCGCCTAGCAAGCGGCCTCCGCCATGCAGGGCAGTCAGCTGGTCGTCTGCGGCGCCGCCGGTCAGGGTTTGGTTGTCTTCGGTGGTGGACAGACTCAGGCTTTGGCTTAAGCGACCTTGCAGCCAGTCACCCAAGGCCACGCCGTCGATGGCGGCCATGCTGCCGCTTAGTGCGCCCGTGATGGTCAGGCTGCCGCTATCGCCATAGCTCAGCAGCAAGTCACTGCCGCTGGCGCTGACCGCGTAGGGCTCGCCATCGACCAGCGTCAAGGTGTTGCTGCCGCTGGTATCCGCGACGGTGTCGCCGGCGCCGGCTTCATATCGGTCGTTGCCCTCTCCACCGTCCATGTAGTCGGTACCGCTACCGCCTATCAGGGTGTCGTCGCCGGCCCCGCCGTAGAGGAGGTCATTGCCTGCGCCTCCATACAGTGTGTCATTCCCCTCGCCACCGCTAAGGTAGTCGTCACCATGCCACTGCTCGGCCAGCAGTTCGGTTGGCGCATCGCCATGCAGCAGGTCATCACCCGTCCCACCGATCAGGGTGTCATCGCCGCCACCACCTTCCAGAATGTCATCACCACCACCCCCATCCAGGAGGTCATTGCCGTGATACTGCCCGGCGAGCGTCGTCTCGCGCTCATCGCCCAGCAGCAGGTCATTACCTTCACCGCCATGCAGGTCGTCATCGCCCCCCTGGCCATACAAACGGTCAGCGCCTGCGCCTCCGTCCAGGTAGTCATCGCCGTGGTATTGACCGCTTAACTCATTGTCATCGCCGTGCAAATGGTCCGCGCCAACGCCTCCCAACAGGGTGTCATTGCCGCCACCGCCAAACAACACATCGTTTCCATCCTCGCCGTCCAGGTAATCGTTTCCGTGAAACTCACCGCTCAAACGAACTGAAGCATCGTCTCCATGCAACTGGTCGTTATCGGCGCCGCCAAACAAGGTGTCGTCTTTACCGCCACCGAACAGGTAGTCGTCCCCACCCTCGCCGTCCAGATAATCTGTGCCGTGGAATTGCCCGGCCACAACAGTCTCTACGTCGTCTCCATAAAGCAAGTCGCCGCCAGCACCCCCATATAAGGTGTCGTTCATCCCCCCGCCAAACAACACATCGTCACCGTCTTCGCCGTCTAGGTAGTCATCGCCATGGAAGGGCGCCAGCAAGGTATCCGTCTGGTCATCGCCCACCAGGCGGTCATTTCCGGCCCCGCCATACAAGGTGTCGGCCTGGCCACCGCCAAGAAGCGTGTCGTCCCCATCTTCCCCGTCGAGATAGTCGTTGCCGTGGTACACACCCGGGAGCATGCTGTTGTAGTAATAGTCACCGACCAAAAAGTCGTCGCCTAAGCCGCCAAACAGCGCATCGCCTTGCCCTAACCCGAAGAGGAAGTCCCGACCCGCACCGCCGTCGAGAAAGTCCTCTCCATGCAAGGCCCAAGGTGTCTTCTCGTAGCCGGTCAAGCCGTCGAAGCCATCGCCGTAAATAACATCACTATCGTCTCCACCATCGATCACATCGTTGCCGCCATTGCCCCAAATCTCATCGTTGCCGGCCCCGCCCTGGATGTTGTCTCCGCCGTGCCCGGCATACACTCTGTCGTCGCCTCCACCACCGTCCATCACGTCGGGGGCATCGTCCAGCACCGCATCGCTATTGCCAGGCAAAATCAGCCCATGCACCGCGTCAACACCGATGCCCCAGGTGCTGCCCCGTATCCACGCAGTCTGGCCTTCAGGGGGTTCCCATGAATCATCCGTTTTGATACGCGGGCCCAGGGTAAATGACGCGGCGCCGAAAATCACATCATTGCCAGTACCGCCTTTGATGTTGTCTGAGCCGGTACCGCCAACGATCAGGTCGTCCCCGTCTCCCCCGTCAATCTCGTCGTTGCCTGCGCGGCCGAGCAACGCATCGTTGCCACCCAGACCGGTGATCTTGTCGTTTCCAGCCGTTCCGCCAATCACGTCGTTGAAGTTCTCTTCGATCACCCCGCCAACGAGGGTGCCTTCAGCGGCCCAACTGGTATTCAGCCAGTCGTAATACGGGGTGCCCCCAAGCAACGGGGCACGTTGGTCGCCGGTGTAGGTGCGGGTGGCTTCGCCTGCGTCCGTCAGGTTGATGCCCCAGTTGTTGGAGGTGGCGCTTTGGCTTGCTCCCTGGTAGGTGACGCTTAAACCCGCGCTGGCATCCTCTGTGACTTCGCCTTCTTGCGTCAGAGAAAAGCTTACGTAGGTCTGGCCCTCGCTCAGTATGATCTCGGCGCCGTGGGCGTCAATTTTGTTGCCTCCCAGAGCCACCTTGAATTTTTCGGCAAGACCGGAAAGCGCGAGGGTGATGGTGTCGCCAGCCTTGGCGGCCTGGTTGAAATAAACCGTGTAAGAGCTGCCCCCTGCTTCGACTACATGGCTGGCGCCGCTGACGGTAGCCGGGTTGAAGTTGACGTCGGCAAAGGGGTTGGCACCGGTGCCTTCTTTGATGACGATCCTGGTTGACGCCTCAAGTTTGATGCCCAGGTAGCCTTCGCTGCTTTGCGCTTTTGCCAGATCAAAGTTGGTGATGGTGATGGTGTTGGCTGGCTCACCCGCGCGGGTGATGACAAGCTTCTTGCCGGTGGATGAGCTGGCGTCGTCGTACACACTCATGCTGACAAGCCCGTTCGAGCCGAGTCTGCCCGTCCAGACGTTGCGCTGGCCTGCGGCTTTGGCCGCCGTGACCTCGTAGCCGTCTACCTTGATGCTGCCCAAACCGTCTGAGTCAAGAATGGTGTCTTTGCCGAAGCTGCTTGTGAAGGTGTAGCTATCAGTGCCTTGGCCGCCTTTGAGGATGTCGCCGCCGGCGCCGCCGTCCAATGTGTCGTTGCCGGTGCCGCCAAGCAGAGTGTCCCGGCCTTCGCCGCCTTGCAAGTTGTCGTCGCCGGTGTTGCCTTCGAGGTAGTCGTTTCCGCCTTTGCCGTCCAGGGTGTCGTCCCCTGCGCCGCCGTACAAATGATCAGCGTATCCTTGGCCGTCCAGCGGGTCGGCGCCTTCACCGCCAAACAGGTACTGGGTACGTTGGGCGCTTCCTGCCCCGAGCAGTACTTGGGTATTGCTGGCCTTGTCGTAGTAGAGAATGTTTCGAGTACTGGGGACAATGCCGGCATCTGTCTTGTTGCGTTCGACCAGTGCGCCAAGCATCGCTGCGCGGTCGGCGATCCACTGGTCGGTGAAGGTTTCGGGATTCGCTGTTGTCTTGTCGGCCTGCCACGCAGCGTAGTCGGCTGCGCGTGTGCTTTGCCAAAACGTTGCCAGGGTCGCATCGGCTGCGGCAGTTTTGCCGCTGATCCAGATCGGGGAGAGGTCTTGCAATGCAACCAGGGCAGAGAAGTCATTGCGGGCCGCAGCACGCAGGTCCGCGCTGCTGGCACGCACCAGCAGACTTCCCAGACTGGCCGACCGCGGCCCATCCAGGGCGGTGCCCAGCCGTCCCATTGCAGAGTGCAGGGCGTCGCGGCCAGCGTTGTTGGCCGGCAACACCGACTTGGAAAGTCCCAGGAAGGACTCCGCAGCGTTAACCAGATTTTCCAGGCTTGCTGCCGGACCGGCTGCAGCATTTCTCATGAAAGTTCGAAGGGAGTCCAGGCTGAAATCAGCTTGCATGCGGCCGAAAAAGGCGTAGAGCGTGAGCGCATCATCTACCTGCCGTTGATCATGGTTGTAGCTAGGGAACTTTGGGTCCGGGACATTTGTTAAAAATTGGTCCTCGATGGGGACATCGACACGTTGCCCAGGAACGCTGTGCATGCCCGCAATAAGCTCGAGGCTGGCTCCAGACTTGTTGGCTTCGTCTGATATAAAGTTCAGGATGTTCGGTGAACCAGCTGTTGGGACGCGACCTCCCAATACCGAGAACAGATGGGTCACATCGCTGTTGGCCGCAAAGCCAGGACTGTTAAACGCTGCCGCCTGACTAATTTGGCTCCCAAATAGCCCGGCGAAAGCCATGGCAAGGTGGCCCCCCAAAGATGTACCAACCACATCAATTTTTCCGTCGGGGTCTTCCATGAGCAACTGCGCAACCTCACCGGTCGACGTCACGTCAGCAAGGAGCGTGACTTCAAACATTAGGGAGGGCGTGGTGGACCCGTTTCTGCGTTCTGAAACACGAAATTGTGCTACGGCTGTTCCAGCTGGCGTGCCAACGCGCTGCCACCAGTTGTGCATTGCGACAATCTGCCTGAATGCGGCGCCGTTAGGACCGATGGACACGCTTTCTTGGAAATCACTCGGCCACTGCTGGGTGCCGCGGATTGCAAGAGTGATTTGGTTGAGATTGTCTGATGCTATTCCACGAAAAACGATTGCGTCGAAGTTGGAGTTGCTCGCACCTGTAGGTGAAATATCGTTGTAAGTGGGGACTGCCACATTAAAACGACTACGAAAACGTTCTGCTTGAGCTGTCGCAAAACCGTGATCATCTTCGTTGAGTCTGATCAGGCGGTCGAGATCCGCTATGCGCCCAGTCAACGGATACTGGCCGTACGCAGCATGTCCGATTTCGGAGAGATCAAGAATTTTTTGCGAGTAGTTCATCTAAAAATCCTCGGCTTATTAATTGACGAATCAAACGGGGGGGAGTTGGTATAGCTTGCTGCTTCAAAATCACTTCCACTGCCAACGAAGCGGGAGCAGTGATACTGTGAAGCTATGGGTGAAAAGGACTGCAGCAATGCCGGCTCTCCGCCGTAGCGTGAGTAACTCACTTGGCGTGACAATGTTTTTTGATCACTCTGTCGAACAAGAATGACCTCAATTCTTACTACCGCCGGATTTCCTTTTTTGAAATACCTTGGAGGAACTCGCTTGAGTACATAGGCATGGTCCGAATTTGCTGGGATTTGCGCGTATGGCGTAAGCGGGATTTCTCCCGGGACTTTGAAATAGCTTGCAGGCGCTTCAACTCGCTCGTAGATGTAGATGCCCGCATCCTTCTCACATAGCTGATCGACCAGTTTGTCCGCTTTATCTATTTGCCATTGGCTGTACGGGCAAGAGGCCAAACCAGCCAAAAACGCCAGCGTGATGGTCCAGGGTAGAAAGCGTTTTATGAGGGTCGGGACGTTGGGCATTCAGCACCCCTCCAACAAACTGTCGCCAGACGGTCTGGCAAATTGAACACAGGCAGCATGACCAAGTTCGGCCAAGTCAACGAGTTTTTGCGCGGAGTTCATAGGTAATCCTAGAAGCATGTGTTTTGGGAAACAATTTTGAATGGTATGGCGGAGAGTTTGTGTACACAGCCGCTGCCTCGTCGTGGCTCCCGCCGACATGCTTGGTGCATCTTCGATTCGACCGCATCGGAGAAGGCGATAGATCAAGCAGCAATGTTTCTAGCAAATGATCGCCGCCCACAATCTCCACATCAGTGCTTTTTGACAAGACAGCTCCGTCGTTCCTCCGAATGATTGGAATTTCACGAATTGAAATCGTGGGATAGCCGGTCCGATGCGGATTTCCGGCAAGAATAAGTGTTGTGGTGGCCGGAGCATAAACGTAGGGATCTGTGGTTATGTAAGTCACCAAGTGCGGCGTAATCGGTGGCTCTCCCGGCATGTGGCTACGAAAATAATGTGCCGGCGCCTCAACCTGTTCGTACACCGTGATGCCGGCGTACTTCTCGCACAGCTCATCAACCAGTCGGTCCGCTTCGGCGGTACGCCTGTTCAGGTCTTGCACATACAGGCTATACGCCACCACCGCGACGATTGGTAATAGCCACGAAACGACCCAAAGCCAACGCCTCGTGGGAGCAATTGCGGCCACTTGAGAAGAGGTACGGCCTGTTTGAGTCAGCCCTTTGTCAAGGGATGATTGCGGTTGTTCCTCATCAGAGGTCTGCATTTGGTTCCTCCGTCTGTTGTCTGTTCATGTCCCCAGCATCTCGGTATTGGCCGTACGCTGCGTGCCCGATCTCGGCGAGATCAAGAAGTTGTTGCGCATTGTTCATTCAAATATCCTTGGCTTATTGATGGACAAATCAAACGGGGGGGAGTTCACGTAGGTCGTTGATGTGAGATCACTTCCGCCGCCAGCAAAGTGTCTGCAGTGATGCTGTGATGCCATGGGTGAAAAGGACTGAAGCAATGCTGGCTCTCCACCATAGCGTGAGTACCCGACTTGGCGCGACAAGATTTTCTGATCGCTTTGCCGGACGATCAAGACTTCTGTTCTAACAACTGCAGGATTGCCCTTCAGAAAATATTCGGGTCCGCTCTGCCTCGTCACATATGGATGGCTCCAGTCGGGCGGGTTCTGTTCCCGCGGCGTTTGTGGAAGCTCTCCTGGTACCTTGAAATAACTTGCAGGCGCTTCAACTCGCTCGTAGATGTAGATGCCCGCATCTTTCTCGCAAAGTTGATCGACCAGTTTGTCCGCTTTATCTATTTGCCATTGGCTATACGGGCAGGAGGCCAAACCAGCCACAA
>JAUXZO010000176.1 GCA_030692685.1 Acidovorax sp. | reverse complement strand
CCCAGGGCGCGCCGGCCCAGGGCGGCCACTACCGCGGAATCGATGCCGCCGCTGATGCCGCTCACTGCGCCTTGGCGGCCCGCGGCCTTAACCTGGGCCTGAATCCAGCTGACAATCTCAGCCACCAAAACTGCCGCCATGATTACCTCATATGTGAGGGAGAGAACCTGGGGCCGCAGGCTCCTACACTCTCCCCAAACCTCTCAAGGCTTTTTTTATTGGGCTGAGGAAGTCGGGGCCAAAGGCCCCGCCTTCTTCAGCCTCATAATAACCATAAGGGGGTGGGGGTTTGGGGGAGGATTGTAAGAGGGTCTGGGCCCTTAGCCCCCTCCCCCAATTCATCTCCTTATTGAAAAAACCGGCCGGATCTGCCCCACCTCTTGTTTCCGGTGGTTCAAGATGGGTTGTTGCCGGTAAGCGGCCAGGGCCTCCTGAGCCTCAGGGGAAAGGAGGCCCATCTGCTCCAAAACCGCGATGACGGTGGGGTTCAAGGCCCGGGCCTGGCCGTCTTCGATCTTCACGGCCACCCCCAAGCCGCTCTCTACCAGGGCCAGGGCATAACCCCCTTCCGCCCCGGATTTGGCAAAGATCCGGCCGGGCAGAGCCAACATGAGGTCGGTATCCAGGCGCCCGTCCCCGCCAATATGGCGGGGATGGGCCAAAATCGCGGCCATCAGGGTGGCCGGGGGCGTACCCGCCGGGGCCGCGGCCAGGCGGGCGTAGCCCGCGGCAATGTTCATAAGAGGCACATAAAAGACCGGCGCCCCGCAGCCGTCTAAGGCCACCGGGATGCGCGGCGGGGCCACTTTCACCATCTCCCCCACGGTTTTCAGGATAAGTTGCTGCACCGGGTGGTTCACGGCCAGGTAATCCTTAACGGGCCAGCCGTGATACACACACAGCGCCAGCATGGCGGCATGTTTGCCGGCGCAGGTGTGGTGCAACGGGGTGGGTCGCAGCCCGGCTTTGGTTAGAGCCTGGGCCGTGGGCCGATGCAAGGGGGGGTGGGCGCCGCACTGCAAGGCTTCTTGAGTAAGCCCCAAGCGCGTTAGCACCCGGCTCACCAGTTCCACCTGAAAATCCTGGCCGCTTAGGGAACCGGAAAACAGGGCCAACTCCGGGGGCCCAAACCCAAAGGCCTCAGCCGCCCCGGAGGTCAACAACGGGAGGACCTGAAAGGGCTTGGCCAAAGAGCGCATGCACACCAGGGCCTCAGGGTCGCCCATCTGGTGGCTCAGGTTGCCCTGGGCATCCACCACGACAATCTGGCCGCGATGGCGACTCTCCACCTCGGGCCCCCGGGTCACCTCCACTAAAACGGGTGCATCCATATTAATTTCCTTAGATGTGATTTGGGGGGGGCCAGGGACCTAAGGTCCCTGGCCCCCTCCCCCAAAAACCCAAAAGTAGGGTGGGCACGGCCCACCGAATCTTGGAACCGATTATGCCCTTAGCTCCAATGAAGAAGACAGC
>JAUXZO010000172.1 GCA_030692685.1 Acidovorax sp. | reverse complement strand
GCGTGAAAGGCGGGCCTTGACCAGCTCGTTCTCGGCACACAGCTGGGCCAGCACGATGTCTGATTGGCGCTGCGCATTGCGCGTCAGCGCGGTGGTGGCCTGCAGGCCCGCCATGAGGGCGATGGCCACGATGCCCAGTGCCACCAGCACCTCGACCAGTGTGAAGCCGCGCTCGGGCGCGCGCCCCATGAGCGTCACGGCAGCGGCTCCACCGTGAACGGCCGCACCCCGTCGGTGACCACGCGCAGCATGCGCTCAGGGTAGGCCTGGTTGACCAGCAGCACCTGCTGCGGGCCGATCAGCGGCTCGGGCCCCAGCTGCAGGATGGCGGGGCCGCGCACGGTGGTGCCGGCATCGAGCCATTGGGTGGGCAGCGTGCTGGCGGGAAGGCCTTCAAAGCGGAAACCCCGCGCATCGGCGCGCCAGCGCACGGGCACCCCCGTGCCACGCGACTGGGCCCGGCCCGATTCCAGCAGGGCCGCCAGCCGTGCCGCCTCGCGCTCCAGCTGGGTTTGCCCACTGTCGCGCATCGCCAGACTCACGCCCGCCGTAGCCAGCGCCATGATGCTGATGACGACCAGCAGCTCCAGCAGCGTGAATCCGCGTGAGGCAGCGACACCCCCCTGAGCCGCTGCGCGGCTTCCCCCCTCTCTCGCTTCGCGGGAGGGGAGACGACGCCAGCGCGGCGGGGCGGCCCTTGCGCGGCGTCCGCTGGCGTGGGGCAGTGCCAATTTCATGCGCTGGGGATGCTCTGAACAGAAATCTCTATTGCCAGCTGCCGATATCCGCATCCTTGCCTTCGCCGCCCGACTGCCCGTCTGCGCCAAAGGACATCACATCGATCTCGCCTTTGATACCGGGGCTCAAATATTGATACGGGCGGCCCCACGGGTCGTTGGGCAGCTTTTCGAGGTACAGCTTCCAGTTGTTGGGGACCGGGCCGGAGGTGGGTTTGTTGATCAACGACTGCAGGCCTTGTTCGGCCGTGGGGTAGCGCTGGTTGTCCAGGCGGTACAGCTTGAGCGCCTGCATGATGTTGGTGATGTCGGTGCGGGCCGCCGTGCTGCGGGCGTCGTCGGCGCGGTCCAGCACGTTGGGCACGATGAGGGCGGCCAGCACGCCGATGATGACCAGCACCACCATCAGCTCGATCAGGGTGAAGCCCCGGGCCACATTCTTAGCCAGGCGGTGGCGGGCGGAGCGCAAGAGGAGGGGAAAAGAAGTGTTCACTGCAGGCGGTCTCTCGGGATGGTCGAATCGCGTGAATCATAATCCTCGCATGGTCACCAATTCATACAGCAAATGGGGCGTACGCCTGGGGACTCTGGCCTTGTGGGCTGCAGCGGGCGCCAGCGTGGTGTTCTGGGGCATGCGCCTGTCGGCTCCCGCAGCTGGCATGGCCGCACCTGTGGCGCTGGCTGCCCCCGCCGCACCGGACGCCCAGGCTCTGGCACGCTTGCTGGGTGCCGTGCCCGCAGCGCCGGGCGCGGCACCGGCAACACCGGTGGCGTCGCTGTCCAGCCGGTTTGCGCTGATCGGGGTGTTGTCGGGCCGCCGCAGCGGTGGCGGTGCCGCGCTGATTGCGGTGGACGGCAAGCCTGCCAAGCCGTTTCGCCTGGGGGCCGAGGTCGATCAGGGGCTGGTGTTGCAGGCCTTGTCGCCGCGCCAGGCCCAACTGGGGGGCAGCCTGGACGGGCCCGCCACGTTGACGCTGGACATGCCGCTCAAGAACTGACCGTTTGCCCGTTCAGGCTGCGGATTTCCCATTCTCCCCAAGCAGGTGCGGCCACCGGCCACTGATGTGGTTGGGGTTCCATGCCAGCGCCGTGCGCTTGCAGCCAGTCCACACAGCGCGCCACACCGGCGTGGGTGATCCACACCACGTCCTGCCCGGCCTGCGCGGCGCACAGTTGCTGAGCAGCTTGCAATGCCGATTGCACCCTGGCGAGCATGGCGTTCAAGGTCTCGCCACCGCCCGGCGCATGGGTGGCGAATGCAGCGGTCCAGGTGTCGATGGCCGGTTTGCCAATGTCGGCCCAGCTGCTCCCTTCCCAGTTGCCAAAGTCCATCTCGCGCAGGCGGGTGTCGGGTTTTGATGCCAAATCAGGCCGTAGCGCTTGTACATCAAGCGCTAGCAGCTCACATCTTTGTAGCGTTGAATGAAACACGCGGGCTTGTGCTGGCAGCACATGGGCAAGGCGCTGCGCGGCCCTGCGGGTGGCTTCTACATCGGCTTTCACGTCAAGTGCACCGTAGCAGGTGCCCGGTGCCACCAGCGGTTGCGCATGGCGCACCAGCCACAAACGGGCGCCGACAGGTGCCAGCGTGTTCGCAGCGAGGCCGCTCACATCCATCCCAGGGCCAGCGCTGCGCCCAGATAGAACCCGATTTCACTCACCTGCTGCGTGGCGCCCAGGCAGTCGCCCGTAAAGCCTTGTAGCCGGCGTGCGAACCAGCGTGCCATCCAGGCGGCGCCCGCCGCGCTTACAAGAATAGATGCTGCAAAATAAATAGCTGGTTGCGCTTGCCAGACAAGCGCTAGCGGCATAAAACACCAAAAACTTGCCGCTATCAATGCGCCCATGGAGATCTGGTCCGCCAGTGGCTTGCTTTTGGACCGGGCCGTGTCGCCCACGTGCGGCAGGCTGCGCACGATGAGCAGCGGCCAAAAGCGCGACAGCACATGAGCGCCGACGAGCGCAGCCACGGCGGCCAGCAGGCTGTGCGCGCCCAGCAGCGCCAGCAGGCTGACCTTGGCCAGCAGCGCCAGCACCAGCGCCATGGCCCCAAAGGCGCCAACGCGCGAATCTTTCATGATGTCCAGCGCCCGCTCGCGGTCATAGCTGCCGCCCAGGCCGTCGGCCACGTCGGCCAGGCCGTCTTCGTGAAACCCGCCGGTCATCAGCACGGTGGCGATGGTGCAGAACACGGCAGCGACCAGCGGTGCCATGAGGTTGGGCGCCAGGGCCCTGTGCAACGCCGCGTAAACGCCCACTGCCAGCAACGCTGCTAGCCAGCCAATGCCCGGAAAGTGCGCCGCACTCGCCCGTAGCATGGCGGGGCTGTAGCCCACCCATGCCGCCAGCCGCCCCGTTACCGGAATGCGGGTGAAAAACTGCACGGCCAGCAGATAGTGGCGCAGGGCTTGCATACAGACAGCGTCGTTGGATTTGTCAAATTTAATAGCTGCTAGCGCTTGCTGGATAAGCGCTAGAGGCCATTTTGACCAATATTTCGTTATTTGGACCGCAAAAACAACCGGTAGGCCGGGTTCAACGTTTCTTCCACATACGGATAGCCCAGCGTGGCCAGGAAGGCATCGAACGTGGCGGCGTCTTCGGGTGGCACCTGCATGCCCACCAGGATGCGGCCGTAGTCCGCGCCTTGGTTGCGATAGTGAAACAAGCTGATGTTCCAGGTGGGCTGCATCAGGCTCAGGAACTTGAGCAGTGCGCCCGGCCGCTCTGGGAAGGTAAAGCGCATCAGCCGCTCGTCCTGCGCCAGCGCTGAATGGCCGCCCACCAGGTGGCGCAGGTGCTCCTTGGCCAGTTCGTCGTGGGTCAGGTCCAGCGCCTCAAAGCCATGGCGGCTGAAGTTGTTGGCAATCGTCTCGGACTCGCCCTTGCCCTGCGTGGTCAGGCCCACAAACACATGGGCCTGGGTGGCGTCGCTGATGCGGTAGTTGAACTCGGTCACATTGCGCGGGCCGCCGGGCAGGGCGCCCACCAGTTCACAAAAGCGTTTGAAGCTGCCGCGTTCTTCCGGAATCGTCACTGCAAACAGCGCCTCGCGCTCCTCGCCCACCTCGGCGCGCTCGGCCACAAAACGCAGGCGGTCGAAGTTCATGTTGGCGCCGCACAGGATGGCGGCGTAGGTCTCGCCCTGGGTCTGGTGCATGGCCACGTACTGCTTGATGGCGGCCACAGCCAGGGCGCCGGCAGGTTCGACAATGCTTCGCGTGTCGACAAACACATCCTTGATGGCGGCGCACACCGCGTCGGAATCTACGGTGATGAAGACGTCCACCAGCCCGCAGTGGGCAATGCGGAAGGTCTCTTCGCCCACCAGCTTGACGGCGGTGCCGTCTGAAAACAGGCCCACGTCGGCCAGCGTGACCCGTTCATGCGCCCTGACGGACTGGATCATGGCATCGGAGTCGTTCATCTGCACGCCGATGACCTTGATCTCGGGCCGCACGGCTTTGATGTAGTTGGCCACGCCCGAGATCAGTCCGCCACCACCGATGGCCACAAACACGGCATCGAGCTGGTTGCTGCCCAGGCTTTGCAACTGGCGCAGCATCTCCATGGCAATGGTGCCCTGGCCCGCAATCACGTCCGGGTCGTCAAACGGGTGCACAAAGGTCAGGCCTTGCTCCTTTTCGAGCGTGACCGAGTGCGTGTAGGCATCGGAATAGCTCTCGCCAAACAGCACGACCTCGCCACCCAACGTCTTGACTGCATCGATCTTGAGCTGCGGCGTGGTGGTGGGCATCACGATGACGGCGCGGGCGCCCAGCTTGTGGGCGCTCATGGCCACGCCTTGGGCGTGGTTGCCCGCCGATGCGCAGATCACGCCGCGTGCGAGTTGCTCGGGCGTCAGGTGCGCCATCTTGTTGTAGGCACCCCGCAGCTTGAAGCTGAACACGGGCTGCTGGTCCTCGCGCTTCAGGAGCACCAGGTTGTTCAGGCGGCGGCTGAGGTTCTTTGCGGGCTCCAGGGCCGACTCCACCGCGACGTCGTATACGCGGGCGGTCAGGATTTTTTTCAGGTAGTCGGCGGGAGTGAGGTGCTGGGTCATGGCAGAAGGCAGGGCAAAGGCCGCCGCAGTGCAGTGGGCGGGCCCACATCATAGGGCGTCGGTTTTTTGCTGCTGGCGGACCGCTTTTGAGGGGTGACCTTGGGGAAACGGCCAAAAAAAAGCCCCGGGCCGTGAGGCCTGGGGCTGAATCCATCCTTTGAGGAGATGGAGGAGACAATCGGTGCGGGGCAAAAGCTGGAAACTTCGTTTCGGTCTTTGTGCCATCTGCTTCGGTTTTGATCGAATTGCAGCGCTTGGTTCGAAGTTTAGCGCGAGTCGTGTTGCGTTGCAGCAAAATCCACATCAAATTTATCTCGCCGGGCGGTTCCGTGCGAAAAAAACCACGTCAACCCATAGTCATCAAGGAGAAATAACCAATGGAATGCACAGTCAGCTGGACGGGCGGAGTCGGAACACGGTCGGGCATGGGCTTTGTGGCCGAGACCGGCAGCGGCCATGTTTTGACCATGGACGGCGCCCCGGATGCCGCCAACCCCGCCAATGGCGGCCAGAACCTGGCGCCCCGGCCCATGGAAACGGTGCTGGCCGGCACCGGCGGTTGCACGGCCTATGACGTGGTGCTGATCCTCAAGCGCGGTCGGCACGACGTGCGGGGTTGCAGTGTGAAACTGACCACCGAACGCGCCGACACGGACCCGAAGGTGTTCACCAAGATCCACATGCATTTCACCGTTACCGGCAAGGCCATCCCACCCGCCGCGGTGGAGCGCGCCATCGCCATGAGCCACGACAAATACTGCTCAGCCAGCATCATGCTGGGCAAAACAGCGGACATCACCACCGGTTTTGAGGTGCTGGAGGCTTGATCCAGCCGCTCTTTTTGCCGTTGCCGGCGCGTTAAACGTGGTGCGCGGTGGTGGTCATCACCTTGGCCGCTGCCCGCATGGCGGCCCGCACTGGTGCAGGCAGCACCAGTGCGCCTGAGGCGCGGGCTTGCGCTGCATGCCGCTCTTCATCGCCTTTCATGCGGGCAACCACCGCCCGCGAAGCCAAATCCTGCTCTGGCAGGCGTTGCAGGTGGCTTTGTAGATGCGCTGCCACCTGGTTTTCGGTCTCCACCACAAAGCCGAGGCTGGCACGGTCGCTCACTTTGGCTGCGACCAGTCCCAGTGCAAAAGCGCCCGCGAACCACAGCGGGTTGAGCAAACTGGGGCGGGCGCCCAGCGCGTCCAGCCGTTCTCGGGTCCATGCCAGGTGGTCGGTTTCTTCGCGGGCGGCTTCTTGCAGGTGGGCGCGCAGCTCAGGGTTGCGTGTGACCGCTGCCTGGGCGGTGTAAAGCGCCTGTGCACACACTTCTCCCACATGGTTTACGCGCATCAGCGCCCCGGCCAGCTTCTTCTGGGTGGGGTCGAGTGCCGCCTCGGTGATGCCGTGGGCGGGTGTCCGCTCAGATGCCTGAGGTTGGGCGAATAGCGTCCGCAGCGCGTTGTCTGCGGCAGTTAACAGCGAGTCCATAAAAACCTTTGGTATGACAAGGTCGGTGCAACACAATTTGCACTTGGATACAAATAAAGGAACGTCAATCCAGGGTTGCCGTGAGGTGACATCCCGATTTTGCCGGGTCTGGATGAAATGTTGCAACACTGCAACGGATTTCCCCTTTCGGGCCGATTGTGGGTGAATTCCTTTGCGAAACCGGTCGGGCTCTGGTGCAATAGATGCAACTTCCCCACCAGGAGGTTGGCCCGGGGAACCGGCGGGACTTTGCAGGTGCTTGGCACGCTAGACCCCCCGTACCGGCGCCCTATGTTTAACCTTGGAGTAACTCGCAATGAAAAAATCCCTGATTGCCCTGGCTGTGCTGGCTGCTTCCGGCGCTGCAATGGCTCAATCTTCCGTGACCCTGTTCGGTATTGTCGATGCGACATACGCATACGGCTCCGGTAGCGTCGCTAACAAGTCGCAACTGACGAACTCCGGCTACAACAGCAGCCGTCTGGGTTTCCGCGGCGTTGAAGATCTGGGTGGCGGCATGTCCGCTTCGTTCTGGCTCGAAGCTGGCGTGAACAACGACAATGGTTCCGGCGCTAACACCAGCACCAACAACCAAGGCGCAGCAGCTGCTGGCGGTGGCGGCCTGACTTTCAACCGTCGTTCGACGGTTAGCCTGAACGGCGGCTTCGGTGAAGTGCGTCTGGGCCGTGACTACACGCCCCAATTCTGGAATCTGACTGTGTTTGAGCCGTTCGGCACGAACGGTGTCGGTACGAGCCAGACTCTGAACTCCAGCCTGGGTGGCCCAACCACTGTGCGCGCTTCGAACTCCATTGGCTACTTCCTGCCAGGCAAGCTGGGCGGCTTCTACGGCCAAGCCCAGTACTACATGGGTGAAAACCTGAGCAACGCAGCCAACAAGAAGGACGGCAACGGCCTGGCTGTGCGCGTTGGTTTCGCCAATGGCCCTATCAACGTCGCTCTGGCTTTCTCTGAAACCAAGTACCTGGCTGGCGATATCACTGCATTCAACTTGGGTGGTTCCTATGATCTGGGCGTTGCCAAGATCATGGCTCACTACAACCAAGACGAAATCGACAACGGTGCAGAAGGCAAGGGCTTCCTCATCGGTGGTCTGATCCCAATGGGCGCTGGCGAAATTCGTCTGGCTTACTCGACTTACAAGATCGACACGGCTGGTCCTGACCCACGTTCGAACAAGATCGCTCTGGGCTACGTGCACAACCTGTCGAAGCGTACGGCTCTGTACACGACGGTTGCTCGCGTTGGCAACAAGAACGGCGCCGCTTCGGCTCTGAACGGTTCCGTGACTGCTGCTGGCCGCAACTCCACCGGCTACGACATCGGTATCCGTCACAGCTTCTAATATTGAGACTGGCTTCTGGCCAGTATCGATATCAAGCTTATAAAAAGCCGCCTTCGGGCGGCTTTTTTGCGTTTGATCGGTGTTGTTTCAATGGCGACCAGCAGTCGCGCAGAATCTATTGATGTGAGAGTTTGATGGTGGCATCAGACTGGAAGCTGCCCACATATTCTTCAAAAACAAACTCGCCGGGCGGGTCTGTGCACCCCCTTTCAGCAGCTTGTCGGGGGGCTTGAATCCTGTTACTCGGGTTACACCGGTTTGGCGCAAACCGGTGAATCTTGACGTTGATTTGGGCCGCCAGTCCGTTCAACAGCGGATGCATTTGCTTAGTGCATTCTGTGGTGCATGGCGTTGGCACCATCCTTGCATAGAAAGTTGACTCGAAAAGGCGTTTTAGTCCCTTCGATACACACGGGATTCAGGGATTTCCCGTTGGCTATAGAGCAACCTTTACTGCATAGTAAAACTTTTATTCAAGAGGGTTCCATGAAACTCAAATACAGTCTTTTGTCGGTGGCTGCGGCCGCTGCGCTGTTGATGTCGCCAGCGGTTCAAGCTAAGCCGTTCAAATGGGCAAGCCAAGGGGAAATTTCCACCTGGGATATCCATTCCCAGAACAACGCTTTGCAAAACGGCATCCACGCCAATGTGTACGAAAGCTTGGTGTACTACAACAGCAAGACGTTTGATGTCGAGCCGGTATTGGCGACTGCCTGGAGGGAAGTAAGCCCCACACAGGTGCGTTTTACGCTGCGCCAAGGGGTCAAGTTCCATGATGGATCAGCATTCACAGCAGAAGACGCCGTGTATTCGCTGGAACGCGCCATGGCCAAGACCTCGAACTTCACGCCTTACGTTCAAGGCATCAGCAAAATCGTCAAGGTTGATGCGCAGACCATTGACGTCATGCTTGTGGCGCCCAACCCGGTGTTGCTGCGCCAGATGACCGAGCTGCGCATGCTGAGCAAGGCATGGGCTGAAAAGAACAAGTCTGTGGATCCGAAGGACATCAAGGGCACGGACGAAAACTTTGCGCATCGCAACGCCATGGGTACCGGTCCCTACACGCTGGAGTCGTGGCAGCCTGATGTGAAGATGACGTTCAAGCGCAACCCCAACTGGTGGGGCAAGATGGACGGCAATGTGACGGAAATCGTCTACACCCCCATCAAGTCGGCAGCTACACGCATTGCGGCACTGTTGTCGGGTGAAGTGGACATGGTGCTCGACCCCACACCCCAGGATCTGGGCCGCCTGCGCGCCAGCCCTGATCTGAAGGTGATCGACGGCATTGAAAACCGCACCATCTTCTTGGGCATGGACCAGTTCCGCGACGAACTGCCAGGCTCCAACATCAAGGGCAAGAACCCGCTCAAGGACGTGCGCGTGCGCAAGGCGCTGTACCAAGCCATCGATGCGGACACCATTTCGCGCAGCATCATGCGTGGTCTGGGCAAGCCGACAGGCACGCTCGTGGCGCCTCAGGTAGCGGGCTATACCGAAGCGGTAGGCAAACGTTTCCCGTACAGCGTCGAAGCTTCTAAAAAGTTGCTGGCTGAAGCTGGGTATCCCGACGGGTTTGAGGTCGATTTTGCCTGCCCTAACAATCGGTACATCAATGATGAAGCGATCTGCCAGGCAGTCACGGCCATGTGGTCGAGAGTGGGTGTAAAAGCCAAGCTGCGCACGCTGCCGCTGGTGAACTATTTCCCGATGATTCAACGCAATGAAGCGAGTATCTACATGCTGGGCTGGGGTGTTCCAACGTTTGATGCGTTGTACAGCCTGCAATCGCTGGTACGTACTGTAGGTCAGGGTGGCGACGGCAATTACAACGTAGGCCGTTACAGCAACCAGCGCATGGACTATCTGGTGGACCGCATCAAGGCAGAAACCGACGCGCCCGTGCGTTCGCGCATGCTGACCGAAGCGCTGCAACTGTCGAACGATACCGTGTCGCACATTCCTTTGCACGACCAGGTGATCCCATGGGCTGTGAAGAAGAACATTGAGTTGACCCACCGCGCAGATAACCGCGTGGACATGCGTACGGTCAAGGTGAACTGATTTATCCTAGACACACTGAGAGCAAGGGCCACCCGGCCCTTGCTCTCTTTGGTTTAGTTTGACGACGTATTGCCCACCAGCGCCTGCGCCATCAAAAGTGGCAGCGGCGTTCCCATCGAACACTCACTCGACTCTCTGATGCTTGCCTTTATATTGCGCCGCCTGATACAGGCTGTGATTGTCATGATCACGGTGGCCTTCATCTCCTTCATGCTGTTTCAGTATGTTGGCGATCCCGTGGTGTTCCTGCTTGGTCAGGATGCCACCCCCGAACAGATTCGTGAGCTGCGTGCTTCGCTCGGTCTGGACAAGCCGTTTTTTGTGCAGTTTGGCCACTTCCTGGTGAACGCTGCTCAGGGCGAGTTTGGCCTGAGCCTGCGCCAGGGCGCAAAGGTGTCTCGCCTTATTGCCGAGCGCTTCCCGGCGACGCTGGAGCTGGCCTTGGTCGCTGCCTTTATTGCCTTGGCGATTGGTGTGCCCATGGGTGTGTATGCCGCTCTCAAGCGTGGCACCTTCACCAGCCAGTTGTTCATGACCCTGTCGTTGCTCGGTGTTTCGCTGCCAACCTTCCTGATTGGCATCTTGCTGATTTTGGTGTTCGCCGTAACTCTGGGCTGGTTTCCTAGTTTTGGCCGCGGCGAAGTCGTGCAAATGGGCTGGTGGAGCACCGGCCTGCTCAAGGCCAAAGGCTGGCACCACATCACGTTGCCGGCCATTACGCTGGCGATTTTCCAGCTCACGCTGATCATGCGACTGGTGCGTGCTGAAATGCTGGAGGTGCTGCGCACCGATTACATCAAGTTTGCGCGTGCCCGGGGCTTGTCCAACCGCGCCATTCACTTCGGCCATGCGCTCAAGAACACACTCGTACCCGTGATGACCATTACCGGCCTTCAGCTGGGTGGCCTGATCGCGTTTGCCATCATCACCGAGACGGTGTTCCAGTGGCCTGGCATGGGCTTATTGTTCATCCAGGCCGTGACGTTTGCCGACATCCCGGTGATGGCCGCCTACCTGTGTTTGATTGCGCTTATCTTTGTGGTGATCAACCTGGTTGTGGACTTGTTGTACTTTGCCGTGGACCCCCGTCTGCGCGTTGGCAAGGCAGGAGGCCACTGATGCAAGGCGCCCGCCTGAAAGCCGGTGGCCGGGCGTTTGCGCACATTGCGCAATACCACCCCGAGCTGATCGCGCTGCGCCGGGACCTGCATGCACACCCCGAACTGGGCTTTGAAGAGATCTACACCAGCACCCGGGTGAAAGAGGCTTTGAAGCTGTGTGGTGTGGATGAGATCCACGACAGCATTGGCCGCACGGGTGTTGTGGGCGTGATCCGCGGCCGCAGCACCTCCAGCGGCAGCATGGTCGGCCTCAGGGCCGACATGGATGCATTGCCGCTGACCGAGCACAACGACTTCTCGTGGAAGTCCTGTAAGCAGGGGCTCATGCACGGTTGCGGCCACGACGGGCACACCGCCATGCTCGTGGGCGCGGCGCGCTACTTGGCCGAAACCCGCAACTTTGACGGCACGGCGGTGCTTGTGTTTCAGCCCGGCGAAGAAGGTTTTGCGGGCGCTCGGGTCATGATGGAAGATGGCTTGTTTGACCGTTTTCCGGTGCAATCGATTTTTGCGATGCACAACTGGCCTGCCATGAAGCCCGGCACCGTGGGCATCAACTCCGGCCCCATGATGGCAGCGGCAGACCGCATCACCATCGAGATCACGGGGCGCGGCGGCCATGGCGCGCACGCCTACCAGACGGTGGATGTGGTGCTGGTGGCCGCGCACATCATCACCGCAGCCCAGAGCATCGTGTCGCGCAATGTCCGCCCCATTGAGAGCGCTGTGGTCAGCCTGTGCGCTGTGCAAGCGGGTGACCTGGGTGCATTCAGCGTCCTTCCGGGATCAGCCACGCTGGTGGGCACGGTTCGCACGTTTGATCCTCAAGTGCAAGAGATGGTGGAAAAACGCCTCAAAGAACTTTGCAGCGCCATCGCTTTGGGCTTTGGCGCCACGGCCACCGTGCACTACGAACGCATCTACCCCGCCACTATCAACACCGAAAGTGAAGCCATTTTTGCGGGCGACGTGGCCGAATCCCTGCTGGGTGCAGACCATGTGGTGCGCGACCTGGAGCCGAGCATGGGTGCCGAAGACTTTTCTTTCATGCTGCAGGACAAGCCCGGTGCCTATCTGCGCATAGGGCAGGGCACAGGAGCCAGTGGCAGTGCATTGCACAACAGCCGCTACGACTTCAATGACGACATCCTGCCCCTGGGCTCGGCGTTGCACGCCAGCCTGATCGAGCAGGCCATGCCTTTGGCAATGCCTTGAGCACACACCACGGTCCACCGCGCCCCTCTAAAACGATGACACGGAAGTCCCACACTTTCGCAACCCTTTCCCCTCACAGGAGATTTCCATGAAATTCCAGAAAAAAGTTGCTCTGACGGCTCTGTTTGCCGCGCTGACCGCGACGAGTTTGGTGGCCAATGCCCAGACCATCCGGATCGCTAACCAAGGTGATGCGCTGTCCATGGACCCGCATTCGCTCAACGAGTCGCTGCAGCTGAGCGTGACCGGCAACGTGTACGAACCCCTGGTGAGCCGTAACAAGGACCTGAGTCTGGCCCCCGCGCTGGCCACCGCCTGGAAGCAGACCGCCCCCACCGTGTGGCGTTTCGAGCTGCGCAAGGGCGTTCAATTTCATGACGGAACCCCATTCACTGCGGACGACGTCGTGTTCAGCTTTGCCCGCATGAAGGGCGAGGGCTCCGACTTGAAGGCCACCAACAGCGACGTCAAGCAGGTGCGCAAGATTGACGACCACACCGTCGAAATCGAAACCAACGCGCCACAGCCTATCTTGCCCGACGTAATCACCACCTCGTACATGATGAGCAAGAAGTGGTGCGAGACCAACCAGGCTGTGGTGCCTGTGGACCGCCGCAAGGGCATCGAAAACGCTGCATCGTTCCGTGCCAATGGCACTGGCCCTTTCCGCCTGCGTGAACGCCAGCCCAATGTGCGCTCGGTGTTTGTGCGCAACGGCGCCTACTGGGGCAAGATCGAAGGCAACGCGACTGAAATCGTGTTCACCCCTATCGGCAACGATGCCACCCGCGTGGCCGCGCTTCTGTCCGGCGAAGTGGACGTGATGGAGCCTGTGCCCGTGCAGGATATTGACCGCGTCAACACCAGCGCCAACACCCGCGCTGTGACCGGCCCCGAACTGCGCACCATCTTCCTGGGCATGGACCAAAAGCGCGACGAGCTGCTGTATTCCAACGTGAAGGGCAAGAACCCCTTCAAGGACAAGCGCGTGCGCCAGGCTTTCTACCAGGCCATCGACATTGACGGCATCAAGCGCACGGTGATGCGTGGTGCGTCCAACCCATCGGCGTTGATGGTCGGCCCCGGCATCAATGGTTTCATGGCGGACGCCAAGCGCCTGCCGTATGACGTGGAAGCCGCCAAGAAGCTGATGGCCGACGCAGGTTACCCCAACGGTTTTGAAGTGTCCATGAACTGCCCGAACGACCGTTACGTCAACGACGGTCGCATCTGCCAGACCGTGGCGGCCAACCTCTCGCGCATCAACGTCAAGATCAACCTGCAGGCAGAAACCAAGGGCACGTACTTCCCCAAGGTGCTGCGCCGCGACACCAGCTTCTACATGCTGGGCTGGACGCCCACCACGTACGACGCGCACAACGCGCTCAATGCGCTGATGATCTGCCCCGAGGACAAGGGCGGTGCTGGCCAGTTCAACCTGGGTGCTTACTGCAACCCCAAGCTGGACGAGCTGACCAAGCAAATCCTGGTGGAGACCGACAAGGCCAAGCGCGACGCCATGATCAAGGAAGCCTTTGACCTGCACAGCTCCGACATCGGCCATCTGCCGCTGCACCAGCAAGCCCTGGCTTGGGGCGTCAGCAAGAAGGTGAAGCTGGTGCAAATGGCCGACAACTTCATGCCGTTCAAGTGGATGAGCATCGAGAAGTAAAAAAAGCGTTTGGACAAAAAAATAGACGTTGAAGTACGAAGGTACGAGATAGCTATCGCTAATTGACAGCCTATGGACAACGCACGACCGCCACCCGCGCTGTGCGTTGTCGCATGTTTACTGGTTTCCCCACAATGAAAACAACCCTTGCCCGCTGGTTTGACAGCGACGTTGGCTACAGCTTCCGTACCTCGCCCATGGCGATGGTCGCGGCAGCGATTGCCCTGATCTGCGTGTTCTGCTCACTTTTTGCCGGGTGGGTTGCACCGCACAACCCGTTTGACCTGGCCACGCTCGAACTGAGCGATGCGCGGCTGCCCCCCGCCTGGATCGCCGAAGGCTCCATGAAATACCCCTTGGGCACTGACGACCAGGGACGTGACATCCTCTCCGCGCTGATCTACGGCGCCCGCATTTCCCTCGTGGTGGGCCTCGCTTCGGTGGTGCTCTCTGTGGTGGTGGGCGTGGCGTTTGGCCTGCTGGCGGGCTTTCGCGGCGGCTGGATCGATGCCGTGCTCATGCGCCTGTGCGACGTGATGCTGTCGTTCCCCGCCATCCTGGTGGCCCTGCTGATTGCGGGTGTGGGCCGTGCGCTGTTCCCCAATGCGCACGAGTCACTGGCGTTTGGTGTGCTCATCATCTCCATCTCGCTCACCGGCTGGGTGCAGTACGCGCGCACCGTGCGCGGCTCTACGCTGGTCGAGCGCAACAAGGAATACGTGCAGGCTGCCCGTGTGACGGGCGTGTCGCCGCTGCGCATCATGCGCAAGCACGTGCTGCCCAACGTGATGGGCCCTGTGATGGTGCTGGCCACGATCCAGGTGGCCACGGCCATCATCACCGAGGCCACGCTGTCCTTTCTGGGCGTGGGCGCGCCGCCCACATCGCCATCGTTGGGCACGCTGATCCGCATCGGCAACGACTATCTGTTCTCCGGCGAATGGTGGATCACCGTGTTCCCCGGCGCCATGCTGGTATTGATTGCCTTGTCTGTGAATTTGCTCGGCGACTGGTTGCGCGACGCTCTGAATCCACGCCTGCGCTAAACAGAACAAGAAGAGAAAAGCGATATCCCCATGAGTCTTCTAGAAGTCAAAAACCTCGTTGTCGAATTCCCGAGCCGTCGCGGTACCCTGCGCGCTCTGGACGACATTTCCTTCTCCATCGCACCCGGCGAGATCCTGGGTGTTGTGGGGGAGTCTGGCGCGGGCAAGTCGCTCACCGGCGCCGCCATCATTGGCCTGCTGGAGCCACCGGGCCGCGTGGCGTCTGGCCAGATCCTGCTGGAAGGCAAACGCATCGACAACCTCAGCAACGATGAGATGCGCCACATCCGTGGCCGCCACATCGGCGCGATCTTTCAAGACCCGCTGACCTCGCTGAACCCGTTGTACACCGTGGGCCGTCAGCTCACCGAAACCATCCTGGCCCACCTGCCGGTCACGCCCGCCGAGGCGCGCCAGCGTGCCATTTCGTTGCTGCAGGACACTGGCATTCCGGCTGCTGCAGAGCGCATCGACCACTACCCACACCAGTTCTCGGGCGGCATGCGCCAACGTGTGGTGATTGCCCTGGCCCTGGCCGCCGAGCCCAAGCTCATCGTGGCCGACGAGCCCACCACGGCGCTTGACGTGTCCATCCAGGCGCAGATCATCCAGTTGCTCAAGAACATCTGCAAATCGCGTGGCGCTGCCGTCATGCTGATCACGCACGACATGGGCGTGATCGCCGAGACCTGCGACCGCGTAGCCGTGCTGTACGCCGGCCGCGTGGCCGAAATCGGCCCCGTGCACGACGTCATCAACAAGCCGTCGCACCCCTACACCAGCGGCCTTATGGCCTCCATCCCCGACATGTCGGTGGACCGCGAGCGCCTGAACCAGATCGACGGAGCCATGCCCCGCCTGAACGCCATTCCCCAGGGCTGCGCCTACAACCCGCGCTGCCCCAAAACCTTTGACCGTTGCATGACCGACCGCCCTGACCTGATGGACGCAGGCTCCACCCGCGCCGCCTGCTGGCTGCACGCTGGCGCCACCACAGCAAACGCCGAGGTGACCGCATGAGCGCCGCTGCTTCCACCACAACCAACGGTACCGCTGCCGCTACCACCACCGCTACCCCCACCGCTCCAACCAGCGCGGTGAAAAGCAAAGCCCTGGTGCAGGCGCACGACCTGGCCAAAACCTTCGATGTGTCCGCCCCCTGGCTCAACCGCGTGATCGAACGCAAGCCCCGCACTTTGCTGCATGCGGTGGACGGCGTCAGCTTTGAGATCGAAAAAGGCAAGACCCTGGCCCTGGTGGGCGAGTCCGGTTGCGGCAAAAGCACCGTGGCCCGCCTGCTGGTGGGCCTGTACGAGCCCACACGCGGCGGCCTCACGTTTGACAACCAGGACGCCCACGCCGCCTTCAAAGGCAAGGACGCGCAGGCCATGCGCCGCCGCATCCAGATGATTTTTCAGGACCCGTATGCCAGCCTGAACCCCCGCTGGCTGGTCGAAGACATCATTGGCGAGCCGCTGAAAGAACACGGTCTCATCACCGACAAGGCTGAGCTCAAGCAACGCGTGGGCGAGCTGCTCAAGTCCGTGGGCCTGTCGCCCCTCGATATGGTCAAGTACCCGCACCAGTTCTCTGGCGGCCAACGCCAGCGCATCTCCATTGCGCGCGCCCTGGCCACCGAGCCCGAGTTTCTGGTGTGCGACGAGCCCACCAGCGCGCTTGACGTGTCGGTGCAGGCCCAGGTGCTCAACATCATGAAGGACCTGCAGCGCGAGCGGCATCTCACCTACCTGTTCATCAGCCACAACCTCGCCGTGGTGCGCCACGTGAGCGACCAGGTCGGCGTGATGTACCTGGGCCGCCTGGTGGAACTGGCCGACAAACACACGCTGTTTGACACCCCGCGCCACCCCTACACCCGCATGTTGCTCGATGCCATCCCCAAGATGCACGACACCGGCAGGGCCCGCACCCCCGTGCAGGGCGAGGTGCCCAACCCCCTGAACCCGCCGCCGGGCTGCGCGTTCAACCCGCGCTGCCCGCACGTCAACGACCGCTGCCGCGCCGAACGCCCGCAGTTGCTCAACATCGGCGGTATCCGCATCGCGTGCCACGCAGTGGAAGAAGGCC
>JAUXZO010000158.1 GCA_030692685.1 Acidovorax sp. | reverse complement strand
TCGACGTCACCGTGCGGGTTGCCAGCGAAGTGCGGCTCATGGGGCGCGAAAATGCCACGTCTGAGGGCTTGTCCCAGACGCCGTAAATGGCCTGGACTGCGGTTGAATTGGCATCGGCTTCGGTCGACAGTACACCGGTGCCAAAAATCAGCATCTTGCCGCCATCAGGGTGGTCAAACAAGGTGGGCGGCTGGCTGATGGGCTGCGCCACGCCGCCTGTGCTGGCGGCCGTGAAAAGGGCCACGCCACCCGCGACCTCGAATCGGCTGGCCGCCGAAACGTTGTAATTGAACTTCCACAGGTTGCCCTTGAGATCCCCGGCGAACAAATTGGTAATCTGTCCCAGGCTGTTGCGCTGCAGTGACACCCCGCTCAAGCCATTCGACCCTGCCGCTTCCACCACAAGTTTCTGGATGGCGCCCGTCTCAAGATTGGCAACAAACAACACGGCCTTGCCCGCTGTGCTGAACTGCCCGTTGCCGAAGATGGCCACCCACTCTCCATTGGGCAACACACCTGCCTGGACCGGGGAATAGACATGGCCGATATCGCTGTCTGTAGCGCTTGACAGTTCCCAGCGAATGCTGGAGGCACCGAGGTTGGCAGTGTCCGTGACGTCCAGGGCGTATATGGCGCGTCCGCCGGCGCCCAGTGAGCCCAGCAGGTAGTTGCGCCAACTGGCGACAGTTGCACCCGGCGCCCGGACATAAGCATCGGTCTCCAGCAGCGGGCCATCCACGAAAAACTGGTGAAACAGCAACTCCGTGCCATAGGTCTTGTCCGCCAGCTTGGCCAGGTTGGGGTAAACCGTCCGTGGCACATAGGCGAACACTTCCTTGCCGTCCTCAGCCGGGACAACGCCGCCGGTGTCCTTGAAGGCGTGCAGCATGCCGTCGTTGCTGCCGGCAAAAAGCACCGAGGTCCGGGCTGCCTTTTGGGTCAGAAAGCTGGCATAACTGGCGCCTATGCTGGGAAGTGTGGCGTAGCCCAGGTTGACCGAGCCCTTGACCAGCACCGGATTGGAATTGATGAAGTCCCCCAGCACCCCGCCGCGCCGGCGGAACAGCAGTTCAGAACCTTCCTGACTCCGGTCGCCGCGCAGGAAGTCGACGAAAGTCGTCTGACTCGGCG